>NZ_JBFBBZ010000001.1:0-544368 GCF_040682935.1 Amycolatopsis sp. NPDC051061
GGGCCCGCACCCGGCGGTGCGCGGGCCCGTACCCCGGCGGTGCGCGGGCCGGCGGGGGGCGAGCGCGGTGCCAACCCGACTCCCCCCCCCCGCGACCTCCCGGCACCCCGGCGGTGCGCGGGCGGCGCGAGCGCGTCTCACGCCGCCGCCGGGCGCTGGGCCCGCTGGTCCGGCCGTCCCGGCTTCAGCAGTGAGAACCGCACGCACTGCCAGCCCGCCGGGGTCCGGGTGAAGCGGGCCGCCAGCGCGAACGACCGGCCGGCCGCCTCCACGCGGGCGCACGCCTCGAGCACCCCCGCCACCGGAGTGCACACGTGCACCCGGCACAGCCGGTGCCGCGGCCGCGCCAAGTGCGGCCCGCTGAGGCCCGCGAGGACCTCCGGTGCCACCAGCCCGCGGATCTGCGGTACCGGACGGCGGCCGTCGTAGGCCTCCAGCAGCATGGTCAGCAGGCGGCCCACCTCACCCGCCTCCAGCCCGCGAGGCACCGGCCACCGGGCGTCGCCGCGCCGGTGTTCGTGCGGGGTCACCGCCGGCGGGCTTTCGGCCCGGCGCGGCACTTCGTTGTGGACCAGCGTTCTCACGCGGTGTTCCTCGGACATTTCTCCCCTCCCGGACGGTGGCATTTCGCCGCCGTCACGGCTTAGAGGTGGGAACCGGCCCGAAAGGCGACGGGAATCGCCCGATTCGGGAAAGAACCGCCGAAGCGATGGATTCACCGGCGCCGGTGCGGTAAGCGCCGGCCGTTGTTGCGCTGTGCGAGACAACGCGTCGTTACCCCGGCTATGGTGTGCCGGGTGTTAAAGGGCTTATTGGTCGATTTCGCCGGTGTTCTCACGGATCCCGACGCAGGCCGCTTCTACGACTACTTGGTGGCCGCGCGCGAACGTGGCGTCCGCACCGGGCTGCTGTCCAACGCCCCCGGAGCGTCGGCCGAGGTGAAGAACACCATGTTCGACTATTTCGACGCCCTGGTGTTTTCCGGCGAGGTCGGTGTCGCCAAACCGGATCCCGCGGTCTACCTGATCGCGGCCGACCGGCTCGGCCTGCCCGCCGTGCGGTGCGCGTTCGTCGACGACTCGGCCGCGAACATCCGCGGCGCCGTCCAGGCGGGCATGGTCGGCGTGCACCACCGGTCGGTCGAGGAAACGCTCACCGAGCTCGGCGCGCTGTTCCCCGATCGATGAGCGTCACCGCGCGCGGCGGACCAGTTCGAAAGACAGGACCGCCGCGGCAGCTGAGACATTCAGCGACTCGACGTCACCCGGCATGGGAATCGACACCCATTCCGTGACGAGCTCGCCGACTTCGGTGCCGACTCCGTCCGTCTCGCCGCCGAGCACGAAAGCGGCGCGCTGCGGCAGTTCGACGTCGAAAACCGCAGTTCGAGCCGACGCCCCCAGCGCATAAAGGCCGTAGCCGGCTTCGGTGAGCATTTCGGCGGCTTCGCGCGCGGAGCCGCACCGCAGCACCGGCGCGCGGAAGGCGACGCCGGCCGAAGCCTTGACCACCAGCGGGTCGAGCGCCGCGACGCCGCGGCGCGGCACGATCACGCCGTCGAGCCCGGCGGCGGTCGCCGTGCGCAGGATCATCCCGACGTTCGCGGGCGTCGTGATGCCGTCGAGCAGCAGCACGCGCGACGGCGGGCGACGGTCCGACAGCGCGGCTTCGAGCGCGCGCATCCGCGGGGCGACGACGTCGGCGAGCACGCCCTGGTCCTGCTTGCCGTTGCCGGCGAGCACCTTGACCCGGTGGGCGCTGGCGCGCTGCACCGCCACGCCGGCCTCCTTCGCCGCGCGCTGGATCTCCGCCGCGCCGGGACCGCGGGCGGTGTCGGCGAGGATCACCTTGTCCACGCGCAGGCCGTCGTCGGCCAGCGCTTCGAGCACCGGCTTCCGGCCGTACACGGTCAGGAAGCGGTCTTTCGGCGAGACGGTCGACTCATCACCCACACCCGGCAGTCTCGCATTGTGTAAGGATCGGCTCATGCCCGACCGCCTGTCCGCGCTGGACGCCTCGTTCCTGTACGTCGAGGACCACGCGACGCCGATGCACGTCGGCGGGGTGGCAATCTTCGAGCGGCCGCGGTCCGGGTTCGGCTACGCGCAGCTGCTCGACCTCGTCGGGGCGCGGCTGGCGTACCTGCCGCGCTACCGCCAGCGCGTGGCGGAGGTGCCGGGGCACCTGGCGCGGCCGGTGTGGGTGGACGACGTCGACTTCGACCTCGGCTACCACGTCCGGCGCTCGGCACTGCCCCAGCCGGGCAGCGACGAGCAGCTGTTCGACCTGGTCGCGCGGCTGATGTCGCGGCGGCTGGCCCCGGAGCGCCCGCTCTGGGAGGCGTACTTCATCGAGGGCCTGGCCGGCGACCGGGTGGCGCTGGTGACCAAGACGCACCAGTCCGTTGTGGACGGTGTCGGCACGATCGAGCTCGGTCAGCTCATCCTCGATCCGACGCCGGCCGAGCCCGAGCCGTTCGAGGACATCTGGACGCCGCGGCGCGAGCCGAGCCGCACGCAGCTGGTGCTGGACGCGGTCAGCGAGGGCGTCCAGCGGCCGGGCGAGGTCGTGGAGAACGTCCGCTCGGCGGCGAACGACGCGTTCGCGGTGGCGGGGAAGTTCGCCGAGACCGTCGGCGGGGTGGCGTCGACGCTGCGCACGCTGGTGAGCCCGGCGCCGACCGGGCCGCTGAACGTCCGGGTGTCGGGCGGCCGCGTGTTCTCGGTGGTGCGCACGCGGCTGGAGGACTTCCGCAAGATCCGCGCGGCGCACGGCGGCACGGTCAACGACGTCGTCCTCGCCGCCATCACCGGCGCGTTGCGCGAATGGCTGCTTTCGCGCGAAGAATCGCTGTCTCCGAACGCGACGATCCGCGCGCTGGTGCCGCTGGCGGTCCGCGACGCCGAGACGGCGGAGTACTCGACGCCGGCGCTGGTCGGCAACCAGGTGGCCGCGTACCTGGTGGACCTGCCGGTCGGCGAGCCCAACCCGGTGCTGCGGCTGCAGCACATCGGGCACGCGATGGCCGAGCACCTGGACTCGGGACGCTCGGTCACGGCGCGCGGGCTGCTCAAGGTGGGCGGCTTCGCCCCGGCTACCCTGCATTCGCTCGGCGCGCGAGCGGCGGGGTCGCTGTCCGGGCGCATCTTCAACGTCATGGTGACCAACTCACCGGGCCCGCAGGTGCCGATGTACGCGGGAGAGGCCAGACTGATCGAGATGTTCCCGGTGATGCCGCTGATGCGCACCCAGGCGCTGGCGATCGGGGTGACGTCCTACCACGGCGGCGTCTACTTCGGACTCAACGGCGACCGCAAGGCCGCGTTCGACGTCGACCTCGTGGCCGGGATGATCGAAGAGTCCTTGGAAGAGCTGAAGGGTGCGCACTGGTGAGGGTCTATCTGCCTGCGACCATCGCGATGCTTCGCGACCTCGAAACCTCGGGGGAGTTCCGCGCCCGCAGCGGAACGGCGTTCGCTTTGACGCCGGCTTTGCGCGAGGCGTACGTGAGCGGTTCGGACGAGGAGCTGGAGTACGCGGCGCTGCTGGACGCGGCCCGGGCTTCGCTGCGGCTGCTCGCGGCGGAGGAGAAGGGCGAGCCGCGGCGGGTGGTGATCTCGGCGGACGTCGAAGGCGTGACGCTGCGGCCCGACCTGGACGCGCCGGTGGTCCGCATCGGCGGGCCGATCCCGTTGAAGGCGGTGGCGGCGATCCACGTGGACTCGGCCGAGGCGGCGGACGCGGTCGCCGCGGCGGCCGCGGTGATCGACGCGGCGGACCTGGGTGATCCGGACGCGGAGTTCACGCTGGGGGACGCCGAGGACCACGAATTGGCCTGGTACGCGCCGCAGGAACTGCCGTTCTTGCTGGAGCTGCTCTGAGTTGTCCACAGGCGGGATTGCCGGTGGACAACTTGTGACTAACCGACCTCGCCCGGAGGCGGCGGCCGCACATCGACCGGCACCCCCCACTCGCGGTACCGGGTCGTGATCCGGGCCTCCCCGCCCTGCAAAATCGGCGAAAGGTCCAGCACGATCTGCACCGGCCGGTGCGCGTCGTCGAGCCAAAGCTCCACCGGGAACTTGCCACCGAGCTGCCCGGCGGCGTCGGCGGGCAACCCGGCCGGCAGATCGGCCCCCAGCCGGGCCAAGTCCAGCTCCACCCGGTAGTGCTCCGCGGCCACGCCGTCCAGCTGCCCGCGCTCGGACGAGACGATCGAACCCGCCGTCCGGATCTCGCCCAGTGTGTGCGCCGGGTCGTTCTGGGCCGCCAGCTGCGCGAGACTGCCGCCGACGACCTGGGAGAACGGGTCGCTCCCGTCCGCCGCGACCACCACCCACGGCTTGCCCGCGCCGACCTCGTCGCGCGAACCCTCCGGCACCTTCGCGTACAGCTTGCCGGCCACCAGCCGCAGCTCCATCGGCTCGCCGATGAAGTCCGTCGTCATCACCTGGGACGTCCCGCCCGCGCCGAAGCGCGCTTGGCCCTGCCCCTTCGAGCGGACCTGGCCCACGGCGACGTCCGTGCCGAACTTCGCCGAGCCGCCGCTCGTCGTGGCCGCCGTGGCGGCGTCCGCCAGCGCCCGCGCGTCGGTGAACGCGGGTGGGGCCGGCGAGCCGGTGCAGGCGGTCACCAGGACGAGCAGCAGCACGACGGCGGCTTTGCGCATGGCGCCAACAAAAACACAGCGGCTCCCCCGAACCCGTTCGGGGGAGCCGCTGCTACTCAGCGTCGTCCGGTCAGCGACCGGCCTTCTTCATCAGCTCGCCGAGGTCGACGACCTGGTCGGCCGGCGGGGCCGTCACGTCGACCTGGGTGCCCCAGTCGCTGTACTTCATCGCGAACTTCGCGTCGCCCGCGGGCGCGCCCAGCGCCTGCATCATCGGGCCCTGGTCCATGGTCACCTGCACCGGCAGGTTGTCCTTGTTCAGCCACAGCTCGGCCGGGATCTTGATGTCCTTGCCCTTGAGCTTCTCGTTGAGCTGGTCGCGCGCCGCGGCCGGGACCTGGCCGGTGAACTGGTCGATGGCCTTGGCGACGTCGAGCTCCACCTTGTAGTGGTTGACCTGCTCGCCGTTCAGGTCGGTCTGGTCGGACGAGATGATCCGGCCCGCCTTGGCGACCTGGTCCAGGATCTTGCTCGGGTCGCTCTGGTCGGCCGACTGCGACATCGCGGCGCCCATCGCCTGGGAGACCGGGTCGGTGCCGTCGGCCGAGATCTTGGCCCACGACTTGTCGGTGCCCATCTGCTTCTGCTGGTCGGCGGGCAGCTTGATGTACATGACCTTGTCGACCATGCGCATCTCGGTGGTCTCGCCGGCCGCGGTGCTGGTCATCGAGAACTTGGTGTTCGCGCCGTCGAAGGCCATCGCGCCGGTCGCGCTGATCGTCTGGCCGGCGGCGGAGCCCTCCATGACGAACTTCGCCGACTTGGACTTCTCGGTGCCCTGCTTGGACGCCGAGGCCAGCTGGATCGCGTCGGTGAACGGCGAGGCGAGGAGGCCGCCACCGCCGTTGGCCTGCGTCTGGTTGCCCGCGGCGGCCGGCTCGGCGGTGCCGGAGTTGCCGCCGCACGCCGTCAGCGTGAGCACCAGCGCGGCGCCCGCGGCGACCAAGGTGGTCTTGCGCATCGAATTCCCCTCAGAGTCAAATGTTCCGCTCGGCATATCGCCCGATCGGACGAAGAGTTACCACTGGGACGGTGACGATCCGCCACGGGTTCCCGGTTGCCTCAGGTTTCCGTGGGGCGGGTCACGTCGTGACCACCACGGGAGGCCAGCAGCCGGCGCAGCGACGCGAGCCGCTCGGGCAGCGCCGTTCCGTCCGCGACGACGTCGTCGAGCGCGCAGTCCGGGTCCTCGGGCGCCCCGAGGTGGCCGCAGCCCGAGGGACACTCCTCGGCGGCCGCGGCGAACTCTTCGAAGGCGTCGACGATGTCGTCCGCGGTGACGTGGGCCAGCCCGAACGACCGCACGCCCGGCGTGTCGATCACCCAGCCGCCGTCCGGCAGGGGCAGCGCCACCGCGGCGACGGACGTGTGCCGCCCCTTGCCGACCGCGCTCACGACGCCGACGGCCAGGAAGGCATCCGGCACCAAGCGGTTGACCAAAGTCGACTTGCCGACACCGGAGTGGCCGACCAGCGCCGTCACGCGGTCCTTCAGCATCTCGGTGAGGCCTTCGGGCTCTTCGTCGTAGCGGGTCACGATCGCCGGGATGTCGAGGCCCGCGTATCCGGCGAGGAGCTCGTCCGGGCTGGCCAGGTCGGCCTTCGTCAGGCACAGCACCGGCTCGACGCCGCCCGCGTAGCAGGCGACCAGGCAGCGGTCGATGAAGCCGGTGCGCGGCGGCGGGTCGGCGAGCGCGGTGACGATCAGCAGGCGCTCGGCGTTCGCGACGACCAGCCGCTCGTACGGGTCGGTGTCGTCGGCCGTGCGCAGCAGGGAGCTGGTGCGCACGTCGACGCGGATGATGCGCGCGAGGGTGTCCGGCTTGCCGGAGACGTCGCCGACGACCCCGACCCGGTCGCCGACCACCACCGGCGTCCGGCCCATTTCGCGGGCCCGCATCGCGGTGATCACCCGTCCGGGGTCGGCGTCGATCGCGCAGGTCCAGCGGCCGCGGTCCTTGCCGATGACCATGGCGTTGACGGCGTCGGCGTGCTCGGGACGGCGCTTGCTGCGGGGCCGGGTGCCCTTGCCCGGACGCACGCGGACGTCGGACTCGTCCAGCTTGCTCCAGTCGTTGCGCGTCAAACCCTCGTCCTCTCGTGCGCCGGTGCCACCCGAATGATCCCACGCCGCTCGCCACGGCCCTGGCCTGCGTGTAACGATGGCGTCCCGGACGTATCCGGTAGAGGAGGTTGGCCATGTGCGGCCGCTATGCCGCCACCAAGGACCCGGCGAAGCTGATTGAAGAGTTCGAGGCCATCGACCTCACCGAGGGGCACGCGCGCGCCGACCACAACGTCGCGCCGACGAAGAACGTGGTCACCGTCGTGCAGCGGCACCCGCGCGACGAAGACGGCCAGGTCCTCGAGGACGAGCCCGCCGAGCGCTCGCTGCGGATGATGAAGTGGGGCCTGGTGCCGTTCTGGGCCAAGGACCCGTCGGTCGGCTCGCGGATGATCAACACGCGCGCCGAGACGGCCGCCGAGAAGCCGGCGTTCCGCCGCGCGCTGGTGTCCCGCCGCTGCCTGGTGCCCGCCGACGGCTGGTTCGAGTGGCGCCGCACCGGCAAGGAGAAGGAGCCGTTCTACATGACGGAGCCGGACGGCTCCTCGATCGCGTTCGGCGGGATCTGGGAGAGCTGGCACCCGAAGGACGACAAGGACGCGGCGCCGCTGATCACGTTCTCCATCATCACGACCGACGCCGCCGGCCAGCTCACCGACGTCCACCACCGGATGCCGCTGATCGTGCCCCGCTCCCATTGGGACGGCTGGCTCGACCCGGACCGTGAGGACGTCAAGGACCTGCTGGTGCCGACGCCGGACGACATCGTGGCGTCGCTGGAGCTGCGGCCGATCTCGACCCTGGTGAACAACGTCCGCAACAACGGGCCGGAGCTGCTGGAGCGCGTCGATCCGGCGCACGAGGGCGCCCTGTTCGACACGCCGAAGTCATGACCGCCGTCGAGATCGACACCGCGTACGGCCCGGCCCGGGTCTACCTGCACTGCGCCGAGGAGGGCGTGGCGGTGCTGATGCTCGGCCACGGCGCGGGCGGCGGTCTCGGCGCGAAGGACCTGGTGGCGGTGACGCGGGCGGCCCAGACGGCCGGCGTGCACGTGGCACTGGTCGAGCAGCCGTACCGGGTGGCCGGTCGCCGCGCGCCGGCCCCGGCGAACCAGCTGGACACGGCGTGGCTGACGATCGCGGACGAGCTGTCGGAGCGCTTCGACTCCCTGCCGCTGGTGTTCGGCGGCCGGTCGTCCGGGGCGCGGGTGGCCTGCCGGACGGCGTCGGCCGGGCAGGCGGTGGCGGTGCTGTGCCTGGCGTTCCCGGAGCACCCGCCGGGCAAGCCGGAGAAGACGCGTCAGCCGGAGCTGGACGCGGTCGAGGTGCCGGTGCTGGTGGTCCAGGGCGAGCGCGACCCGTTCGGGCGGCCGAAGGCGGGGCCGCACCACGAGATCGTGATGGTCGACGGGGACCACAGCCTGTCGAAGGACCTGGAGACGGTTTCGCGGGCGGCGACGGAGTGGCTGTCGCGGGTGCTGCGGCCGCTGGCCTGAGCCGGTCCCGAGCGCCCCAATGTGGCCTTGGTTGCGTTCAACGCACCGAAGGGCCCCTTGGGTGCGTTGAACGCACCGAAGGCCACATTGGGGCGCTGGCGGCCGGCCAACAAGCGCGTAACCCGCGGCTCAGACCGCGATCGGTGCCACCACCGCCGACGTGAGCCGGATCAGCTCACCAGGCGCCAGCTCCACCTCGAGCCCGCGGCGTCCGGCCGAACAGAACACCGTCCCGAACGTCGGAGCCGAGGCGTCGATCACCACCGGCAGCCGGCTCCGGTGCCCCAGGGGCGAGATCCCGCCCAGCACGTACCCCGTGGCCCGCCGAGCCGCCGCCGGGTCGGCCATCTTGGCCTTCTTGCCGCCCGCCGCGGCCGCCAGAGCCTTCAGGTCCAGCTGTCCCGTGACCGGGACCACCCCCACGACCAGACGGCCGTCCACCTCGGCCACCAGCGTCTTGAACACCCGGGCGCGCTCCAGGCCCAGCGCCTCGACCGCCTCCAGCCCGTACGATTCCGCGCGCGGATCGTGGTCGTACGCGTGCAGCGTGTGCGCCACTTTCCGCTTCGACAGCAGCGCCGTCGCCGGGGTGCCCTTGCCAGCCATGGGCCGGAGTCTAGGGAATGCCCGCACCCCCCGATCGGTTGTACGGAACGTGACAGCAACCCTCGCCACCACACGCTCTCGCAGCCGCCGCCGCCCTGAGGCACCGGCGAACCGCGGTGTGCCCGGCCCCCGCGTAAACTCGACGTCGCCGTATGCGCGCACGCGCATCGACGCCGAGCGGGAAGGGAACGGTTTGCCGAGCACGCAGAACCCAGCGTCGGAAGAAGCGACCGAGGCCGAGCGCGCCGAGCGCTTCGAGCGGGACGCCATGCCGCTGCTCGACCAGCTGTACTCGGCCGCGATGCGGATGACCCGCAACCCCGCCGACGCCGAGGACCTGGTCCAGGAGACCTACCTGAAGGCGTACGCCGCCTTCGCGTCCTTCAAGGCGGGCACGAACCTCAAGGCGTGGATGTACCGCATCCTCACCAACACCTACATCAACGGCTACCGCAAGCGGCAGCGGCAGCCGGTACAGGCGCCCACCGAGGAGATCACCGACTGGCAGATCGCCAAGGCGGAGAACCACACCTCCAGCGGGCTGCGCTCGGCCGAGGTCGAGGCGATGGACAACCTGCCCGACAACGACGTGAAGGCCGCCCTGCAGAAGCTGCCCGAGGAGTTCCGGCTGGCCGTCTACCTGGCCGACGTCGAGGGCTTCGCGTACAAGGAGATCGCCGAGATCATGGACACGCCCATCGGCACCGTGATGTCCCGCCTGCACCGCGGCCGCGCCCAGCTGCGCGACCTGCTCGCCGACGTCGCGCGCGAGCGCGGCTTCATCCGGGGGGCCAAGGAAGAGGTGGCGGGGCGATGAACGACATGTGCGAGGGCGCGTCGGACAAGGTCCGCTGCGAAGAGGCGCTCGCCGACATCTACCTGCTCCTCGACCGCGAGTGCAGCACCGAGCGGGACGCGGCGTTGCGCGCCCACATCGAGGACTGCCCGCCGTGCCTCGAGGAGTACGGCATCGACGAGCACATCAAGCAGCTGCTGGCCCGCAAGTGTGGCGGTGACCACGCCCCCGCCGAGCTGAAGAGCCGGTTGCGCGCGTCGATCCGCCAGACCGTCGCCACGCGCGGCGGCGTCACCGTGGAACGCACCGAGATCACCCTCGAGCAGCGTTCCGAATAGCGCCCGAGCACGACAAAGGCCCCCGCACCACGGTGTGGGGGCCTTTTTGCGTGCCGACGCCGAATTCAGGAGTTGGGCTTACCGCCGTGGTTCGCGCTGTTCTTCTTCCGGCTGCGACGCTTGCGGGCGCGCTTCGACATGTTCACTCCTCGTCGTCAAAGCTGGTCAACCTCTCAAGTGTGTCATGACGTCGCGTTCTGGTTGGATGGGGTGGTCAGGGCGAGCGCGAGGAGGGTGTCGATGGCCGAGATCAGGGCCGAAATGGTCGGCACCGTGCTGGAGGTCGTCGCGGAGCCGGGCGCCGCGCTGAACGCCGGTGACACCGTGCTGATCCTGGAGTCGATGAAGATGGAGCTGCCCGCCGTGAGCGCCAAGGCGGGCACGCTGACCAGCCTCGCCGTGGCGAAGGGCGACCGGGTCCAGCAGGGTGACGTCCTCGGGACGGTCGAGTAACCCGTGTCCACGCTCAACGAACTGCTCGCCGACAACACCGGCCTTCCCGGGGAGGCCGCGGACCACCTGCAGACCGTCGTCGCGGAGTGGCAGCTGCTGGCCGACCTGTCCTTCGCCGACTTCCTGCTCTGGGTCCCGGTCACCGAGGACCTGCAGCCGGACGGCGGCGACTTCGTCTGCGTCGCGCACGCGCGGCCGACGACGGCGCCCACCGCGCACCCCGAGGACGTCGTCGGCACGCGGTTCACGGTGGAGGAGCACCCGCAGCTGGCGAAGGCCATGCGCGAGGCGCGGATCTGCCGCGAGGAAGACCCGCACTGGTACCGCGACCTGCCGATGCGACGCGAGGCGATCCCGGTGCGCTTCCACGACGACGTCGTCGCCGTGATGAGCCGCGAGACGAACCTGGCCGCGCCGCGCGTCCCTTCGCCGCTGGAGATCGCGTACCTGGGCAGCGCCGGCGACCTGTGCCAGATGATCGTCGACGGCACGTTCCCGCCGAGCGGCACCAACGCGACCGACACGCACACGTCGCCGCGGGTGGGGGACGGGCTGATCCGGCTCGATTCGAGCGGCACGGTCGTGTTCGCCAGTCCGAACGGCTTGTCCGCGTACCACCGGATGGGGCACGAGTCCGACCTGGTCGGCACCCGGCTGGCGCCGCTGACGCGGTCGCTGATCCGCGACCCGTTCGACGCGACCGAGGTGTCGCACCGGATCATCGAGGCCCTCGACGGGAAGCCGTCGAGCCGTACGGAGGCCGATTCGCGACGCGGCGCGGTGGTGCTGTTCCGCGCGCTGCCGCTGCGGCCGGCCGGGCAGGCGGCGGGCGCGCTGGTGCTGGTGCGCGACGTCACCGAGGTCAAGCGCCGCGACCGGGCGTTGCTGTCGAAGGACGCGACCATCCGCGAGATCCACCACCGGGTGAAGAACAACCTGCAGACGGTAGCGGCGCTGCTGCGCCTGCAGTCCCGCCGGACGTCGTCGGAGGAGGCGCGGCTCGCGCTCGCGGAGTCGGTGCGCCGGGTGACGTCGATCGCGCTGGTGCACGAGGCGCTGTCGATCTCGGTGGACGAGCGCGTCGACCTCGACAAGCTCCTCGACAACGTGCTGCCGATGGTCGGCGAAGTCGCCACGGCGGAGTCGCAGGTCGGGCTGAAGCGGAAGGGCTCGTTCGGGGTGGTGGTCGCGGAAATCGCGACGCCGCTGGTGATGGTGCTGGCCGAGCTGGTGCAGAACGCCATCGAGCACGCCTTCCCGGCGGGCCGGTCGGGCAAGGTCGAGCTGATCGTGGAGCGCTCGGCCCGCTGGCTGGACGTCGTCATCCGCGACAACGGGCGCGGCCTGCCGGCGGGGTTCTCGCTGGAGCGTTCGGACGGCCTGGGCCTGCAGATCGTGCGGACGCTGGTGGAGTCCGAGCTGCGGGGCTCGCTTTCGCTGCGGAAGGTGCACGCCGAGGCGTCGACCCGGGTGGCGGGAACGGAAGCCGCGCTGCGCATCCCTCTTTCGAGGCGCTTGTAGACCGTCCTGTTTGGACTTGATCACCGCCGGGCATATCCGTCTCGGTGGACGTGATCGGGTGCGGATCGCGGCCGGGAACCAGTGGCGGGGAACCTGAAGACGTTGAAGGCCCGGCACGTGGTGCTCGTGTGCCGGGCCGTTCAACGTTTTTGCGAGGACTTGAAGTCCTGGTGAGGTTTCAGCACACCCGTCGTGGGGCGGTTTCACCTCGGTTGTTAAACTTGAGCTGGGTAGGTATCACCCCAGACGGCGTGGGCATGGAAATGCCCGCCGGGTGATTTTCCTACTCGGCTCGGTGGATCTTTGTGATATCAGGCGTTGGTACGCGTGCCAATGTGCGTACGGCGGCGCTTGACTGCGCGTCGCTCGTCTTCGCTCATGCCGCCCCACACGCCCGCGTCCTGTCCGCTGGCCAAAGCCCAGGCCAAGCAGTCGGAAGCGACGGTGCAACGGTGGCACACGGCCTTGGCCTGACTAACCTGCGACAGAGCAGGACCGCTGGTTCCCACCGGGAAGAACAGCTCGGGGTCCTCGTCTCGGCAGGCCGCGTCGTGGCGCCAGTCCATGTTCGTGAGCTCCTTCATATGGCGCGGGGAGGGCCGCGCCACAGTCGTCAATGGCGGTCGTGTTCTTGGGTGCTTGTGAATGCTTTCACGAAGCACCGCGTTCGACAAGGGTTTCTTGAAGATCGGTGAGTCAGGTCACCCGGCCGAGCGACCCCTCTGACCTGCGGTTTCTCTCCGATACAGCCGCCCGAAGGGAAGGCTGATGCGCTGAGTGGAGCTTCTGCGTCGACGAACGGCAGCTTGCACTTTGCCGCAGGCGATCAGTGGTCCCGTCGTCACACAATTACCCTGAGTGCGTTCGGGACACTGAAGAATTCCACTCTGGTCCGCTGGCCGACGAGGTCGCCGTCCACCTGGAAGTTTACCGGTTCAGCAGCGTCGATGCGGATCATCGGCACGTCGTCGTGACGCACGAGACGTTTGCCCTTTTGGTTGCTCTTCGTAGCCAAAGCGCGCCGTACATGCTTGAACACCGTGGGCAACCCCAGACCGTTCAACGCGAACAAACCCAGTCCCGTCTCGAACGAGCAACCCGGGTTGAGGTGGATCGGACGCTCGCCCAGGTAGCTCCACGGATCGGTGTTCGACACGAAAGCGGTCAGCGCTTCGGTGGGTTCTTCACCCGGAACGCGGATGGTGAGGGCCGGCCGGCCCAGCGGCGGCCGGAAGTGGGAGCGGACGGCGGCCCTCATGTAGAGGCTCGCGGTCGTCTGCTTGCCGCGGCGCTTGGCGACCAGGCCGACGACGTCGGCGTCCCAGCCGAGCCCGGAGTTGAAGGTGAACCAGTGCCCATCGGCCAGGCCGAGCCCGACCCGGCGTGAGCGGTCGTTCTCCAGCGCGTTCAGCAGCTGGTGGGTGGCCTCGACGGGATCCGCGGAAATACCGAGGGCGCGCGCGAACACGTTGGCCGAGCCACCGGGCACGACGCCCAGCGCGGGGACCGACCCGATCTGGGTGGGGTCGCCGTCCAACCCTCTTCCGGGGGTCCGGGTGGCGACGCCCCCGGCCCGGGGCGGAGCCCCGGGTGTTACCGCGTCGGCCAGCAGGCCGTTGACGACCTCGTTGACCGTGCCGTCGCCGCCGTGGGCCACGACCAGGTCGATCCCGTCCCGCGCGGCCGAGCGCGCGACGGCCATGGCGTGCCCGCGGTAGTCCGTTTCGACCACGTCGAGCTTGACCTGGCTGGCGAGCGCGTGCGCCAGGACGTCCCGGCCACCGGCGGTGGTCGAGGTGGCCTGGGGGTTCACGACGAGGATTGCGCGCACCACCGCAGGGTAGGTGACGCTCACCGCCCCGAAAACCTCTCGACGGCGCAAGGTGACCGGAAGCACCGGTCGTCGCAACGCTCCGAACAGCACCTGTGACCCTGTGCCGGGCGGCCCTCCTTCGCGTGACGAGTGTCCGCTCGTCGTGACAAGTGCACCCGGGCCGACCGCCCGCTCATCGACGACACCTGAATTCTCAGCGCCCGGACGGTCCCGCGAAAACGGCCGACCGGGTGGCATACGATCGAATCAGCTCACGCACGGTGACTCGCCCTGGTGGAATCCACTGTGCTCCCGCGAAAAGATCTCCCGGAAGGCTCGCCGTGAAGCTCTCGCCCGCACCCCGTGAGGTCCGGCTGGCCGGCGTGGTCACGGCGGTGCCGTCATTCGCCCTGCTGGTGTTCGGCGTGGTCGTGCTGGTGAACGGCCTGGGCTCGCCCGCGCGACCGGGCAACAACATCTACGTCGAGTCCGGCACGTTCATCGTGGTGGCGCTGGCCTTCTTGGCCGCGTCGGCCGGGCTGATCCTCGGCCGGACGTGGGCGCGCTCGCCCGGCGTGGTGATCGCGTTGATCGTGGTCGGCCTCGGCTGGTACCTGCTCGGCCCGTCGGGCGAGCCGGTGTGGGGCGTGCCGATCGCGCTGCTCGGCATCGTCGCGCTGGTGCTGCTGTTCCGGCGGCCGTCGCGGGCGTGGGCGCTGGACCTGCGCGAAGGCGAGACGGAGACAGAGGCCGCGGAACGCGGTGGGCTCGCCGGCCGCCGCGCCGAGCGCGAAGAGGACTGAGCACGACAGCTCGAGTCAGGCCTGGGCGCCAGGGCCTGCAGGGGTGCGTCCGTCAGCCGGTTGACCGTCCACTCGTCCATCGCCACCGCGCCGAGCGCCTTGTAGAACTCCGTCGCCGGGTTCCAGTCCAGCACCGACCACTCGAGCCGGCCGTAGCCGTTCGCGACGCACTCCGCCGCCAGCGCCGCCAGCAGGGCCTTGCCCAGGCCGGACCCGCGGTGGGCCGGGCGCACGAACAGGTCCTCCAGGTAGATCCCGTGCACGCCGCGCCAGGTCGAGTAGTTGAGGAACCAGACCGCGAAGCCGACGACCTCGCCGTCCAGTTCGGCCACGTGCCCGAACAGCTTGGGTGCGTCGCCGAACAGGGCCTCCTGCAGCTGCGGTGCCGTCAGGTGGCAGTCGTCGGGCGCGCGTTCGTACTCGGCCAGGTCGTAGGCGAGCTGGACGGCGGCCTCGACGTCGTCGGGCCGGATCCGGCGGATGCGGTCGTCGGGCACGTCAGTCCTCCAGGGCGGGCGGCAGGTTGAGGTGTTCGATCTGGGGCTCGCCGCGCTCGTCGCCGAGCACCGCGATGCCGGCCGCGTCCAGTCCGAAGTGGACGCCGGACGTCGCGGGCAGGCCGAGCCAGCGGGCCACCAGCACACGGCTGAAGTGCCCGTGCCCGACCAGGATGACGTCGCCGGCTTCGATGTCGCCGCGGGCGCGCTCGAGCACGCGGTCCGCGCGGTCGGAGACCTCCGAAGCGCTTTCGCCGCCGGGGATCGGGTGGGTCCAGACCGTCCAGCCCGGGACGGTTTCGCGGATCTTCGGCGTGGTGATGCCTTCGTACTCGCCGTAGTCCCACTCGGAGAGGTCTTCGGTGACGTCGTCGACGCGCAAGCCGGCGAGCGCGGCGGTCCGCAGCGCGCGGGCGCGCGGGCTCGACAGCACGAGCGACGGCCCGCCGACCAGGCTGCGGAGCGTGCCGCCCGCGGCCAGCGCCTGGCCTTCCCCGGCCGGCGTCAGCGGGATGTCGGTGCGGCCGGTGTGCCGCCCGTTCACCGACCATTCGGTCTGGCCGTGCCGGAGGAGGAAGAGACGGTTCGCCACGTCGGCGAATATATCCGGCGGTTTGCGCGACGGCAGGTCGTCTGCTTTGCTACTGAGCAGTAGCTTAGCTTGAGGAGACTTCGATGCCCGACACGCCGACGTTCGCGCTGTGGCACAAGCTGGCCGCCAAACCGGGCGGAAAACAGCTGTTCAGCGCCGCGATGTGCGTGCGCGTGCCGTACTTCCGCACGGTGCTGCCCTCGGTGCGCGAGCTGCGGGCGGGCCACTGCGAGGTAACCGCGCCGAAGTGGTGGGGTGTTTACAACCACATCCACACGTTCCACGCGATCGCCGCCTGCAACCTCGCCGAGATCGCGATGGGCATGCTCGCCGAGGCGACGGTCCCCGCGACGCACCGCTGGCTGCCGAAGGGCATGAACGTCCAGTACGTCGCGAAGGCCGAGACGGGCCTGCGCGCGGTCGCGTCGCTGCCCGAGCTGCCGGAGTTCGGCGACGAGGGTTTCGAGCTGGGCGTCCCGGTGACCATTTCGGACGCGCACGGCAAGCCGGTGGTCACCGGGACGATCACGATCTGGGTGACGCCGAAGAAGCGTTAGAGCGGCTTGTACTGCACGTACGTCGTCTGGTAGAACGCGTTCTCGCCGGCCGGCGAAGGCAGGCCCAGGCGCTGGTCGACGAGCTTGCCGAGGGGGCCGCAGCCCTGGGTCGCCGGGAGGGTCAGGTCCGGGTCGACAACGCCGAAGTACGCGGTTTTCGGGTTGTCCGAGATCAGCCGCGGCGGCACGGCCGGGTCGTCGTGGACGACCGTGTGCAGAGGTGTGGACGCCGTACCGATGCTGCAGTCCTGGCGCAGCAACGGGTGTCGCAGCACGGCGTAGACGTCGAGCTCGCCGCGGCGCTCGTCGTTGCTCTGGAAGTCGGAGTGACCGCCGTAGCGCAGCTGGATCGTCGCGCCGGCCAGGCCGGGAACCCGCGCCGGCGCGTGCCGCAGCGAGCCGAACACCTGCGCGTACTGGCCGTTCACCCGGCCTTCGCTGAACGTCAGCCGCATTTCCCCGAGCGGGATCTCCTTGCCGTCGATCGTCAGTTTCCCTTGTGAGACAAAGGCTTCGCAACGCCACGTGCCCGGGTCGGCGTTCGCGGGCGGTGCCGGGCAGTCCGTGAAGTCGAACGTCGGCAGCTCGTCGGCGGACGCCGTCCCGGGCACGACCCCCAGTGCGGCGACGGCGACCGCGGCCGCCCCCAGTGCGAGAAGTTTCATGCCGGTGAGCTTGCTCGCGGCGCGGATCGGGGACATCCGGGATCGCCCCCAGGGGAAGACCGGAGATTTCCCTCAGTCGGGTGAAACACGTTCCACTTGGTTGCCTGCCTCAAGGGCTGAGCTTCGCCAGTGAGTCGGTGAAGCCGTCGTCGACGCCTTCGAAGAACGACGCGTCGGCGGCTTCGACGTCCTTCAGGGCCTTCGCGACCAGGTCGAGGCCGGCTTGAGTGACTTCGAGGCGCTTCGCGCGCGCGTCGGCCGGGTCGTCGGCGCGGGCCAGCAGGCCGCGTTCGGCGAGCTTGCGGACGACCTGGCTGGTCATCATCGTGTCGGTGCCGGCCTGTTCGGCCAGTTGCCGCTGGGTGGGTGGTTCGCCCGAGCGGGTGAGCCACCACGTCGTGGTCAGCAGCACGAACTGGACGTGCGTGAGGTCGTGCGGGGCCAGCGCGGCCCGCATCGCCCGCTGCCAGGCCAGCGTCACGCGCCACAGCAGGAAGCCGGGGCTGCGCTCGGGGCCGGGCAGGCGGGACTCCGGGGCGGTCATACCCGGGATCCTGCCCTTCGGGCGTTCCGGGTGGCGGAGCCTCCGGCCTGGGGCGAAGCCCCGGATGTCGCAGCCTCAGCCAGCCGCGCAAGCGCTTGCATCGCCTCCGGGGTGTCCGATGTGACCTGCTCGCCGAAGCCCTCGGGCCCGTCGATGGTGACGCGGTAGGTGATGCGCGTGCCGCCGTCGACGTCGGTCAGCTCGTGTTCGAACCTCAGGTGGGCGTCGGGCAGCCGGGTCTCGTCGGTGAAGCCGCGGCCCTCCATGACTTCGGTCAGGGTGAACGGGATCGGCGGCATCCCGTCCATCGCCATGGTGCCGCTGGTCCCGACGGCGAACGGGCCGTCGAGGACCACCGACCGCACGCCCGCGTCCCACTCCGGCCAGCGGGTGGTGTCGGCCCACAGCGGCCAGATCGCGGCGGCGGGAGCGGTGGACGTCTCGCTGTGCTCGTACTCGTAAAGTGCCATGCGGGCAGACTATATGCGCGCTTACTAAATCGGCAAGAGGTCACGCGGACCCGGTGGTGCGGGGCTCAGTTCGCCGAGCGCAGCTTGTCGTAATAGGCGACGCAGTCCTGGTAGGACGGCAGCAGGCCCTGTTCCTGGGCTTCGGCCAGCGTGGGCGCGTCGCGGTCCTTCGCGGACAGGATCGGCTCGATGTCCGCGGGCCAGGGCAGGCCCAGCGCCGGGTCGAGCGGGGTGATGCCGTGCTCGCCTGTCGGGTTGTAGGGCTCGGAGCACAGGTAAGCCATCACCGTGTCGTCTTCGAGGGCGATGAAGCCGTGCCCGAGGCCCTCGGCGAGGTAGGCGGCGTTGAACCGGCCGGAGTCGAGTCGGACGGCGTCCCAGGTGCCGAAGCTCGGCGAGCCGACGCGGATGTCCACGACGACGTCGAGCAGCGAACCGCGCGCACAGTAGATGTACTTCGCCTGGCCGGGAGGCATGTCGGCGAAGTGGATGCCGCGGATCGCGCCGCGCCGGGACACGCTGTGGTTCGCCTGGGCCAGCCGCAGGGGGTGGCCGACCGCTTCGCGCAGGACCTCCTCCTGGAAAGGGGCGACGAACAGGCCCCGCTCGTCGGGGAACGCCCGGGGGGAGAACTCGAAGGCGTCCGGGACGCTCAGCCGGCGGAATTCCATGGCGTCACCATATCGGGCGCTTAAAAAACCGAACGGACGTCTTGGCAATTGCCGGAATAGGGGGTCCGGTGTGACATCAACCGCACCGAGGGGTCACCTCCTGGACCGGACCTGTCACACTGATCGGACCGCCGCGTCCGCGGTCATCGCCCGACCCACGGCACCGATGGCCGACGTGACGCCTCGCCGACAGGCCGGCGCTACCGCGCTGGGCTGCCGTGCCGGGATCCCCCACGGAATCCCCCGCAGACCCGTGGTCCCAGCTCGCATGCCCAGGAGAAATTCCAGTGACCCAAGTCCGATCCGCGAGTTCCGTCATTCCCACTGGGGGAATGACGGAAACGACGACAGGAATCCCCATGAGCGACCCCACCGGCGCCGGAGCGCCGGTCACCGACGAAGAGATCTTCACCGGGCACGAGGGCGGCAAGCTCTCGGTGGCGGCCACCCGCCCGATTGCCAGCCCGCGTGACCTTTCGATCGCGTACACCCCGGGTGTGGCGAAGGTGAGCCGCGCGATCGCCGAGGACGCGGCCAAGGCCAAGCGGTACACGTGGGCGGACCGGCTCGTCGTCGTGGTGAGCGACGGGACGGCGGTGCTGGGCCTCGGCGACATCGGCGCGAGCGCGTCGCTGCCGGTCATGGAGGGCAAGTCGGTCCTGTTCAAGACCTTCGGCGGGCTCGACTCGATCCCGCTGGTGCTCGACACCACCGACGTCGACGAGATCGTCGAGACGCTGGTGCGGCTGCGGCCGTCCTTCGGGGCCGTCAACCTGGAGGACATCTCCGCGCCGCGGTGCTTCGAGCTGGAGGACAAGCTCAAGGAGGCGCTCGACTGCCCGGTCATGCACGACGACCAGCACGGCACGGCGATCGTCACGCTGGCCGCGCTGCGCGGCGCGAACCTGGTCCTCGACCGGGCGATCGCCGACCAGCGCGTGGTCGTGTCCGGCGCCGGCGCGGCGGGGGTCGCGTGCGCGCGGATCCTGCAGGAGGCCGGCATCGGCGACGTCACCGTCCTCGACTCGCGCGGCATCATCCACCCCGGCCGCGACAACCTGAACCCGATCAAGGCGCACCTGGCTTCGACGACGAACAAGGCCGGTCTTCAGGGTGGGCTGGCGGAGGCGCTGGAAGGCGCGGACGTGTTCCTCGGCCTGTCCGGCGCGACGATCGACGAGACGCTGCTCGGCCGGATGGCGGGCGGCGGCATCGTGTTCGCACTGTCCAATCCGGACCCGGAGGTGCACCCGGAGGTGGCGGCGCGCTACGCGTCGATCGTGGCCACCGGGCGCAGTGACTTCCCGAACCAGATCAACAACGTGCTGGCGTTCCCGGGCGTGTTCCGTGGCGCGCTGGACTCCGGCGCGCGGGCGATCACCGAAGGCATGAAGCTGGCGGCCGCCGAGGCGATCGTGTCGGTGGCGATGGACGACCTGGGCCCGGACCGCATCGTCCCCTCGCCGTTCGACCCGCGCGTGGCCCCCGAGGTCGCGGCGGCGGTGGCGAAGGCCGGGCAGGCCGACGGCGTCACGGACTGACCCGAGCGCCCCAAGGCGGCCTTGGTTGCGTCTGACGCACCGAAGGCCGCCTTGGGTGCGTTGAACGCACCGAAGGCCACATTGGGGCGCTTTCAGCCCAGCAGGTCGGGGAGGCGGTGGCGGGGGACGTCGACCAGGCGCAGGTCCGTCAGGTCTTCGGGGACGTCCAGGGAGACGTTCGCCAGCCGGGCGTGGGCGCGGGTCAGGACCTCGTCCTGGTCCGCCACCGCGTCCGCGACCACCACCGCGTGCCGGTTGTCCGGCGTGCTCCTCAGGTAGCGCAGCGCGTACTTCCCCCGGATCAGCTCCGCAAGAGCCGTCTGGGACCGCTCGTCCGCCAGGTCCGGGTGCGCGTTCGGCACCAGCAGCGCCAGACGCCGGGCGTTCGTACCCAGTAAGGTGCGCAACAGCCACGGGCCCGGGTCGGCCGAGAGGTCCATCGCGATCGCGTCACCTTCGGGCCCGGAGATCGACCAGTCCACCGGCCGCGTCTCCGGCGAAAGCCCGCCCGCAACGGCGATCTCCTTCAGCTTCTCCAGCAGCGCCGGCTTCGTCCCGGCCGCCTCCACCGACTGCGGCCCGTGCGTGTAGATCGCGGACTTCCCCTTGCCGCCCCGCATCTTCTTGGCCTTCGCCGTCGGCTGACAGACGTACAGGTCCGCCGCGCTGCCGATCGCCTGCGCCCCGAAGTAGCGGTTGAAGTCCGGCAGGATCGCCTCGAACGTCAGCCCGAGCGTGGCCAGCGACCGCTGCACCTGCGCGCCCAGCGCCGGGTGCCGCGGGCTGTAGCCGTACGCGAACAGCAGCCGTCCCTCGGACGGCTCCCGCAGCGCCTGCACCCCGCGCGCCGCGAACAGGCCCATGCCCTCCGGCGTGTACGGCGGATCGCTGAACACCAAATCGAACCCGCCGTTGAAGGCCGGCGGCAGGCCGACGCGCAGGTCCGCGTGGGCGGTGGTGATCTCGCGCCCGGAGCGCTCGTCGAGGTAGGCCAGCACGCGCTCGTCGAGGTCCACGACGGTCAGCGACGCCGACGGGCAGACGGCGTGCACCGCCGGCGACGTCAGGTCGTGGTCACCGAGGAACAGCACCCGCGCCGACGCGAGGTCGTAGCGCGCGTCCAGCCACAGCGCGCGGCGCAGCACCGTCTCCGGCGTCGCCTGCACGTGGTCGAGCGCGGCCAGCGGCGGCGGCACCTCCGCGACCCACTCGGCGACCTTCGGCAGCAGCTCGTGCGTCGCGACCGCTTCGTCGAGCGGGTCGGCGTAGCGCGGCGCGCTGTACTGGAGGTACGACGCCGCGACGCCGGGGGAGATCCGCAGCCGGTCGCCGCTGCGGTCGAGGTCGTCGCCCAGCGCCGCCAGGACGTCTTCGACGCTGCGCCGCGGCGCCGTGCTCAGCCGCACCAGCTCGCCGAGGTCGTGGTCACCGGTCCGCAGGAGGTCGATGACGCGGTACAGCGGGCGGACGCCGACGCCGTGCGCGGCGAGGACGTCGTCGAGTGCCTTCACGGTCTCTGAGCCTAGTCACCACCTGCCGGAACACCGTGCCAACCGTCGCCAACTCGGCTACGGTCGATGGGACCTGACATGGGGAGTGGGCAAGTGACGATCGAATTCCGCGACGTGACCAAGCAGTATCCCGATGGGACGGTCGCCGTCGACAAGCTGAACCTGACGGTCGAGGACGGCACGATCACCGTGTTCGTCGGCCCGTCCGGCTGCGGCAAGACGACGTCGCTGCGGATGATCAACCGGATGATCGAGCCCACCGGCGGTCAGGTGCTGCTCGACGGCAAGGACGTCGCCGAGGGCGACCCGGCGCTGCTGCGCCGCGGCATCGGCTACGTCATCCAGCACGCCGGCCTCTTTCCACATAGGACGGTCCTGGACAACATCGCCACCGTGCCCCTGCTGTCGGGCTGGGACAAGGCGAAGGCGCGCAAGCGGGCGGCCGAGCTGCTCGAGACCATCGGCCTGCCGGTCGAGGTCGGCAAGCGGTACCCGGCTCAGCTCTCGGGCGGCCAGCAGCAGCGCGTCGGCGTCGCCCGCGCGCTCGCCGCGGACTCGCCGGTGCTGCTGATGGATGAGCCGTTCTCCGCGGTCGACCCGATCGTGCGCGAAGACCTGCAGAACGAGCTGCTGCGGCTGCAGTCGCAGCTGGGCAAGACCATCGTGTTCGTCACGCACGACATCGACGAGGCCGTCCGGCTCGGCGACAAGGTCGCGGTGATGCGCGTCGGCGGCAAGCTCGCCCAGTACGGCACGCCCGCCGACGTGCTGCGCCACCCGGTGGACGACTTCGTCGCGTCGTTCGTCGGCCGCGATCGCGGCTACCGCGGCCTGTCCTTCCTCTCCGCCGAGGGCGTCGAGGTGAAGGAGATCGAGCTGGTCGAGATCGGCTCCCCGGTGTCGGCGAGCGACGGCTGGCGGCTGGGTGTCAACGCCGACAAGCAACCCCGCGGCTGGCTGCGGCCGAACTCCACTGTGGACGGCGCACTGTCCGGAGACGACCTCGTCGCCGGCGGTTCGCTGTGGATCCACGGGACGCCGATCCGCGGCGCGCTCGACGCCGCGCTGTCCTCGCCGGCCAGCCTCGGCGTGGTCGTCGACGAAGACCACCGCGTGCTCGGCGGCGTGGTCGCGAGGCAAGTGCTGGACGTGATCGAGGCGACCCCGCAGGCGTCATGAGCTTCTTCGACGAGCTCGGGACGTACCTGAGCAGCGGGAACACGCGCGTCGAAATCCTCGGTGACCTGGGTGACCACGTCTACCTGGCGCTGCTCCCGCTGGTCCTGGGCATCGTACTGGCGATCGCCGCGGGCTGGCTCGGCCACCGCTGGCGCCCGGCCCGGCAGGTGCTGATGGTGCTCGCCAACCTGCTCTACACGATCCCGTCGCTCGCGCTGTTCGTGGTCATCCCCGGCCTGATCGGGTCGAAGATCCTGGACAGCGTCAACGTCGTCGTCGCGTTGACGATCTACACCACGGCGCTGCTGGTCCGCCCGGTGCTCGACGCGCTCGACGCGGTGGCGCCGTCGGTGATCGCCGCCGCGACCGCGGTCGGCTACCAGCCGGTGCGGAAGTTCTTCGCCGTCGAACTGCCGCTGTCCGTGCCGGTCCTCGCGGCCGGCGTGCGGGTGGCGTCGGTCAGCAACATCAGCCTGGTCAGCGTCGGCGCGCTGATCGGCACCGGCGGCCTCGGGGTGCTCTTCACCGACGGCTTCCAGCGCGAATACTTCTCGCCGATCGTCGTCGGCATCGTGCTGACGCTGCTGCTCGCGCTGGTCGTCGACCTGGTCCTGGTGGGGATCCGAAACCTACTGACACCGTGGGAGCGGGTGGCCGTCGCATGATCACCGACCTCTTCCACTGGTTCGGCGATCCGGCGCACTGGTCGGGCCCGGACGGCATCCCGCAGCGGTTGCTGGAGCACCTCGGCTACGTCACTTTGTCCTTGGTGATCGCGTTGGTCATCGCTGTCCCGTTAGGACTGTTCGTCGGCCACACCGGACGCGGCGGCGTCGCGCTGGTGAGCGCCGGCAACGCGATCCGCGCGCTGCCGACGCTGGGGCTCGTGACGTTCTTGTTCCTGCTCTTCACCGAAAGCGTCACCTCGACGATCATCGGGCTCGTCGTGCTGGCCGTGCCGCCGATCCTGGCCGGCACGTACGCCGGGCTGCAGGCGACCGACCACGGCGTGGTCGACGCCGCCGAGGGCGTCGGGATGACCGGCTGGCAGCGGCTCTGGAAGGTCGAGGTGCCGATCTCGCTGCCGCTCGTGCTCGGCGGGATCCGCAACGCCGTGCTGCAGCTCGTGGCGACCGCCGCGGTGGCCGCGTACGTCGGACTCGGTGGCCTGGGCCGGTTCCTGCTCGACGGACTGGCCATTTTGGACTATTCCGAAGTCATCGCGGGTGCGTTGCTGACGACGGTGCTCGCCATCGTCCTGGACCTGCTCTTCGCGCTGCTGAACCGGGCCCTGGTGCCCCGGGGCGTCCGGCTCGCGGCGGCCGTGAAGAAGGTGACCGCATGAAACGGCTCGGTCTGCTGGCTGCCGCCTTGGTCTTGGTGGCCGGCTGCGGCAACCCGCTGGCGGGCGGCGGCGAGGGTGGCGCATCCGGCGACATCATCATCGGCGCGTCCGACGTCGGGGAAAGCCTGCTGCTGGCCCAGATCTACGCCGGCGCGCTTCGCGATGCCGGCGCCACGAACGTGACGGTGCGGCCGCCGGTCGGCAGCCGCGAAGTCGTCGTCAAGGCGCTGCAGGACAAATCGCTGTCGGTGGTGCCGGACTACAGCGGGAACCTGTTGCGGTACTTCGACAAGGAGACGTCCGCGACGACTTCGCAGGACGTCTACGCGCAGCTGCGCCAGAAGGTCCCGGCCGGCTTCGAGGTCCTGGACCAGGCACCGGCCGAGGACAAGGACCTCCTGGTCGTCGGGGCGCAGCTGGCGGCTTCGGGCGTCAAGACGTTCTCCGACCTGGGGAAGCGCTGCGGCGAGCTGGTGTTCGGCGGCCCGGGCCAGTGGAGCAGCCGCTGGAAGGACCAGATCAAGAAGCTCTACGGCTGCGAGTTCAAGGAGATCCGCACGACCGACACGGGCGGCCCGGTGACGGTGGCGGCGCTGAAGTCGGGCGACGTCCAGGTGGCGGACCTGTTCAGCACGTCGTCGACGATCGCGGCGAACGGGTTCGTGCCGCTGGTCGACGACAAGAACATGTTCCCGGCGCAGAACATCGTGCCGCTGGTGGCGCGCGGGACGCTGTCGCCCGGGGAGGTGGCCGCGCTGAACCGCGTCTCGGCGGCGCTGACGACCGAGCAGCTGACGCGGCTGAACGTCGAGTTCACCGAGGAGAAGCGCAACCCGCTGGACATCGCCGAGGACTTCCTGGCGCACTCCTAGTCGAGGGCCAGCTTGACGCCGAGCCCGATGAAGATGCCCCCGGTGGCGACCTCGATGCGCCGCTGGTTCTTCTTCCGGCGCACCCACCCGCCGACCCGGCCGGCGAGCACCCCGACGGCGCCGTCGACGAGGAACTCGAACACGATCATGATGGCCCCGAGGATCGCGAACTGCAGGGCCACGTGCCCACGCGCCGGGTCGATGAACTGTGGCAGGAAGGCGATGGTGAAGGTGACCATCTTGGGGTTGAGCAGGTTGGTGAGCAGGCCGCTGAGGTAGGCGCGGTCGCTGTTTCGTTCGACGAGCGGCTTCCGGTTCCGGATGGCTTGCACGCCGAGGTGGACGAGGTAGGCGGCGCCGGCGATCTTGACGACGGTAAAGGCGACGGGAACGGCGGCGAAGAGGGCGGCGAGCCCGGCGGCGGCGACGGCGACGTGGATGGCTTCGCTGGTGGCGACCCCGGCGGTGGCGAGCAGCCCGGCTTTCGGGCCGCCGCGCATGCCGCAGCCGAGGATGAAGAGCATGTCCGGGCCCGGCGTCACCATCGCGACGATGGTGGTGAGGACGAAGGCCAGGAGGAGGTGCGGGTCGACCGGCATGGCCCGATCCTGACACGCGGGGTGCCGCCGGCGAACTTGTTTTCGGCAGTCAGTTACGCAGGGCCGCCGCGACCCGGCCCGCGTCCTCGATGCCCCGCTCCGGCGGCTCCTCCGGCAGTGGCAACAGCACCACGGACCCGCTCCCGGCCTCATGCAACGCGCGCACCGCGGCCACACATTGGTCCAGATCCCCGCAGACGGCCAGCCGCGAGAGCCACGAAGGATCCAGCCCGGCCGCCAACTCGTCCACAGTGGACGCCGAGTCCACCAGCTCCAGCAGTTCCGCAGCGAACGGCAAACCCTCGACCTGCACGCGCGCACCGGGGGTCAACGACTTGGCGACCGTCGACCGAGCCCGCTCGGGGTCACCCAAAGCGAGCCAGTTGTACGTCACCAGAGCGTGCTCAGGAGGCGCACCATCCGCGGAACGCCCAGCGGCGATCCCGGACAACGCCGTCCGCACGAACTCCGGCGGCGAAGGCTCGGCCAGGATCGTCCCATCCGCGGACGAACCCGCCACCGCCAAGGACTTCGGACGACGCACCCCCGCCAGCACCGGCGGCACGACAGCCGGCGGGAACACCAGCTCCACCTCGTCCAGGTCGACGTGCCGGCCGGTGACCGACACCCGGTCTCCCGCCAGCAGCCGGCGGATCGCCACCAGCGTCTCCTCCAACGCCGCCAGCGGCGAAGCCGGGTACGCGCCGATCTGGCGCATCCACGACGCCACCCCGTGGCCCAGCCCGCCGATCAGCCGGCCCGGGTGCAGCTCCGCCAGCGCCGCCAGTTCCATCGCCGCGATCGCCGGGTTGCGGGCCACCGCCGGCAGGACCCCGATGCCCACCTTGATCGTCGACGTCGCCGCCAGCGCCGTGGCCACCGTCGCGATGCCGGCCGCCCAGAAACAGTCCTCGACCAGCCAGACTTCGTCGAGACCCGCGGCCTCCGCCTGGCGGGCCAGCTCGACCAGCCGCGACGGTGGCTGCTCGCGGTTGATCCGGACGCCGACGGACGAGCTCGGTGCGTACATGCGAAGGCTCCTCTAGATCCGGGAAAACGCCGGCGCGTACTCGAACGCGCCCGCCTGCGTGGGCTTGTAGCCGGTGAGCGTGCGGGCCTGGAAGTTCTTGCCCCAGGCCGGATCCGGCGCCGCGATCGAGAGCGTCGACGCCGTGACGAAGCCGAACCGCGCGTAGTACGCCGGGTTGCCGAGCAGGACGACCAAGCCGTAGCCGAGCGCGTCCGCCGCGCCGAGCACCGCGTGCACCAGCGCCGATCCGACGCCGGCGGCCTGGTACCCGGGCAGCACGCCGAGCGGTCCCAGCCCGACCGCCGACTTCGTGTCCTCGCCGACGCGGGCCCGGCTGCAGCACACGTGCCCGGCGAGCTCGCCGTCGCGGACCGCCACCAGCGACAGCGCGTCGATCAGGTCGCCGTCCGCGCGCAGCTCGTCGACCAGCGGTGCCTCGACCGGGGTGACGCCGGGTTCGCGCCGGAAGGCTTCGCTGTGGATCGCGTACACGGTGGTCCGGTCGGCGGGCGTCTCGCGGCGGATCAGCATGCTCGCCACCTTGCCGCGAACCGGCCGTGGGCGAAAGCCGATTTCGCCCGCGCGCCCTAGACTCGGGCCGAACCGGATGAGGGGAAACCATGGGGATTCGGGAATTGGTCGACCGCGTCGTCAAGCGGGAGGCCGAGGGCATCGTCGCCGTGCAGGTTCCGTCGGTGGACCCCGGATCGGCGCCGGAGTTCGCGCCCGGCCAGGTCTACCTCGAAGTCCGGCTCCAGCAGATGTGGCTGACCCGCGCGCGCGAGCTGTGGCGCGAGTACCTGCCCTTCGGCACGATCGTCACCGAGTTCGTCCACAAGGGGAACACCGTCGCGGTGCCCACCGTGCTCAGCAGCGCCGAACTCGCGCGCCGGTTCCAGGTCACCGGCGCCGACGACGCCGTCGAGATCGCCAACGTCCGGGTCGCCGGGCCGGTCCCGTACGAAGGCGACGAAGTCAGCCTGCTGGTCGCGCTGTTCCGGGCCAAGACCACCGACTGGATCGCGCGCTCGCTGAAGGTCGTCGAGGACGTCGCGTCGGCGGTGGGGTTCGGCGGGCTCGCCGGCGCCGTGCCGCTGGCGTCGTCGCTGATCCGCGGCATCGAGTCGTTCCTGGAGTCGCCGGACGTCGAGCTGCGCGTCGGCGCTTACCGGTCGTGGCAGAAGGGCTTCGAGCCGCTGAACTACTGCGTGATGCGCCGGCCGCGCACCACGACGTCGGCGGCGGAGCTGGCGTCCCTGCGCGTCTCCGACGGGCGGCTGCACCGGCTCCTCGACGACGGCGTCACCCTGGTGCCCTACACCGAGCACGACTTCATCCTGGTCAGCGTCGAAGCGAAGACCGAGCGCGACGACTACCGCAAGCTCGCCTTCTACCCGCTGTGGGAGCGGACGAAGGAGCAGGTGATCGCGGGCGAGCTCGGCGCCGCGCAGCGCAGCTGGCGCAAGACCGCCGGGGCGATCTTCACCGACGACCTGACCCGGCCCCAGCAGGAGATCCTCTTCGCCGAGTACCAGCGGCTGTACGGCGAGCTGGTCGAGCGCTTCTCGGACCTGGACATGGCGGAGTACCGCGGCACGACGACCGAGTCCGCGGCGGCTCCCGTCGTCGACGACCCGCTGGCCATCCTCCGGGCGGCCGGGGCGTGACCGCGCCGACGGAAGCGGACCTGCAGCTGCTGGGCCTGATCCAGCACGTCCACGGGCTCTTGGGCGAGGGACGTCATCAGGACGCCTACGGCGCGCTCATGAGCGGGCTGGAACTCGCGGAAGCCGAGTCCGCCGACCCGCTGGCCGTGTTCGCGTTCTACCGGCTGCTCGGCCAGGCCGCGCGCCAGGCACGGCAGTTCGACGACGCCCGGAAGGCGTACGCCCTCGCCTTCGGCATCGCCCGGGAGCTCGAAGACCTCAACGCGGTCAGCGCCGCGTTCGAAGGGCTCGGCCTGGTGGAGCTGGCCGACGACCGGCTGCCCGAGGCGGACGAGTACCTGGCCGAAGCCGTCAAGGCGGCCCAGGCTTCCGGCGACGCCGACGGCTACCGGGCCGCCCTGCAGAACCACGCGATGGTGCTGTCCCGGCGCGGGGACCCGCGGGCGGTCGAGCGGTACGAGGAGGCACTGGCCGTCCCGGGGCAGGGGCCGGCGCTCCGGGCCATCACGACGGACAACCTCGCCGAAGAGCTGCACCGGCAGGGCCGGTTCGAGGAGTCCGTCGCGAAGACGCGCGAAGCCGCGGCGATGTTCCGCGAAGCCGGCGCGGGCTACGACGAGTTCGTGGCCCTGCACAACCTCGCCCTGCGTGCGCGCAAGGTCGACGCCGAAGCTGCCACACAAGCCTTCGTCGACGCCCACGACCTCATCCACCGGTTGCACGCCGACGTCGACGTCGAGCGCTACACGACCGGGCACGAGCAGATGGTGCGCCGGATCGAGCAGCGGACCGAGGAGAAGTTCGCCGCGGAGAACCCGGCTGCCGACACGGTGCTCGAGATCGGGCTCCTCGCGACGACCGCGTCCGACGCCACCGACGAGGGCGAACGGCTGCTGGGCCGGCACCGGTACGCCGACGCCGAACGGCTCCTCCGGCAGGCCGAGGCGGCGTGGGACCACCTCGGCGCCGTCCACTGCCTGCCGCGGGTCTGGAACGGCCTCGGCTACCTGTACATGGAGACCGGCGACCACGAAGCGGCGTGGCAGTACCTGGAACGCGCGAAGCAGTACGCGAACCAGCTCGGCGACGCCCGGCGTGAGCTGACCGCCCTGGTCAACCAGTGCGGCCTGAGCCGGCGGTTCGAGAACGTCCCGCCGCAGCGGGCGCTGGAGCTCCTGGCGCGGGCCCGTGGCCTGCAGGCATTCGTCCGCGACCGGCAGGCCGAGCGACTGCCCGGAGTCGAGCTGACGGAGTCCCAGCGCGAAGAGCTCGCGAGCGCCGTCGACGGCGGTGTCCTCGACGGCGTCGCCGCGGGCATCGCGGCCGAGCACGGCGCCGTCGAGCTGGAGGAGCGGTACCTGCGGCGGCTGGTCGCTTCCGGGCAGCGTTCGGCCGACGACATGCCGGGACGGCTCGCGAGCCGGCGCGCCCGGCTGATGCACTTCCTGTTCCGCCAGGACAAGACCGGCGAGGCCGCGGAGATCGCCACGCAGCTCGAAGCGGCGCTCGCGGTCACGCCGGACGTCGCGGTGGGCTTCGTCGTCAACACCGTGCTCGGCGGGCTCGCCTTCGAGGACGGGCGATGGACCGAGGGGACGCTGCAGCGGCTGGAACAGGCCTGCGCGGCCCATTCGGAGCTGCGGCGCGGCGCGGTCGACGTCGGGGAGGCCGGCCGGTTCGGCGTGTACAACGACCCGCCGTACCGGCAGGCCGTCGAGGTCGCGATCGCGCTGGGCCACGCCGAGCGGGCGTTCGAGCTGGTGCAGGCCGCGAAGTCCCGCACCCTGCTCGACGCCGTGCGCGACCGGCCGCCGGTCGTCGACGATCCGCCGGCGGCCGAGGAGGAGCAGCTGTGGCAGCGGCTGGTGGGGCTGCGCACGCGTGCGCTCGGTGAAGGGCTCTCCCCGCGCGAGCGCGTCAGCCGGCTCTTCGGCGTCGACAAGGAGATCGAGGAGGTGCGCGGCCGGCTTGAGGACGTCTGGGAGCAGCTCCCGCCGAATGTCCGATTGCACCGGCTCGCGACGCCGTCCACCAGCGCGGATGTTCGCGCGCTGCTCTCGCTGCGCGGAGAGCGGACACTGCTGGAATTCTTCACCGGCGACCAGGGCATCTACGTCTTCACGGTGGCCGCCGGGGAAATCGGCGTCCGGCTGGTCGTCCCGGCGGACGACCCGGACCTGGCCGAGTTCGGCCGGCTGCTGAACGAAGACGATCCGCGCGGCCTCGACCGCCTGCTCGCCCAGCCGGTGTACCAGCGGCTGGCGCGGCTCGTCGGGGACGTCCGGACTGAGGTGTACGTCGCACCTTACGGCGTACTACACCTCGCGTCGCTGCACCTCGTACCCCGCGAGGACGGTGGCATCGAGCCGCGGCCCGGGACGTTCGTGGTGCCCAGCGCGTCGCTGCTGCGCGCGGCGCACAGCGGGTCGTGGACGCGGCGGGAGTCCCTGGTCATCGGCGGTGACCCGCTCGGCGACCTGCCGTTCGCGCGGGCGGAGGCGGCCGGCGTCGCGGCCCGGCTGGGCGGCGACGCCCGGCACGGCGGCGACCTGACCTTCGACTGGCTCGCCGGCGCCCTCGACGGCACCGCGCGCCTGGTGCACCTGGCCTGCCACGCCGTCTTCGACGAAGCCCGGCCCGAACGTTCGGGCCTGCTGCTCGCGGGTCCCGAGGGGCGGCCGGACCAGGTGACGTTGTCGCGGCTGGCCTCGCTGGACTGGTCGGGCGCGCTCGTCGTGCTCGGCTCCTGCCAGAGCGGCAAGCACCGCGTCCGGACCGGCGACGAGCTGACCGGCATCGCGAGCACCCTGCTCGCCGCGGGAGCGACGGCGCTGGTCAGCACGTTCCGCCCGGTCCCGGACCTCGCGACGGCGTTGCTCATGCTCTGGTTCCACGACCGGCTCGGCGCGGGCGGCGACTGGTCGCTCGAAGCGGTGAGCACGGCGTTGACCGACGCCCAGCGCCGCGTCGCGGCGGCGAGTGCCCGGGAGGTGCTGACCTGGGTCGTCGACCGGGTGGTGGCGGAGGAGCTGGACCTGGCGCTGGCCTACACGTTGCTTTCGGTGGCGCACCGGGCGGCGGGGAACGTCGAGGAGTTCGCCGCGTGCCGGCACCGGCGTCAGCAGCTCCGGGAGGGGTCGGTGGAGGAGGCGGTGGCGGACGTGGCCCGCCAGCGCGCGATCGGGCCCGCGTACGGCGAGAGGCCGTTCCGCGCGGCGGTGAACTGGGCGCCGTTCTCGATCACTTCGGGAGGGTGACGGCGGTCAGGGCGCGCCAGGCGGAGGCGGCGAAGGTCAGGTGGCCGCCTTCGCGGTCCTTGGTGTCCCGGACGTGGACCACGGTTGCGGCGGGAGCAACCTCGACGCAATTACCGGACCCAGCCGAATAGCTACTCGTGCGCCACATCGCGGACCTCCCCGTAGAGTTCGATCGCCAACTCGCCGATCAGGTCCCTCGATTGTGCCTCGTCGAGTGCGGTTTCCGCCAGGCTCGCGATGATTTGCCGGTAAGCCGAGATTTCTTCTCGCTCTTCCAGGAACAACGTGGCGGTCTCGCTCTCCATGTAGACCACCGGATTGATCTGCGAGAACTCCATGTAGGTGAATGAACCCGCGACACCCGCGTGAGCGCCGAAGGTGGCCGGAACCACGCGAAGCGAGATGCACGGCCGCACCGACATGCGCAGCAGTTGGTGCAGTTGGTCCGACATCACCGTCGCGCCGCCGACCGGCAGCCGCAACGCGAACTCGTGCACGAAGTAGGCGAAGCGCGCCGGTCGAGGGCGGCTGAAGATCGCCGACCGAGCCAGCCGTGCGGCTACGCGCTCCTCGACCTCATCGGTGGGCACGCTCGCGATCCGGCTGAGAACCGCGCGAGCGTAGTCGCCGGTCTGCAGTGAGCCCGGAACCAATGTCGCTGCGAAGTCCGCAACGCTCGTGGCTTTGTCTTCGTGGTCGATGTAGGTGCGAAGCTGCTTCGGCAGTCTCGAACCGTGCTGCTGGTACCAGCCCCTCTTGTTCGCTTCGCGACACAACTCGAGAAGGCGCTCCGCCTCCTCCCCATACACGCGGCACACGCCCAGGAAACGCGCCACGTCGGTCTCCTTGACCGTCCGCCTCCCGCTCAGCATCTTCGAAACGTCGCTCGGGCCGCAGTCCATCTGCCGCGCGACGTCCTTGCCGTTCAGGCCGGCCTTCGCCAGCACCGCGCGCAGTCCTTCGCCGAGTTCGCGGCCCCGGACCGTCGGCTCGTGTTCGGTCATGGCGGAAGATTAGACAATGCGCGCCGCGGCGCCGATCGGGGCAATTGATTTCTGCCGGAGCAACAATTTCTCTAGGCTGTGGAGGTCTACATGATGAACCACGCCCAAGCGCGCGCATTCCGTTTGCTGCGCGAAGAAATCTACACCCAGCTCGACGAGGTCGAATTCTTCGCCATGGCGGACGCCCCGTGGCAGGAGGACGAAGAGGCGTCCGCGCGGACGCTGCTGTGCGATCTCGTCGTGGTCGTCCGGTCGGTCGTCGGGTTGCACGCCGAAGACCAGTACGGCGGCTGCGGGTTCTGCGGCACGGCTTGGCCGTGCGACAGCATCGACTCGATCCACCGCACGATGCAGGACCCCGAGGCGGCGGCCCTCGCCCAGCTCCCGCGCCGCGCCGGCTGATCCCGAAAAGCCGTGAAGGCCTCCTTACCGGCCACAAGAGCCGGCAAGGAGGCCTTCACGGACCATCAAGCGATCAGTCGAACGCCTTCGAGATCAGCGCCTTCTGCTCCACCTCGTGCACCTTCGACGAGCCGGCCGACGGCGCCGCCATCGGGCGCCGCGACACGACTTCCAGCTTCGAGAAGAGCTCCGGGAACTTGCGGGGCAGGTTCAGGCCGAAGAACGGCCACGCGCCCTGGTTCTCCGGCTCCTCCTGGACCCACACGACCTGCGAAGCGTTGGTGTAGCGCTCCAGCGCCGCCAGCAGCTTCTTCTTCGGCAGCGGGTAGTACTGCTCGATCCGCACGATCGCGACGTCGTCCGCCTCGCGCTTCGTCCGCTCGGCCGCCAGCTCCCAGTACAGCTTCCCGGAGGTCAGCAGCACCTTGCGGATCTTCGCCGGGTCCGGCGTCACGTCGTCGATGACCGACATGAACCGGCTCTGGCCGGTGAAGTCCTCGGTCGCCGAGGTCGCGGCCTTGTTGCGCAGCATCGACTTCGGCGTGAAGACGATCAGCGGACGCTGGATGCCGTCGAGGGCGTGCCGGCGCAGCAGGTGGAAGTAGTTCGCCGGGGTCGACGGCACCGCCACGGTCATCGAGCCCTCCGCGCACAGCGAGAGGAACCGCTCGATGCGGCCCGACGTGTGGTCGGGGCCCTGGCCCTCCTGGCCGTGCGGAAGCAGCAGCACGACGTCCGAGCGCTGGCCCCACTTGGCCTCGCCCGAGGAGATGTACTCGTCGATGACGGTCTGCGCGCCGTTGACGAAGTCACCGAACTGCGCTTCCCACATGACCAGCGACTCGGGGTTGGCCACCGAGTAGCCGTACTCGAAGCCGACGGCCGCGTACTCCGACAGCGCCGAGTCGTAGATCATCACGCGGCCCTGGCCCTCGGCCAGGTTCTGCAGCGGTGAGTACTCCTGGCCGGTCTTGCGGTCGATGAACACCGAGTGCCGCTGGGTGAACGTGCCGCGCCGCGAGTCCTGGCCGGACAGCCGGACGAGCCGGTCCTCCATGGCCAGCGAACCGAACGCGAGCAGCTCGCCGAACGCCCAGTCGATGTCGCCCTCGCGGGACATCTTGTGGCGGCGCTCCATGACCGGCTTGACGCGCGGGTGCGGCGTGAAGCCCTCCGGCACGTTCACGAACGCGTCGCCGATGTGCTCCAGCGTCTCGGTCGTGATCGCCGTCGCGACCTTGGCCGGGACCTGCTGCTCCTCCTCGACCGAGGGGCTCGCCTTCGCCGGGTGCTTCTCCAGCTCCCGGACCTCGTTGAAGACGTGCTCCAGCTGGCTCGAGAAGTCGCGGAGAGCGGCCTCGGCCTCTTCGACGGAGATGTCACCGCGGCCGATCAGCGACTCGGTGTAGGTCTTCCGCACCGAACGCTTCGTGTCGATGATGTCGTACATCGCCGGCTGCGTCATCGAGGGGTCGTCGCCCTCGTTGTGGCCGCGGCGGCGGTAGCAGATCAGGTCGATGACGACGTCCTTGTGGAACGCCTGCCGGTACTCGACGGCCAGCTTGGCCACCCAGTGCCCGGCCTCCGGGTCGTCGCCGTTCACGTGGAAGATCGGCGAGCCGATCATCTTCGCGACGTCGGTGGCGTACTGGCTGGAGCGCGAGTGCTCCGGCGCGGTGGTGAAGCCGACCTGGTTGTTGACGACCACGTGCACGGTGCCGCCGGTGCGGTACCCGCGCAGCAGCGACAGGTTCAGCGTCTCGGCGACGACGCCCTGGCCCGCGAAGGCCGCGTCGCCGTGCATCAGGACGGGCAGCACGGTGTAGCCCTCGCCGCCCTTGTCCAGGAGGTCCTGCTTCGCGCGGACGATGCCCTCGAGCACCGGGTCCACGGTCTCCAGGTGCGACGGGTTGGCCGTCAGCGAGACCTTCGTCTCGCCGTCGCCGAACATGCGGAAGTACTTGCCCTCGGCGCCGAGGTGGTACTTCACGTCACCGGAGCCGTGCGCCTGGCCCGGGTCGAGGTTGCCCTCGAACTCCTGGAAGATCTGGCTGATCGGCTTGCCGACGATGTTGGCCAGGACGTTCAGCCGGCCGCGGTGCGGCATGCCGATGACGACCTCGTCGAGCTCGTGCTCGGCGGCCTTGTCCAGCAGCGTGTCGAGCAGCGGGATCGCCGTCTCGCCGCCCTCGAGCGAGAACCGCTTCTGGCCGACGTACTTGGTCTGCAGGAACGTCTCGAACGCCTCGGCGGCGTTCAGCTTCGAGAGCACGTACTTCTGGACCGCGGGGTCCGGCTTCTCGTGCGGGATCTCGACGCGCTCCTGGATCCAGCGGCGCTCCTCGGGGTCGAGGATGTGGGTGTACTCGATGCCGACCGTGCGGCAGTACGAGTTGCGCAGCACGCCCAGGATGTCGCGCAGCTTCATCCGCTCCTGGCCGGCGAAGCCGCCGACCGGGAACTCGCGGTCGAGGTCCCAGAGGGTGAGGCCGTGGCTCAGCACGTCGAGGTCGGCGTGGCTGCGCTGGCGGTAGTTCAGCGGGTCGGTGTCGGCCATCAGGTGGCCGCGCATCCGGAACGCGTCGATGAGCTCGATCACGCGGGCGGTCTTGTCGACCGGGCCCTCGGGGATGTCGGCGACCCAGCGGATCGGCTCGTACGGGAGGCGCAGGCTGGTGAAGACGTCGTCGTAGAAGCCGTCTTCGCCGAGCAGCAGCTGGTGGATGCGCTTGAGGAACTCGCCGGACTCCGCGCCCTGGATGATGCGGTGGTCGTACGTCGAGGTCAGCGTCATGATCTTGCTGATGCCGAGGTCGACCAGCGTCTTCTCGCTGGTGCCCTCGAACGCCGCCGGGTACTGCATGGCGCCGACGCCGATGATGGCGCCCTGGCCGGCCTGCAGGCGCGGCACGGAGTGGTTGGTGCCGATGCCGCCCGGGTTGGTCAGCGAGATCGTGGTGCCGGCGAAGTCGTCCGCGGTGAGCTTGTTGTTGCGGGCCTTCTTGACGATGTCCTCGTAGGCCTGCCAGAACTGCAGGAAGGACATGTCTTCGCAGCCCTTGACCGAAGCCACGACGAGCGTGCGGGAGTTGTCCTTGCCCTTCATGTCGATCGCGAGCCCGAAGTTGACGTGCTCCGGCGTGATCGCGAACGGCTTCCCGTCGATCACCTGGTAGTGCCGGTTCATGTTCGGGTAGTTCTTCAGCGCCCGCACCATGGCGTAGCCGATGAGGTGCGTGAAGGAGATCTTGCCGCCGCGGGTGCGCTTGAGGTGGTTGTTGATGACGATGCGGTTGTCGGCCATCAGCTTCGCCGGGACCGCGCGCACGCTGGTCGCGGTGGGGACGCTCAGCGAGGCGTCCATGTTCTTCGCGATGGCGGCCGCGGCACCGCGCAGCTGCTTCGACTCCGGCTCGTCCTTCTTCACGTCGGACTTCGGCTCCGCCTTGGCGGCGGCCGGCTTCGGCGTGGCCTTCGGCTCGGCCTTCGCGGGGGCTGCCTTCGCGGGCGCCTCCTGCGCGGGGCCGGACTTGGTGGCCGCCTGCTTGGCCGCCGACTCCGCGTTCTGCACGGCCTTGGCCGAAGGCTGCGCCGCCTGGCCGTTGGTGGCCGGCTTGGCTTCGGCCTGCTGCCGGGCGTTGTCCGCCTTGGCCTGCGCGTTCTGCGTCGGCTTGAAGTCCGCGAAGAAGTCGTGCCACGCGGCATCGACTGAGGATGGGTCGGCGAGGAACTGGTCGTACATCTCTTCGACCAGCCACTCGTTGGGGCCGAATTGTGACGCAGGGCTGCTGCTGGACACGGCTGGGGCTCGCCTCTATCCGTCTCGATCTCGATCTTGAATCCGCTGATGCGCCTACCAGGCTAACCCCCTCGGTGACCGTGATGTGATGGAACCGGCCTGTGTGAGGCGTGGCGCACTAGGGGATCGGTCACTGACACGATCAAGATGTGCTAAGGGAACCTTAAGCGCTGTACCCGGTACAGGGTTCGCGGGCTCTTGGTCCGGGGTTCGCCCGCCGGTGCGAGGCCGTTCACCGCGGCGGGTTCCACTGGGAAGATGTGGCTGGTCGAATGTCCTTCGTTCTGGGACCAGGGCCTGGTGCGGCCGCTGGTGACGGAGTCCGGCACGGTCGTGCTGCGGTGCGACTCGTGCCAGGCCGTCTGGCCGACGCCGGCCGACTTCGAGGAGATGGAGTGGGTCGAGCCCGACGAGCCGGACTGGCTGGTCGGGGCCGGGGTGCACGTCCGTCCGGGGACGGTCCGGTGGGCCGCGCGCCCGGACGTCGAGGCGGCGGGGATGGGCTCCCTGAAGTGGCGGGCGCTGCCTTAGCCGGTGGCGTCGATGGCCTTGGCCAGCTCGGCCGGCAGCTCGTACGGCGGCTCGTGGGGGACGAGCTTCACCGCCTTGTGCAGCTGGTCGGTGGCGAGGAGGCCGGAGATGTCGCGCATGACCGGCGTGACGTCGGTGATCGACTGGATCCATTCACCGACGTAGTGGTCGGTGGCATCGCCGGTCAGGCCGATCCGGATCGCGTCGAAGTTCAGCGGCGTGTGGTCGAGGTCTCGCTCCGCGTCCCATTGGATGAGCACCGGACCGCCGCTGCCCGAGTGGGAAAGCGCCCACTCGAAGCCGTCACGGGTGAGGTCGACGGCCAGGATGCGTTCCTGGCCGGGCTTGCTCCCGTTGCCGCTGCCGTAGGCCGCCCAGCGGAACGAAGGCACGAGCCACGTGGTGCCGTCGCGCTCCGCGAACGTCTGCTTTTCGAGCGCGGCGTCGGCGATCGCGGGCGAGCAGGCCTGGTAGACCCGGACGGTCGTCTCGGTCCGCGCCGCGCGAACCTGCCGGTCGGGGACCCGCTTCTCTTCGAACATGCCCGCCATGCTCCCAGCGCGGCGTGCCGTCGGCCACGAACTTTCGTGCTCAAGAGGGCATCGCGCGTGATCGGAGGGTCGACTCGCGTGATCAGAAGGTCGACACGCGTGATTGAGAAGTCGACACGCCGAACCAGGCCAAAGGCCGCCGTGTCGACTCGCCAATCACGCGTGTCGACCCTTCCGTCACGGTCAGCCGAGGGACCACAGGCGGGCGTACAGGCCCTCGGCCGCCAGCAGCTCTTCGTGGGTTCCGGTCTCCGCTATCCGGCCGTGATCCAGGACCACGATGCGGTCCGCGCGGGCCGCCGTGGCCAGGCGGTGGGCCACCACGAATGTCGTGCGCCTGTGGGACACCGTCTCCGTCGCGCGGAGGACCGCCGCCTCCGTCGAGGGGTCGAGGGCCGCCGTCGCCTCGTCGAGCAGCAGGACGTCCGGGTCCACCAGCTCCGCCCGGGCCAGCGCCACCAGCTGGCGCTGCCCCGCCGACAGCGACCGGCCGCGTTCGCCCACCGGCTGCAGGAAGCCCGCCGGCAGGGCCGCGACGCCGTCGAACGCGCCCACCGCGCGGACCGCCGCCTCCACCTCCGCGTCCGACGCCGCCGGGCGGCCGTAACGGACGTTGTCCGCCACCGTGCCCGAGAACAGGTGCGCCTCCTGCGGCACCACGCCCATCCGGCGCCGCAGCCCGGCGAGCTCGTACTCGCGGACGTCCGTGCCGTCGATCCGGACCTCGCCGCCGGTGACGTCGTAGTAGCGCGCCACCAGCTTCACCGCCGTCGACTTGCCCGCGCCGGTCGCGCCGACCAGCGCGATCGTCTCCCCGGCCGCGACGTCCAGCGAGAACTGCTCCAGCGCCTTCGCTTCGGCGCCGGTGTAGGAGAAGTCGACCTCCTTGAACGACACCTCGCCGCGCAGCCGGGCGGGCGCCGCGACGGCGTTCTCCGCCGCCGGCACCGACGTCGGCGTCCGCAGCAGGTCGCCGATCCGGTTCAGGCCGACGCGGGCCTGCTGGTAGCCGTCGAACACCGCCGACAGCTGCTGGATCGGCGAGAAGAACTGCTGCAGGTACAGCAGGAACCCGAGCAGGACGCCGGCCGACAGCGTCCCCGCCGAGACGCGGTTCGCGCCCGCGACCAGCACGGTCGTCGTCGCCAGGTCGGACATCAGCGCGACCAGCGGGAAGTACGTCGCGACGTACCGCTGCGCCCGCAGCCGCGAACGCCGGTAGTCGTCGCTGCGCGAAGCGAACGCTTGCGCGGAGCGGTCTTCGCGCGTGAACGCCTGGGCGACGCGCAGGCCGCTCATGTTCTCCTGCATGTCCGCGTTGACGAGGCTGACCCGCTCGCGGGCCTCGTTGTACGCCTTGGACGCCGCCCGTCGGAAGATCACGGTCGCGACGGCCAGCACCGGCACCATCGCCAGCGCGTACAGCGCCAGCCCGGCGTCGGTGACCAGCAGCGCCGCCGTGATCCCGGCCAGCGTCAGCGCGCTGACCACCGCGGTCGCCAGGCCGGTCTGCAGGAACGTCGAGAGCGCGTCGACGTCCGTGGTCATCCGGGTCATGATCTTCCCGGACAGCTCCCGCTCGTAGTAGTCGAGCCCGAGCCGCTGCAGGTGCGCGTAGCTGCGGACGCGCAACGCGTACAGCACCGTCTCGCCGACCCGCGAGGTCAGGCGGGTCTGCGCGAACACCACCGCCCAGTCGGCCGCGATCACCACGGCGCCGATCCCGGCGGCCAGCCAGATCATCCACTCCACGCCCGTGCGGACGCCGTGGTCGACGCCGAACTGGTAGAGCCCGGGCAGCGCGATCGACGCCAGCGCGTCCGCCGCCACCAGCCCCACCACCAGTGCCAAGGGCCAGCGGACCGGCCGCAGCAGCCGGGCCAGCCGGAAGCCGGGGTCGGGGGCGGTGACGTCCACATCGGACATCTGCGGCTCATCGGTGGCGGCCGGGAGCTTCCGCACGCCCTCGATCAGCTCCGGTGTCGGCGGCACGTCCAGGCCGCCACTGCCGCCGCCCCCGCCCACGAAGCCGCTGCTGTTCGGGTTGCCGCTGCGCAGGCGGGCCGCGTCGGCCAGGTCGTCGACCTCGTCCCGGCTTTCGTCGCGCGGCCACAGCGCCTGCGTGATGCCGGCCGGGCCGCAGTCCAGGCCCTCGCAGCGGTGCTTCTCCTCGACGTCGTCGCCCGGCCCCGCGATCAGCTCGCGGAACAGCGGGCAGCGCGCCATCAGCTCGTCTTCGGTGCCGACGTCGACGACGCGGCCCTCGTCGAGCACCGCGATCCGGTCGGCCAGGGCCAGCGTCGAGCGCCGGTGCGCGATCAGCAGCGTCGTCCGGCTCGCGGTGACCGAGCGCAGGGTGTCGTGGATCGCCGCCTCGGTCACGGTGTCGATGGCCGACGTCGCGTCGTCCAGGATCAGGATCCGCGGGTCGGTGATCAGGGCCCGGGCGAGCCCGAGCCGCTGCCGCTGGCCGCCCGACAGCGTCAGCCCGCGCTCGCCGACCAGCGTGTCGTAGCCGTCGGGCAGGGCGCGGATGAACTCGTCGGCCTCCGCCGCGCGCGCGGCCGCGACGATCTCTTCCTCGCTCGCGTCCGGGCGGCCGTACGCGATGTTGTCCCGGATCGACGAGGAGAACAGGAACGCCTCCTCGAACACCACGCCGATCGCCTGCCGCAGCTGCCGCAGCGGGATGTCCCGGACGTCGAGGCCGCCGACCCGCACCGAGCCCGAGTGCACGTCGTAGAACCGGGGCAGCAGCAGGGAGATCGTCGATTTCCCGGAGCCCGCGGTGCCGACCAGCGCGAGGGTCTCGCCCGGGTTCGCGGTGACCGAAAGCCCGGCCAGCACCGGGTCGGTGCGGGTGTAGCCGAACCGGACGTCGGCCAGCTCGACGCCGAGCGGCCCCGGCGGCAGCGGCCGCGCGTCGGGGGAGTCGACGACCTCCGGTTGCGCGTCGATCAGCTCGTACACGCGCTCGGCGCCGGCGCGGGTCAGCTGGGCCTGCACGACCAGGCCGGACAGCATCCGGGCCGGGCCGATCAGCGTCGCGAGGTAGGTCGCGAAGGCGAGGAAAGTGCCGAGGGTGATCGAGCCGTTCAGCGCGAGGACGCCGCCGATGCCGAGCACGGCGACCTGGCCGGCGGCCGGCAGGGCCGCGGTGGTCGCCGTCGGCAGCGCCGAGAGCTTCGCCGCGCGAAGCCGCTCCGCGAACAACTTGCGCGCGGTCCCTTCGAGCTTCGAGACCTCCTGCGTCTCCTGGCCGAAGCCCTTGACCACGCGGACGCCGGTGACGGTCTCCTCGACCTGCTGCGCGACGTCCGCCGCACGCTGCTGCGCCGACCACGTCGCCGGGAAGAGGCGCTTGCGGCTGCGCGTCACGATGATGCCGACCGCGGGCGTGACGACCAGCGCGATCAGCGTCAGCACCGGCGACATCCACAGCATCGCCGCGAACGACAGCAGCGCGAAGATCACCGAACCGAACGAGAGCGGGACCTGCATGAGGATCCCGGTGACCAGCTGCAGATCGGAGATGGCCCGCGAGACGACCTGGCCGGTGCGCAGCGCGTCCTGCTTGCCGCCGTCGAGGCGCGAGACCGCGTTGAAGACGCGCTGGCGCAGGTCGTGCTGGACGTCGAGGGCGAGCTTCCCGCCGAAGTAGCGGCGCAGGAACGCCGTGGCGAACGCGACCAGCTGCAGGGAAACCAGGAAGACGGCGATCCCGGGCAGCGCGCCGGTCTGCCCCGCCACCGCGTCGTCCACCGCCGTGCGCACCAGCAGCGGGCTCGCGGCCTGCACACCGACGCTGAACACGGCGGCGAGCAGCGACAGCACGACGATGGCGCGGTGCTCCCAGGCCGCGGCGGACAGCCGGCGGACCCAGCCGACGGTCTCAGCGGGTGGGAGCTCTTGACGGGTGCGGGGCGGAGCGATGGTCACGTTGTCACAGTAAGCGCCGCCACCGACAAAATATTTCCCGAAAAGCCGTGAAGGCCTCCTTACCGGCCCAAGACGCCGGTAAGGAGGCCTTCACGGACCACGGGAACTTACGTGATGTCGCGCTTCTGGTTGCCCGCCCAGCCGAGGCCGAAGAACACCATCGTCCACGCGAAGAAGATCAGCGCCGAGGCCCACCACGAGATCACGCCCGGCGCGCCCGCCGCGAGCTGCAGGCCCAGCGCCGACCAGTGGTCGACGCCGCCGGGCAGGTTGAGCGAGTTGATCCCGAACGCGTCCGCCGCGATCCCGCCCACGATCCCGTTGGCCGTGCCGTTCGGCAGGATCCCGCCCAGGATGTCGGCCGGGCCCCAGAGCGCGATGACCAGGACGTTCTCCACGATCAGGAACCACACCAGGAACAGCACCACCGCCAGCGGCACGTTGCGCAGCACCGCGCCGAACCCGATGCCGAACAGCGTCACCAGCACCGCGGCCAGGATCGTCCCGCCGAGCGCGGCCAGCCACTGGCCCGCGCTGGGCCACCGGCCGGAGTCGACCGACACCATCACCGCGACCGCCGAGACGCCGAAGCTCACCAGGCCGTAGATCGCACCCCAGGCCACGTAGGTCAGCATCTTCGCGGTCAGCGCCGCGATCCGGTTCGGCGCGGTCAGGAACGTCGTCGTGATCGTCTTGCTGCGGTACTCGCCGGCCAGCGCGAAGACGCCGAACAGCCCGGGGATGAGCTGCGCGATGTTCACGCCGTGCGCGAATGCCAGCAGCCCGACCGGCAGCTTGCTCGCGTCCAGACCGACCGCGCCCGCGACCTCGCGCGCGTCGCTCGAACCGATGAAGTCCGCGAAGTCGTTGGTGATCTTGCCCCAGACGAACGTCAGCCAGAACGCCACCAGCGCCAGCGGGATCAGCAGCACCCACCACGTGTTCAGGGAGAGCGTCTTGCGGAACTCCGCCTTGATCAGGTTGCCCATCACTGCTGCGGTCCTCCCCGGTACTGCTGCTGCGGACCCGACGGCGGATACCCCGGCGGCGGCGGGCCCTGATACTGCGGCTGCGGCGGGTAACCCGGCCCGCCGGCGTACTGGCCCTGCGTCAGCTGGAAGAACATCCGCTCCAGGTCGGCGTGGTCCTCCTGCATCCCGTAGACGGCGATCCCGGCCTTCGCGGAGATGTCACCGATCTGCTGGACGCTCGACCCGGCGACCGCGACCCGGCCGTCCGGCGTCGGCGAAACCCCCGTGATGCCGTTCTCCTGCAACGCTTTCACGAGCGCCGCGGGGTCCGCCGGCTGCACCAGCACGCGCGACTGCTGGCCCTTGCGCAGCTGGTCCAGCGAGCCGTAGTACCGCGTGACGCCCTGACTGATGATCACGACCTGGTCGATCAGCTGCTCGACCTCGTTGAGCAGGTGGCTCGACACCAGGACCGTCCGCCGCTGCTCCCGCGCGTACGAGCGCAGGAAGTTCCGCAGCCACAGGATGCCTTCGGGGTCGAGGCCGTTCGTCGGCTCGTCCAGCACCAGCACCTGTGGGTCACCCAGCAACGCCGTCGCGAGCGCCAGCCGCTGCCGCATGCCGAGGGAGAACCCGCCCGCCTTCCGGTCCGCGGCGCTGCCCAGGCCCACCAGGCCGAGCACCTCGTCGGCGCGCCGATCCGGCACCCCGATGGCCGCCGCGTACACGCGGAGGTGGTTGCGCGCCGTGCGGCTCGGGTGGAAACCCTCGTTCTCCAGCACCGAGCCCACGATCCGCGCCGGGTTCCCCAGCTGCGAGTGCGGACGCCCGTTGATCGTCGCCTGCCCCGCCGTGGGCGTCACCAGCCCGAGCAGCATCCGCAACGTCGTCGTCTTCCCGGCGCCGTTCGGACCCAGGAAACCCGTCACCGAACCCGGCTCGACCGTGAAGCTGAGGTTCTGCACCGCGTTCACCGCGCCGAACTGCTTGCTCAGGTTCTGCACCACAATCCGGCCACTGCCGTCGTGCATACCGTCCCCTAACGTTCCCGCTGATGCGGCGTCATCCTGCCCTACCCGCGCCGCTCGCGCGCACGGAACGGCCGAACCCGCGGGAAGCGACCTTCGTCACGTTCCGCTATCGCACGCGATCGCCCTGCGTGGCGCTTGTACCGCGCTGACCTGAGGTTTCGCGGTGGGGCACGTCGGCGGCTCAGATCAACTTGGTAAAGAATTCGTTCGACTTGCCGACCCGGTGCAGCGAAGTACGGCGATGCCCTCTAAGCTAGGACTCGGCGGCCCGCTCCCAATGACCCCCAGGTTGGTTGAGCGGGTCGCCGCTTACGTTCCGGGGCTTCGCTCCCTTCACTTCAGCCCATCTCCCGGGGGCCGAGCCCCCGGACCCCCACGGTGCCTCTGGCCCAGCTCCCAGCGTTGTCGCCTCTGCGTGGCTTGGTTCGGGCGGGTGGGTGGGCGGGTGGGCTCTGTTTTGTGTGGCATCGTGGCGCGGTGCGGATCTTGCTCGTGGAAGATGAACGGCGGCTCGCCGAGGCTCTGCGGGCCGGGCTGGGTGCCGAGGGCTATGCCGTCGATGTCGCCCACAACGGGCGGGATGCGCTCTGGCTCGCCACCGAACACCCCTACTCCGCCATCATCCTCGACATCATGCTGCCCGGCCTGAACGGCTACCGCGTCTGCCGGCGGCTGCGGGACCAGGGCGACAGCACCCCCATCCTCATGCTCACCGCCAAGGACGGCGAGGACGACGAGATCGAGGCCCTCGACACCGGCGCCGACGACTTCCTGCCCAAGCCCTTCTCTTACGGTGTACTGCTCTCGCGGCTGCGCGCCCTCATCCGGCGAGGCGGCGCCACCCGGCCGGGGGTCCTCAAACTGGGTGACCTCGAACTCGACCAGGCCGGCCGGACGTGCCGGCGCGGGACCGCCGACATCGCCCTCACCGGCAAGGAGTTCGCCCTCCTCGCCTACCTCATGCAACGGGCCGGGCAGGTCGTCACCAAGGCCGAACTCGTCGACAACCTCTGGGACTTCGCCGCCTCCGCGACGGCCAACCTGGTCGAGGTGCACGTCAGTGCCCTGCGGCGGAAGATCGACGTCCCGTTCGGCGCCGAGACCATCCGTACGGTCCGCGGGGCCGGCTACCACGTGGTGCCGGCGGGTGCCTAGCTTCCTTCGCGCCACCCGCTTCCGCGTCGCGGTGACGGCCTTCGCCGCCTCGGCCGTGGCGCTCTTCGCCGGCGTCGAGATCGACCGCGAGGGCCAAGCCGCCGTCGAATCCGTCCGGACCGTGCTCACCTTCGGTGTCCCCGCGGTCGCGCTGCTCATCGGCGTCATCGCGTGGCTCGCGACCGCGACGACGGCGGATCGGGACTGGGCCTGGCGATCGTCGCCGACATCGCGCGCGCCCACGGCGGCACGGCTGCGGTCGACGGCGCGAACCGGTTCGTCGTCCGGCTTCCGGAGCTGAAGCCGTCTTAAGCCCGCTTCAGGCTGGGTTCAGCGTCAGCGACCGACGCTGCGGGCATGATCATCTCGTGGCGGCCCCTCGACCACGCCGAATACCGCGCGTCGTCGTGGTTCCCCGGTCTCACCGGTCTGCGCGCGCTCGCCGCGCCGGCCGTCGTGTTCTTCCACTACGGCGGCCCGGTCGTCGACCGGCTGCAGGGCTGGATCGCCGTCCAGCTGTTCTTCGTGCTGTCCGGCTTCCTCATCACGACGCTGGCGCTGCGCGAAGAGGACCGCACCGGCCGGATCTCGGTGCGCGGCTTCTACATGCGCCGCGTTTTCCGGATCATGCCGGTCTACTTCCTGCTGCTCGGCCTGACGGCGCTGGCGGTGACGCTCGCCGGCACGTACCAGAGCAGCCGGCTCGGCGACGCGATGCCGTACTACCTGACCTTCTTCAACGAAGTCGTCGACTTCAACACGCCGTACCCGACGTCGTGGTCGCTGGGCGTGGAGGAGAAGTTCTACCTCGGCTGGCCCGCGCTGCTCGTGCTGACGTCGTCCGCGAAGTCCGGCAAGATCGCGCTGCGCCTGCTGATCGGCGCGGGTGCGATGGGGTTCGTGCTCGGCGTGCTGCCGCTGGCGCCGTCACACCAGTGGGCGAGCCTGCTGGTGCACTACGGCTCACTGGTCGTCGGCTGCCTGCTCGCGCTGACCCTGCACCACCCGCGCGGGTTCGCCGTGCTGCGGCCGCTGACCAGCCCGGCCGCGGCGGTGCTGGTCGCGCTGGGGTTCTGCGGGCTGCAGCTGTCGGTCAAGCCGCTGGGGGAAGCGCTCGGCGGGAACTGGCAGTTCGTCGTCCCGATCTACGCGGTGGGCGCGGCGCTGCTGCTCGTCGCGGTGATCGCGCGGGGTCCGGTCCGGCGGCTGCTCGCGAGCCGGCCGCTCACCTACATCGGTGATCGGTCCTACGCGCTGTACCTGGCCCAGACCGGGGCCGCGGGCGTGACCGGGCTCCTGCTGCCGACGGGCCTGGCGAAGGCCGTCGCGACTTCCGCCGTCGCGCTGGTCTTCGCGGGCGGCCTGCGGCGGTGGGTCGAGCTGCCTGCGATCGCTGTCGGGCGGCGGCTCGTGGCAAAAGGGGAGCGGGCCCCTGCCGCGGAACGACAGGGACCCGCTCGGGTGAAATAAGGATCAGGCGAGCACGGTCTCCAGCGCCGTGTGCGGCAGGTCATGGGCGACCGCGACCGGGCCGTTCGTCAGGGCGCCCGCGTGCGTGTTGAGGCCCTTCGCCAGCGCCGCGTCGGCCTGCAGCGCGGCCTTCCAGCCGTGCTCGGCCAGCTGTACAGCGTAAGGCAGCGTGACGTTGGTGAGGCCGTAGGTCGACGTCCTCGGCACCGCGCCGGGCATGTTCGCGACGCAGTAGAAGACCGACTCGTGCACGGTGTAAGTCGGGTCGTCGTGCGTGGTCGGGCGCGAGTCGGCGAAGCACCCGCCCTGGTCGATCGCGATGTCGACGAGCACGCTGCCGGCCTTCATGCGGGCCACCAGCTCGTTCGAGACCAGCTTCGGCGCCTTCGCGCCCGGGACCAGCACCGCGCCGATGACCAGGTCGGCCTGCAGCACGGACTCCTCGACGGACAGGCGGTTCGACGTCACCGTGCGGATGCGGCCGCCGAAATCGTTGTCGATCTGGCGCAGGCGGTCGACGTTGGTGTCCAGGATCTCGACGTCCGAGCCGAGGCCCAGCGCGACGCGGGCGGCGTTCAGGCCGGCGACACCGCCACCGATCACGACGACGCGCGCCGGGTGCACACCCGGGATGCCGCCCGGCAGCACGCCGCGGCCGCCGCTGGGCTTCATCAGCGAGAACGCGCCGACCTGCGGGGCCAGCCGGCCCGCGACCTCGGACATCGGGGCGAGCAGCGGCAGCGCGCCGTTCGCGGTCTGCACGGTCTCGTAGGCGATCGCGGTGGTGCCGGCGGCCAGCAGCGCGTCGGTCAGCGGCCGGTCGGCGGCGATGTGCAGGTAGGTGAACAGGACCTGGTCGGCGCGCAGCCGGGGGTACTCCTCGGCGATCGGCTCCTTGACCTTGAGGACGAGCTCGCCCTCGGCCCAGGTCTCGTCGGCGGTGGCGAGGATCTTCGCGCCGGCGGCGACGTACTCGTCGTCGGAGATGGACGAGCCGACGCCCGCGCCGGTCTCGACGAAGACGTCGTGCCCGCGGCCGACCAGCTCGTGCACCCCGGCCGGGGTCAGCGCGACCCGGTACTCGTGCTTCTTGATTTCACGGGGAACGGCGATACGCACGGTCGGCCTCCTGGGTCGGTCTGCGTCCGGATTCGGTGCGGTGGTGCCACTCACGGTGAACCACCCGGACGGCGGAGTCATCGTGCTGAGCGGACATTTTTTCGCGGCAATCGTGGTGCTGGGCGGACAAGAACGTTGACTTCGACCGCGCTGGAGGTTGCAGCGTGGAGCGATGAGAGCTGTGTGGTTGCGGGAGTTCGGCGGGCCGGAAGTACTGGAGCCGGGGGACGCGCCGGACCCGGTCCCCGGGTCCGGCCAGGTGCTGGTCGAAGTGGCGTTCGCGAACACCACGTTCGTCGAGACGCAGGTGCGGGCCGGGACGGGACCGTTCCGGCCGGTGTTGCCGGTGATCCCCGGCAACGGCGTCGGCGGCGTGATCAGCACGGTCGGCCCGGGCGCGGACCCGGGGCTCGCGGGGCAGCGGGTGGTGACGTCGACCGGCGGTTCCGGCGGGTACGCCCAGCGCGTCGCGGTGGACGCGGCGGCGGTGTTCGCGGTGCCGGACGCGCTGGCGCTCGACGCGGCGGTGGCGCTGCTCGCGGACGGCCGGACCGCGACGGGCTTGGTCCATGCCACCAGGGTGCGGCCGGGCGATCGAGTCCTGGTCGAGGCGGCGGCGGGCGGCGTCGGAGGGCTGCTGGTCCAGCTGGCGAAGGCGGCGGGAGCGTCGGTGGTCGGCGCGGCGGGCGGGCCGGCGAAGGTGGCTCACGTCGTGGGGGCGGACGTCGTGGTCGACTACCTGACTCCGGACTGGGCGTCCTCGGTCGGCGAGGTCGACGTCGTCTTCGACGGCGTGGGCGGGGAGATCGGCACGGCGGCGTTCGGGCTGCTGCGTCCGGGTGGGCGGATGGCGGTGTACGGCCTGGCGGGCGGTTCGTGGGCGGAAGTGTCCGAAGAGGACGCTGCTTCTCGGGGCGTCTCGCTGGTGCGCTCGATCGGGAGCCCGGCGGAGATGCGGGCGTTCACGGAGTCGGCGCTGTCCGAAGCGGCGGCCGGCCGGTTGGTCCCGGTGATCGGCCGGCGGTTCCCGTTGGAGAAGGCCGCGGACGCCCATGCGGCGATGGAGTCGCGCACCACCGTGGGCAAGACGCTGCTGGTGGCATGAGCGGGTTCGACGTCGAGGAGTTCCTGGCGCGGCCCCTCACCGCGCGGGTCGCCACGGACGGGCCGACCGTGCGGCCCACGTGGTACCTCTGGGAAGCCGGCGCGTTCTGGATCCTCAGCGGCCCGTGGTCCCGGCTGCCCGCGCGGGTCCGGGCGCGACCGCGGATCGCGCTCACCGTGGACATCTGCGAGCTGGACACCGGTGTCGTCCGGCAGGTCGTGGCGAGCGGTGACGCGCAACTGCGCCCGTTCGACGTTGCCCGCGGGCGACGGAAGCTCGTCCGCTACCTCGGTTCCGACGAAACGCGCTGGGATCCGAGGTTCCGCGCGTACCTGCACGACAACGCCGACACGGTCTGGGTGCGCTTGCGGCCGTCGCGGCTGGTCGCGAAGGACCTCGGTTACCAAGTGCCGTGAAGGGCCCCCTCATGGACTTAAAAGCCATGAGGGGGCCCTTCACGGAAAGAAGAGGTCAGGCGCGGTAGGCCGACCAGGAGCTGTTCATCCGCGTCGTCTGGCCCGCGGTGAACTCGTACATGCAGCCGTCGTAGCTGTAGTCCATGAAGTTGTGGATCGGGTCGCTGCCCGCCGCCGAGCACGTGTTCTTGCTCGCCGGGCAGCCGGACGTCGCCGTCGCTTCGGCCGGCGTGTCCGACACGTAGTCGCCCGAACCGGAGCAGCCGCCCTGGAACGTGTGGTAGAGCCCCATCCAGTGGCCGATCTCGTGCGTGGCCGTGTCGCCCTCGTTGTAGTTCGTCGCCGAGCGGCCCGGGAGGGACTCGTCGAGGATCACCACGCCGTCCATCTTCGGCGCCGAGGTGTAGTTCCAGGGGAACGTCGCCCAGCCGAGCAGGTCGTCACCGAGGTTGGCGGTGTAGACGTTCAGCGCGTTCTTGCCGCCCTTGTGCAGCGCGTTCTTCATGTTTCGCTCGGCCGATGTGCCGTCGGTGATGCCGTTGTACCAGGTGGAGTTGTTCGTGTAGTCCGTGCTCACCAGCGAGAAGCTGTAGCCGCTCTTCGCGTACGCGCTGTTGAGGACCGAGATCTGCTTGGTGATCGTCGCGGCCGGCAGGTTGCCGGTCGAGCCGCTGGTGATCACGTGGAAGTACACCGGGATCGAGACGGCCGCCGCGGCGAACGCCGTGCGCTTCCCGGCGAGCCTGCTCTGCATGTCCGCTTCGACGCGGGCCGCCTCGGCCGGCGACAGGCTGTCGGCGTGGCCGTCCTTGCTGCGGTCCGCGCTCTGGGTCGGGGTGAAGCAGTCGCCGGCGGGCGCCGCTACCGCGCTCCCTGCTGTGGTGCCCGGGACGACCAGGGCGACCAGGGAGAGCGCGGACACCGCACCCAGCTTGACGGCCCTGCGAAACCGCTCCGAACTGCTCATGGACACTCCTCTGCGACGACCCGGCTACCCCGGGTGCTGCGAAGAAAATGCGTCAGGCGATCACCGGAATCCACCATCTTTCGGCTGGAAAAGACAATCGGAACGTTCGGCGCGATCCATGCGGAGTAGTGCATGGGTCGTGGGATGAGCCGAACGGCGCAGTCAGCTCCAGCGCAGGGCGACGAGCTGGGTGATCAGCGCCAGCCGGACGTCGGGGTCGTCGAGGTCCAGCGGCACCAGTTCCAGGAGCTTGCGCATCCGGTACCGCAGGGTGTTCGGGTGGATCCGCAGCTCGCGCGCCGCCGCGCGCGGGTCGCCCGGGTGCCGCAGCCACTCGTACAGCGTCTCGACGTAGCCGGCCTTGCCCGTCTCGTCGTGCGCGCGCAGGGCGCCCAGGGGGCCGAGCTCCGCGACCTTCGCTCCGGCCGCCGCCGTCGCGCCGCGGTGCAGCGTCAACGCCGTCCAGGCTTCGTCGAAGGTGATCACGCGCTCGTCGAGGATTTCCGCGCGCAGCAGGCCGAGGGCTTCGTCGGCTTGGAGGCGCGACGCGGACAGGTCGCCGATTTCGCCCGGTGCGCCGGCCGCCGCCCGCGGAGCGCCGCCGCGCCGGGAAGCCGCGGTCGTCAGCGCCTCGCGCAGCTCTTCCCAGCCGCCGGGGCCCGGCCGGTCGGGCACCACGGCGTAGAGCAGCCCGGCCAGCTCGGTCGCCACCGGACGGCGCCCGATGCCCTGGGAGATCCGTTCGAGCAGGGCGAGGCGCAGGCCCTCGGCGTCGCGCCCGTCGCCGCCGGTGACCTCGATGGCGACTACCCGGTGCGGCTCGTCGGACAGGTCCAGCTCGGCCATCGCCTTGCGCGGGTTCGCCCGGCCTTCGAGCACCCCGCGCAGCAGCTCGGCGGACGCGCGGCGCTGCGCGTCGGTGTGCGCGCGGCGGCGCAGCAGGTGCAGCGCGACGACGGGGGCGGCGTCGGCGAAGGCGGCCGCGCGCTCGTCGGACACCGGCCCGGCGACGACCGCCCACATCGACCCGAGCAGCTCGCCGCCCATCCGGATCGGCACGATCAGCCGCGGCAGCGTGCCGTCGCGCTGGGCGGGGACGAAGATCGTCTGCCGGCCGCGCGACAGCTCGCGGAACACCCCGCGCGAGCGGAACCGCGCGAGGACGTCGTCCGGGATGCGGCGGCCCATGATCGTGGCGACGCGCGCGGGGTCGGTGAGGTCTTGGCGCGCGGAGTAGGCGAGCACGCGGGAGTTGGTGTCCTCGATGGTCACCGGCGCGTCCACGACGGAGGCGACGGCGTCGGCGAGGCGGAAGAGGTCGCCGGAGCCGGGGTCGAGGTCCTCGGACTCGTCGGCGAGGGCGTCGAGGACGGTCCGCAGCAGCCAGACGAGCTGGGCCCACGACGTCGCGGCGTGCACCTGGACGAGCGCGACCCCGCTGGTCTTCGCGGCGCGCTTGACCGCGGCGGCCACGGGCGGTTTCAGCAGGACGGCGGCAGCGCCCTGCTCGGCACTCCGCTTCACCAGCTGGGCGGCATCGTCGGGCCCGGTGATGGCGACGCCGAGCACGAGATCCCCGGCGGCGACGGTGAGGCTCCCGCCGGGCTCGGCGATGACGACATCGGCGACGGCGGGCGAGTCGTCGGGCACCTGGAGCGCGTGGAGCAGCGTCGGCCCCACCCGGTCGACCACGCTGCGCACCGAGACCACGACGTCATTCTGGCCGAGAAACCGGTGGACGGCTCGGTAGGGTCGGACCGGTGAGCGACGCGCGGCGGATCGTCGAATCCGGCTACGACAGCTCGGCGGAGCGGTACCTCGAGTGGAGCGCGCGGATCGCGGACGATCCGCGGCTGCGCTTCCTGGCCGAGCTGACCGACCGGCTCGCCGACGGCGCCCAGGTGCTCGACCTGGGGTGCGGCGCGGGTGTGCCTTGCACCGCGCTGCTCGCCGAACGGCACGACGTCCTCGGCGTCGACCTCTCCGCGGCGCAGCTCGACCTCGCGCGGCGCAACGTCCCCGGAGCGAGGTTCGAGAAGGCGGACATGGCCGCGGTGTCCTTTCCGGACGGCAGCTTCGACGCCGTGACGGCGTTCTACTCGGTGCTGCACGTCCCGCGCGAGGAGCAGGGCGCGCTCTTCTCCCGGATCGCGCGCTGGCTGCGGCCGGGCGGCTGGTTCCTCGCCGCCCTCGGGTGCAGCGAGGCGAACGGCGTCCAGGACGACTGGCTCGGCACGCCGATGTTCTTCAGCAGCCACGCCCCCGAAGTCAACCGGCGGCTGCTGACGGCGGCCGGGTTCAGCCTCGTCGTCGACGAGCCGGTGACCATGCACGAGCCGGAAGGGGCGGCGACCTTCCACTGGGTGCTCGGCCGCCGCCTGGCCGGCTAGCGGGACAGCACCGCGTCCAGGACCTGCCGCAGCTCGCTCGCCGGGTCGTCGACCGGCTCCTTCGCGCGCCACGCCACGATGCCGTCCGGGCGCACGAGCGACGCGCCGCCCGCTGAGAGGCCGTAGCGCGAGGCGAACGCGTCGTCGTCGATCCCGTGGCAGCCGACGCCGGCCGAGGCCGCGGCAGCGGACCACCGCGACCCGTCGCCCGCGCAGAGCAGCACCCACGACCGCCCCAGCAGGTCCACAGTGGACTCCATCCCCGGCGCCCGGAAGCCGGGCCGTCCGGTCGGCGCGTGGATGTCCTCGACGCGCTCGCCGTCGTCCGGCTCCTCGGAAAGCACCGCCGTCGAGCGGTAGCGGAACCCGAGGATGGCGTTCAGCAGGTCCACCGGCTCGGTGATCCCCGAGACGTCGAGGCCGGGGTGCATCCGCTGCTTCATGTTGTGCAGCGAGGTGTCGATGATCATCCGGGCGATCGGCCGCCGCTCGGCTTCGTAGGTGTCGAGCAGCGCCGGGCCCGCCTCGCCGCGCAGCACCGTGGCGAGCTTCCACGCGATGTCGGCGGCGTCGCCGACCGCCGTGTTGCCGCCCTGGCCGCCGGTCGGCGGCGTCACCTTCGCCGCGTCGCCGGCCAGGAAGACCCGCCCCTCGCGGAACCGGTCGGCCAGCCGCGCGGCGATCTCCCACGAGCCCGTCCAGACGATCTCGGGCTCCAGGTCCGGCAGGTCGGTGGCCGCGCGGATCATCGACACGAGCCGATCGTGGGGGAAGTCCGCCGGGGATTCGCCGCGAGAAGGGAAGTAGTCCGGCGCGAAGACGTACCGGTTCGGCACGTCGGTGTTGACCAGCCCCGCGGTGAAGTCCGGGTGCTGCAGGTAGAACAGGTCGCTCACCTCGGGCTGGACGCGGTCGCCGAGGTCGGCGTCGAACACGACGCCGAGGCAGTGGCTCAGCGCGTCCATCCCGGTGGTCCCGATGCCCAGCCGGGCCCGGATGCCGCTGCGCCCGCCGTCGGCGGCGACGACGTAGTCCGCGCGCACCACCGTCTCCTCGCCGGAGTCACGGTGCCGCAGCGTCGCGGTGACGCCGTCGTCGTCCTGGGTCAGTTCGACGAGTTCGGTGCGGAACCGGACGCGCGCACCGGCCTTCTCGGCGTGCGCGAGCAGGATCGGCTCGACGACGTCCTGCCCGGCCATGCCGGCGGGCAGCGTCGTCGAGGCCGAGACGTCGAACTCGCTGCCGTCCTCCATGAGCCGGTGCAGGACGCGGCCGGCCAGGCTGGTCGCGACGGTGATCCGCAGCCCCTGCGACGCCCGCGGGCTCACGTCGAGGACCTCACGGTCGATTCCTGCCCAGTGGAACAGCTCCATCGTGCGCCAGTTCTGCCCGGCGGCTCGCGAGTGGACCGACGTGCCGGGGTGCCGCTCGACCGTCAGGACGTCCACTCCTTCCCGCGCCAGGAACAGTGACGCCGACAGTCCGCCCAGTCCGGCCCCCACGACCAGCACCTGTACCCGCTCCGTCATGATTTCCTCCCAGTCCGTGAATCTCCCTGTGAATATATCTTAGACACTGAGAGATCTCGATGGCAAGAGGCGTAGGCTCCCAGGACGTGGGAACGGTTGGGTACTCCGTTCGGCCGAAGTAGCGTCGGTCCGAACGAACCCCTTGAGCCGCAAGGAGAAACCGATGAGCGCGGACGACACCTCGGCGTGGTCCTTCGAGACCAGGCAGATCCACGCGGGCGCCGCGCCGGATCCGGCCACGGGCGCGCGGGCCACTCCGATCTACCAGACGACGTCGTACGTCTTCCGCGACAGCCAGCACGGCGCCGACCTGTTCAGCCTCGCCGAGCCCGGCAACATCTACACGCGGATCATGAACCCGACGCAGGACGTGCTGGAGCAGCGCGTCGCGTCGCTCGAAGGGGGCGTCGCGGCCCTGGCGTTCGCGTCCGGCTCGGCCGCGACCACGGCGGCGATCCTGAACCTCGCGGGCGCGGGCGACCACTTCGTGTCCAGCCAGTCGCTCTACGGCGGCACCTACAACCTCTTCCACTACACGCTGCCGAAGCTCGGCATCGAGGTCACGTTCATCGACGACCAGGACGACCTCGAGCAGTGGCGCGCCGCCGTCCGGCCGAACACGAAGTTCTTCTTCGCCGAGACGCTCGCCAACCCCGGCAGCAACGTCCTCGACATCCGCGGCGTCGCCGACACCGCGCACGAGGCCGGCGTCCCGCTGCTGGTCGACAACACCATCCCCACGCCTTACCTTGTACGTCCGATCGAGCACGGCGCCGACGTCGTGATCCACTCCGCCACCAAGTACCTGGGCGGCCACGGCACGACGATCGCCGGCGTCCTGGTCGACGGCGGCACGTTCGACTTCGGCAAGGACCCGGCCAGGTTCCCGGGCTTCAACGAGCCCGACCCGAGCTACAACGGCCTGAAGTACTGGGAGGCGCTCGGCCCGGGCGCGTACGCGGCGAAGGCCCGCGTCCAGATCCTGCGCGACACCGGCGCGGCGATCGCGCCGCTCAACAGCTTCCTGATCCTGCAGGGCATCGAGACGCTGTCCCTGCGCGTCGAGCGGCACGTGCAGAACGCGCAGGCGCTCGCCGAGTGGCTCGAGCAGCGCGACGAGGTCGAGAAGGTGTACTACGCCGGCCTGCCGTCGAGCCCGTACTACGAGGCCGGGCAGAAGTACCTGCCGCGCGGCGCGGGCGCGGTCCTGTCGTTCGATCTGCGCGGCGGCGACAGTGCCATTGCGGCAGGCCGGAAGTTCGTCGACGGCACCGAGCTGCACAGCCAGCTGGTGAACCTCGGTGACGTCCGCAGCCTGATCGTGCACCCGGCGTCGACCACGCACAGCCAGCTCGCGCCGCAGGAGCAGCTCGCCAGCGGCGTGACGCCGGGCCTGGTCCGGATCGCCGTCGGGCTGGAAGGGATCGAGGACCTCAAGGCCGACCTGGAGGCTGGATTCCGGGCGGCCAAGGCGGAACTGTGACGGATGGTTCCGTCACCGGCGCCTGGCGGATCGGTGATCCGCCGGGCCGCCGGAAGTTCGTCACCGGCCCCGGCGCGCTCGCGCTCGAGGCCGGTGGCGTGCTGCCTTCCTTTTCGCTCGCGTACGAGACGTGGGGGACGCTGAACTCCGACGCGTCCAACGCGGTCCTCGTCGAGCACGCGCTGACCGGCGACAGCCACGCGGCCGGGCCACTGGTGCCGGGGCACCCCAGCGCCGGCTGGTGGGACGGGCTGATCGGGCCCGGGAAGGCCCTGGACACCGATGAGTTCTTCGTCGTGGTCCCGAACGTGCTGGGCGGCTGCCAGGGGTCCACCGGTCCGTCATCGCCGGACCCTGACGGGCAGCCGTGGGGCAGCCGCTTCCCGGTGGTGACGGTGCGGGACCAGGTGGCGTCGGAGGCGGTCCTGGCCGACCACCTCGGCATCGACCGCTGGGCGGCCGTCGTCGGCGGGTCCATGGGCGGGATGCGCGCGCTGGAATGGGCGGTGACGCTGCCCGCGCGGGTGGCGTCGGTGCTGGTGCTGGCCTCGACCGCGCGGGCGTCGGCCGAGCAGATCGCCTGGGCGGCACCGCAGCTGCACGCGATCCGCAGCGACCCGTTCTTCCACGGCGGTGACTACTATTCGGCACCTTCGGGACCCCAGACCGGACTCGGTATCGCGCGGCGGATCGCGCACGTCACCTACCGCAGCGAGCCGGAGCTGGCCCAGCGGTTCGGCCGCGCGTACCAAGGTGACGAGGACCCGTTGCGGCGCGGGCGATTTGCCGTGGAGTCCTATTTGGACCACCACGCCGAAAAGCTGGCGGGACGGTTCGACGCGAACAGCTACGTGGTGCTGACGGAGTCGATGAACACCCACGACGTCGGCCGCGACCGCGGTGGCGTCGCGGCCGCGCTGGGCCGCGTCACCGCCCGGGCGGTGATCGGCGGGGTGGACAGCGACCGCCTCTACCCGCTGTACCAGTCGGCGGAGATCGCGGCGGGCATCCCCGGAACGTCGGAGCCGTCAGTGGTTTCCTCGCCGTACGGCCACGACTCGTTCCTCATCGAGACCGGTCAGATCGCGGCTTTGGCGAAGGCGCTTCTGGGGTAGTCACGCGCTCTCCGAGGCGTACCAACGTGTTCGCGACGCGGCGTGACGCGCCGGCGGCGTAGTCGCCGAGTCGTTCCGCGGCGCGATCGGACAGCTTCGCGACGCGCCAGGCGACGTCGTCCGCGCGGTCGCCCGCGTCGTCGCCGACCGTGGTGATCCGGTCGGCGAGCCGTCCGGTGCCGGCGGCGAGCAGATCCTTGAGTGCCATGACTTCCCCTCCGCCTACAGCATTCCGGCGCGGCGCCACAGCACCGCGCTCGGGCCGCCGATCAGGTCGTTGTCCCGCAGGAACCGGACGAGCTTCCGGGCGCCGAAAGCCAGCGTCTCCCGCCGGTGCGCGCTGGTCCGCGCGGCTTCGACCGCGACGCCGGGATCGATGCCCGCGCGCAGGTACTGGCGCGGCCGGGACAGCAGCCGCGACATCAGCAGCGCGCCGACGGCGACCACGACTCGCGCGAACTCCTTGCGCCACCACGGCGCGTCCGCCAGTTCGCGGACGAGGTCGTCGCGCGCGTACCTCACGTGCCGCGCTTCTTCGGTGACGTGGATCCGCATCACCGCGCGGACCACCGGCTGCACCGACTCGTCGTCGAGGTGCTCGCGCTGCAGCGCGTCGAAGATCTCCTCGCCGATCAGCGTCGCGACCCACATCGCCGGCCCGTGGAGGATCGACGGCAGCGCCTGCGCGCTCAGCTGCAGCCAGCGGTTGTTGCGGTACGGCCGTCCGTCGACGCGCTCGATCAGCCGCGCGAACATCGTCGAGTGCCGGCATTCGTCGGCGACCTCGGTCAGCGCGTAGTGCACGTGGCGGGTCGTCGGATCCTGGCGGTAGGACGCGCGCAGCAGCATCTGCATGAGGATCAGCTCGAACCAGATCCCGACGCTGACGGTGTTGACGAGTTCCTGCCGCGAAAGCTCGATCCGCTGCTCGCGGCTCAGCGTGTCCCACAACGGTGTGCCGTAGAGGGAGACCAGCTTTTCGGGGATGAAGAACTGGTCCTCGTTCAGCGGCGCGGCCCAGTGGACGTCGACGTCCGGGTCGTAGGAGAGCCGGGCGCTCGAACGGAGCAGCCGTTCGGCCGTGGCTTCACGATCGCCCATGCGTGCCTCCCTGTGTCGTGTAACACTAGAACGCATGAAACATTTTCCGTCAAGTTGTAAAGCGGCCTAGGGTTGGGGCCATGCGCGACCTCCTGAAGCACGCGCTCGAAGCCGAGCTGCCCGGCGACGAGACCGCCGAGCGGATCATGGGCGCGGCGCTGACCCAGGCCGAGGACTTCGGGTTGCGCCGGTTCACCGTCGACGACGTCGCGCGCCGCGTCGGCCTCTCGCGGGTGACGATCTACCGCTACTTCCCGAAGAAGGACCAGCTGCTCAACGCGCTGGTCCTGCGGGAGATGAAGCGGTTCCTGACGAAGGTCGACGCGGTCGTCGAGGCGCAGGCGACCCCGGAGGAGAAGCTCATCGAGGGGTTGAGCTTTTCCCTGGGGTACCTGCGCGGGCACCGGCTGCTCAACCGGCTGCTGCGCACCGAGCCGGAGCTGATCCTCCCGCAGCTGACGGTCCAGGCGGGCGGCCTGTTCGCGGCGGCCCGCACGAGGATCGCGGCGCACTTCCACGCGGAAATCGCGGCGGGCCGGCTCAGCCTCCCGGCCGAGGACGTCGACGGGATGGCGGAGCTGCTGATCCGGATCGTGGTGTCGCTGGTGCTGACCCAGGAGACGGTGCTCCCGGTGGACGACGACGTCCAGCGGCGCCGGTTGGCCGAGCTCTACCTGGCGCCGATCGTCCGCTCCCTGCGCCCGGCCTAGTCACCAGCGCCCCAAGGTGGCCTTCGGTGCGTTGAACGCACCCAAGGGGCCCTTCGGTGCGTTGAACGCAACCAAGGCCACATTGGGGCGCTCGGGTCCGGCCTAGTCCGAGACGGCTTCCGAGATCCAGGGGGCCACCGGCAGGTCCCGGTCCAGGCACTCGACCGACAGCCGGATCGTCCACCGCAACGCCTGCAGCACCAGGCTGTCCACCTCGTCGGGCGCCGCGTTGGCCAGGGCGATCTCGACCTGCTCCTGCGCCGCCTCCGTGTTGCCGTGGACCTCCGCCAGCAGCGTCCGGACCGCGGTTCGCACCGGCGGGTCGGCCTGGTCGATCGAGACCTCTTCGCCGTCTTCGTCGAAGACCTGGACCTTGACCGGCGCGCTGCCGCCGTCGCCGAGGGTGGCGACCATCGCGCTGCACTCGCCGAACAGCAGCAGCATCAACGCCTTCGTCTCGTCCGCGCGGGCCTGCGGTTCGGCGGCCGTCGGCGCGACCTCGACGAGGGCTTCGGCGTCGTCGCCGAGGCTCAACGCCGTCAAAGCGCGCTGAGCCTTCTCGACGAGCTCCTGCTCGTTCCAGTCCGCATCCACGTGCCCCATCAAACACCAGCGACGGCGGTCGTGGGGATACCTTGATCCGGGTCGGTCATCCGGCCGCGCGGAGTGCACCCAGCGCGAGCCGGGAAAGCAGTTCGGCGAGCTCCGAGTCACCGAGATGGCGGTTGTACGGCGTCGAGTTGATCAGTCCGAACACGGCGTGTGCCGCCGACCGCGCCTGCCGTTCTCCCAGCTCCGGCATGGCTTCGCGGATCGCGCGGACCCACACCTCGACGTACTGGCGCTGCAGCGCGCGCACCTGCTTGCGGTCGGCGTCGGTGAGGTTCGCGAGGTTGCGCTCCTGGACGGTGATCAGAGCCGGGTGCGCGAGCGCGAAGCCGACGTGGAACGCCACCAGCCCGGCCAGCGTGTCGTCCGGCGTGCCGGGCCGGGCCGCCCACGTCGTCCCGCCGTCGAGCAGGTAGCGGCTGATCGAGTTCAGCATCTCGCCGAGGATCGCGTCCTTGCTGCGGAAGTGCCGGTAGAGCGCGGGCCCGGAGATCCCGACGGCGGCGCCGATGTCGTCGATCCCGACGCCGTGGAACCCGTGGTGGGCGAACAGCTCGGCGGCCGCGGACAGGATCTGTTCGCGCCTGTTGGCCTTCTCGCCGTTCACGAGCGGAGTGGGGTTGGCCGGCATCCGGCCATATTAAGGCCGCAGGTTAGCGAGCGCTAACACCCAGTGGTGCCGACCTCACTTGGCCCGGCCGTCGGGTGCACGCGGGGTACGGATCCGCGCCGCTCGGCGCCGCCGGGCGCGTCGAACACCGAGTGGCGTCGACCTCCCCCGGAAGTGTCCGGCGCGGGAACGAACCGGCAGGTTAGCGAGCGCTAACACTGTTCCCGTCTTCCGGCGTGAGCCGAGTGGGTTACCTACAGGTAACTAGGGGTTCCTCGTGGGGCTTCCACATGCTGTGCTTTTGGAGTCGGTTCTGTCACAAAGGAGTGGCCCATGGGGGTTCCGATCCGTCTCTCGCGACGGTTTCTTCTGAGGTTGAGCACGGCTCTCGGGGCCGTCGTCCTGTCCACTCTCGGTGTCACGGGCCTCGCCCACGCCGCCGGGACCGTCTACGCCGCGCTGGGTGATTCCTACTCCTCGGGAGTCGGGGCCGGCAGCTACGGCAGCTCCGGGAGCTGTTACCGCAGCTCCAAGTCCTACCCGCAGCTGTGGGCCAGCGCCCACAGCGGCACGTCGTTCACCTTCCTGGCCTGCTCCGGCGCCAAAACCGGGGACGTCATCAGCCAGGCGAACTCCATCCCCTCGAACGCGACCCTGGTCACGGTCACCGTGGGCGGCAACGACGCCGGCTTCAGCGACGTGATCCAGACCTGCACGCTCGGCAGCGACTCGGACTGCACCGACCGCGTCAACACCGCGAAGACCTACGTCAACAACACCCTGCCCGCGTTGCTGACCAACACCTACAACACGATCAAGGCCAAGGCGCCCGGTGCTCGCCTCGTCGTCCTGTCCTACCCGCGCTTCTACACCGTGCCCGGCTCCTGCTGGGTCGGGCTCAGCGACACCAAGCGGACCGCGATCAACTCCGGCGCGGACACCCTCGCCTCGGTGATCCAGTCCCGGGCGGCGTCGGCGGGTGCGACGTTCGTCGACGTCCGGTCGGCGTTCGTCGGGCACAACATCTGCTCGTCGGCCGGCGACTACCTGCACAGCCTGACCTGGCCGGTGATCGAGTCCTACCACCCGACGGTGGCCGGGCAGTCGGGCGGCTACTACGCCCCGCTGCGCGGCGCCATCGGCTGACGCACCTCCCGCGGAGCGGAGGCCACCCTGGTTCGCCGGGGTGGCCTCTTCCGCATTCCGGCGACTGGACACCCACGTTAGCGGTCGCTAACATCGAGGCGGAGGTTAACGACCGCTAACTTCGAGGGAGCCCATGGACACGCCGGCACTGGGGACTTCGGCTGCCCCGGACAGCGAGGCTTACGCCCGCAACGCCACATCCCACGCGGAGCTGGTCGAAGACCTCCGCAAACGCTTGTCCGCCGCCCGCCTCGGCGGGCCGGAGAAGTCGCGCACCCGGCACGTCGAACGCGGCAAGCTGCTGCCGCGCGACCGCGTCGACACGCTGCTGGACCCGGGTTCGCCGTTCCTGGAACTCTCGCCCCTGGCCGCGAACGGACTGTACGACGACGAGGCGCCGTCCGCCGGCATCATCACCGGGATCGGGCGCGTCTCCGGCCGCGAATGCGTGGTCGTCGCGAACGACGCCACCGTCAAGGGCGGCACGTACTACCCGATGACGGTGAAGAAGCACCTGCGCGCCCAGGAGGTCGCGCTGCACAACAACCTGCCGTGCGTCTACCTGGTGGACTCCGGCGGTGCGTTCCTGCCGAGGCAGGACGAGGTCTTCCCGGATCGTGAACACTTCGGCCGGATCTTCTACAACCAGGCGACGATGTCCGCGCGCGGCATCCCGCAGATCGCCGCGGTGCTCGGCTCGTGCACCGCCGGCGGCGCGTACGTCCCGGCGATGAGCGACGAAGCCGTGATCGTCCGGAACCAGGGCACGATCTTCCTCGGCGGCCCGCCGCTGGTGAAGGCCGCGACCGGCGAGGTCGTCACAGCGGAGGAGCTCGGCGGCGGCGACGTCCACTCGCGTCAGTCCGGCGTCACCGACCACCTGGCCGACGACGACGCGCACGCGCTGCGGATCGTCCGCTCGATCGTCTCCACGCTCGGGCCGCGCACGCCGCGCCCGTGGGACGTGCTGCCGACCGAGGCGCCGGCGGTCGATCCCGCCGAGCTGTACGGCGTCGTCCCGACCGATCCGCGCACCCCTTACGACGTAAGAGAGGTGATCGCGCGGATCGTCGACGGCAGCCGGTTCGGCGAGTTCAAGAAGGAGTACGGGGCCACCCTGGTCACCGGGTTCGCCCGGATCCACGGTCACCCGGTGGGGATCGTCGCGAACAACGGCGTGCTGTTCGCCGAGTCCGCGATGAAGGGCGCGCACTTCATCGAGCTGTGCGACAAGCGCTCGATCCCGCTGCTGTTCCTGCAGAACATCACCGGTTTCATGGTCGGGCGCGCGTACGAGGCCGGCGGCATCGCCAAGCACGGCGCGAAGATGGTCACCGCGGTGGCTTGCGCTCGGGTGCCGAAGTTAACCGTCGTTATCGGCGGCTCGTTCGGCGCCGGCAACTACTCGATGTGCGGCCGGGCGTACTCGCCGCGCTTCCTGTGGATGTGGCCGAACGCGCGGATCTCGGTCATGGGCGGCGAGCAGGCGGCGTCGGTGCTCTCGACCGTCCGCCGCGACTCGATCGAAGCGCGCGGCGGCGAATGGTCCACCGAGGACGAAGAAGCGTTCAAGGACCCGATCCGCGAGCAGTACGAGGCGCAGGGCAGCCCGTACTACTCGACGGCGCGGCTGTGGGACGACGGCGTGATCGACCCGGCGGACACCCGCACGGTGCTCGGCCTCGCGCTCTCGACCGCGGCCAACGCACCTCTGTCCGATGTCAACTACGGCGTCTTCCGGATGTGATGATGTTCGACTCAGTGTTGGTCGCCAACCGCGGCGAGATCGCCGTCCGGGTCATCCGCACGCTGCGGGCGCTCGGCATCCGCGCGGTCGCGGTGTACAGCGACGCGGACGCCGACGCGCGGCACGTCCGCGAGGCGCACACCGCCGTGCGCATCGGCCCGGCGGAAGCCTCGAAGAGCTACTTGTCGATTCCGGCCATCGTGGACGCTGCCGTGTCTTCGGGAGCGCAGGCCGTGCACCCGGGCTATGGCTTCCTGGCGGAGAACGCGGAGTTCGCACGCGCGTGCGAAGCGGCCGGGCTCGTGTTCATCGGCCCGCCGGTCGCGGCGATCGACGCCATGGGCGACAAGATCCGCGCCAAGGCGACGGTGTCCGCGGCGGGCGTCCCCGTGGTACCCGGTGCGTCCGATGTGGACATCCCCGCCGGGGGGTTCGCCGAGGCGGCCGCGAAGGTCGGGTACCCGCTGCTGCTCAAGCCGTCGGCCGGCGGTGGTGGCAAGGGCATGCGGCTGGTGCGCGAAGAGTCCGAACTGGACGCCGCCATCGAGTCGGCGCGCCGTGAGGCCAAGGGTTCCTTCGGTGACGACACGCTGCTGATGGAGCGGTTCGTCACGACGCCGCGGCACATCGAGATCCAGGTCATGGCGGACAAGCACGGCCACGTCATCCACCTCGGCGAGCGCGAGTGCAGCCTGCAGCGGCGGCACCAGAAGATCATCGAGGAAGCGCCGTCGGTGCTGCTGGACGAGGCCACGCGCGCGAAGATGGGCACGGCTGCGGCCGAAGCCGCGCGCTCGGTCGGGTACGTCGGCGCGGGCACCGTCGAGTTCATCATGTCGGCACACGACCCGGACGAGTTCTTCTTCATGGAGATGAACACCCGGCTGCAGGTCGAACACCCCGTCACCGAGCTGGTCACCGGCCTCGACCTGGTCGAGTGGCAGGTCCGGGTGGCCGCGGGGGAACACCTTTCCCTCGCGCAGGAAGACGTCGTCCTGAATGGACACGCCGTCGAGGCGCGCGTGTACGCCGAAGACCCGGCGCGCGGGTTCATCCCGACCGGCGGGACGGTGCTGGCGGTGCACGAGCCGTCCGGCGACGGTGTCCGCGTCGACTCGTGGATGACGCGCGGCGCGGTGATCGGCTCGAACTACGACCCGATGCTGGCCAAGGTCATCGCCTGGGGCCCGGACCGTGCCGCCGCGTTGCACCGGCTCGACCGGGCGCTGGCCGACACGGCGCTGCTGGGCGTCGGCACCAACACGGCGTTCCTGCGCGCGCTGCTGGCCGACGACGACGTCCGGGCCGGTCGTCTCGACACGGAGCTGGTGGATCGCCGTCTGTCCACTTTGGTCTCATCGGACGTGCCCGAGGAGTTCTTCGTCGCGGCCGCGGTGGACCGGTTGCTGGAGCTGCAGCCGTCGGGGTCCGTCGTGGACCCGTGGGACGTGCCGGACGGCTGGCGGATGGGCGGCTCCGGCGGCGTCACCTTCCGGCTGAAGTCCGGCGCCACGCGCGCGGTGGTCCGGGTGCAGGGCACGCCGGCCGCCGCTGTCGTCCAGGTCGACGACGCCGAGCCCGTCGAGGTCTCGGCCCGGCGCGACGGTGACGTGCTGGAGATCCGGCACGCCGGCGGGTTCGACCGGTACCGCCAGGCCTGCGGTCCGGATCGGACGGTCTGGCTCGCCCGTGACGGACTGAGCTTTCCCTTCGGGGAGCAGGAGTTCGTGCTGTCGTCGCGCGGTGAGGCCGCCGGGGCCGGGCCGGTCACCAGCCCGATGCCGGGCACGGTGCTCGTCGTGAAGGTCGCCGCGGGAGACGTCGTGAAGGCCGGGACGCCGTTGCTGGTGGTCGAAGCGATGAAGATGGAACACACGGTCACCGCGCCGATCGACGGCGTGGTCAGCGAACTCCCCGTCCGGGCCGGCCAACAGGTCGCGCTGGACGAAACCCTTGCCATAGTTACCAATCCGGCCAAAAGTAGCATTCAGCCGTGACTGTGGCCGGATTGGTAACGATCAGCACAGTGAAGCCCCAAGAGGAGCAGCAGTGATCGACTTCCGCCTGGACGAGGAGTACGAGGCCCTCCGCAAGACCGTGGAGGACTTCGCGCACGCCGAGGTCGCGCCGGTCATCGGCGAGCTGTACGAGAAGGAGGAGTTCCCGTACGCGATCGTCGCGAAGATGGGGGAGATGGGCCTGTTCGGCCTGCCGTTCCCCGAGGAGTTCGGCGGCATGGGCGGCGACTACTTCGCGCTGTGCCTGGCGCTGGAAGAGCTGGCGCGGGTCGACTCGTCGGTGGCGATCACCCTGGAGGCCGGGGTTTCGCTCGGCGCGATGCCGATCTTCCGCTTCGGGACGCAGGAGCAGAAGGAGACGTGGCTGCCTGATCTTTGTGCGGGCACGGCCTTGGGCGGTTTCGGCTTGACCGAGCCGGGCGGTGGCTCGGACGCGGGTGCCACCCGCACGCGGGCCACTTCGGACGGTGACGACTGGGTCGTCAACGGCAGCAAGGCGTTCATCACCAACTCGGGCACGGACATCACGCGCCTGGTCACGGTCACCGCCGTGACGGACGTGATGGAGAACGGCCGCAAGGAGATCTCGGCGATCCTCATCCCGTCGGGAACGCCGGGCTTCGAAGTGGCGCCGAAGTATTCGAAGGTCGGCTGGAACTGCTCGGACACGCACGAGCTGTCCTTTTCGGACGTCCGCGTCCCGGCGGGGAACCTGGTCGGCACGCGTGGCCGCGGGTACGCCCAGTTCCTGTCCATTCTGGACGAAGGCCGCGTCGCGATCGCGGCGCTGTCGGTGGGGCTGGCGCAGGGATGCGTCGATGAATGCCTTCAATACGTGAAGGACCGCGTCGCGTTCGGCAAGCGGATCGGGGAGTACCAGGCGATCCAGTTCAAGATCGCGGACATGGAGGTCCGCACGCACACGGCCCGTCTGGCGTATTACCAGGCGGCGTCGAAGATGCTGCGCGGCGAGCCGTTCAAGAAGGAGGCGTCGATCGCGAAGCTGGTGGCGTCCAACGCGGCCATGGACAACGCGCGCGACGCGACCCAGATCTTCGGTGGCTACGGGTTCATGAACGAGTTCCCGGTCAGCCGCTTCTACCGCGACGCGAAGATCCTGGAGATCGGCGAGGGGACGAGCGAGGTCCAGAAGATGCTGATCTCGCGCCACCTCGGCGTCGCCTGACTTACTTCGGCTGCTGCTGTTCCTTCTTGTCTTCCTCGGCCCAGGCGGCCTCCGCCTGCATCTGGATGTCGGTGAGACCGCGGTCGACCTGCACGATGCTCTTGCCTCCCCAACCGACGAAGTTCTTCGAACTTTTCGCGTCGGAGAGGGCCTTCAGCATCGGGTAGTAGTCCGGGTGCTTCGCCTTGAGCCAGTCGTCGACGTACTTCATCTTCTTGTAGCTGTCGCCGAACTTGGTCTTCAGCCAGTCCTCGTGCTTCTTGATCATCGGGAAGTCGTGCTCGCTCAGGTGCGACTGCGGTGACGGCGGCTTGGGCGCGGGCGGCGGGTCCGCGGGCTTCGGCAGCGGCCGGGAAAAGTTCGGCGTGGTGCCGTCCCCCGGGGGCCGGGTGCTCGGCGTGGCGCCGCCGGTGCCCGGCAGGTCGTGGGTGACCGCGGTGCCCGGCGGCGGTGGCAGCGGCCGCGAGAAGTTCGGCACGGTGTTCCCGCCCGGGCGCGGCAGGTTGCTCAGCTCGTGGCCCGCATTCGACGCGCCCGCTTTCGGCTTGACCAGCTTCGAGAGCTGGGTGAGCCGGGCCAGGGTGCGACCGGCGTAGGCGACGACCTTGGCGAGCTTCGCCATCATCGCCGCGACCTGCACCGAGACCGTCGCGACGCACTTGGTCACCCCGACGGCGATCGACGCGCCGAAGGTGGGGATCGCGAGCGCGAGCGCGATCAGCATCGTGGAGATGATGTCGCCGAGGATCGTCGTGATGATGTCGCGCAGCAGCGCGCGGACCGCGCCGATCAGCGCCCCGGTGGTCTCGACCATGTAGCCGGCGACGTCGGCCGCCTTGGCGTTGGAGTCGATCCAGCCCTTCCGGTCGTTGATCGACTTCAGGAAGCTGTCGTAACCCTTGCCCTGCCACTGGGTGATCGTCGACTTGAGGGTCTCGTCCAGCTCGGTGCCGGTGTTGCGCAGCGACTCGCCGATCTTGTGCAGTTCGTTGGCGACCTTCGTGACTTCCGAAGGGTTGCCCGCGACCTGGTCCAGCGGCCACTTCAGGAACGAGACGTGCTCGATCAGCCAGCCCAGTCCCGCCGCGATCAGCTTCGCCAGCGGATCCATGGCGAACGCGACGGTGTCGAGCACGGCGCTGATGACGTTGATGCCCAGCTCGACGCCGACGGCCGCGAGGTCGCCGCCGTGCTCGGTCTGGACCTTGCCGATCGAGTCGCCGACCTGCTTCCAGCTGTCGAAGACGCCGGCCCCGGTCGTCGAGTTCGATGCCGTGATGGGAACGGTCACTTGCCCAGCTCCGTTTCGAAGGTGCTCAAACCCTGAGCCGTGTTCGAGTCGTGGGTCGCGTACGTGTCGGCGGCTTTCTTCACGTCCTCGGCGGACTTGCCGATGTCCCCGACGAGCTTGGTGATTTCGCCGGTGATCACGGCCATCGTGACCCGCGAGGGGACGGCGAGGATCTGCGCGAGCAGGATGCCGAACGCGGCGTTGTCGAATCCGTTGGCGGCCTGCATCCGGTTCGCCGCGTCCTGCACCGCCGGCTGCGTGGTGCCCGACAGGAACTGGCTGAACTTCTGCAGCTCGGCCGGGTCGACCGTGAAACCTTCTCCGGAAACCACGGGGTTCTCCTCCGTACTACCAGGGGTTGCTCTCGCCGTCGTCGTCTTCCGGCGCGGGCCGGGGACGACGACGGGGCTGACCGTGCTGCGGTGGCGCTGGTGGCGGCGGCTGGTGCTGCGACGGCGAAGGCGGCCGCGGCGGGCGGTCGTCGGCCTCCTGCTCCGGCATGAACACATCGCTCTTGGCCGGGGGTGTCGCCTCGTCCGGGGCCGGCAGGAACTCGTCCAGCAGTTCGCGCGCGGCCGAGCTCTCGCCCACCATGCCGCCGAACGCGTCGGCGACCTGGGCCGAGACCTTCTGCTGTGCGCGGCCGATCAGCTGCATCACCAGGCCGGACAGGGCTTGCGGGGGACGTTCGTACGCGCGGGGGCCGAACCGCAGGTCCTGGAGGACCCCGCTCGGGCCGACCGTCACCGAGACCGCGCCGTCCGGCGCCTGCACGGTGGCGACGGCGGACCGGAGCCGTTCCTGGGCCGCCGCCGCCTTGGCCTGGATTTCCTCGAGCTCGGCGGTGAACGCGGCCAACGGATCGCCGGCCCCGCCGGGGGGCACTGACTGTGTCAATTTGTCCTCGTCGCCAGGGAGTTCGTGAACGGATGAAGTCAATCAGCGTTGTCCGAACTGCGGATGACGTGCATGGAGCCGGAGGCTGAACGCGATGCCGACGGCGGTCGGACGGGCGGCCGCCCACCTGCTGGACCCCAATATCTATACCGGTATAGTTATCGTCATGGTCGAGATCAAAACCGAAGCCGAACTCGCGGTCATGCGCGAAGCCGGGCGGGTCGTTGCCAACACGCTCCAGACGGTCAAGGAGGCCGCCGCGATCGGCGTCTCCCTCCTCGAGCTGGACGAGGTCGCCGCGCAGGTCATGAGCGACGCCGGCGCGAAGCCGTCCTTCCTCGGCTACCGGCCGCACTCCGCGCCGACGCCGTACCCGAACGTCCTCTGCGTCAGCGTCAACGACGTCGTCGTGCACGGCATCCCGACGGGCTACCGCATCCAGGACGGTGACCTCGTCAGCGTCGACTGCGGGGCGATCCTCGACGGCTGGAACGGCGACGCCGCGATCAGCTTCGTCGTCGGCAACGCCGACCCGGGCGACCTCGCGCTGATCGAAGCGACCGAGCGCGCCCTGGCCGCCGGGATCGCCGCCGCTCAGCCGGGCGCGAAGCTCGGCGACATCTCTTACGCGATCGGCACGTCCGGTCGCTCGTCGGGCTACGGCATGCTCGAGGACCACGGCGGCCACGGCATCGGCCGCGCGATGCACGAGGACCCGCACCTGGCGAACGAAGGCCGCGCGGGCCGCGGGATGCGGCTCAAGCCGGGTCTCGCGCTGGCGATCGAGCCGATGCTCACCCGGGGCGGCGACGCCTACCGGCACGCCGAGGACGGCTGGTCGCTGCTCACCGTCGACGGCAGCCGCGCCGCGCACGTCGAGCACACCATCGCCGTCACCGAAGACGGCCCGCGCGTGCTCACCGTGCGGTAGACAGGGGGGGATGGACAACACCGTCATCCGATCGGGTGACTCTGGGGACGCTGACACGCTGCTGCGCTTCTTCGACGAGGCCGTCGAATGGCTCGTCGCCCGCGGCAGCTCGAAGCAGTGGGGAACCGAGCCGTGGAGCCGCGTCCCGAAGGAGGTCGAGCGCGTCAAGGGGATGGCTGCGGACCCGGGCCTGCGCATCGCGATGGTCGACGGCGAGCCGGCCGGCGCGCTGATCGTCTCGGAGGAGCACGACCCGCACGTGCCGCCGGTTAACGAGCGTGAACTGTACGTCCGGTTGCTCATCACGTCGCGGCGGTTCACCGGGCGGAGCGTCGGTGGGCGCCTCGTCGAGTACGCGCTCGACGAGGCGCGGCGGCGCGGCATCGACCTCGTGCGCGTCGACTGCTGGGCCGGCGGCGACGGTGCCTTACAGCGTTATTACGAGAGCCAGGGCTTCAAGCCGACCGTTCGGTTCCACGTCGAGGAGTGGGTCGGGCAGGTGCTCGAGCAACGCGTGGGGTAGCGCGATCGCAGGCTGGGGGTGACACTGTTGACGCGTTGCCAACAGACGAAGGAGTCGCCATGGCCGGGGAGCTCGCGGGCAAGGTCGTCGTCATCACCGGTGGCGGGCAGGGGATCGGCGCGGCGACCGCGTCGGCGCTGGCTCGGCTGGGCGCGAAGGTCGTGATCGGCGACCTCGACCAGGTCCGGGCCGAGAAGACCGCCGGCGAGCTGGACGCCGAGGCGCTACCGCTGGACGTCACCGACATCCGCGGTTTCACCGAGTTCCTCGACGAGGTCGAGCGGCGCCACGGCCGGATCGACGTCCTGATCAACAACGCCGGGATCATGCCGCTGGCTCACCTCGAAGAAGAGAGCGACGCGACGACCCGGCGTCAACTGGAAATCAACCTGCACGCGGTCATCCATGGCACCCGCGAAGCGATGAAACGGATGCGGCCGCGACGGTCCGGGCACATCGTCAACGTCGCGTCCTTCGCGGGAAAGGCCGGTTTCCCCGGCGCGGCGACGTACTGCGCGACGAAGCACGCCGTCGTCGGGCTGTCCGAGGCCGTGCACCTGGAGCTGCACGGGTCCGGTGTGCACGTTTCGTGCGTCATGCCCGCGATCGTCCGGACGGAGCTCGCGAGCGGGCTCGGCGAGGCGAAGCTGTTCAAGTCGTCCCGGCCGGAAGACGTGGCCGACGCCATCGTGGCCACGCTGCGCAAGCCTCGTTTCGAGGTCTTCGTGCCCCGCTCGGTGGGCACTATGGGCAAGCTCACCCGGCTGCTGCCGCGGCGGGCCGGCGAAGCGCTCGCCCGCGCGTTGAAAGCCGACCAGCTTTTGGCTTCAGCGGCCCATTCCCCGGCCCGCGCGGACTACGAGGCGCGCGCCGCCGAGAGCGCACCCGGGGCGGGCACGGAGTAACTCGGACGGCCCAGCGACTGTCCGATTTGGACGTGACCGGTGTTGAGTCCACCGGCCTGACCCGGCAAGATGGGCGGGAAGTGCCCGGGGGACGTCGCAGGAGGCTCGAGAAAATGGTTTCACCGCCCGCACGGCTGGCCGCCGCGGCGTCGAACGTGGTCGGCAAGGTGCTGCACGGCGGTGTCGCCGATCTGCGCCCGATGCCGCGGGTGCTGATCGATCAGGGTCCCAACCGCTCGGTGTACCGGATGACGCACAGCAGCCGCCCGGTGTCCGGGCCGCCGATCCTGCTGGTGCCGCCGCTGGCCGCGCCGGCGATCTGCTTCGACCTGCGCCGCGGCTGCAGCCTCCTCGAGCACCTGGTCGAGGGCGGGCGCAACGCCTACCTCGTCGACTACGGCATGGTCGCCTTCTCCGACCGCCGCCTGGGCATCGAGCACTGGATCGACGAGGTCCTGCCGCGCGCGATCCGCAAGGTCAGCGCGGACGCGGGTGGGCAGCCGGTGCATCTGGTGTCTTGGTCGCTGGGCGGAATCTTTTCGCTGCTGGTGAACGCGGACCAGCCCGACCTCCCGATCGCGTCGATCACGGCGATCGGCTCCCCGGTGGACTTCGCGGCGATCCCGATCGTCGCACCGTTCCGCCCGCTGGTGGACCTGACCAACGGCCACCTCCTGACGCCGATCTACCGGGTGTTCGGCGGCGCACCGTCCTATTTGGTCAGTCGCGTCTTCCGCGCGACGGGCATCAGCAAGGAGATCACGAAACCGATCGCGATCCTTTCGCACCTCGACGACCGCGACTACCTCGCGCAGATCGAGGCGGTCGACCACTTCATGGGCAACATGTACGCCTACCCGGGCCGCACGTTCGGCCAGCTGTACCACCGGCTGTTCCGCACGAACGACCTGGCGGAGGGCAAGGTGGACCTCAACGGGCGCATCATCTCGCTGTCGTCGGTGCGCGTCCCGACGCTGGTGGTGGCGGGCGAGAACGACACGATCGCGCCGCGGCCGTCGGTGGAGCGGGTGGTGGAGCTGCTGGACAAGGCGCCGGAGGTCCGCTTCAAGACCGCGCCGGGCGGCCACCTCGGCGTCCTGACGGGCCGCAAGGCGCGCGGCACGACCTGGCGCTACCTGGACGAATTCCTCGACGACCAGGTTTCAGCCGACTGAGTCGATCTCGAACGGCTCGGCCGCGCTGTAGCGGACGTCGGCCCACACCGCGCCGGGCAGGTCGTAGCGCCGGTGTGACGTCAGCTTCGGGTCGTGGCCCGGGATCTCCCCGGGGTTGTGGCCGACGCCCGCGTGGTCCGAACCCCACGCGAAGACGTTCGACACCCACATCGGCCGCGCGAAGCCGTCTCCGCCCAGCCGGGGCCGGATCACGATCGCCCCACCGGGACTGCCGGCCAGGAAGACGCGGACCACGTGCTCGCCGGCGTCCGGCGGGGTGACGGTGACGCGCTCGAGGATTTCGGCGTCGCTGTACGGCCCGGTGCTGGTGGGGTTGGCGGCGCGCTCGCGGAGCCAATCGGTGTCGATGCCGACCGGGTCGATCTTGCGGCCGACCGGGACGCAGACGTCCTTGTGCCCGGCGTAGCGCTCGACACCGCGGGACATGTACCGCAGCAGCGCGGCGACGAGCTTCGGGTAGGCGTCGAGCTGCGCGGGCGTCCAGCCGCCCGCGCCCGCGGACTCCGCTTCGATGCCGAGGAACTCGTCGTTCACGTCGAGGAACCCGAGCCACCGCGACGCACCGGCGTGGTAGGCACACCCGGCGGCGACGACGTAGACGGTGCCGCTGCGGCCGAGCCCGAGGTTGCACAGCGGCCCGGCGAGATCGGCGCGGCCGCGCGTGACGATGTCGAGCGAGGGGTAATCCCCGGGCGCGGAATCGGCGGTGGCGGTGTGGTGGCCGACCACCCCTTCGACGACGCGCATGCCGCCGTGGCCGCGGGTCTGCCACCCGGGGACTTCGACAACGGGATAGCCGGTGCTACGGGCGGCATCGACGAGCCAGGGGACGTACACCGGTCAGCCCTCCAGCTCGTCGTAGGCCCCGGAGTCCGCCTCGGTGTCGGGCGCGTCGTGCGCGGCGATCCGCGCGGCGAGGGCTTCCCGCGCTTCGTCGAGGGTCTTCGGGCTTTGCCGATCGGCATCCCAGCCTTCGGCGTCCCACTCTTCGGGCGTCTTGATGGGAGTCGGGTCGCCGGGCTCGTAAACCACGGCGGCGTGGGTCTCGATGGGTTCGGTCACGATCGGCCTCCGGACCGCGAGGGTACCGGAGGCCGACCGCCTAGCGCTTCACTTCAGCTCGGCGCTGGACTTCCCGAGCACGCGTCGAGCCACGATGAGCTGCTGAATCTGCTGCGTACCTTCGAAGATGTCGAGGATTTTGGCGTCCCGAGCCCACTTTTCGAGCAAAGACTCCTCACCGTAAGCCCCGGTCAGCTCGACGCACTTCAGTGCGATCTCCACCACCGACCGCCCCGCCTTGGCCTTCGCCATCGATGCCTGCAGGGAGTTCGGCTTGCGGTTGTCCGCCATCCACGCCGATTCCAGCGTCAGCAGGTACGCCGACTCATAGTCCGCCTCCAGGCGAAGGAACTCCGCCGCCGCCGCGTGCTGCGAGTTCGCCGGGCGGTCGTAGTCGATCACCACGCCCGCCTCGGTCAAGATCCGCCGCGTCTCCTCCAGCGCTGCCCGAGCGACGCCGATCGCCATCGCCGCCACCAGCGGACGGGTGTTGTCGAACGTCTGCATGACGCCCGCGAAACCCTTGGCCGTGTCGATCTCCGGCGTGCCCAGCAGATTCTCCGCCGGGACCCGGCAGTTCTCGAAACGCAGCACCGCCGTGTCCGAGGCGCGGATGCCGAGCTTGTGCTCGACCCGCACCACCTCGAAGCCCGGAGTGCCCTTCTCCACCACGAACGACTTGATCGCCGCGCGGCCCTTGGACTTGTCCAGCGTCGCCCACACGACCACCGCGTCCGCGCGCTCGCCCGACGTCACGAAGATCTTCTCGCCGTTCAGCACGTAGTGGTCGCCGTCGAGGCGTGCGGTCGCCGTGATGGCCGCGGAGTCCGAACCGCACGACGGCTCGGTGATCGCCATCGCCGCCCACATGCCGGAGAAGCGCTCCAGCTGCTCGTCCGTCGCGACCGAGCCGATCGCCGCGTTGCCGAGGCCCTGGCGCGGCATCGACAGCAGCAGGCCGACGTCACCCCAGCACATCTCGATCGTGCCGAGGACGACGTTGAGGTTGGCGCCGTTGCGGTTGCCCTTTTCCTTCTCGTCCTTGGAACGCCGCACGCCGGCCGCGCCCGCGCCGCCCTCGCCGGAAGAGTTGAGCCCGTCCAGCAGCGCCGCGAACATGTCCAGCTCGCTCGGGTACGTGTGCTCCGCGCGGTCGTACTTGCGCGAGATCGGCCGGAACACCTCGGCCGCGGCCTGGTACGCCTGGTTGATCAGCGCGCCGGCCTTCTTGGGAGCTTCCAAGTTAATCATCGTTAACGCCTTTCCGAAGCCTTAGAGAAGGACGGCGCCTTCCATGACGCCGATGGCGCGCAGGTCCCGGTACCAGCGCTCGACGGGGTGCTCCTTGACGAAGCCGTGCCCGCCGAGCAGCTGCACCCCCGCGCTGCCGATCTGCATGCCCTTGTCCACGGCGAGCTTCCGCGCCAGCGCGACCTCGCGGGCGTAGGACTTGCCCTGCTCGGCCCGCGCCGCCGCGCGCAGCGTCACCAGCCGCAGGCCCTCCAGCTCGATCGCGATGTCGGCGACGGAGAACGCCACCGCCTGCCGGTGGCTGATCGGCTCACCGAACGCCGTCCGCTCGTTGACATAAGGCACGACGTAGTCGAGGACGGCCTTCGCGGTGCCGGCGGCCAGCGCCGCCCAGCCCAGCCGCGAAAGCCGGACGAGGTCGGTGAAGACGTCGAGCTTGCCGCCGCTGAGCAGCGCGCCGGCGGGCAGCGACACCTTCTCCAGGTGCAGTTTGCCGGTCGCGGCGCCGCGCAGGCCCATCGCCGGCTCGGCCTCGATGGTCACGCCGGCGGTCGACGACTCGACGAGGAACAGCGCCGGGCCGCGGCCTTCGAGGTCGGCCGACACGATGAACAGCTCGGCCTGCGCCGCGCGCGGGACCAGCGACTTCACGCCGTCGAGCTGGTAGCCCTTCGGCGTGCGACGCGCCTTCGTCGCGGGCTTGAACGGGTCGTAGAGCGCTTTCTGCTCCTGCAGCGCCAGCGCCGCGGCGGGCACGTTCTCGCCGACGAACGCGGGCAGGTAGTCGGCCTGTTGCTGCTCGTCGCCCCAGCTGACCAGCGCGGTGCTCACCGCGGACGGCGCGAGCACGGCCACGGCCAGGCCGAGGTCCCCGTGCGCGAGCGCTTCCGCGACGAGCGCGTTGGTGACGACCGAGCGTTCGGTGCCGACGCCGCCGAGCTCCTCCGGGATGCCGACCAGGCTGATGCCCAGCTCGGCGGCCCGGGTCAGCAGGCCTTCGGGCGCCTCGAGCTTGGCGTCGGCGTCCGCGGCGGCCGGACGCAGCTGCTCGGCGGCGAACTCCGTCACGGTTTCGACGATGAGCTGCTGGTCCTCGCTCGGCGTGAGGTCGAACAGCCCGGTGTCGCCGGCCGGTGTGAGCCGGGCCGGCTTGCCCAGCTTCTGTACCGACGTGAACGACCGGGTCGCCGCGCCGGCGACCCGGAAGCCGGTGCGCGTCCCCGCGGTGACCAGGCCTTCGATGGGCTTGCGCAGCCCCGCCCGATCGACGACCTTGCTCCCGGCCAGCCGGGTCAGCGCGGAAAGGCCCCAGCCCATCGCGTCCCGTTTCCTTGGCGCAGCCATTGTGGCCCTCCATCCGTTACCTACTCGTGAGTAGGTTAACGCGGGAGTCGCCTGCGCGCCAGTGCGGGCTCACCTTACGAGGTAAGTCGGGTCGAAACCTCCCACAGCTCGTGAGCGTCGCCGTGGTCCAGCCGCCGTTCGAGCTTCGGCCGCTCGCCGTTCCGGCCGCCCGGACCGACGTAAGCATTGGCCGGGACATCCTCGGTCGCGGCGAAGAGGATGGGGAGCGCGCCGTATTCGGCCTTCTTCTGCGCGATCACCGGGTAAAGCGCCTTCATCAGTAAGGCGAGTGGGCGTCCGAAGTGCCGGTCGAGGCCGGTCCGCACCACACCGGGGTGCGCGGCGACCGCCCGGACGGCGCTCCCGGACTCGGTCAGCCGCCGTTGCAGCTCCTGCGTGAACAACAGGTTCGCCAGTTTCGACTGGTTGTAAGCACCCAGCGGGGAGTAGCGGCGGCGCTCCCAGTTGAGGTCGTCGAGCGGCACCTTCCCCCTGCTTGCCAGGTTGGACGAGACGGTGACGACTCGGCCGGTGAGGTGCGGCAGCAGCAGGTTCGTCAGCAGGAACGGCCCGAAGTGGTTGACGGCCATGTGCGTCTCGAAGCCGTCGGCGGTCTTTCCGTACGGCACGGCCATGACCCCGGCGTTGTTGACCAGGACGTCGAGGTCACCGGTCCAGCCGGCGGCGAACTCGCGCACCGAGGCCAGGTCGGCGAGGTCGAGGCGCCGGACTTCGGTGTCACCCGGCGGCGGCGTGATGCGGGCAGGGTCGCGCACGGCGAGGACGACGCGGTCACCCCGCGCGGCGAGTTCGCGGGCGGCGGTGGCGCCGAGGCCGCTGCCGGCGCCGGTGATCAGGTAGGTGGTCATGGCTTCAGCGTCGCCGCGCTCGGGGGAACGCGGCAGAGCGCGTCGATCGGGGGATCGGCGATCCCTGGCACCGGCCGGGGGAACGCCGATAATCGACGGCGTGGACCGTGCCGAACTCGCCGATTTCCTGCGCCGCCGCCGCGAAGCCCTGCGCCCGGACGACGTCGGGCTGCCGCCGGGGCAGCGTCGCCGCACGTCCGGGCTGCGGCGCGAAGAGGTCGCGACGCTTTCGGGCATGTCCACCGACTACTACACGCGGCTGGAGCAGCAGCGCGGACCGCGCCCGTCGGAGCAGATGCTGGCCGCGATCGCCCGCGGCCTGCGGCTGACGCTGGACGAGCGCGACTACCTGTTCCGGCTGGCCGGGCACACGGCGCCGTCCCGCGTGTCGCGCGCGGACCACGTCAGCCCGGCGCTGATGCGCGTGCTGGACCGGCTGCACGACACGCCCGCGCAGGTGATGTCGAACCTCGGCGAGACGCTCGTGCAGAACCGGCCGGCCCAGGCGCTGCTCGGGAACGAGACCGGCCATACCGGGCCCGCGCGCAGCGCCGCGTACCGGTGGTTCACCGATCCGGCGGAACAGGCGATCTACCCGCCGGCCGACCGCGCGCGGCACGCCCGGTTCCTGGTGGCGAGCCTGCGCGCGTCGTCGGGCAGCGACCCCCGGGCCGCGGAGCTGGCGCGGCTGCTGGCGGCGAAGAGCGCGGAGTTCGCGAAGCTGTGGGAGGCGCACGAAGTCTCGGTGCCGTTCGAGCGGCGCAAGACGATCGTGCACCCCGGCTTCGGCGAGATCGCGCTCGACTGCCAGCTGCTCCACACCGACGACTTCGCCCAGGTGCTGCTGGTTTTCACCGCCACGCCCGGCACCGAGGACGCCGAGAAGCTGCAGCTGCTGTCGGTCGTCGGCCCGGAACTGTTATGAGTGTTCGGTGTGCACCTGCCTCCGCCATTCGGCGAACCGGAGGCGTTCGAAGCCGATGAGCCCGAGCACGAGCCCCGCGACGACCAGGAGCAGCACGGCCGCGGGCACGTGCTCCAGCAACGGCGTCGCCGCGACCAGCAGGATCCCGACGGCCAGGCGCTGGACGTTCCAGCTGCCGAGGTTGCGCTTGCGCAGGGCGCTCAGCGCGATCAGGTAGAGCGCGAGGCCGCCGGTCAGCGTCCAGATCGGCACGCCGTGCAGTGCTTCGCCGGGCGTGTGGTGCTCGGTGTCGGCGATGTAGAGGAAGGACTTCTTCAGGCCGAGGGCGACGAGCACGATCCCGGCGATCAGCGGCAGGTGCAGGAAGGTGTAGGAATCGGTGGCGAGCTTCGTTCGTTCGGTGCCGGTGGCCCGGGTAAGCCGGTGCTCGGAGACGCGCGCGACGACGTCGAAGTAGGTCCACCACATCCCCGCGGCCAGCGCCAGCCCGCACACGGCGGCGCCGACGACCAGCCACGACATCGGCAGCGCCCCGATCCCGATGCCGATCGCGACGATCGACTCCCCGAGCGCGATGATCACGATCAGCCCGAACCGCTCGGCGAAGTGCGCGGGCGAGTTCAGCCGCCAGCCCTCGGGCCCGGCGAAGTAGACGTTGAGGTAGTCGGCCAGCAGCGCGACGACCCACAGGCCCAGCTGCCACGGCCCGCTCAGCACTGTGCTGATGGAGAGCAGCACGACGCTCGGCAGCAGCCCGACGAACATCTTGAGCAGGACCTTGCGCAACCCGGGATCATGCCGCGCGGCGCCGAGGTAGGCGACGAGGTGCAGCAGCCGCACGAGCGCGTAACAGACGACGAACAACGCGGGCGCGTACAACCCGCCGGGGAAGTCGACGAAGGCCTCGGGGATGGTGAGCGAGACGAGGAACATGACGGCCATGGCCCCGAACATCGCGAGCCGCGCGATCCCGTGGTCGACGTGGATGGTGGTCCCGAGCCACGCATAGGAGCACCAGCACCACCAGAGGACGGCGAGCATGGCGAGCCCCTGCCCGACCCCGGTGGGGCTCAGGTGGTCGGCCATCAGCTGGGTGGTCTGGGTGATGGCGTAGACGAAGACGAGGTCGAAGAAGAGCTCGATGGTGGAGACGCGGTGGTCCTCATCCGCGCTCACCAGGTGCAGGCGTGTCGTGGGCACGCCGAATTATGGACGAAACAAGGACAAGGAGGTCCGGTTTCGCCGTAACGCTGTGCGCGAACATGGCCGGACGTGCATAGGTCTGGGACAATGGATGAGGGACGTGGGGAGGTGGGTCGTGCATTCCTATGCGGCCGCGCACCACAAGACGATCATGGCCGTCGACATCGCCGGCTACAACAACCCGAGCCGAACCATGGCGCACCTGCGCGAGGTGCACGAGGGCCTGTGGCGGGTCCTGCGCACGTCGTTCGCCGAGACGGGTATCCCGTGGGACTCGTGCTTCGTCGAGAACACCGGCGACGGCGCGATGATCCTGCTGCCCCCGGACATCGCGAAGGCGGACCTGGTCGCGCAGTTCCCGGCCCGGATGCGCGACGAGCTGCGCCGCCACAACCACGTCCACGCGGCGGAGGCCCAGGTGCAGCTCCGCTTGGCCCTCCACGCGGGCGAAGTGGCGGAGGGCAGCCATGGGTCGATCAGCAAGGCGGTGAGCTTCACGTTCCGCATCCTCGACGCGCCGGAGGCAAAGGCGGCGCAGAAGGAGTCGAAGGCCGACCTGGCCTTGATCACATCGGACCTGCTGTACCAGGACGTCGTCCGCGAAGACCCGGCGGCCGACCCGCGGTCGTACCGCCGGATCCCGGTCAAGGTCAAGGTCGGGGAGGCCCCGGCGTCAGCCTGGCTCCGCCTGCTCGGCGCGGTCACCAACGGCTTCCCGGTTCGCGTCACCGCGGTGCCGGCGAGCAGGGAGGCCTTCTCGCTGTTGGTGGAGGCACTGTTGACGGTGCCGTGCGTGCGCAAGGTAGAAAGCCGTCGTTTGGTGCTGGAGCTGTTGTCCCGTCGGGAAATCGCCGACGTGGTGCCCTACCACGCCGAAGATCGGCTGCACGTCATCGCGCTGGCCAGAACGTGCCTGCGTTTCACCCACGGCCTCGACGACTTGCTGGACGCGATCAAGACGATCGAACCGGAATCCCCGCAGGTCACCTCGCTGGCCGAGATCATCAGGACTTGGCCGAGCTGACTGTCACAATATTGTCCAGTGGCCGGCGACTTCAGGTTGGGTAAAATCTCCTTTTCGGCACGGTCGGCGAGGGGGTGAGCCATCAGGTGTCGGCGGGACAGGTGCGTACAAGGCACTGGTGGGCGTCGTCGTCGATGCGGGATTCGCTGACGATCGGTCGGTTCGATCCCTGATGGTGAGCGAGCTCCGGCAGCCCCTGATCGTTTCGGATCAGCTGACACCGGCTCGACGCCATTCTCAGCGATGAGCACTGGGTGGCGATCGTGCTCAATTCCGGCGGGCAGAATTTGGAGCTCGAGCTCGCGGTGGTCATCGACGACACCCCGTCGATTTCCCTGTGGCAGTCGCCGGTGGCGAGCCGGTCGCGCCGGGTGCACCCACCGAGCCGGTTCTTGTCCTACTTTTGCCCCTTTCCCGGTGGCGCCGGATAGGTAAACTCACGTTTCCCGGGCTCGCAGGACGGGGAGGTGGTCGTCACGTGTCGGCCGGCGAAAGGTTGTACGGACCAGGGCAGGAGCACCGGGCCTGGCCGGGCACCAGAGTCGCGGTCCGCGAAGCGATCGTGAACGTCCTCGCGTCCGCGGGCCTCGCTGTCGATCCGGCCGGACGGGCGTTGCTCCTGGACCTCGTCCACGACAATCTGGGTTTCCCGCTGACCATTCCGGAGCAGGCCACCGGACGCGACCACCTGATCGAAGTCGTCAACGCCTGTGCGAAAGCGGACGGCGGGATGAGCGCGCTCGCCGGCGCGGTCCGGATGATGCGCCCGGATTCCCCGGAATCCGACGCGATCCGTCGGCTCGTTCACCAGCCACGGATGCACGACCTGCTGCCGGAACCCGAATCGATGTGGCTGCACTCGGTGCTGGCCGGCGTCGTACCGGCTCGGCTGGCGGCACTGGTCCGCCGGGCCGCCGGTCCCGCCGGCCCGGTTCTGGAGGTGAGAGACGCCTGGGAGGCCTTCCGCCTGCTCTCCGACTTCAACACTCCGCCGAGTGGTTTGCCGCCGTCGTTGATGTTCGTCGAGCTGGTGGCCGCGAAGTGCGCACCGGAGCTCGGTGATCAGCTGCGCGAGTGGAACACCGTCCAAGCGCGGCGGCTTCAAGCCGAAGCGCGCCTACGCGAACTACGTGCGGAACGGGAGCGCGCGGTGCCGGAAGGCACCCGGCTGCATCTGATGATCGTCGTCCAGCCGGACGGAATCGACCCGGGCCGGCACCTGGTTTCCCACTGGCGGCAAGAGGATCCGGCGGAATGGCCGCCTCCGCGCGGCGGCCTCGTCGCGGTCGCCGTCGAACAGCTCGAACACCACGTCGACGCGCTCGTCGTGGAGGCGGAGAGGGCCTGGTCGGAGTACCGCGGCGAAGTCGCGCTCGAGTTCGTGCTGCCACGCTCGCTGCTGAACCTGCCGGTGCACCTGTGGTGCAAGGAACACGAAACCGGAGATCCGCGCCCCCTGGTTCTCGATTACCCGATCGTAGTTCGTTCACTGGAACGGATGCGTTCCCGTCAATGGCATCGAGCCTGGCGGATACGGTGGGAAACGATGATGGCCGATCCCTCGGCTGAACGGGTGTATTTCTGCGGAGCAGAAGATATGGTGGAGCGCCACCGGCTCGACGCGATTCTGAGCGACGAGAAATGGGTCGTCATGCTGCTCGACTGCGCCCCGTCATCGCGGCCGCAGCCCGGAGCGGACGCACTCGCCGCGGGATTGCGTTCGGGTCTTCCGGCCTTACTATGGCACCCCGATGCTTCGCTGGATCTCCTGCGAGAGGTGGTCACGTGGCTCGTCGAAAGCGGAGGGCTCGACGATCTTCCGGCGCGCGTCCAGGCTTCCCGCAGAGCGGCTTTCCGGGAAGTGAGAATCCCGGTCGACCTTACCGTGGCACGCAATCTGGTGATCCTCTGGGACGACCCCGACCGGCTGGTCTTCCTCGACGGGCCACCATTCCCGGCAGGCCCGCGGAAGGGGAACCCGGATGAGCGAGACCGCGCATCTTGATGGCCCTCCAGGCTGGTGGGTCTACCACGGCACCGGACGGCCGCTGGGCGATATCGGCCTGATGGACCTGCTGCCGCCGGCGCCGCCGTGGCGGCAGTTCGACGGCGGGCCGCTTCCCGAAGCCGAACCGGTACCGGAGGAGGCAAGGGAGACCGATCGCCGGCTGGGCGCCGCACACCACTTGGCCGCCCGCGAGGTCGACCCGCACGAAGTCGAGATGGTCAACGCGGCGCTGTACCTCCGGCGCCCGCTACTGGTGACCGGACAGCCGGGCAGCGGCAAGTCCAGCCTCGCCTACCGGATCGCGCGCGAACTGCGGCTCGGCCGGGTGCTGCGCTGGCCGATCGGCTCCCGGACGACGGTCAAGTCGGGGCTCTACGGGTACGACGCCATCGGTCGCGCCCAGGCTGCGGGTGCCTGGCAGTCCGCCATGGGTGACCGGGCCGGTGCGCTGGTCGAACCGCCGATCGGCGAGTTCGTCCGGCTCGGCCCGCTGGGGACGGCGTTCCTGCCGCGGCGGTCGCCGCGGGTGTTGCTCATCGACGAGCTGGACAAGTCCGAGGCGGACCTGCCCAACGACCTCCTCAGCCTGTTCGAGGACGGCGAGTTCGACATCCCCGAGCTGGTGCGCATGCGCAGACGTACGCCCTCGGTCGAGGTGTTCACGGCGGATCCGGAGGGCATGGCGGAGATCGCCGGCGGCCGCGTGTGCTGCAACGCGTTCCCCGTCGTGGTGATCACCAGCAACGGGGAACGGGACTTCCCGCCGGCTTTCCTGCGCCGGTGCCTCCGGTACGAGACCAAGGAGCCCACCGCCGAACAGCTGGCTGCGATCGTCGCCGGCCACGCCCTTGCCGGCTCGGAGACGTCCCGGCTCATCGAGGAGTTCCTCAGCCGCAGCGCGGCGGCGGGCAGTCTCCCGGCGGACAAGCTGCTCGACGCGGTCTACCTGGCGACCTCCGGCGCGTACCGGCCGGATGACGGCTCGTGGCCACGCCTGCTCGACGCGTTGTGGCGACAGCTGAACTCCCTGGCCCGCTGACATGGAAGAGCAGGTCGGCGGACCGCTGGGCTCCGGAGCGACCTGGAGCGAGATCGGCGACGCCCTGTGGCTGGCTGCGGCGATCAACGACGGGGGCACCGGTTCACCGCGCCAAGCCGGTCGCGACAACGGACCTGCCGAGGTACCGGAAACCGCGGACGAGGCGGCTACCCCGGCCACCGAGCCGCCGGAACTGCCGGCTCCGGAGGTCCGGCCCCCGCACCGGATGGTCGCCGGACTTTCGCCCGAGGCCGTCGCGTCGCTCTCGGGCAGCCCTGGGACGGGCAGCACGCCACCGGCATCCGTGCTGCCCGGGGCGGCGGACATCATCCGTGCGCTTCGCCCGTTCAAGACGACCCGGCCGTCACCGCATGAGGACGACGCGGTCCTCGACGAGGACCTCACCGCGGAGACCGGCGTCCAGGACCGGATCTGGCTGCCGGTCACGGTTCCGGGGCGCATTCGGGAACTCGACCTCACCGTCGTGATCGACTCGGGGCCGTCGATGGCACTGTGGCAACCGACGATCGATGCGTTCCTGGCCTCGATCGGGCAACTCGGGGCCTTCCGATCCATCCGGGTCCGGTTGCTGACCGCCGAACGCGATCCGGACGGAGGCCCGGCACGGCCGGTTCTCCGCGGAGGTACGGCGGATGCGCCGGTGCGCAACCCGGCTGAACTGCTGGACCCGACCGGTCACCGTCTCCTGCTGGTGCTTACCGACGGCGCGAGCGAGCTTTGGCGAGGGAACCTCGCGGAACCGATGCTCGCCCAGTGGGGTCGCACCATGCCGGTGGCTATTGTGCACCTGTTGCCACAGTGGCTGTGGAACCAAGGCGGGCTGAACCCGCAGCAGGCCCTCCTCGTCACTCCCGGGCCACTCCGGCCCAACCGGACCTACGGCGTCGAGCTGCCGGACGCCTGGCTGACCGCGGACGAGCCGTCCGATCCGGATTCGCTCACGGTGCCGATCCCGCTGGTCGAACTGGACGCGCGGTGGCTGGGCTGGTGGGCCCGGTTGGTCACCCGCACACACCAGGAGCCCGTCCCCGCGACCGTACTGCTGGTATCCGACGAACCGAACCCGAGAACCCGCCCGATCGACGAGCAGGCGGCTCCGGTGACCCCGCAGGAACGCGTGCGACGGTTCCAAGGCGTCGCGTCGGAACCGGCTTTCCGGCTGGCCAAGTTGCTGGCCGCAGTTCCGGTCAGCCTGCCGATCGCCCGCTTCGTCCAGACAGAGCTCGTACCCGGCGCACGGACCGCGCACCTCGCCGAGGTGTTCACCAGCGGCCTGGTGGAACTGCCGACCGGTTCCGATCGGAACACCTGGGACGACGTCGTCTTCGAAATCGCGCCGGCGGTCCGCGCGGCTTTGCTGGCAGCCGGGCGGCGGTCGGAAACGGCCGAGGTCGTGGTCGCGGCCACCGACCGGTTCGGTGCGGAGTACCCCGTGCTGGTGCGGTTGCGGGACGCGCTGGCTGATCCGGATGAGGTCCGGTTGCCCGCCAGGGCAGCCGAGCTGGCGCCGGACGTGCGGCTGGAGCAGGCCGTCATGCGGGCTCTGTCCGGACCGTACCTGGCCCGGGCCGACCGGCTGCGCATGCTCGAGCTCGAGCTCGCCGCGGCCGGGTCTCCGGAGGCGGAAGAACGCACCCGGCCCGAGGACGAGGAGGTGGAGTCACCACCCCGGCGCTCCGGACCGGTGAGCACCGACTCGCCCGCCATCCTGGGCGAGGTCCCCAGCCGCAACCCTGGCTTCGTCGGCAGGCTCGGTCTTCTCGAATCGCTGGCGCGAGAGCTGGACCACGAGTCGAGGGCGGTGCTGCACGGATTGGGCGGGCTCGGGAAGACGCAGCTCGCAATCGAGTACGTGCACCGCAATCTCCAGAACTACGACGTCGTCTGGTGGATCCGAGCCGCGCAGGAGATGCAGATCCGGGCGTCGCTGACAGAGCTGGCACGCCAGCTGCACCTGCCCGGCGCGGACGAGTCGGTGACCGCGGTGCCCGCGGTACTCGAAGCGTTGCGGACCGGGACGCCCTACGCCCGCTGGCTGCTCGTCTTCGACTCGGCCAGGGGACCCGACCAGCTCGCGCCGTTCCTCCTCGACGGTCCCGGCCGGCTCCTGGTCACTTCCCGCGAGACGAACTGGGCGGGCACCTTCTCCGAGCCGATCGCAGTCGGCCAGTTCGACCGGGAGGAGAGCAAGGAGCTGTTGTGCCGCAGAGACCCGGTGATCACCGACGAGCAGGCCGACGAGCTCGCGGGAAAGCTGGGCGATCTTCCGTTGGCACTGGCGCAGGCCGCGACCTGGCGTGCGGAAACGGGGATGCCCATCGAGGAGTACCTGCGGCTGTTCGACGAAAAGGTCGCGGAGATCCTCGAAGCTTCAGCGCCGTCGGAGTACGAGGTGTCGATCGCGGCCGCCTGGAGCGTGTCGTTCGACCAGCTGCGGACCCTGGACCCGGCCGCGCACCAGCTGCTGCAGGTGTGCGCGTTCTTCGCACCCGAACCCATTTCCCGAAACCTGTTCACCGGCGTGCACGGTGTTTCGATCGCTCCCGAGCTCGACCTCGCCCTGCACGATCCCATGCGGCTCGGCCGGATCCTGCGCGACATCAACCGGTGCGGGCTCGCCCGCCTCGACCACCGCAGCGACACCCTGCTCCTCCACCGGCTCGTGCAGCTGGTGCTGCGCAACCGGATGCCGCCCGCACAGCGCGACGCGATGCGGCACGGCGCGCACATGCTGCTGGCCAAGACCGACCCGAATGCGCCGGCGTCCACCGGGGAGTGGCCGCGCTACCAGGAGATCGTGCCGCACATGTACGCGGCCGAGCTGATCGACAGCGACGAGCAGTGGGTCCGCCGGCTCGTGATCAACTTGATGAAGTTCCTCTACCACTGGGGCGACCACCACGGTGCCGCCGCGTTCGCCGGGCATGCTGTCCGCCGGTGGTCCGAGCGGTCGCGGGAACGGAATGCCGAGCGCCCCGACCCCCAGACGCTCGAAGCTTCCGAGCGGCTCGGGTTCTTCCTTTGCATGCTCGGCCGTTACGTCGAAGCGGCCGAGATCAACCAGCGGACGCTGCAGCTGTACCGCGAGATCGCCGGCGAGGACTCCGAAGAGGTGCTCAACGCGCAGCTCTCGGTGGCCGTGGACAAGAAGGCCGCGGGCGACTTCTTCGAAGCGAGAGACTTGAACTTGCGGACCTACGCGAAGGCCACGAAGCTGTTCGGCGTAGACGACCCGGTCACTCTCGACGCGGCTTCCGACCTCGTCGTTTCCTGGCTGCTCACCGGCGAGTACGAAAAGGCACACCGGCTCTGCGCGGAGACATATCGGCTCCGCCACCAGGTTCTGGGCCAGGACAACGCGGCTACGATCACGACCTTGACCCTGCTGGTGATCAGCCGCCGCGAACTGGGCGACTTCGCCTGGGCCAGAGCCGAGCAGGAGAAGGTCGTCAAACGCGTCCGGGAGCTGTTCGGCGAGGGCACCGTCGGGGTGCTGCGGCGCAACCACTTCCTCGCCGTGGCACGGCGTAAGGACGGTGACCACCCCGCGGCGCTGACCTTGTCGGGCCGTGCTCTCGAGCAGTTCCGGCTCAGTTACGGCGAAGGACATCCGAACGCCATGGCGTGCGCACTCGCGCATTCCATCGATCTACGCCACGCGGGACGCCTGGACGAGGCGCTCGAACTCGGTCTGCGGGCCCTCGAGCTCTACCGCCGCAGTCTCGGCGAGCACCACCCGCACACCCTGGCCGCCGAGGTGGACCTGGCCGTCACGTTGCGGCAACGGGGAAACGCCGAAGCGGCCGCACAACAGGACGAACGGTCGTTCGACCGGCTCCGGAGCCTGCTCGGTGACGACCATCCGCACGCCGTAGCGTGCGCGACGAACCTGGCGAACGACTGGTACGCGCTGGGCGACTTCGAACGCGCCCTTTTGCTGAACACCGAAGTGCTGATCCGGGCGCGCCGCACGCTCGGTGACCACCATCCCGGCACGCTGACGACCCGGCTCAACCGTGCGCTCGACCTTCAGCGGCTGGGCCGGACCCTGGAAGGTCGGGCCGAACAGCTGGCGTCCGTGGCTCGGCTCCAGCGCGTGCTGCGCGACGGTCATCCGATGCTGGTCGCGGCCGAACAGGGCATCCGTGCGGAGTGCGACATCGACCCGATGCCGTTGTAGCGGCGGGAGCTCAGGGCCTTGGCCCCCCGATCCACGCGGCCAGGTCTTCGACCGCGGGTGGCGCCGACGTCCCGCTGCGCAGATCGCGGTGGACCGCCCGAACCAGTTCCGGACAGCGTAACAAGGTTCGTGCGGCCGCAATGTCCTTTGTAGACAGCGCGAGGCCGAGGCCCACCATCGCGGCGGGGTCGTCGGGGTCGGCTTCGAGCGCCACCCGGTAGCCGGCGACCGCTTCGTCGACGCTCCCGGTCACGTACGCGTAGTCGGCTCGGATCGCGCCGGGCACCTGTGGCCAGCGTTCCGCCAGCCGGGTGTCGCCGTGCTCGCCGAGCAGCAGCCGGACGAGGTCCGCGCGGGCATTCTCCCACCCGCCGTCCGAGACGGTGTCCAGAACCGCGGATTCCGTGAGGTCGACCGCGGGCGGTTGGGCGTCGCCCGCCAGCCAGGCGCTCACGAGTTCCTTCACCGTCTCGAGGGCGGGACGGAGATGACGCACCCGCCAGCCGGCGTAGTGGTCGGCGGTCAGGGTGCCGGCCCAGTGCGCCGCTTCGGGCAGGACGGGCTCGTCCTGCCACGGCCGCATCCGCTCCTCGATCCCGACGAGGAACCGTCGGCCCGCGTCGGTCAGTGCCGGATCATCCCGGACCGCCAGCAGCGTCCGCCAAGTCTGACCACGCCAGTGTGCGAACTCGAACGCCGCGAGCCGGTCATCCGGGGCAGCCGCGGAAAACGCCATCCAACACCACGTCACTCCGAAGAACGCGTAGATGCCGTGCACGACGCCGCCGAGCGGGCGGGGATCCTCGCGCCAGGGCGCGTAGAGCCGCTCGGTGCGGTCGTCGTCGTGCAGCCGGACCAGATGCAGGAGCCCGCCGAGCCGGATGTGGTGGAACTCGTGGACCAGGGCCGCGGCCAACGGCGCCGGGTCGTCGGGCTCGGCGATCACCGCGCTGCCGAAGGCCTCTCCGGTCGACGCGCTGGGCAGCCGGAAGGGAACGGCGGGCGCCGGGACGACCGAGTCGAGTCCGGCGGGCAGTGCCGCCGTGAACTCCGGCAGGTGGTCGGCGATCATCCGCCAAGCCCGGCCGAGCAGGTCGCTCCACACCTCGAACGCCTCGGCGCTCAGCCGGTCGGGAGCGACCGGCTCGAACAGGCCACGATACGGGTCGAGATCGTCGATCCGGAGCCTCAGCACGGTTTCGCCGGTGCCCGGCGTGATCGTCCGGATACCGGACCAGCCGGATGTGTCGGTGGTCAAGTCGGGCGGCAGCGTCACCGCCGCGTGGTCGTTGACCACTCGTACGACGCCGCGCTCGCTGAGGACCCGGGCGACCGAGAACGTGTCCGGGGCCGGGAGCCGGGCCAGCCCGAGGGTGGGCAGCGCGACCCTGCCTTGCCACGCCGGGACCTCGAGTGCGAAGTCGAGACCTGCGTGGATGGCCGCTGCCGCCGCGAGAGCGTGGACGTGTCCGATGATCACCCACGACGGCTGCGAGGGTGTCAGGTGCTCGTGGAGCATCCGGGTCGCGTAGCCGAGCCAGAACCCGGTGTAGGGATGGGCCAGCACCGTGTTCAGCGCGTCCGGCGCCACCGTTTCGACTTGGCTCAGCAGATCCCACGCTGCATCGGGGAGGGGCAGCGGTGTTTCCGGGGTCTTGTCCACTTCGTCGGTCAGCCAGCGCAGCAGGAGCAGCCGACGGCTGCGTTCCACTGCCCGTAGCGCGCGCACGCCTTCGGCGCCGCCTTCTCCGCGAGACAGCTGGTCGAACACCGACCACGGCAGAGTGTGCACGGCAAGCTCGGAACCGGTGCTGCTCGGTCTCGGCACGCGAAAACCTTTCCCCGGGGTCAGTCGACCCGCTTGGCCCCGCCGCTCGAACTGGCGGTAACGGGAATGTGGGCCGTTCGCTCGACGGCGTGCCGCAATGTGCGGCGGAGAGCCGTCGAGTCGAGTGCCCGCAAAGCGGACAGTGGCATGGCACCGAGATCGAGGAGGTCGGCCGCGATCTCCGGGTCCGGTGATCGCATAGCGACGTCCCCTCTCAGTGGAGCCGGTCTGGAGGGCTGAAAGTTAGCAGGCAACGAGGCGGGCCGCACATGCAGCCCGCACATGCATGCTAACGCGCAGGCTGCACATGCACATCACCTCGATGAGCACCGTTCAAGGAAAGGATTCGAGTGAGAGACCTATCAGGTCTTCAGCTCGTTTCGTTGCGCTTCCCGGAGAATGTCCAGGAATTGTCATCCGCCCGGTTTGAAGATCGCCGTCGGCACTCCAAGTGCGGTATGCAGCAACGTCGTCAATTCGGCCTCGAAGTTCGGGCGGGCCGCCAGCCGGCGCGTTCGGGCCAGGTCGTTCGCGATCGTCAGGGCCGCGTGCACCGTGATCTTCGCTTCCCTCGGAGGCAGGGACGGGCGCACCGCCGAAAGCAGCGTCACCCATTGCGCCACGTAGTCCCGCTGCACTCGCAATAGATCCGCCTTGTCGCGGTCCGGCATCGTCACCCGGTCTGCCGAAAACGACACCAGCAGCTCCGGCGTGTGCAGGATCGTGTGCACATACGAGGCCGCCAGGCGGCGCAGGGCGGATAGCTCGTCGGACGTCTGCAGGGCTCGCTCCGCCGCCAGGGCGAGCCGGTCCGCTGCTCGGTGGCCGATCGCCACCATCAAAGCCGCCTTGCTCGGGAAATGCCGGTAGACGCTCGGGCCCGCTATGCCCGCCGCCGCGCCGATGTCCTCCATGCTCACGTCGTGGAAGCCGCGCTGGGCGAACAGGCGTGTTGCCGCCGCCAGGACCTGCTCGCGGCGCGACGGTGTGCCCAGACCCGCCAGGGCCACAGAAGGTGGCGAAGCAGGCGAGGGGAGTGTGGCGTTCAGCACACCGAGAGCCAGTTCGACCAGCAACGCGGCGAACCGGCGGCGCGCCACCGACGTGTGGTGGACCGACACGCTGCCGAACACCGACAGCGCCGCCCAGCAGAGCAGTTCGGCGTCCTCGGTGGCCAGGTCGGGGCGCTGGACCAGCAGCGCTTTCGACCACGCCGCCAGCGCCAGCGTCGAACGGCGGGCGATCTCCCGCTGGTCCTCCTTCGGGAGATGACGCCCCTCCCAACGCCACAGTGCCGCGATTTCCCGGCGCTCGACGGCCTGCGTCGCAAGCCGGCCGAGGAGGGATTCCAGCTGGTCAGCAGGCGGAACCGAGTCCGACAGCGCCTCCGCCGTCGCCGCCTCCAGGTCCTCGAAGCCGCTCAGGACCACGTACGCCAGGATCGCCTGCTTGTCCGCGAAGTGCCGGTACAACGCCGGGCCCGTGACGCCCGCCGCGTCCGCTATGTCCTTGATGCCGACTCCGGGGAACCCGCGGGCGCGGAACAGCTCCGCCGCCACCGCGGCCAGCTGGGCCTTGCGGTCGCGAGGGCGCGCACTACGGACTGCGTCGGTCATGGTGAGTCGACGATAGCGGCTAACGGCACACTCGCAACCCATTGACACCTTGGGGTTATCCGACGATATGTTAATGGCCATTAGCCCTACTGGCCGGTATCATCGGCCACGGTACGAAGACGTCCCACCCGCTCGCGAGGAGTTGTTCTGTGAGTAGCGAGGCCTACATCTACGAGGCGATCCGCACGCCTCGCGGCAAGAACAAGGGCGGTGCCCTGCACGGCACCAAGCCGGTCGACCTGGTGGTCGGCCTGATCGAAGAGCTCAAGGTCCGCCACCCGAACCTCGACCCCGCGGTGATCGACGACGTCGTGCTCGGCGTCGTCTCCCCGGTCGGCGAGCAGGGCGCGGTCATCGCGCGCACCGCCGCACTGAACGCGGGTCTCCCGGACACCGTCGCGGGCGTGCAGCTCAACCGCTTCTGCGCCTCCGGCCTGGAGGCCACCAACACCGCCGCGCAGAAGGTCCGCTCCGGCTGGGACAACCTGATCATCGCCGGCGGCGTCGAGTCGATGTCGCGCGTGCCGATGGGCTCCGACGGCGGCGCGCTGTTCATGGACCCGGCCACCGCGTACGACAACTACATCGTCCCGCAGGGCACCGGTGCCGACCTGATCGCGACCATCGAGGGCTTCTCCCGCGAGGACGTCGACGCGTGGGCCGTGCGCTCGCAGGAGAAGGCCGAGGCGGCCTGGTCCGGCGGCTACTTCGCCAAGTCCGTCGTCCCGGTCAAGGACATCAACGGCGTGACTGTGCTGGACCACGACGAGCACCGCCGCCCCGGCTCGACCGTCGAGGGCCTCGGCAAGCTCAAGCCCGCCTTCGCCGGCATCGGCGAGCTGGGCGGCTTCGACGCCGTCGCGCTGCAGAAATATCACTCGGTCGAGAAGATCAACCACGTCCACACCGGCGGCAACTCCTCCGGCATCGTCGACGGCGCCGCGCTGGTGCTCGTCGGCTCCGAGCAGATCGGCAAGACCTTCGGGCTGACGCCGCGCGCCCGGATCGTGGCGACCGCGTCGATCGGCTCCGAGCCGACGATCATGCTGACCGGCCCGACTCCGGCCACCGAAAAGGTCTTGAAGACCGCGGGCCTCAAGCCTGAGGACATCGACCTGTGGGAGCTCAACGAGGCGTTCGCGTCCGTCGTGCTCAAGTGGATCAAGGACCTGCACCTCGACGAGGAGAAGGTCAACGTCAACGGCGGCGCGATCGCCATGGGTCACCCGCTCGGCGCCACCGGCGCGATGCTGGTCGGCACCGTGGTCGACGAGCTCGAACGCCGCCAGGCGCGCCGCGCACTGGTGACCCTGTGCATCGGCGGCGGCATGGGCGTCGCCACCATCATCGAGCGGGTGTGAGGACACTAATGGCTGAGAGCAAGACCATCCGCTGGGAGCAGGACGCCGACGGCATCGTCACCCTGACCCTCGACGACCCGAACCAGTCGGCGAACACGATGAACGCCGACTTCCGCGAGTCGCTCGGCGTCACCGTGGACCGCCTGGAGGCCGAGAAGGACTCCATCACCGGCGTCGTCATCACGTCCGCGAAGAAGACCTTCTTCGCCGGTGGCGACCTGAACGACCTCATCCAGGCCAAGCCGGAGAACGCGGTCGAGCTGACCGAGGGCAGCACCCTGATGAAGGGGCAGATGCGCCGCATCGAGCAGCTCGGCAAGCCGGTCGTCGCGGCGATCAACGGCGCCGCGCTCGGCGGTGGCCTCGAGATCGCGCTGGCGACGCACCACCGCATCGCCGCCGACGCCAAGGGCAGCCAGATCGGTCTGCCCGAGGTGACGCTGGGCCTGCTGCCCGGTGGCGGTGGCGTCGTGCGCACCGTCCGACTGCTGGGTATCCAGAGCGCGCTGCTGAACGTCCTGCTGCAGGGCCAGCGCCACCGCCCCCGCAAGGCGCTGGAGCTGGGCCTGGTGCACGAGGTCGTCGACACCGTCGAGGAGCTCGTCCCCGCCGCGAAGGCGTGGATCAAGGCCAACCCCGAAGGCGGCGTCCAGCCCTGGGACGTCAAGGGTTACAAGATCCCCGGCGGCACGCCGTCGAACCCGAGCTTCGCGGCCAACCTCCCGGCGTTCCCGGCGAACCTGCGCAAGCAGATCAAGGGCGCGAACATGCCGGCGCCGCGGGCGATCCTGGCCGCCGCGATCGAAGGCGCGCAGGTCGACTTCGACACCGCGATCCTGATCGAGACGCGCTATTTCATCCACCTCGCCACCGGCCAGGTCTCGAAGAACATGACGAAGGCGTTCTTCTTCGACCTGCAGACCATCAACTCGGGTGGTTCGCGGCCGGACGGTTTCGAGAAGTACACCGCTCGCAAGGTGGGTGTGCTGGGCGCGGGGATGATGGGTGCCGCGATCGCGTACGTGTCGGCGAAGGCCGGCATCGACGTCGTCCTCAAGGACGTCTCGCAGGAGGCGGCCGAAAAGGGCAAGGGCTACGCGGCCAAGCTCGAGCAGAAGGCCCTCTCGCGCGGCAAGACCACGCAGGAGAAGTCCGACGCGTTGCTGGCGAAGATCAAGCCGACCGGTGACCCGGCCGACTTCGCGGGCGTCGACTTCGTCATCGAGGCCGTGTTCGAGAGCGTCGAGCTGAAGCACAAGGTGTTCGGCGAGATCGAGAGCGTCGTCAACGCGGACGCGGTGCTGGGTTCCAACACCTCGACGCTGCCGATCACCACGCTCGCCGAGGGCGTGCAGCGGACCGAGGACTTCATCGGGATCCACTTCTTCTCGCCGGTGGACAAGATGCCGCTGGTCGAGATCATCTGCGGCGAGAAGACGTCGCCGGCGACGCTGGCGAAGGTCTTCGACTACACGCTGCAGATCAAGAAGACCCCGATCGTCGTCAACGACAGCCGCGGGTTCTTCACCTCGCGCGTGATCGGCACGTTCATCAACGAGGCCGTCGCCGCGCTGGGCGAGGGTGTCGAGCCGGCGTCGATCGAGCAGGCGGGTTCGCAGGCCGGCTACCCCGCGCCGCCGCTGCAGTTGATGGACGAGCTGACGCTGACCTTACCGCGTAAGATCCGCAAGGAGACGCGCGAGGCGATCGAGGCCGCGGGCGGCACGTGGAAGGCGCACGCGTCGGAAGGCGTCATCGACCGGATGGTCGACGAGTTCGACCGCAAGGGCCGCTCGACCGGCGCGGGCTTCTATTCCTATGGCGAGGACGGCAAGCGCACCGGGCTGTGGCCGGGCCTGCGCGACGCGTTCAAGTCGGGCTCGGCGGAGGTGCCGTTCGAGGACCTCAAGGAGCGGATGCTGTTCGCCGAGGCGCTCGAGACGGTCAAGTGCTTCGACGAGGGCGTGCTGACGTCGGTGGCGGACGCCAACATCGGCTCGATCTTCGGCATCGGCTTCCCGGCGTGGACCGGTGGTGTCATCCAGTACATCAACCAGTACGAGGGTGGCTTGCAGGGCTTCGTCGACCGGTCGCGTCAGTTGGCCGCCCGGTACGGCGACCACTTCGAGCCGCCGGCATCGCTCGTGGCGAAGGCCGCCAAGGGCGAGATCTACGAATAAGGGCTGAGCGTCGAAGGCCGTCACTTCGGTGGCGGCCTTCGTCGTGTCCGCCAGTTTGTCCGCTCCTGTTCGTCCGGAAGCCACCGAGTGCGGGTTAATCTCCGCCCATGCGCCGTCCCGTCACGGTGGCCCTCGCCGCCGCCCTGCTCGCCTCGACGTTGACAACGATGTCGGCCGCCGCCGGCCTCAGCCCGCCGACTTCGTCGATCCGCTGATCGGCTCCGCCGGGGACGGGAACACCTATCCCGGCGCCACCGCGCCCTTCGGGATGCTCTCGTGGAGCCCGACCAGCACCCGCGGCGACCAGACGTCGACCGGTGCCGCCAACGGCTACCAGTACGACGCCACTCGCGTCCGCGGGTTCGCGTTAACGCACGTTAACGGCGCTGGCTGCAACCCCGGCGCCGCAGGCGACGTGCCGATCCTGCCCTTCGCCGGCGACGTCACCTCCTCGCCGACCGCCGACACCACCGACGCGATCTACGCGAGCGACTTCAGCCACGCGGACGAGGCATCAACGCCAGGACGGTACCGTCTCGGCCTGGCCGACGCCGTCACGACCGACGTCGCGGCCACCGAACGGACCGCGATCGGCACCGTGCGGTACCCGACGGGCAAGCCGGCCAGTCTGCTCTTCCGCACCTCGAACTCCCTCAACGGCAGCGAGGACGCCGAGACCCACATCGACGCGGCGAACCGCGAGGTCACCGGCTCCGTCCTCACCGGTGCCTTCTGCGGCCGCCGGGCGAACGGCGGCGTCAACAACCGCAAGTCCTACTACCGCCTGTACTTCACCGCGCGGTTCGACCAGCCCGTCACCGGCACCGGGACGTGGAAGGACGCCACGCTGCAGCCCGGCGGCACTGACCAGGCCGGCGGCGAGGGCTACGCGACTGGCAAGGACCGCGCCGGCCGCGGTTCCGGTGGCTACGTCACCTTCGCGCCCGGCAGCAAGGTCACCATGCGGATCGCGATCTCCTACGTCTCCCTCGAAGGCGCCGAGCGCAATCTCCGGGCCGAGCAGTCCAAGGAGTCCACTGTGGACACGATCGCGGAGCAAACCCGGAAGGCCTGGAACGCCGAGCTGAACCGCATCGCCATCCAGGGTGGTACAGCGAGCCAGCGCATCGTCTTCACCACCGCGCTCTACCACAGCCTGCAGCAGCCCAACCTCGTCAGCGACGTCGACGGCCAGTACCTCGGGATGGACCGGAAGCCCCATCGCGTCGAACGGGGGCAGGACGCGCAGTACTCCAACTTCTCCGGCTGGGACCAGTACCGCGCGCAGATCCAGCTGCTCGCGCTGCTCGAACCCCGCGTCGCCGGGAACTTCGCGCAGTCGCTCTACAACTACGCGAAGCAGAACGACGGTGTCTGGGATCGCTGGGTGCACGTCAACGGCGCGACGCACGTCATGACCGGCGACCCGTCGGCGGCGACGCTCGCGACCTTCTACGCCATGGGCGTCCGCAACTTCGATTACCACGGCGCGTTCGACTCGCTGTACCAGCAGGCGACGGTCCCGCGGCCGGAAGGACTGCAGGACGGCGGCTGCCCGGGCCAGTGCGTCGGCCAACGGCCGAACCTTACGCAGTACGAGGCGTCCCACTACGCGCCGAACGACGTCTGCCACTGCTGGGGCGGGGCGGCCGAGACGCTCGAAGACTCCGTCGCGGACTCGGCACTCGGACATTGGGCGGACCAGCTCGGGCGCACGAGCGAAGCCGCGGAGCTGCGCGCCCGGGGGGCCTACTGGCTGAACGTATTCAACCCGGAGACCGGCTACGCGCAGGCCCGCAACGTCGACGGCAGCTGGGTGACGCCGTTCGACCCGGCGAGTGACCGCGGCTTCGCGCAGGGCAGCGCGGCCGCCTACACCTGGATGGTCCCGCAGGACGTCTCCGGGCTCGCCGACGCGATGGGCGGCAAGACGACCGCCGTCACCCGGCTCGACGGCTTCTTCCACGATGCCAACGGGAACTGGCTGCTCAAGGGCGGTGGACCGCTCAAGTACGACCCGACCAACGAGCCCGACATCCACGCGCCGTGGCTGTACGACGAGCTCGGGCAGCCGTGGAAGACGCAGGAAACCGTGCGGCAGCTGGTGAACTCCGTCTACACGACCGGGCCGTCCGGGCTGCCCGGCAACGACGACCTCGGCACGATGTCCGCCTGGTACGTCTTCGCCGCGCTCGGGATCTATCCGCGGACGCCCGGCTCGGGCGAGCTGTTGCTGTCGAGCCCGCTGTTCCCGGGTGCGGTGGTCCGGCCGGCGGGCGGCGCGCCGATCCGGATCACGACGTCGGGCGGCGGCAAGTACGTCCGGGACGTCCGCCGTGGCGGAAAGCCGCAGCGCGACTGGAAGGTCGACGCCTCTTTCCTGCGCGGCGGAAGCCTGGACTTCCGGCTGTCCGAGACGCCGACCAGCTGGGGGAGCTGACCGTCACCCGATCGGGCTGAATGCATCCAGCAACCGCGCCGCGGCAGGTACTGTCTCGATTTTCCTGCCACGGCACAAGGGAGTTCTGGAGAGGTGACAGCATCCGTTCATCAGACGATCTTCCTGATCGACGTCGAAGGATACGGTGCGAAGGAACGGACGAATGACGACCGACTCGCGCTGAAGAAAGGCTTGAGCCAGGCGCTGGACACCGCGTTCCGCGATGCCGGCGTGCGGTGGGACGGCTTGCGCCGGCAGGACAACGGTGACGGCTGGTTCGTCCTCGTTCCCGCCGACGCCGGCAAGTCGTTCCTGGTCGAGCGTTTCCCGCGCGTCCTCGCGGCGGCGATCCGCGATCACAACACGGCGAACCGGGAACAGGCGTGGATGCGGGTCCGGATGGCGCTGAGCGCTGGGGAAGTCGCCTCCAGCGAACACGGCGTGACGTCGCCGGCGATCATCACGGCGGCCCGCCTGCTCGACGCGCGAGCGCTGAAGAAAGCGCTTGCCAGGTCCGAGGGCGTACTGGTCGTCGGCACCTCCGCCTGGTTCCACGCCGAAGTGGTCCGGGCCAGTGCGGCCGCGGACGCCGACACCTACCGGCGGATCAAGGTCAAGGTGAAGGAAACCCGGGAGCGGGCCTGGATCGCGCGGCCGGACCACCCCTACCCGCCGAAGCGGGCACGGACCGCCGTGAACCCGCGAATTCCGTTGGTGGCCGGGTTCGCGGCGGTCGTGCTCCTCGCCGTCGCCTACCTGGTGTTTTGGCCCACGAGTCCGCCGGCCGCGCCCGGCGAGTCGATCGTGGGCGCGCCCCGCACCGCGGATCCCTGCGCGGTGACCTTCCCCGACGCACTCGGCGGCTACGGCGTGGTCGAGCAGTCGGACGACTACGGCAACTTCAACCGTTGCGACGCCCTGGTGTACCCGTCCGGGGACCGCGCGGACTACATCGACGTCAGCGTCGAGTTCGCCACCGGTGCCGCGGATCCCTTGCCGGTCCAGTGGGACGGCGGGTTCGGCCTTCAGCGGCCACCCGCCGAACCGGGCCACTGCACCAGGGTCCTGCTCCTGCCCGACGTCGGCACCCAGTTGGTCGTCGGCGCCGACGGCGACCCCGCGGGAACGCACGACTTCTGCGGGATGGCCGAAACGGCCGCCCTCCGCGCCCGGAAGGCCCTGGGCGACGACCAAGTGCCGCGGCGCCAGCTTCCCGCGGGTTCCTTGGCGGGCAAGGACGCCTGCGCGTTGCTGGACACCGCGGCGACGACCGAGGCGCTCGGGACCGGGCCGGTGGAGCGGATCCCCCAGTTCGCGAACTGGGCGTGCGACTGGAGCTACACCGACCGGCCCGGGCTGGTGAAGGTCCTCTTCGACCGGACCGCCACCGAGATCCGGCAGCCGGGGACACCGCTGCAGCTGGGAAAGTACACCGCCCGGGTACAACCGCAGGAGCGCGGCGACACCAGCTGCACCGTGACCATCGTCTACCAGAGCTACGTCGACACCCGGGGGCAGCGGACCAACGAGCTGGCGGTGGTCGACGTCGACAAGAGCGACGCGCGGCCGGAGGACCTGTGCGCCCCCGCGCGGAGCCTGGCGGCCGCGGTGGCGAAGCGGCTCTGAGTCACGGCTCCAGCGCGAGGTGCGGCAGGCGACGGTCCAGCCACCGCGGCAGCCACCACGCGCGTTCCCCGAGCAGCCGCATGATCGCCGGGACGAGCAGGCAGCGGATCACCAGCGCGTCCAGCAGCACCGCGACCGCCAGGCCGAGGCCGAACTGCGCCAGCATCCGGGACGGGTCGAGCAGGAACGCGCCGAACACCAGCACCATGATCGCGCCGGCCGCGGTGATCACGCCGCCGGTCGACGCGAGGCCTTCGCGCACCGCGAGCCGCGCGTCGCCGGTTCGCCGCCACTCCTCGTGCATGCGCGACACCAGGAACACCTCGTAGTCCATCGACAGCCCGAACACGATCGCGAAGATCATCACCGGCACGAACGCCTCGATCGGACCGGGCTGCGCGCCGAACCAGCCGTCGCCGAACACCAGCGTCATCACGCCGAGCGACGCGCCGATGCTCAGCAGGTTCAGCAGCGCCGCCTTGAGCGGGATGAGGATCGACCGGAAAACGACCATCAGCAGCAGCGCGGACAGCCCGACGACGACCAGCACGAACAGCGGCAGCCGGTCGGCGACGGCGTCGGCGAAGTCCGTCGCGGCCGCGACCGAGCCGCCGACCAGGTAGTGGCCGGGCAGGGCCGGCAGGACGTCGGTCCGCAGGCGCGTCACCAGTGCGGCCGTCGCCGCGTCCTGCGGTGACGTCGACGGGAAGACGAGAACGGTCGGGCCCGTCGGCGGCAGCACCCGCGCGATCCCCGGCGTCACGGCGAGCCGTTGCTGCAACGCGACGGGATCGCCGTCTTCGGTGACGACCGCGAGCGGCCCGGTGAAGCCCGGACCGAAGCCCTCGGCCAGCAGGTCGTACGCGTGGCGCGTCGTCGAGCCGGCCGGGTCGGTGCCCGCGTCGGCGAACCCGAGCCGCATCCCCGCGGCGGGGATGGAGAGTCCGACGAGGACGATCAAGCCGATGGCGAGCGGAGCCAGCGGGCGCCGCTGGACGCCATCGGCGAGCCGTCGCCACGCCTTGCCGTGGTCGCGCTCGGCGGCGTGCTTGCGGATGCCGCGTTCGAGCCGCTTGCCGAACAGCGACAGCAGTGCCGGCAGGAGCGTGACCGACGCGAGCATGGTCATCAGGACGGTGAGCGCGACGGCCAGTGCCACCCCGCGCAGCCCGCCGAGCCCGAGCGCGAGCAGGCCGAGCAACGCGATGATCACCGTCGTCCCCGCGAACAGCACCGAGCGGCCGGCGGTGTCGAGCGCCCGCCGGGCGGCCGCGTCGCGGTCGTACCCCGCCAGGATCTCGCTCCGGTAGCGGGAGAAGATCAGCAGCGCGTAGTCGACGCCGACGCCGAACCCGACCAGCATCATCAGCGGCGAGGTGTAGCTCGCGATGTCGACGTAGCGCGAGACGACCGTGATCACGCCCAGCGTGCTGCCCACGGCGAACACCGCGGTGATCACCGGCAACCCGGCCGCGAGCAGGGAACGGAACAGGAACACGAGGATGACCAGCGCGGCGAGCAGCCCGACGCCTTCCGCGGGCCCGCCGCCCTCCGCGATCCGCTCGAGGGGATCGCCGGCCAGAGCGACTTCGACCGGTCCGGCCTGCTTCGCGGTGTCGGCGAACTTCACGATGTCGTCGTACGGGAGGTCGGCCGAGGCCGCGTCGAAGGTGACGGTGGCGTAGCCGATCCGGCCGTCGGGTGACAGCGTCTCGAACGGCCCGGTCACCGACCGCACGTGCGGCTGCAATCGGACATTTCCCAGAGTGTTTTCGACCGCGGCGCGCTGGGTCGCAAGCCCGTTGTCCTCCTTGAAGACGATCTGCGCGGTCGCGCCGGACTGCGCGGTGTTCTTCAGGAGGTCGACGACCTGCTGTGCCTCGGTGCCGGGCAGCGAGTTGTCGTCGTGGAACGCGCTGCCGGTGAGACGGGAGGTGAACGTGACGCCGATGAGGACCAGTGCCCAGAGTGCGACGGCGAGCCACCGGTGGCGCTGCGCCCAGCCGGCCACGCGGGCCGGCCTTCCCCCAGCGGGGCGAGTGATGGTGTCCATGGGGGACAAGGATTCGCCGCGAGGGCCCTACTCCGCGTCGAGCGGCGGAGGACACTTGACGTGCTCCCGGCGGTGTCCCTTAGGGCACTTCCCGTACCCCTGCGGGAGTACGGCTAGGGGGTGAGCCACCTCGGCGTCACCGCGCCGGACTCGTAGGCGAGGACGACGAGCTGCGCGCGGTCGCGCATGCCGGTCTTCGTCATGATGCGGCTGACGTGCGTCTTCGCTGTCGCGGGGCTGAGCGTGAGCTCGCGCGCGATCTCGTCGTTCGACAGCCCGGCCGCGACCAGGGAAAGCACCTCGCGCTCGCGGTCGGTGAGCCGGTCGAGCGCCGGAGCCGGCGACGGGCGCGTGACGCGCGCGGCGAACTCCGAGATCAGCCGCCGGGTGATCGACGGCGCCAGCAGCGCGTCACCGCGGGCGACCACGCGCACGGCGTGGATCAGCTCTTCGGGCTCGGTGTCCTTGACCAGGAACCCGCTCGCGCCCGCGCGCAGGGCGCCGTAGACGTCCTCGTCGAGGTCGAACGTTGTAAGGATGACGACCTTACTGTGTACCGCGGGGTCTTCGAGCAGGTGCCGGGTGGCGGCGAGGCCGTCGAGCACCGGCATCCGGATGTCCATCAGCACGACGTCCGGGTGGTGGTCGTGCGCGGCCTGCAGGGCTTCGCGGCCGTCGGCGGCCTCCGCGACGACGTCGATGTCGTCCTCCCCGTCCAAAATGGACCGGAAACCGGCGCGGACCAGCCGCTGGTCGTCGACGAGCAGGACCCGGATCATCGGCTCATCATCGCACCGGCAGCCGCGCGCGCACCCGGAAGCCGCCGCCTTCGCGCGGGGCCGCGGTCAGCTCGCCGCCGAGCGCCCGCGCGCGTTCGGCCATGCCGCGGATCCCGGTGCCCGGCGGGGCGTCGCCGCCGCGCCCGTCGTCGTCGACCTGCACGGACAGCGCGTCGGCGCCGTAGCCGAGCCGGACGACGACGGTCTTCGCGCCGGCGTGCTTCGCGACGTTCGTCAGCGCTTCCTGCACCACGCGGAACGCGGCGTGCTCGACGTCCGGCGGCAGGTCCCGGGCGACGCCGTCGATCTCGGTGCGCACGGTCAGCCCGGAGGTACCGACGGATTCGGCCAGCTCTGCTACCCGCGACAGGCTCGGCTCGGTCTGGCGGAGCATGCCGAGCGTCGCGCGCAACTCCTGGAGTGCGGTCTTGCTGGCGTCCTTGATGGCGCCGAGGGCATCCTCGGCCTGCGCGGGATCACGGCGGTGCAGTGCGGCGCCGGCCTGGACGTTGATCAGCGCGAGGTGGTGGCCGAGGACATCGTGCAGTTCGCGAGCGATGCGCAGGCGTTCGTCGGTGGCGCGCGCCCGGGCTTCGGCCTCCTTGGTGCGTTCGGCCTCGGCGCGGTAGTGCGCGACCGCGCCGCCGGCGACGAGCGCGACGAACCAGCCGGTCATCAGGAAGAACGCGAAGTTGTCGACGTGCCGCCCGGTCCGCGAGCTGATCTCCCCGGCGGCGACGCCCGCCATCGCGGCGACGACGAGCAGCGCGGCCCCGCGGATCCGCCCGGCCGCGGCGGCGTTGTAGAGGGTGTAGGCGAAGGCCAGCAGGACGAGACCGTCGGGATCGGTGAGCGGGTAGTAGAGGGCGCAGCAAACGAGCGTTAACCCGGCGACACTCAGCGGGTACTGCCGGCGGAAGAAGACCGCGGCGCAGCCGAGGACGGTCAGGACCCAGCCGAGCGCGGCGTGGTGGGCGGGCTTCGCGCCGTCGTTCAGGACGGCGAACAGCGAACCGGCGAGCACCGCGACGGTGATCGCGGACTCGGGTAGGTAACGCCGCATGCGTCCGAGTTTAACGGCGTAACAAACGGTTCCGGGCGAGCGATTACGCGGCATTGGTTCGTGATGCCAAGGGAGTTTTCGTGAACAAGAAACTGGGGTGGATCCTGGCCGCGGGCCTGCTGGTCGCGGGCTGTGGCGCCGGTGCTCCGCAGGTCAAGGACTCGGGCAGCGTCGGTGTTCTCGACGCCCCGACGTCGACGTATTCGACGCCGGCGTATTCGCTCCGGTCACGACGGAAACGCCAGTCACCACGACTTCCGAAGCGCCGGTCGCCACCACGGAGCAGGCTGTCGCCCCGCCGCCGAAGACGACCGCCGCCAAGCCCAAGGCAGCACCGAAAACCACCGCGCACGCCGCGCCGAAACCGGCCGAATGCGGCGCGGACTACTACGTGAACTCGAGCGGCAACTGCGTCCACCGGCCCAGCGACAACCCGTCCGGCGCGACGGCGCTCTGCAAGGATGGCACGTACAGCTACAGCCAGCACCGCTCCGGCACCTGCTCCGGCCACGGAGGCGTGCGCACCTGGTTGTGACGAGAACACCAATCGAGCGGAAAACGCCCGGGGCGTGGGTACAGTGCGTGAAGTTGCATGATGCGTACTAATTACCCACCGGGGGTGTGCTGGTGTCCCATCCCGGACGGTCCGGCCGGGCGATCGTCGTGGTGCTCGCCTCGTGCGGGCTGGTCGCGTCGTTCATGCAGACGCTGGTCGTGCCGCTCATCCCGGTGTTCCCGCGGCTGCTGAACGCCTCGGCGGCCGACGCGTCGTGGGTCATCACCGTGACGCTGCTGGCGGCGGCCGTCATCACCCCGGTCAGCGGGCGGCTCGGCGACCTCTACGGCAAGCGGCGGATGATCCTCGTCAGCCTCGCGCTGCTCATCGCCGGTTCGGTCGTCTCGGCGACGACGAGCGCGCTCGCGTTCCAGATCCTCGGCCGCGGGCTGCAGGGCTGCGCGATGGGCGTCATCCCGCTCGGCATCAGCATCATGCGCGACGAGCTCCCGCCCGAACGCGTCGGTGGCGCGATCTCGCTGATGAGCGCGACGCTCGGGGTGGGCGGCGCGATCGGGCTGCCGGTAGCGGCCGTCGTCGCCGAGAACGCCGACTGGCACGTGCTCTTCTGGATGGCCGGCGCGCTCGGGCTCTTCTTCGCGTTGCTGATCCTCAAGTTCGTGCCGGAGTCGCCGCTGCGCACGCCCGCGCGGTTCGACTTCTTCGGCGCGTTCGGGCTGGCCGCCGGCCTGGTCTGCCTGCTGCTGCCGGTGGTCAAGGGGGCCACGTGGGGCTGGACCAGCACGCCGACGCTGGGGTTCGCGGCGGCGGCCGTCGTCATTCTGGCCGGCTGGGGCACCTACCAGCTGCGGCGCCGCGACCCGCTGGTCGACCTGCGCGTCTCCGCCCGGCGGCCGGTGCTGTTCACGAACCTGGCGTCGATCATGGTCGGGTTCTCGATGTACGCCATGGCGCTGTCGTTTCCGCAGCTGCTGCAGGCGTCGGCGTCGACCGGGTACGGGCTGGGCCAGACGATGGTGGAGTCCGGGCTGTCCCTCGCACCGAACGGCCTGGTGATGATGGTGCTCTCGCCGGTGTCGGCGCGGCTCATCAACCGCTTCGGCCCGCGCCCGACGCTGATGAGCGGCGCGCTGGTGATCGCCGTCGGGTACCTGTTCGCGATCGTGCTGATGGACAACGCGGCCGAGGTGATCACGGCGTCGGTGATCATCGGTGCCGGCGTCGGGATCGCGTACGCGGCGATGCCGGCGTCGATCATGGGCTCGGTGCCGGTCACCGAAACGGCGTCCGCGAACGGCCTGAATTCCCTGATGCGCTCGGTCGGCACGGCGATTTCGAGCGCGGTGATGGCGGCGATGCTGGCCCAGCTGACGATCACCGTCGGCGGCCTGAGCGTGCCGTCGCTGTTCGGCTTCCGGGCGACGTTCGCCGTGGCGGCGTTCGCGGCGCTGGCGGGCGTGCTGCTGGCCGGGCTGGTGCCGAAGACGCGGGTGGCGCCGGAGCTGGTCGGCGTCGCTTAGTTCTTGCGGGCCACCAGGGCCAGACCGCCGCATTCGGCCGGGTTCGCCGGGACGTCCGCCGGGTCGTCCGGCCGCCACTGCGGGATGAAGACGACGCCCGGGTCGAGGAGCTCGAAGCCGTCCACGAGTGCGCGCAGCTCGTCGGCCGTGCGGGGCGTCACCGGGTTCGCGCTCTTCTGGTACATCGCGACGGCGCGGGCGGTGCCGTCGCTCTGCTGCTCCGGGGTCGCCGACGACATCGCCAGGTAGCTGCCGGGCGCCAGCGCGTCGCGGTAGGCGCCGATCAGCCGGGCGGGGTCGCGCTCGTCCGGGATGAAGTGCACGAACAGCGCCATCACGACCATCACCGGCTGGTCGAGGTCGAGCATCATCTCGGTGGTCTCGTGCTCGAGGACGTCGTCCGGGAATTCGGCGTCGGCGTGCACCATCACCGCGTTCTCGTTGTCCTCGAGCACGATCTCGCTGTGCGCGACGGCGACCGGCTCGTTGTCGACGTAGACGACGCGCGCGGTCGGGTCGATCGCGTGCGCGACCTCGTGGACGTGCCCGACGGTCGGCATGCCCGAGCCGATGTCGAGGAACTGCCGGATGCCCTGGTCCATCCCGAACCGGATGGCCCGGCGCAGCCACTGCCGGTTCAGCTGCGCGCGCTCCCGCGCGTTCGGCTGCGCGGCCAGCACCTGATCGGCGAACATCCGGTCGACGGCGTAGTTGAGCCGGCCGCCGAGGATGTAGTCGTACACGCGCGCGGGGTTCGGCTTGTCGAGGTCGATGCCGCGCCGCGCGTACTCGTCTTCACTCATGGCCGCTCCAAGATCCGGTGTGACGGCGAGAATAGCCGACGTGAGACATCCTCAGTTCTTGCGCGCCACCAGGGCGAGCTGGCTCGCCAGCTCCGGGTGCTCACCGACGTCGGCGGGGTCGTCGGGCCGCCACTCCGGCGTGAACACGATCCCCGGCGCCACGAGCTCGAAGCCGTCGAGCAACGCCCGCAGCTCGTCCTTCGAGCGGGCCACCACGTTCGTACCGCTCTTCTGGTACATCTCCGCCGCGCGCCGGACCTCTTCGCCCTGGCCCTCGAACGTGCCCGACGACAGCGCCAGGTAGCTGCCCGGCGCGAGTGCGTCGCGGTAAGCGGCGATCAGCCCGGCCGGGTCGCGCTCGTCCGGGACGAAGTGCACGAACGCGGCCATGATCAGCATGACCGGCTGGTCGAAGTCCAGCAGCATCTCGGTGGTCTCGTGCTCGAGGACGTCGTCCGGGACCTCGGCGTCCGCCTGCACCATCTCGGCGTTCTCGTTGTCCTTCAGCACGATCTCGCTGTGTGCGACGGCGACCGGCTCGTTGTCCACGTACACCACGCGCGACGCGGGGTCGATCGCCTGGACGACCTCGTGCACGTGCCCGACGGTCGGCATGCCCGAGCCGATGTCCAGGAACTGGCGGATGCCCTGCTCGGCGCCGAAGCGGACGGCCCGGCGCAGCCAGCGCCGGTTCATCAGGGCCAGCTCCTTGGACTCCGGCCGCACCGCCAGGATCTGCTCGGCGAACATCCGGTCGATGGCGTAGTTGAGCTTGCCGCCGATCAGGTAGTCGTACACGCGCGCCGCGTTCGGCTTGTCGAAGTCGATTCCGCGCTGGGTGTGGTCGTCGGTCATCGGCGCTAGTCCTTGCGGGCTACCAGGGCGAGCCCGCCCGACTGCTCCGGCGGGTCCTCGAGCGGCCCGTCCGGTCGCCACTCGGGCGTGAACACGACGCCGGGCGGCAGGATCTCGAAGCCTTTCACCAGCGCCCGCAGCTGGTCGGGGGAACGCAGGGTCAGGGGCGTGCCGCTCTTCTCGTACAGCGACACCGAACGCTGCGACTCCTCGCCCTGCCCCTCCCACGTGCCCGACGACAGCGCGAGGTAGCTGCCCGGCGCGAGGACGTCGCGGTAGGCGGCGATCAGGCCGGCCGGGTCGCGCTCGTCCGGGATGAAGTGCACGCACGCCGCCATGATGACCAGCACCGGCCGGCTGAAGTCGAGCATCGCCTCGGTGGTCGGGTGCTCCAGCACCTCGTCCGGGTACTCGGCGTCGGCCTGGACCATCGCCGCGTTGTCGTTGCCTTCCAGCACGATCTCGCTGTGCGCGACCGCGATCGGCTCGTTGTCGACGTACACGACCTGCGACGTCGGGTCGATCGCCTGGACGACCTCGTGCACGTGCCCGACCGTCGGCATCCCCGAGCCGATGTCGAGGAACTGCCGGATGCCCTGCTCCGCCGCGAACCGCGCCGCGCGGCGCAGCCACGCCCGGTTGACCAGCGCCATGTGCCGCGCGTTCGGGAGCACGCCCAGGATCCGGTCGGCGAACATCCGGTCGACGGCGTAGTTCAGCTCGCCGCCGATCATGTAGTCGTACACGCGCGCCGCGTTCGGTCTTTCGAGGTCGATGCCCCGCTTCGCGTGTTCGTCTTCGCTCATCCGCCGCTCCCGGGGCTCAGGTGTGACGGCGAGGATAGCGGGGTCAGAGCAGCGGCGGCACCGCCGCGTCGATGAGGTGCGGTCCCGGTTCCGCGAAGGCGCGCTGCAGTTGCTCGGCGAGCTCTTCGGCGGTCGTCGCGCGCGTCGCCGGCACGCCCATGCCCTCGGCGATCTTCACGAAGTCCATGTCCGGCCGCGACAGGTCGAGCAGGTCGTTCGCCTTCGGGCCGCCCGACGCCGCGCCGACGCGCTGCAGCTCCATCCGCAGGATCGCGTACGCGCGGTTGTTGAGCAGCACCGTCGTGACGTTCAGGTTCTCCCGCGCCTGCGTCCACAGCGCGGAGATCGTGTAGAGCGCGCTGCCGTCCGATTGCAGGTTCAGGACGGGACGGTCCCGTCCCGCCACCGCCGCGCCGGTGGCCACCGGCATGCCGTAACCGATCGCGCCGCCGGTGAGCGTCAGCACGTCGTGCCGCGGCGCGCCCGCCGTCGCCGTCGGGAGCAGCAGACCGGACGTGTTGGCCTCGTCGGCGATGATCGCGTTCTCCGGCAGCAGCGCGCCGATGACGTCGACCCAGTTCTGCGGGGTCAGCGGACCGCTGGGCAGCGCGGGCCGGTACGCCGGCGCCAGCACGGGTTCGGTGTCCGCGGCGACGAGGGCGGCGACCTCGTTCAGCGCGCGCGTGACGTCCTGGCCGACTGCGGCGAGGTTGTGCACCTGGGCGCCGTCGGGCACCAGGTCGCTCGGCTTGCCCGGGTAGGCGAAGAACGACACGGGCGCCTTCGTGCCCGCGACGACGAGGTGCTTGACCCCGTCGAGCTGGTAGGTGACCTGCTCGGCGAGGTAGCCGAGCCGTTCGATCGTCGGCAGCCCGGCGCCACGCTCGAGACGGGACGGAAACGTCTCGACGAAAACCTTCGCGCCGGTCGCGGCGCCGATCCGGCTCGCCGCGCGCAGTCCTTCTTCGCGGCACGCGGCCCCGCCGATGAGCAGCGCCACCGATTCGCCGGTGCCGAACACCGCGGCGACGTCCTTGACCGTGGTCGCGTCGACGGCCTGCGGCACGCGCGGCGGGACCGGTGCGCACGTCTCGCCGCCTTCGCCCCACGAAGCGTCGGCAGGCAGGATCAGCGTCGCGACGCGGCCGGGCGCGTCCTGCGACGCGGCGACCGCGGCGGCGGCGTCCGCTCCGACGTCCTTGGTGTGCTCCGAGCGGCGCACCCAGCCTTCCAGCGAGCCCGCGACGGCCTCGATGTCCGACTCCAGCGGCGCGTCGTACTGCTTGTGGTAGGTCGCGTGGTCGCCGACGACGTTGACGATCGGCGTGTGCGCGCGCCGCGCGTTGTGCAGGTTCGCCAGGCCGTTGCCGAGGCCCGGGCCGAGGTGCAGCAGCGTCGCGGCGGGCTTGTCCGCGATGCGCGCGTACCCGTCGGCGGCGCCGGTGACGACGCCTTCGAACAGCGCGAGCACGCCCCGCATCTCGGGCACGGTGTCGAGCGCCGCGACGAAGTGCATCTCCGACGTGCCGGGGTTGGCGAAGCACACCTCGACACCGGCGTCGACCAGCGTGCGGATCAGGGACTGGGCGCCGTTCAGCTCGCTCATGCGGTTCCTTCGGGGAAGAGAACGCCGGGGTTGAGGATCCCGGCGGGGTCGAAGCTCTGCTTGATCCGGCGCATCAGCTCGATCTTCGCCGGGTCTTCGAGTGCCTGGTGGTAGCCCACCTTGGTGCGGCCGAGGCCGTGTTCGCCGGAGATCGCGCCGCCCAGCTCCATGGCGTACGCGAAGATGTCGGTCAGCAGCTGCTTGCGCTTGCCGGCGTCCTTGCAGAAGATCCCGAAGTGGACGTTGCCGTCGCCGGCGTGTCCGCAGCCGAGCGCGCCGCCGCCCGCGGCCATCGCGAGCTTGCGCGCCTCGGCGATGAACTCCGGCATCGCGGTCCGCGGCACGACGACGTCGATGATGTCGTCGGCGCCGGCCGCCTTCGCCGTCCAGAAGGCCTTCTCGCGCGCTTCGATCAGCTTGCGCGCGGCGGGCCCTTCGAGGACGTAGACGTCGGTCGCGCCGAGTTCGCCGAGCAGCTCGCCGACCGTCTCGACGTCCTCGTGCAGCCGTCCGCTCTCGCGGTTCTCCAGCGCGACGACGAGGTAGGCCTCGCTGGTCTCGCGGATCTTGTCCGGGACGCCGAGCTCGAGCTTCTCGTTGTAGACGATGGCGGCCATCGTCAGGTTGTCGATGTACTCGAGGATGTGCGGCGCGAGCCCGCTGGAGAGGATCGCGGGCACGGCGGCCATCACCTGGGCGAGGTCGCCGAACGGGGCGAGCACCGTGGCGCCGTGGGACAGCCGCGGGTGCAGCTTGACGGTGATCTCGGTGGCCAGCGCGAGGGTGCCTTCGGAGCCGATGATCAGCTGCGTGAGGTCGTAGCCGGTGGAGATCTTCGCCGTCTTGCCGCCGGTGCGGAGGATTTCGCCGGTCGGCAGGACGGCCTGCAGGCCGAGCACGTTGTTGCGGGTGACGCCGTACTTGACGGCCCGCATCCCGCCGGCGTTGGTCCCGACGTTCCCGCCGACGCTCGCGCTCAGCTCACCGGGGTAGACGGTGTAGCTGAGCCCGGCCTCGGCGGTCTTGGCGTCGAGCTCGGCGAGCGTGACGCCCGGCTGCACGACCGCGACGTGGTTCCCGGTGTCGACTTCCAGGACCTGGTTCATCCGCTCGAAAGAGATGAGCAGCCCGTCCTCGCACGGCTGCGCGGCACCGGAGAGTCCACTTCCGGAGCCGCGCGCTGTCACGGGCACGTTGTGTTCTGTCGCGGCCTTCAGCAGCTCCGCGACTTCTTCCGCGGTTGCCGGCTTCGCCACGTACGCAGGCTTCTGCGGCTCCGCGGTCAACGCTTCGTCGTGCGCGTAGTCCTCGGAGATCGCCTCGCCGGTCAGCAGGTTCTTGTCTCCGACGATCTCGGCCAGCTGTGCTGCCACGTCGCCCATCGACAGTCTCTCCTCCGCGCCGTTGCTGTGGTTACCGCAGCGTAGTACGTACCGCCGGTACGCCGCTATGAAGAATTTTCACATTAGCGGTTCACGTCGTCTCGAAGGTGGCCATCATGCCCATGTCCTCGTGCTCCGCGTTGTGGCAGGGGAACATGTACCGCCCCGGTAGCCGTCGGCGACGTAGCCGTCGGACTCCGTGGCCGCGCGCTCTGCGTGCCGGCGAGGTCGATCTCTGCTTCACCGCACCCTGAGCCTGGTCCGGTGCGAGGGTGCTTACGTTTCCGTTGCCGCGCAACGACTGTCCGACTTCGCGGCTGACTGGTTCAGCCGGCTGCAGGACGGCCTTCGTGCTCAGTGATCAGGCAATTACGGACTTGGATTTAGTTCAGGCTAAATCTCTGGTGGGTGACTCTCCGCCGGGCGAAGCTTCCCGGCATGACATCGACGTACACCTTCGACGGCGGCGTTTCCGTGCGGCGGCTGGGGTTCGGCGCCATGCGGCTCACCGAGTGGGACCACGTCCCCGACGGTGCCGCCGCGGTCGCGCGCCGGGCGGCCGAGCTCGGCGTCACGTTCTTCGACACCGCCGACGCCTACGACCTGGGACTGAACGAGGAACTGCTCGCCGACGCACTGCACCCGTACCGAGGGCTGTTCATCGCGACGAAGTGCGGGCACGCGCGCCCGGGCCGGGGTGAATGGGTGCCGCTCGGCCGGCCCGAGTACCTGCGGCAGCAGGCGGAACTCTCGTTGCGGCGCCTGCGTGTCGAGCGCCTCGACCTGCTGCAGCTGCACCGGCTCGACCCGCAGGTCCCGCTCGCCGACCAGGTCGGCGCGCTCGCCCGGCTGCGCGAGGAGGGCAAGGTCGCTCGGATCGGGTTGTCCGAGGTCAGCGTCGCGCAGCTCGCGGAAGCGCGAGCCGTCGCACCCATCGCGAGCGTGCAGAACCGGTACAACCTGACCGACCGCGCTTCCGACGACGTCCTCGACTACTGCGAGGCCGAAGGGATCGCGTTCGTGCCGTGGCTGCCGATCGCACGCGGTGACCACGCGACGGCGGGTGGGGTGCTCGGAAAGGTCGCGGCCGGTCTCGGCGCGACACCCGCCCAGGTGTCCCTCGCCTGGTTGCTGCGCCGGTCGCCGGTGGTGCTCCCGATTCCCGGGACGTCGTCGATCGCGCATCTCGAGGAAAACTGCGGCGCGGCCGGAGTGACGATTTCCGACGACGATTTCGCGCGACTGGGCGAACTGGGGTGAAACGGCCTGGCCGCGGTTTCCCGCGGCCAGGCTCCGGTGTTTCGTGCGGCTCAGACGAGCCGGCCGAGAATGTGCGCCAGGTGCGCCAGCGTGCCGGTGATGATGTCGTGGCAGTAGTGGGCGTGCTGGACGAACATCTGCATGGAATGGCTCCTTGATGAATGAAACGTGATTTCCCTGGAGTGCTCCCGTGGGGAGCGAAAGCAGGTTTTCACCGTGCTGGCGAGCTGTCAAAGAGCCATTCTCGGGTGACTCGGGCGCCGCGGAATCTTCCCATGCTAAACACGTAATCCCTTCGTGTTCGACGCCGGGGTGCCCTGTCCGGCGGTCCACCACTATGGGTAACGATCGAGGGGAATCTCACTGTCGGTAATTTCCCCCTTGATCCGGCATCCTGGGCACTCCGGTAGCTCGATCCGGTGATCACCGGCCACGAAAGGTGAACTCGTGATGATCACTCTTTCGGGTGGCCGCGCGCAGATGAAAGGGGACGCCGGGTGCGGTGACTGCACCCGGCGTCCCCTTGCCGGGTAAGGGATTCAGGCTCGGGCGAAGGAGAGCGTCTCGCCCTCGACTCCCCGCAGCCACAGGTCCTGCGCGGCCGCCGCCATCTCGGCGAGGCCCTCCTCGATCGTGGCGAACACGTTGCCGGGCACCCAGCCCGCGTCGCCGTTGATCAGCAGGTTGTTGCGCCCGTAGAAGATCGCGAGGTCGGTCGCGCCCTGGTCGCCGTGCGCCTCGCTGTCCTCTTCGTAGCCGTACGCGGGGTTGCCGATCTCCCAGGCTTCGAAACCGAAGTACACGACGTCGCCGGGGATCGGCGTGATCGTCGGGTTCTCCCGTCCGGGCTTGGGCGCCGCGAAGGGCGGCACGAGCGTGTAGACCTCGTTGCGTGCGTACTTCGCGTGGTAGGCCGAACCGCTCTGCGGCAACGCGTCCCACACCGCTTTGCAGGTGCGCGGCGCCTCGTTGTCGAGCAGCCGGGCCCGGCAGGAGACCCCGCGCTTGTCGAGGGTGATCGTGATGTAGCGGGCCATGCTCAGCTCCCCGTGACGGACGCGACGACGTCGCCCCAGATGCGCAGCGCGTCGTCGACCTGCTCGGCGTTGACGATCAGCGGCGGCACCATGCGCACGACGTTCATGTACGGGCCGCAGGTGAGCAGCAGCAGGCCACTCTTCGACGCCGTCTGCTGGGCGGTCGCGGCGGTCGCGGCGTCCGGCTCGCCGTCGGCGGTGGTGAACTCCGAGCCGACGAGCAGCCCGAGCCCGCGCACCTCGCCGATCGCCGGCGTCTTGTCCGCGATCACCCGGGCGCCTTCGAGCAGCTGGCTCCCGCGCTCGGCGGCGTTCTCCACCAGGTTCTCCTGCTGGATGACTTCCAGGGTCGCGATCGCGGCGGCGCACGAGACGGCGTTGCCGCCGTACGTGCCACCCTGCGAGCCTGGGAGCGCCTTCGCCATCAGCTCCTGCGAAGCGGCGATGCCCGACAGTGGGAAGCCGCTGGCCAAGCCCTTCGCGATGAGCACTATGTCGGGCGAGACGTCGAAGTGGTCGTGCCCCCAGAACTTCCCGGTGCGGCCGAAGCCGGTCTGGATCTCGTCGAGGACGAGCAGGATGCCGTGCCGGTCCGCGCGCTCGCGCAGCCCCGCCATGAACTCGGTGTTCGCCGGGACGTACCCGCCTTCACCGAGCACCGGCTCGACGAAGATCGCGGCGGTCTCGTTCGGGGCGCTGACCGTCTGGAACAGGTAGTCCAGCTCGCGCAGCGCGAACTTCGTCGCGGTCTGCTCGTCCCAGCCGTAGTGGTAGGCGTAGGGGAAGGGCGCGACGTGCACGCCCGCCATCAGCGGACCGATGCCGGCGCTGAACCGCGTCCCGGACGTCGTCATCGACGCCGCCGCGACGGTCCGGCCGTGGAAGCCGCCCTGCATGACGATGACGTTCGGGCGCTTCGTCGCCTGTCGTGCGAGCCGCAGCGCCGCTTCGACGGCCTCGCTGCCCGAGTTCGAGTAGAAGAGCGAGTCGAGCCCGCTGGGCAGGACGTCGCCGAGGCGCTTGGTCAGCTCGAGCAGGGGCCGGTGCATCACCGTCGTGTACTGCCCGTGGACGAGCTTGCCGATCTGCTCCTGCGCCGCGCGCACGACGTGCGGGTGGCAGTGCCCGGTGCTCGTGACGCCGATGCCGGCGGTGAAGTCGAGGTGGCGTTTGCCGTCGACATCGTAGAGGTAAACCCCTTCACCGTGGTCGACCACGACGGGCGTTGCCTGCTTGAGCAGCGGAGATAGCTGGGCCATGGCAGCGTGCTCCTAGGTCGGTTGAGCGGGTTGTCGATTGTTGACAATATCCATAGCATGGCCTCCGGGACAACACGTGAGGAGCAGTCGGGATGAGCGCGAGCACCGAGTCCGGCGTCGTCGACGCGGTCGGCAAGGAACTGTTCATCGGCGGCAAGTGGGTCGCCGCCGAGTCCGGGAAGACGTTCCCGGTGGTGGACCCGGCCACCGGCAAGGAGCTGTGCCAGGTCGCCGACGCCTCACCGGCGGACGGCGTCACGGCGCTGGACGCCGCGGTCGCCGCGCAGGCGGACTTCGCGAAGGTGGCGCCCCGCGAACGCGGCGAGATCCTGCGCCGCGCGTACGAGCTGCTGATGAAGCGCCAGGACGAACTCGCCCTGCTCATGACCCTGGAGATGGGCAAGCCGCTGGCCGAGTCGAAGGGCGAGATCGCCTACGCGGCCGAGTTCTTCCGCTGGTTCGCCGAGGAGGCCGTCCGGATCGACGGTGGCTTCGCGACCGCCCCGAACGGCGTGGGCCGGTTCCTCATCACGAAGCAGCCGGTCGGGCCGACGATCCTGATCACGCCGTGGAACTTCCCGATGGCGATGGGCACCCGCAAGATCGGCCCGGCGGTCGCCGCCGGCTGCACGATGGTGATCAAGCCCGCCGCCCAGACGCCGCTGTCGATGCTGGCGCTGGCCGGCATCCTCGCCGAGGCGGGATTGCCCGAGGGTGTGCTGAACGTCCTCACGACCACCGACTCCGGCGGCGTGATGGAGCCGCTGATCCGCGACGGCCGCGCCCGCAAGCTCTCCTTCACCGGCTCCACCGGCGTCGGCCGCAAGCTCCTGGAGCAGTGCGCCGACAAGGTGCTGCGGACATCGATGGAGCTGGGCGGCAACGCGCCGTTCCTGGTCTTCGACGACGCCGACATGGACGCGGCGATCGACGGCGCGATGCAGGCGAAGATGCGCAACATCGGCGAGGCGTGCACCGCGGCGAACCGGTTCTACGTGCAGCGCGGCGTCGTCGAGGAGTTCTCGCGGCGGCTGACCGAGCGGATGCAGGCGCTGCCGATGGGCCGCGGCACCGAGAAGGACGTCGTGGTCGGCCCGCTGATCGACGACAAGGCCGTCGAGAAGGTGACGGAGCTGGTCAAGGACGCCACCGACCGTGGCGCGAAGGTGCTCACCGGCGGCTCCGGAGTCGACGGGCCGGGCCACTTCTACCAGGCCACCGTGCTCACCGACGTCCCGCAGGAAGCGCGGCTGACGCACGAGGAGATCTTCGGGCCGGTCGCCCCGATCACGCCGTTCGACACCGAGGAAGAGGCGGTGGTGAAGGCCAACGACACCGAGTTCGGCCTGGTCTCCTACGTCTTCACCAGCGACCTCAAGCGCGCGCTGAGGGTCTCCGAGGCGCTCGAAGCCGGCATGATCGGCCTCAACCAGGGCATCGTCTCGAACCCGGCGGCGCCGTTCGGCGGGATCAAGCAGTCCGGGCTCGGCCGCGAGGGCGGCTCGGCCGGCATCGACGAGTTCCTCGAGACCAAGTACATCGCGGTGGCCCTGTGAGCTCCTACCGCATCGCGAGCATCCCCGGCGACGGGATCGGCGTGGACGTCACGGTCGAGGCCCGCAAGGTCCTCGACCGGGCTTCCGCGCTCTTCGATTTCTCGCTGGAGTGGACGGAGTTCGACTGGAGCTGCGAGCGGTACGCGCGGGCCGGGTCGATGATGCCGGACGACGGCGTCGAGCAGCTGTCCGCGTTCGACGGCATCCTGCTCGGCGCGGTCGGCTTCCCCGGCGTCCCGGACCACGTTTCGCTGTGGGGCTTGCTGATCCCGCTGCGGCGCGCGTTCCAGCAGTACGTCAACCTGCGCCCGGTCCGGTTGCTGCCGGGCACGACGTCCGTGCTGGCCGGGCGGAAGGCCGAGGAGCTGGAGCTGGTCATCGTCCGGGAGAACTCCGAGGGCGAGTACTCGGCGATCGGCGGCCGGCACAACGCCGGGCGGCCGGACGAGTTCGTGCTGCAGGAGTCGGTCTTCACGCGCGTCGGCGTCGAACGGATCATCCGGTACGCCTTCGAACTGGCGCGGACGCGGTCTTCGCGCGTGTGCTCGGCGACGAAGTCCAACGGGCTCATCCACTCGATGCCCTTCTGGGACGAGATCTTCGCCGAGGTCGCCGCCGAGTATCCGGACGTCCACAGTGAACAGATGCACGTGGATGCGTTGGCGGCACGGATGGTCCAGGCGCCGGACCGGCTCGACGTCATCGTGGGGTCGAACCTCTTCGGCGACATCCTGAGCGACCTCGCGGCCGCGATCACCGGCGGGCTCGGCATGGCACCGTCCGGCAACATCAACCCATCGGATGAACATCCGTCGATGTTCGAGGCGGTCCACGGGAGCGCTCCGGACATCGCCGGGCAGGGGATCGCGAATCCCGTGGCGCAGATCCTGGCGGCCGCGATGCTGGTCGAACACCTGGGTGAAACCGTTGCCGCGCAAGCGATCCGCGCCGCGGTCGACCGGGTGCTCGACGAGGGCCGGGTGCGCACCCCGGACCTCGGCGGCACAGATACCACAGAACGGCTCGGCACGGCAGTGGCCGAAGCGCTGGGCTGAGTTTTTGTCGGTGCCCTCCGGCACGGTGGTCGCAAACCCACCGAGGGGGAGGAGCGACCGATGTGCTTTCTGTGTGACGGAGACGGATCCGGTTACCTGGCAAGGCTTCGCGATGGCGTGGCCGACCGGGGCTGGCTCGTGCAAGGAGTCGAGGGCAGCGGGGCGTACCCGCCATGGGCCTACACGATCGGCCTGAGCGGGTACGACCTGCCCGAGCTGGTCGTGACAGGCCTGCCGGTCCTGGAGGCCGCCGAGCTGCTGAACGACCTGGCCGCGCACTCGATGCACGAGTCGCCGCCCCCGCCGGGCGAGCGCGTCCCGTTGCGGGGCGGCCTGGTGATCGAGGGGGTCCCGCTGGCGGAGCCGTCGGTGCACCTGATCTTCGCGGCGGCGTTGTACGGCCCGGAAATCCGCGCGCTCCAACTGGTCCACGCGGACTCCCGAGGCCGCTTCCCGTGGTCCCCGGACTACCGCGACGGCCGTGGCGGCCAGCCGGTCCTGGGGGTGCGCGATGGCGCTTAGCTGCGGGTGTTCTCCGCCGGCCAACTGCTTCCCGGTACCCGTGCGGGCCGTCCACGTACGCCTGCCGGCTTCCCCGGCGCCTGAGCCGGTCGTCCGGGTGCGCGTGCCGATCCGGAAGTTGCACGCGCCGGTTTACCGATCACGCTTGTCGGGCTTCAAGTCCCGGCTGCCGGAGCTTCGCTCACGCGTTTCCCGGCACCGGCGGGGCGTGTCCCTCGATGAGGCTCGTCCCCGGCGCGAGCCGCTGCACCGCGTCCTCCATGTGCGAGTCGAGCAGCGCCAGCGCCGTCTCCTCGTCGCCGTCGCGAAGGGCCTGGATGAGTTTCGTGTGCTCCTCGACGCGTTCCTCGACCCGCTGATAGGTGCTCTGCAGCGCGGTCAGGCACATCCTCGTCTCGATGAGGAGGGTCCGGGCCATCCGGACGAGCCGTTTGCTGCCGGAGGCGTTGATGAGGGCCTCGTGGAACCTGAGGTCCGCGGTGGAGAGCGCGCTGGGGTCGTCTTCGCTCGCGGCCGTCGCCATCTCGGCGACGGTCTGTTCGAGCACATCGGCGATCCGGTCGCGTTCCCCGCCGCGCACCGCGCGGATCATCGCGGCGCGCTCGATGGCAGATCGAGCTGCATAGATGTCGTAGACGTCGCCGGGCTCGAGGTCGATCACGAACAGCCCGCGGTGCCGTTCGCTGCGGAGGAGCCCTTCGGACACGAGATGCTGCATGGCCTCCCGGAGTGGCCCCCGTGACACCTGGAACCGGGAGGCCAGCTCGGTCTCGCCGAGCTGGGTCCCGGGCGGGAGGGCGCCGGTCATGATCGCGTCGCGCAGCTGACGCGCGATCACCGCGGCGGTCGACTCGCGGCTGACCGGTTCGATCTCGGGCAGCATGCCCGGTGGCAGGGCCATGTCAGGCGCTCCCGTCCGGGAGGTGCCGGAACAACGCGCCGAGCGAGCGGACGAGCCGGTGCCCCCCGGTCAGGCGCAGGCCCTCCCAGACGGTCACCTGGTTGGCGGTCAGCACGGGCTTCTTCAGCGCGGCTTCGACGATGTTGATCTCCTGGAGCGTCCGCATCGCGGTGTCCGGCACGAGCACCGCGTCGGCGTCCGGGTGGTCGTTACGCACGGCGAGTTCGACGACGGCTTCCGACGTCATGGCGCCGACTTCGGCGGCCGTGACGATGTCGGCGCTGGCCATCGCGACGACCTCGACGCCGCCGGCCTTGAGGAAGTCCACGAACAGCCGGGCGATGTCGTCCGGGTAGCTGGCGGCGACGGCGACCCGCTTGACGCCGAGGGCGCGCGCGGCGTGCACGAACGCGAAGGAGGTACTGGAGGCCGGGACCCCGGCGACGGCGGCGAGGCGGTCGGCCTGGTCGCGGGCGCCGTCCCAGCCGTAGACGAAGCTGCCGCTGGTGCAGGCCCAGATGACCGCTTCCGGCTCGTGCTTCTTGAGCAGGGCGGCACCGTCGGCGAGGCGGCTCTCGCTGCCGAGGTCCAGCAGCTCGGCGACCGCGTGCTTGTCGGTGCCGTAGATGTGCTCGACGGCGAGGCGGATGCCGCCCTCGTCGGCGGCCGCGCCGCCGAGCAGCTGCTCGGCCAGCGGGTAATCGTCTTCGGCCGCGTGGTCGGGGTAGATGAAGCCGATGGTGGTCACGAAACCTCCGGGGGACGCAAATTGTCGACAATCCTAGAGGGATGGTCAAGGAAAACCTTCACGACACGTCACGAAGCCACTGCCCGGGTCCGACGATCGGCAGGTTCATCCGGCGCAGGCACGCCCACATGGTCAGTTGGTTGGCGGTGAGCACCGGCTTGCCGAGCGCGGCTTCCAGGGGCTCGATCAGGTCGTAGGTCGGGAGGTTGGTGCAGCTGACGAAGATCGCTTCGGCTTCGCCGTGGTCGGCGGCGAGGATGCGTTCGGCGATGGTGCGGTAGCTGACCTTCCAGATGCCACCGCCCAGCCCGAGGTGGTCGCTGGCGACGGTCTCGACGTTCAGCTCGCCGAGGAAGTCGTGCAGCGCGCGGGTGAGGTCGGCGTCGTACGGCGTCAGCACCGAGACGCGGTGCAGGTCGAGCTGGTGCAGCACCTCGGCCAGCGCACCCGAGGTGGTGACGGCGTCCGGTGCGCCGGCGTCGCAGATCGCCTTGGTCAGCGAGCGCTCGTAGTCGACTCCGTTGACGAAGCTGCCCGACGTGCAGAGGTAGGCGACGACCTCGGGCTCGACGTGCAGCACGTCGCGGGTCGCGCTGGCCAGGTGGTGGCTGTCGCTGACGAGGCGGGCCATCTCCATGCTGACCGGCACCGGCTCGTACGGCGTCCGCGCGAGGTGGAGGGACACCTCCATCGGCACCCAGCGCCAGAGCTCGCGCTCCAGCGCGAGGTCGAACGGGGCGATCACCCCGATGCCGCGTTGCGCCAGCGGGCCGTCGAACGCCAGGAAGTCGAAATCCAAGGCTCAGCCTCCGGAATACGTCTGAACTTGATGACACGTCCGGTGCTCCGGGGGTCGTTCCTCGGATTGTTGACAATCATACGAGCCGCTTTTACCGTGTCAACGTGATCGCCTCGGAAAACCGGGAAACTCCCGTCCTGGCCGTGCTCTGCGGCGAGCACCGTCCACCGGACATGCGTGCTGTCGAATCCGGGGCGGTCGTGCGTTACACGGACGCGGCGGGCCTGCCCGAAGCCCTGTCCGGAGCCGACGCTCTCTTCGTCTACGACTTCCTCTCCGCGGCCGTGCCGGGTGCCTGGCACGCGGCCGATCGCCTGCGCTGGCTGCACATCGCGAGCGCGGGCGTCGACCCGGTGCTGTTCCCCGGGCTGGTGGAGAGCGACGTCGTCCTGACCAACTCGCGCGGTGTCTTCGACGACGCCATCGCGGAGTACGTACTGGGCGTCGTCCTCGCCTTCGCGAAGGACTTCGCGCGCTCGCGCGACCTGCAGCGCGAGGGCCGCTGGCTGCACCGCGAGAGCGAGCGGATCGCCGGGCGCGAGGTGGTGGTCGTCGGCACCGGGCCGATCGGCCGGGCCATCGCGCGGCTGCTGCGCGCGGCCGGGATGCGGGTGAGCGCCGCCGGCCGCCGGGAGCGCACGGGCGACCCCGACTTCGGCCTCGTGCACGAGTCTTCGCAGCTCGAGGCGTTCTTGCCGCACGCCGACTACGTCGTCGCCGTCGCACCGCTGACCGAGCACACCAAGGGCATGTTCGACGCGCGCGCGTTCGCCGCGATGAAGCCGACGGCGCGGTTCGTCAACGTGGGCCGGGGCGAGCTGGTGGTCACTTCCGACCTGGTCGACGCGCTCGAGAACCGGGCCATCGCCGGCGCCGCGCTCGACGTGTTCGACACCGAGCCGCTGCCGCCGGACAGCCCGCTGTGGACCATGCCGGACGTGCTGGTCTCGCCGCACATGTCCGGGGACTTCATCGGCTGGCGGAACACGCTCGTCGAGGTGTTCACCGAGAACTTCCGCCGCTGGCAGGCTGGGGAGCCGCTGCGCAATGTCGTCGACAAGTCGCTCGGCTACGTGCCGTCGGGGAACCAGGGAGCCGGATGAACGACAGGATGCTGACCGCCAGCGAACTCGTCGCCGCCTACGCGACCGGTGAGCTCTCACCGGTCGAGGCGACGCAGAACGCGCTGCAGGCCATCGAAGACCGCGACGGCGAGTGCAACGCGTACTGCCTCGTCGACGCCGAAGGGGCGCTGGAGCAGGCCAAGGCGTCGGAGGTCCGCTGGCGCGACGGCAACCCGATCGGGTGGCTCGACGGCGTACCGTCCTCGATCAAGGACATGTTCCTCACCCAGGGCTGGCCGACCGTCCGAGGCTCGAAGAGTATCGACCCGGACCAGCCGTGGGACGTCGACAGCCCGGTCGCCGCGCGGATGCGCGAGGCCGGCCTGGTGGTGCTGGGCAAGACGACCACGCCCGAAATCGCGTGGAAGGGCGTCACCGACAGCCCGCTGCAGGGCATCACGCGCAACCCGGCCGACCCGTCGAAGACGGCGGGCGGGTCGAGTGGCGGCAGCGCCGCGGCCGTCGCGGCGGGGATGGGCGAGCTGTCCGTCGGCACCGACGGCGGCGGCTCGGTGCGGATCCCGGCGTCGTTCTGCGGGATCGTCGGGCTCAAGCCGACCCACGGCCGGATCCCGCTGTTCCCGGCGAGCCCGTTCGGCCCGCTCTCGCACGCCGGCCCGCTGGCGCGGTCGGTGGACGACACCGCGCTGCTGCTGGACGTCCTGTCGACGCCCGACCACCGCGACCCGGCCGCCCTCGCGCCGCCGGTGGGGTCGTTCCGCGAGGCCGTCCGCCGGGACGTGCGCGGCCTGATCGCGGCGTTCTCGCCGACGCTCGGCTACGTCGACGTCGACCCGGAGATCGCGGCGGTCGTCGCGGCGGCGGTGCGCGCGCTCGGTGACGCGGGGCTGCAGATCGAGGAGACGGACCCGGGGTTCGCCGATCCGAAACCGGCGTTCGACATCCTGTGGTCGTCGGGGGCGGCGAAGCTGCTCGACACGTTCCCGCCCGGATCCGAGGAGCGGACGGACCCGGGCCTGCGCAAGGTCTGGGAGCTCGGCAAGACGTGGTCGGCGAGCGACTACCTCGACGCGTCCGCCGAGCGGGCCGCGCTGGGCATCCTCATGGGCGAGTTCCACACGCGCTACGACGTGCTGATCACCCCGACCGTCCCGATCGCCGCGTTCGAGGCCGGGCACGACGTGCCGCCGGGCAGCGGGCTGAGCGAATGGCCGGAGTGGACGCCGTTCACGTACCCGTTCAACATGACCCAGCAGCCGGCGATCAGCGTGCCGGCCGGCCACACGTCGGCGGGGTTGCCGGTGGGCCTGCAGATCATCGGGCCGCGTCACTCGGACGACCTCGTGCTGGCGGTGGCGAAGCTTCTGGAGGAAGTGCGGCCCTGGGCGCCGGCCTGACCACACGTGAGGGTGAACCCCGGGTCCGGGCGGGAAAAGCTGTGCCACTGTCTGCCGGTGAACGCTGAAGGCTGGCGGTACGAGCGCGCCATTCCGACCTTGGACGTCGCGGGAGAGCCGACCCAGGTGGTGGTGGGCCTGGTCGAGCAGGGCGACCGCCTGACGGCGGCGCTCCGGGTGGGCGACGGCAAGGCCGCCCTGGTCCCCCTGGAAACGGGCGGCGAGTTGTTGAAGGCGCTGCGGGAGACGCTGGAGAGCTGGTGGCGCCTCGACGGCCACCGCGACCGAACACCGGAACCCCGCCCGAGCCGCTGAAAACCAGACCCGGAACGCCGGGCAAGCAGCTGAAACCGGTGGCCCTGAGCGGGTCGGTTATGCCAATGGCTCGAGCCGGTGGCTGACCGCCGCAGGTGCACCCGCCGCGCCGGATCGAGCAAGGTCAGACCGCCGGATCGACCGCCGCGCAGGGCCCGCCCCATCCCGGGGGTTGCCCCCTGGCCAGTCTATCGGCCGGTGCGGACAGTTCCGGTTTTCCGGAGGTTCGGCGCCGGAGTTGTCCACAACCGGCCGGGGGTGTGGACAACCCACCCGCGGTCAGCCGATGCCGTACTCGGCGAGGCTTCGGCGTCCCGCTTCCGTCACCCGGAGCGCGCGTCCGCCCGGGCGGCGGCGTACCCACCCTTCGTCGAGCAACGCCGTCAGCAACGCGGCCCCCAGGACTCCCGCGAGGTGCGTCGTCCCGTGCGACCAGTCGAGGCACGCGCGCACCGGCGGTCCGGCCGTGCGCAGCCCGGTGATCCCGAGCGCCGCCAGCAGCGGATGGTCGAAGGTGCGCACCACGCCGGTCTCGCCGGGGGCCAGCTCGTCGACCACCCCGTCCTTGCGCAGCAGCACCGCCAGGTCGATCCCCAGCTGCCCGGCCACGTGCCCGTAACACGCCCGGGCTCGCAGCAGCGGCCCCGACGGCGGATCGGGTTGGAGCCGGGCCGGCAGCCGGGGCGGGGCGAGCGCCGCCAGTGCTTCCACGAGCTGGGCCACCTGCGGGCCGGCGAGGCGATGCAACCGTTGGCGGCCCGCGTCGGTCGCGACCACCAGGCCCGCGTCGCACAGGCGGCGCAAGTGGGTGCTCGCCGTGGAGGGCGCCACCCCGGCGACGGTGGCCAGTGCCCGGGCGGAATGCGCGTCGCCGTCCATCAGCTGCAGGAGCATCGCCGCCCGGGCCGGTTCGCCGATCGCCTGGGCGACCGCGGCGATGTCGGGCTCGGCGGCCATGTCGTCAGCCTAACCATTCGCTCCGGATCGAAGCGTTTTTGTGGCACCCTGCGCCCATGACCAGCGATCGCTACTTCGAGGACTACGTCCCCGGCGCCACCCACGACTGCGGCAGCGTCGAGGTGACCGAGGCCGACATCCTCGACTTCGCCCGCCGCTACGACCCGCAGAGCTTTCACGTCGACGCCGCCGTCGCGGCGGACGGGCCCTTCGGCGGGCTGATCGCCAGCGGCTGGCACACCGCGAGCCTGATGATGCGGCTCTACGCCGATCACTACCTGTCCACTGTGTCCAGTTTGGGCAGCCCGGGCGTCGACGAGCTGCGCTGGCCGCGGCCGGTGCGGCCGGGCTCGGTGCTGCGGCTGCGCGCCACCGTCACCGAGGCCCGGCTCTCGCGCTCGAAGCCGGACCGGGGGCTGGTGCGCACGCGCGTCGAGCTCGTCGACGCCGGGGACGACGTCGTCTTCAGCGCGAGCCTGCTGAACCTCATCCTGGTGCGCCCGGGCTGACCGGCGCGTGCCGGACCAGCCCGCGCACCTGCGGGTTGAGCAGCACGATCGCCGTCGCGCCGACGACCAGGGCCGCGCCGCCGACGAGCGTCGCCGAACGACCGACGTGCTCGGCCAGCGGACCGGCGGCGATCTGGCCGAGCGGCATCGCGACGAACGAGCCGAGCATGTCGTAGGAGTAGACGCGGGCGAGCTTCTCGGGCGGCACGTTCTCCTGCAGCGAGACGTCCCACGCGACTCCGAACTGCTCGATCGCGAAGCCCGAAAGGACCATCGCGAACAGCAGCGGCAGCAGGTACGGCGTCTCGCCGAGGGCGAGCATCGGCAGGGCGTCGACCATGACCAGCGCGACGCCGAACAGCAGCATCCGCCGGGGTTGCCACCGTGCGGCGACGACGCCGCCGAGCAGCGCCCCGGCCGTCTGCACCGCCAGCGCGAGGCCCCAGCCGGTGCGGCCGAAGGTGTCGTCGGCGACCAGCGGGCCGATCACCAGCAGCGCGCCCGCGTTCACCGCGTTGACGATCATGAACTGCAGCACCACCAGCCACACCCACGACCGGGCGCGGAACTCGCGCCAGCCTTCGGCGAGCTCGCCGAGGGGCCGGCTGCCCGGGATGCGCTCGCCGTGCGGCAGGCGGATCCGACGGTAGGAAAAGGCGGCGGCGAGGAACAGGACGGCGTTCCCGGCGAGCGCCCACCCGGAGCCGGCGAACGCGACGAGGATCCCGGCGAGCCCGGCGCCGGCGATGCGGCCGACGTTGGACAGCAGCCGGACCAGCGCGTTCGCCTTGGCGAGCAGCGGCCCGGGCACGGTCAACGGCGTGAGCGACGCGGCCGCGGGCAGCGAGATGGCCGAGACGGCGCCGTTGACGAGGCTGAGCCCGACCAGCAGCGGGACGGACGCGAATCCACACAGGACACTTGCGGCGATGGCGGCCTGGGTGAGCGCGGCGGCGGTTTCGGTGCCCTGCAGGATCACCGATCGCGGCAGCCGGTCCGCGAGCATCCCGCCGAAGAGCACGAGGAGCACGTTGGCGATCGACCGCGCCCCGACGACGATCCCGAGGTCCACCGCCGACCCGGTCAGATCGACGACGGCGAAAGCCAGCGCGAAGGGAGCGACGGCGTTGGCGAAGTCGGCGAAGGTCCGCCCGGTCACGAGGGCGCGGAAGCGAGGTTCGCGAAGCGGGGCGAGCAGCGGGGTGGTCATGGGAGCGGCTCCGGCGGGTTGGTGCGATGGGGACGCGGGTTCGGGGGGCAGTGATCGAGGACGGGCCGCTGTGAGCGGCTCCGGCTGGACGGGTGCGGCCATGGCCACGACGCTCCGGCCCGATCGGTGCGACCAGAACGCCCCTGCACCGGCTGAACCGGGGTGACCGGGACGCCCACGCTCCAGCCGGCCGCGACCAGAACACCCGCGCTCATGGGGACTCGGCCGGCGCGGACTCGGTCAGTTCGAACAGCGCCACACTCGCGCTGACCCGCACCGTCCCCGGGGTCCTCGGCGGCTGGGCCGCCGCGTGCAGTTCCTGGCTCAGCTCCGAAGCCTGCTCCAGCACGCGCGCCCAGAGCGACGGGTCCACCCACAGCTCCGCGTCCGTCAACGACGCTCGCCGGCCCGGTGCCCGTGAACCTGCCCGCCGCAGCAGCTCTCCCGCGATCGCCTTGGTCAGCAACTGCTGCTCCGCCGGGTTGCGGGTGGTCAGGCGGCGCCCCGAGTCCGGGTCGTGGCGGTAGCGCTTTGCCCGGCCGCCGCGGATCGTCACTTCCTCCGCGACGTCCAGCAGGCCCGCGTCGTGCAGACGGCGCAGGTGGTAGCTGATGTTCGCCTGTGTCTCGCCCAGTTCGCGCGCCACCTCGGCCGCGCTCATCGCCGTTCCCGTCAGGAGCGACAGGATCCGCATGCGGAGCGGGTGCGCCAGTACGCGCAGGTTGTCGTGGGGCATGGTGCCCAGTCTGCCACAACCGTCAAAGAGTTATTTGGGGGTCTCGTTCGAAGTCGGCCAGCTCGCCATCGTCGGCGCGCTGGAGCCCCAGCACATCGAGGGAGTATCGCCACTATCGAGATCGAGCTGACGTCGGATGACTTGGCCGAAATCGACCGCATCACCGCCGACGCCGTGCAGGTCGCCGGCGCCGTCCGCGCTGATCGCGACGCAGTCCTGGGTGCGTGGTGGCAGCCCGGCGGTGCACAGACGGCACGCGCAATTCCACTGTGGACAGCCGCCGCCCGCCGCGGTGCCGAGCAGGATCACCTTCACCGGCGCATGACCAGGTCGGAAACCGGAGGCCGGGCGAGAATCAGATCGACGACCTCCCGTTGCGGAGACCGCGAACACACCGGGTCCGTCGCCGCGGCGTCGCCGGTGAGCAGGAACGCCTGGCAGCGGCAGCCGCCGAAGTCGAGCCCGCGACGGTCGCACGTCCGGCACGGCTCGCTCATCCAGTCTTCGCCGCGGTAGGCGTTGAACGACGACGAGCGGTACCAGATGTCGGCCAACGGCGTCTCCCGCACATTGTCCAGAGTGAGCGTCGAAATCGCCGACGCCGCCGGGCACGGCAGCACGGTCCCGTCCGGCGCCACGGTCAGCTGCCGCGCGCCCCAGCCGTACATGCACGGCTTCGGATACGGCTCGTAGTAGTCGGCGACGACGTAGACGATCTCCATCGTGCCGCGCAGCCGCCGGATCGCCGCACGCGCCAACGGTTCCGCGGCGGCGAGCTGCGACGGCGTCGGCATCAGCGCCTCGCGGTTGCGCAGCGCCCAGCCGTAGTACTGGGTGTTCGCCAGCTCGAGCCGGTCCGCGCCCATCCGCTCGGCCAGCTCGATGATCCCGGCCAGCTGATCGTGGTTGCGCCGGTGCAGCACCACGTTCAAGGACAACGGTAACCCGGACGACTTCACCAGGGCGGCCGCGGCGAGCTTGTGGTCGAACGCCCGCGCGCCGGCCAGCTGATCGGAACGCTCTCGCGTCGCGCCCTGCGCCGACAGCTGGACGTGCGCCAGCCCACGCGAGACCAGGTCGTCGAGCCGCGCGGAAGTCAGGCCGAGGCCGGAGGTGACGAGGTTGACGTAGCAGCCGAGCGAACTCGCGTGCGCCACCAGCGAAGGCAGGTCCGGCCGGGCCAGCGGCTCGCCGCCGGACAGGTGCACCTGCAGCACGCCCAGCTCGCGGGCTTGCGAGAGCACCGAAATCCAGTCCGCAGTGGACAGCTCGGCGGAGCGTGACACGAGCTCCAGCGGGTTCGAGCAATAAGGACAGTGCAGCGGGCAGCGGTGGGTCAGCTCGGCCAGCAGCCCGAGCGGCGGGGTCACGTCCACGCGACGACCCGCCGTTCGCCCAGCCGCGCCAGCACGTCGAGGACGTCCTGCTCCCGGACGCCGGTGAAGCGCTTTCCCAGCACCGCGGTGATGTCGGTGACGGTCCGGGCGCCGTCGCAGAGTCCGAGCACGGCGGCGGCGGTGGTGTTCGGGACGAGCACGCCTTCGGGGAACAGCAGGACGTGTGTCTCCCGGACGTGGTCGAAGGACAGCCGCACGCCGCGGCGCAGCTGGGGAACCGACCCCACGGTGATCACCTCGCGGCTCGTTCGATCGCGTCGAGCATCGACCACAGGACGTCGCACTTGAACGACAGCGCGGCGATCGCCCGGTCCTGCTGCTCGCGGGTGACGCAGTGGCGGACGACGATGTCGAGCGTGTCCTTGCCCTCGCCGGCGACCTTGTCGATGCGGTCGGTGAAGTAGGCGAGGTCTTCGCGGGCGATCCACGAGTAGTGGGCGAGCATGTCCGCGACGCGCCGCTGCATCAGGTGCCCGGCGAACATCTCGGTGAGTCCCGAAGCGACGGCCTCCCACCACGGCTTCGTCCGCGCGAAGGTCACGTAGGCGTCGACGGCGAACCGGACGCCGGGAGCGACGTGCCGCTCGTCGAGCACCTCGTCCCGGTGCAGGCCGACGGCCGTGCAGAGCCGCAGCCAGCGTTCGATCCCGCCGTCGCCGGCGGTGGTGCCGTCGTGGTAGACGATCCGGTCGAGCCACTGGCGGCGGATCTCCGGCAGCGGGCAGTTGCCGATGATCGCTGCGTCCTTCCGCGGCAGCGTGCTCTGGTAGTACCAGCGGTTCGCCGCCCAGATCCGCAAACCGCGTTCGTCGAGTTCGCCGGCGTGCAGCCGGTGGTGGAAGGGGTGCGTGCCCCAGTACCGGCCGGAAAGCGCGCGCAGCTCGGCGATGAATGCGCTTTCCGGAAGTGGCTCGACCGGCATCTTCAGTCCGCCATGCGGGCCGCGTAAGCGGTGACCTCCATGGGAGTTTCGTACTCGACGAAGTCGGGGGTCGTCCACACCTCGGTCATTTCCTGCTCCTCTCTCCGGGGCTGATCGTCGCCACCCTAGGAGCGGGAAGAGCCGGCTGACCAGAGTTTCACCCGTGAGTTCGGAAAGTTTCCTTCCGATGGGGGAGCGGGGTTGTCGGTGAGCGGGCTACCTTACCGCAGCTTCGAGTTCCACCAAGGCCGTGTCGAGGTGTGTCAGGATCCGCTGCAGGTGCGGCACGCTGCGGCGGCAGCCGGTGACGCCGAAGTCGAGGTTGTCGCCGTTGCTGGTCAGCGTGATGTTCACGGCCTGGCCGTCGAGCAGCACCGACGCGGGGTAGATGCCGTCGAGCTGCGCGCCGTTCCAGTACATCTGCCGGCGCGGCCCCGGCACGTTCGAGATCACCAGGTTGAACGGCGGCCGCGTGTTGTTGACGATGCCCGGGATCGGCGAGACACCGAGCTGCGCGACGTTGACCGCGGACAACAACAGCGTCTGCAACGGCGTCAGCTCCGAGAACAGCCGCTTGCCGTTGCGCATCGACTGGTGGATCGTGACGAGCCGCTTGCCCGCGTCCGGCAGGTCGGTGGCGAGGTTGCACAGCAGGGCGCCGATGTTGTTGCCCGCTGCCTCACCCGGGTCGTTCTGGCGGCGCAGCGACACCGGCACCATCGCGACCAGCGGCGCGTCCGGCAGCGCGCGCTGCTCGATGAGGTAGTCCCGCAGCGCGCCCGAGCACATCGCGAGCACGACGTCGTTGCGCGACACCCCACCCGCGGTGGCGACCTTCCGCACGCGGTCGAGCGACCACGACTGCGCCGCGAATCGCCGCGCGCCGCCGATCGGCACGTTGAACATCGTCCGCGGCGCCTGTCCCGGCAGGGTCACCGTGTGCTCGCTGAACGCCTCGCGCGCCACCTTGATCGCGGCCGGCGCCAGCCCCGCGAGCTGGTTGGCGGTCTTGCCCGCGGCCTGCAGGAACGACCGTGGGCTCTTGACACGGCTTTCGCCTGGTTTGCGCCGGGAACCCCACCACGGCGGGCAGTCCATGTCCGCCGGGTCGTCCGACAGCGTGCCCTGCAGCTGGCGCAGCGCCGAGACGCCGTCCATCAACGCGTGGTGGACCTTGGTGTAGACGGCGAACCGGCCGTCGGCCAGCCCCTCGATGAGGTGCGTCTCCCACAGCGGCCGGTGCCGGTCGAGCAGGGTGCTGTGCCAGCGGGACGTCAGCTCCAGCAACTCGCGGATGCGGCCCGGCTGCGGCAGCGCCGAATGCCGGAAGTGGTAGTCGAGCTCGAGATCCGTCTCGGCCTTCCAGACCACGTGTCCCATCGTGTTGACGGGCCGCGCCGGGCGGCGCTGGAACACCGACCGCATGTTGTCCGATTCGAGCAGCGAACGGCGGATGTCGCGCAGGTACTCCGGCCCGGCTCCGTCGGGTTTCTTGAACAGCTGCAGACCGCCCACGTGCATCGGATGCTCGCGCGTTTCGACCAGGAGGAACATCGAGTCGGTCACGGGCATCATCGCCATGGGACATCACCTTCCGCACTCGGCACGCCGACTCTACGCGCTCGGCGACCGCGGGTGGATCACGTTCTACTCTGGCGAGTATGACCGTCCGCGGCGCACGGGAAACGTCGGTGCCACAGATGGCCGAATGCGTCGTGATCGGCGGCGGTGTGATCGGTGTGAGCTGCGCGTTCCGCTTGGCGGAAGCCGGCGTCGACGTCCTGCTGCTGGAGCGCGGCGGGCTCGGCGAGGGCTCGACGGCGAAGGCCGCGGGCGGCATCCGGTCGTCGTTCACCAGCCGCGTGAACGTCGAGCTGGGACTGCGCGGGCTCGCCGCGTACAGCGCTTTCCCGGAGCAGTTCGGGATCGAGATCGACTTCCGCCGCGACGGCTACCTGTACCTGCTCACCGATCCCGCGGAGGTGACTGCAATCGGACAGTGCGCGGAGCTGCAGCGGGCTTACGGCGTAAGGAGTCACCTACTGGATCCCGCAGAAGCGAAGGAAGTCCTGCCGCTGCTCGAGACGGACGGGATCATCGCCGCGCTGTGGTCGCCGGACGACGCGAAGGCGACGCCGGACGCGGTCGTCCGGGGTTACGCGAAGGCAGCCCGCGCGTGCGGCGCGAAGGTGCGTACCGGTGTCGAGGTCCTCGGCATCGAGCGCGACGGGGACGCGTTAACCGGCGTTAACACGACCGCGGGGTTCGTGCGGACCGGCGCGGTCGTGTGCGCGGCGGGCGCGTGGTCCGGCCGGATCGGCGAGCTGGCCGGCCTCGATCTCCCGGTGCGCCCGTTCCGGCGTCAGGTCGTGTTCACCGGCCCGGTGCCCGGGCTCCCGGCCGCGGTGCCGCTGACCATCGAGCTGCCGTCGGCGTTCTACTTCCACCGCGAGGGTCCTGGGCTCGCCATGTCGTTCTCCGAGGACGACGGCTTTCCGGGCTTCGGCACGCACTACGAAGCGGGCGAGTGGCTCCCGCGGCTGGCCGAGCTGGCCGGCCGCCGGATCCCCGCCGTGCTCGACGCCGGGATCCGCGCGGCCTGGGCCGGGTTGTACGAAGTGACGCCCGACCGCAACCAGATCGTGGGGGAAAGCGTCCTGCTGTCGCGGTTCTTCTACGCGACCGGCTTCTCCGGGCACGGGTTCCAGATGGCCCCGGCGACCGGCGAGCTGGTCCGGGACCTCTACCTCGCACAAGAGCCGGCCGTGGACATCGCGGAGCTCGACGTCCGGCGCTTCGCGAGCGCCGGTACCGCACCGGCGGAGCACAACATCGTCTAGGGGTTGATTGCCAGATCGTTCAACGATCTGGCAGTATCCGCGTCGTGGCTGTGAGTGGTGCTCGGGAGTTGGTGGACGCGCTCGAAGGGCTGGGGACGGAGATCGTTTTCGGCCTCCCGGGGGTGCACAACCTGCCGTTGTGGGAGGCGCTCGCCGAGACCCGCATCAAGCTCGTCGGGGTCCGCCACGAACAGACCGCGGGGTACGCGGCCGACGGGTACGCGCGCGCGACCGGCAAGCTCGGCGTCGCCCTCGTCACCACCGGGCCGGGTGCGGCGAACACCCTCGGCGCGGTCGGCGAAGCCATGGCGTCCGCGGCTCCGGTGCTGGTCATCGCCACCGACATCCCCTCGACGCTGCGGCGCCCGGGCGTCGTCCGCGGGGTGCTGCACGAGACGTCCGACCAGCAGGCGATGTTCGCGCCGGTGACCAAGGGCGGCTTCACCGTGCGGGCCGCGGACCAGATCGGCACCACCGTGCACCGCGCGTCCCGGCTCGCGCTGCAGCCGCAGAGCGGCCCGGTCTACCTCGGCGTCCCGACCGACTACCTGCGCGAGACCGTGCCGCACCGGCGCCCGCCCGCGCCGCACCGCAAGCCCGACGGCGACGTGCCCGACCTCGCGCGGGCCGAAGCGATGCTGTCCGACGCGGAGCACCCCCTGATCTGGGCCGGCGGCGGCGCGCTGCGGTCCGGGGCGGGGGACGCGATCGGCGCGCTCGCCGAGAAGATCGCCGCGCCGGTCATCACCACGTTCGGCGCCCGCGGCCTGCTCCCGCTCGACCACCCGTGCCTCGCGCCGAACCCGGTGCACACGCCGGAGGTCGGCGAGCTGTGGGACGAGGCCGACGTCGTGCTCGCCATCGGCACCGACTTCGACGGGTTGATGACGCAGAACTGGCGGATGCCGAAGCCGCGAAAGCTGGTCGCGATCAACGTCGACGCCGACGACGCCGCCAAGAACTACGAGCCCGACCTGACGCTGGTCGGCGACGCGCGCGCGATCGTCGAGCGGCTGCTGCCGAAGGAGCGGCCGGGGCTGAACGACATCACGCTGCGGCTGGCCGGCATCGGCCGCCGGGTGCGTCAGCGGATCCGCGACGAAGAGCCGCAGGCCTACGACTTCCTGTCCACTTTGGACGAGGTGCTGCCGTCGGACGCGGTGCTGGTGTCCGACATGTGCGTCGCCGGTTACTGGGTCGGCGGCTTCCACCGGGTGCGGGCGCCGCGCAAGCTCGCCTACCCGATGGGCTGGGGCACCCTCGGCTACGGCTTCCCGGCGTCGCTCGGCGCCGCCGCGGCGGGGGTCGGGCGCGCCATCTGCATCACCGGCGACGGCGGGTTCCTCTACGCCTGCGGCGATCTCGCGACGCTGGCGCAGGAGCAGCTGCCGGTCACGGTGGTCCTGGTCGACGACGGCGGTTACGGCATGCTGCGCTACGACCAAGAGCGCGAAGGCCTCCCGCGCCGCGGAGTCGACTGGGACAGCCCGGACTTCGTCGGCCTCGCCCGGTCCTTCGGCGTGCACGCGGACCGCGTCTCCGGGTTCGGGCGGGCGTTCCGGCGGCTGCTCGGCGAGTTCGTCGAGTCGGACGAGCCGAACGTCCTGGTCGTGAAGGCCAAGCTGAAGCCGCCGCTGAACACTTCGCCGCGGTGGTACCGCACATGAGGATCGGCGTCGACATCGGGGGCACGTTCACCGACCTCTGCGCGGTGGACGGCACCGGGATCGCGGCCGTCGGCAAGGTGCTGACCACCCACGACGAGCCGGCGCGCGCGGTCGAAGAAGGCTTGGCCGCGCTGCTCGCGGACGCCGGTATCGACGCGGAGGACGTCGAGCAGGTCGTGCACGGGACGACGTTGGTGACGAACGCGCTCATCGAACGCAAGGGATCGCGCACGGCGTTGCTCGCGACCACCGGCTTCCGCGACGTCCTGGAGATGCGCCGCGAGCACCGGTACGAGCTGTACGACCTGCACATCGAGCTGCCCGCGCCGCTGGTGCCGCGGCACCTGCGCTTCGACGTCCCGGAGCGGATCCTCGCCGACGGATCCGTCCTTGCGCCACTCGACGAGACTTACGTTGTAAGGCTCGGGCGGGAGCTGGTGGACCGCGGTGTCGAAGCGGTCGCCGTCTGCTTCCTCCACGCCTTCACGAACCCGGCGCACGAACGGCGCGCGGCCGAGCTCCTGGCCGAGGTGGCGCCCGGGCTGCGGGTCGCGCTGTCCTCGGACGTCGTCCCCGAGATCCGCGAGTTCGAGCGGACGTCGACCACGGTCGCGAACGTCTACGTCCAGGACCTGACCGAGCGCTACCTGCGCGACCTCGAACGCCGGCTCCGGCGGCTCGGGATCGCCGGGACGCCGCACATCATGCTGTCCAACGGCGGACTGGCCACTGTGGACACCGCGGCCCGGCACCCGATCCGGATCCTCGAGTCCGGCCCGGCCGGCGGCGCGCTGGCGGCGGCGACACTGGGCCCGGACGACCTGCTGGCCTTCGACATGGGCGGCACGACGGCGAAGCTGTGCCTGATCGCCGGCGGCGCGCCGCTCGTCACGCACCAGTTCGAAGTCGACCGCAAGTACCGGCTGCTGCCCGGCTCTGGGCTGCCGGTGCAGGTGCCGGTCACCGACCTGATCGAGATCGGCGTCGGCGGTGGCTCGATCGCCCGGATCGACGCGCTCGGGCTGCTCACCGTCGGGCCCGATTCGGCCGGGTCCGAGCCCGGCCCGGTCTGCTACGGCCGCGGCGGCACCGAGCCCACGGTGACCGACGCCGACCTCGTGCTCGGCTACCTCGACCCGGACTACTTCCTCGGCGGCGGCATGAAACTCGACGCGGCGGCCGCGCGCGCGGTGATCGAGACCGGGATCGCCGGGCCGCTCGGCGTGAGCGTCGAAGAGGCCGCGTGGGGCATCCACACGAGCGTCAACGAGGACATGGCGAACGCCGCCCGCGTGCACGCCGTCGAGCGTGGCCAGGATCCGGCGAAGCTGCCGATGTACACGTTCGGCGGGGCGGGCCCGGTGCACGGCGTCGGTGTCGCCCGCGCGCTCGGGGCGCCGTCGGTCGTCGCGCCGCCCGCCGCCGGTGTGCTCAGCGCCGCCGGGTTCCTCACCGCGCCGTTGGCGTTCGACTTCGTCCGGTCGGCCCGCGCGGCCGTGCACGAGCTGGCGTGGGAGCAGGTCGACGCGCTGTTCGCCGAGATGGAAGCCCAGGGCGCGGCGCTGCTCGCGAAGTCCGGAGTGGACGAAGTGACGCACCGGCGGATCGCCGAGATGCGCTACGCCGGGCAGGGCTACGAGATTCGCGTCCCGGTCCGCGGCGGCCGCTGGCCGGAAACCCTGATCGACGAGTTCACCGCCACCTATCGCGCGTTGTACCGGCGCACCGGGCCCGAGGTCGGCGTCGAGGTCCTGAACTGGCGGGTGGTGTCGAGCGGACCCAAGCCGGACGTGACACTCCGCCTGGCTGCCACTGCGACGACCGGTGACGCGCACAAGGGGACTCGCAAGGCGTACTTCCCGTCGGTGGGGGGATTTGTCGACACGGCGGTGTTCGACCGGTACCTCCTGACGCCGGGTGAGCGCGTCGACGGACCGGCCATCGTGGAGGAACGCGAGTCCACTGTGGTCGTCCCGCCCGGTGCGCACTGCGTCGTCCGAGGTGACGCGGCGTTGGAGGTGACGGCGTGAGCGTCGACCCCATCCTCGTCGGACTCTTCGGCAACCGCCTGCACTCCATCCTCGCCGAACAGCAGAACGCACTGGTCAACACGGCGTTCTCCGCCGTGGTCCGCGAATCGCTCGACCTGGCCTGCGCGGTGTTCGACTCGCGCGGCGAGATGATCGGCCAGTCCGTCGGCGGCACGCCGGGGCACATCAACGCGATGGCCACCGGCATGCACCACTTCGTCGCGGCCTACCCGCCGGAGACGCTCGAACCCGGGGACGTGCTGCTCACCAACGACCCGTGGCAGACCGCCGGGCAGATCAACGACATCACCGTCGCGACGCCGGTGTTCCGGCGCGGCCGGCTGGTCGCGTGGTTCGCGTCCTGCTGCCACGCGCCGGACATCGGCGGCCGGCTCGTTTCCGCGGAGGCTCACGAAGTCTTCGAGGAAGGCTTACGCCTGCCGATCCTGAAGTTCCTGCGGGCGGGCGAGGTCAACGCCGACCTGGAACGGCTGATCCGGGCGAACGTCCGGACGCCGGAGGAGACCATCGGCGACCTGTACGCGCAGGTCACCGGCAACGAGGTCGGCGCGGCGAGCCTGCTGAAGCTGCTGGAGGAGTTCGGGCTGGGCTCCCTCGACGACGTCGCCGCCGAGATCATGAACCGCTCCGAGAAAGCGCTGCGCGACGCGCTGCGGGAGCTGCCGGACGGTGTCTACACCAACGAGATCACCACCGACGGTTTCGACGACGAAGAGATCGTCCTGCGCGTGACGGCCACTGTGGACGGTGATGAGATCCAACTCGACTTCGCGGGGTCGTCGCCGCAGAGCCGTCGCGGGATCAACGTCGTCCTCAACTACACGCGGGCGTACGCGTCGTTCGCGGTCAAGGCGGCGATCTCGCCGGAGGTGCCGCACAACGCCGGGTCGTTCCGGCCGGTGCGCGTCACCGCGCCGGAAGGTTCGGTGCTGAACTGCCTGCCGCCCGCTCCGGTCGCCTCACGGCACCTGATCGGGCACTTCCTGCCGTCGCTGCTGATCGGCGCTCTGCCCGGTGCCGCGATCGCGCCGAGCGCCGACGCGTTGTGGATGACCATCTGGCGCGGCTCCGCGTTCATGCTCAATGTCTTCCAGACCGGCGGTATGGGCGCGCGCGTCGACAAGGACGGCTTGACCACCACCGGGTTCCCCAGCGGATTGCGCTCGACGCCGACCGAGGTCATCGAGACGATGGCGCCGCTCGTCCAGCGCTCGCGGGAGCTGCGCGTGGACTCGGGCGGTGCCGGGCGGTGGCGCGGCGGCCTCGGCCAGGTGACGACGATGTCCGCGCGCGGCCAGGAGTCTTGGAGCGTCAACGGGAACGTCGACCGCGTACGCGCCGCGGCGTCCGGATTGGACGGCGGAACGCCCGGCGCGGTCGGCCGTTTCGGGCTGTACGAAGGGGAAGACCTGCCCGCGAAGAGCCGGGTGACGCTGACGCGTGAGTCCGTTGTGGACGTCACGCTGCCCGGCGGCGGGGGCTACGGGCCGCCGTTCGAACGGCCCGTGACCAAAGTGCTCGACGATGTCGTCGAGGGGTACGTCTCGGTGGCGGCGGCGCGCGATGTGTACGGCGTCGAGGTGCGCTACCTCGGTGATCCGGCCGCGCTCGTCCGGCTGCCCGGTGACTACGCGGTGGACGAAGAGCAGACAGCACGACTGAGAGCGGGGAAGTGATCATGGGTCGGTTGGCCGGCAAGGTGGCGGTCGTCTTCGGCGGCGCGCGGGGCATCGGCCTCGCCACGGTGAAGGAGTTCCTCGCCGAGGGCGCGACGGTGTTCGCTTCCGACATCCGCGAGCCCGCGGAACAACTCGAGGGCTACCGGCACTCCATAGTGGACGCCACCGACGAGGACGCCGTGGCGGCGTTCGTCGACGGCGTGCTCGCCGAAGCGGGCCGCATCGACGTGCTGGTCAACAACGTCGGCATCCACCTCGGCAAGCCCCTCGCGGACACCACGCTGGCCGAGTTCGACAACATCTTCGCGCTCAACGTGCGGGCGGCCTTCCTCGGCACCCGCGCCGTGCTGCCGCACATGATCGAGCAGAAGGCGGGCAGCATCATCACGACGTCGTCGAACGGCGGCGTGATGGGCCGCCCCGGCGACCCGGTGTACAACGCCACCAAGCACGCGCTGGTCGGGCTGACGAAGTCGATCGCCGTCGCCCACGCGCACCAGGGCATCCGCGCGAACACGGTGAACCCCGGCGCGATCGACACCGACATGCTGCGCAGCACGCTCAACTCGCCCGAGGAGTTCGAGACCAAGCAGCACCAGCTGGTCGCGAGCACGCCCGCGGCGCGCGTCGGCGAGGCGTGGGAAGTCGCGAAGGCCGTGGTGTTCCTGGCGAGCGACGAGTCGCGGTTCATCAACGGCGTCGTGCTGCCGATCGACGGCGCGAAGGCCGCCGGCGCGATGCCGGGCAACCGCTACAGCCTCGATTTCGAGCTCGGCGTCAGGTAGGGCCGTGACCGTCGATGCCTCGGGGCTGGAGAGCGAGCGGCACCAGCTCGAACGCAGTGGCACCGCCGAGCGGGTCGCCGCGATCCTGCGCCAGTACATCACCGACGGCGTCTTCGCCCCCGGTGAACGGCTGTCCGAGCCGGTGATCAGCTCGGCGCTCGGCGTCTCGCGCAACACCCTGCGCGAGTCGTTCCAGCTGCTGGCCCACGAGCGGCTGGCGGTGCACGAGCTGAACCGCGGCGTGTTCGTGCGCGAACTGACCACGGAGGACATCGAAGACCTCTACGTCGTCCGCCGCGCCACCGAATGCGGTGCCCTGCGGCGGGCGGCCGAACGGTCCACTGTGGACTTGGTGCCGGTGGAACAGGCCCTGCGGGACGGCCGTACGGCGGCCGCGGCCGAGGACTGGCCGGCGGTCGGCACCGCCAGCATCCACTTCCACCAGGCGCTGGCCGACCTCGCCGGCAGCGAGCGGATCTCCGCGACGATGCGCCAGGTGCTCGCCGAGACGCGGTTGTTCTTCGTCCTCAACGAGAACACGCGCGAGTTCTACGAGCCGTTCCTGGGGTGCCACGAGCAGATCCTGCGCGACCTGCGGTGCGGCCGGTTCGGCGTCGCCGAGGCCGCGTTGGACCGCTACCTCCGTGACGCCGAAGCCCGGCTGCTCGCGCTCAGCGACCTTACGACGTAAGGGACCTCGAACACGTACGGCCTGCGGTACGTGGTGGCCCGGTACGTCCCGTCGGGGCCGGCCGACCAGCTGCGCCAGGTGACGGTGCGGACGACGGACACCTCGGCGTACTCCGCCGTGGCGGGCTCTGCCGCGGCCGCGGGCGCGGGCGGTGCCGAAACGAGGAGCACGGCAACCAGGGTTATCGCACGTCCTCGGAACACGACACCAGTCAACCTCGCGGAAGGCGCCGACCGGAAAGGATTCGAGCCGGTTCAAATCCACCGCGGCGGCTGTTACCGTCGACGGAGTGTTCACGCTGCGCGTCGACGCGGAGACAGTGGCCAGGACCCGGTTTTCGCCGTCACTCACGGCGGAGTCCCTGGCCTGGCTGAAGCTCGCCGCCGGCTCCGCGCGCCACCCCGTGTTCGGCGATCCCGGCCCGCTCGCCCGGGCGTCGCTCACCCACCCGGACGTCGCCCTCCTCCTGGACCTGCTGCCGCGCGTCGGCGAGGTCTACACACCCGACCTGCTCACGCCGCAGCCCGGCACGGCCACCCGGCACCGCGACCTGCTCGACGAGCAGATCGCGCGGATCGAGGCGACGCCGCAGGACGATCTCGAGGAGCAGGTGCTCTCCCACACGCAGGCGCACTGGAGCCGGCCGCTGCCGGTCAAGGCCCGCCGCGTCGCGGAGTCGGGGTCGATGCCGCGCCGCCTGGCCAACGGGCTCGCCCGGTTCTGGCGTGACGCCCTGGCCGAGCACTGGGACGGTCTGCAGGCCGTCCTCGACCGGGACATCACCCACCGCGCGCGGACCATCGCCGGCCACGGCGTCGGAGCGGTGCTCAGGTCACTCCACCCCTCCATCGGCTGGGCGGGCGACGCGATCACCCTGGCCATGCCGTTCGACGGCGAGGTCGACGTCGCCGGCCGCGAGCTGGTCCTCGCGCCCGGCGTGCTCAGCTGGCCCGGCACCAGCATCCAGGTCGACGTGCCCGGCCAGGTCGTGCTCTGCTACCCGGCGCACGGCATCGGCACGGGCGGGGGCCCCGAGCCGGGCCGGATCGCGCCGGTGGTCGGGGCCGCCCGCGCGGCGCTGCTGACGGACCTCGAAACCGCACGGTCGACGGCGGAGCTCGCCACCCGGACCGGGTACGCGGCGGGCACCGTCTCCTACCACCTCACGGCCCTGCACCGGGCCGGCCTCGTCAGCAAGGTCAGGGACGGCCGTTACGTGCTGTACCGGCGGACCCCGCAGGCCGTCGTCCTGCTGGAAGGCGCCTGAGCCGTCAGCAGCTCGCTCATCTTCTTCACCCGCGCGGCAGCGTCGTTCTCACCCCGCACGTGTCGTACTCCAGGTAGTCGACACCCCGAGACGCGAACGTTTGCGCGTCGAGTTCTTCGTGGTCGCGCGAGCCGGGCATCGAGCTGCCGAAGATCAGCGCGCCGGTGCCGCTGCGCAGCCCGGACTTCAGCCCGTTGGCGTGCGCGTACGCGATGAGCCCGGGGCAGGTCGGCTCCAGCCGCGCGACTACGAGATCCCCATCGGCGGGGTCGCGGACAAGATCCCCAGGGTAAACCGGCACAAAGGAAAAAACGCCGCCCCCGGACGAGTGGCCGGGGGCGGCGCGGGGTGGGTGATTTGCCCGCTCTCAGCAGGTGATCGCGGCGTCCGCCCAGTCGGCGTGGTCGGAGTCGGTGGTGTCCCCGCCGTCGGTGACGACGAGGTCGAGCACCTGGACGCCGGCCAGGTTCGCCGCGAGCTGCTGCGCGGGCAGGCCCGCCGTCATGACCCCGGTCTTGGCGAGCTCCTTGCCGTCGCCGAGGACCTGGAACGCGACGCTGCCCTTGGCCTTCTCGTCGTCGTGACCGACCGACGCGCCGAACGCCGTGCAGCCGCCGCCGAGGTAGAACCGGACGCGGGACGGCGCGTGCACGCCGAGGCCGTCGTCGTAGGTCACGCCGCCGATGGTGATCCGGTGCCCGTCACCGGCTTTGGACTCGCCGTTGCTCGTGCCGCGTTCGACCGGGCCGTAACCGTTCTCCGCGGAGAGCCACGTCGCCTTCGACAGCGGTGTCACGCCGTTCGCCGGTCGGGACACGATCGGCGCGCCGCCCTCGGCCGTCAGAGAGCGCTTACCCCAGGCCGTCCAGTAGTTCGCCGTCGCGGCCAGGGCCACGCGGTCGCCGACCGGGTTGTCCGGCCGGACAGTCCAGGTTTTCCGCCAGGACCGTCCGGGCGCCACTGCCGGGACGAGGGCATCGCCGCGGCTGTCGAGCTTCCAGCCGGCCGGCGCGGTCAGCTTCACCTGCGCGGCGACGAGCGGGGTGCTGCCGTCGTTGATCAGTTCGAGTGTCGCGGTGAATGGCTTGGCGACGTCGGCGAAGTCGGGCGTCTGCACGGTGAGCGTCGACAGCGGGGCCGCGTTCGGGAACTTCGCGGGCCAGACCCGGAAAACGGCGGCGCCGTGGCTCGGCACCGACGCCCGGAGCGTGCCGGTGGACTCGGTTTCGGCGCCGGACCACAGGTCGCGGACGCGGTAGTCGCGGGCCTTGCCGAGGCCGAGTTCGGCCGTGGTGGCGGACATCGGCGCCGCGGTCAGGCCGCGGTTGAAGAGCACGACCGCCGCCGAGCCGTCCGACATCGGCTTGGTCCAGACCTCGGTGTCGCCGTCGTCGCGCAGCCGGTAGCCCTGCTTGCCCGCCCAGTCCTGGTCGAGCGCGACGATGTCCTTGTTCTCCAGGATCTGTTTCGTGGTGCCGGACATCGAACGCAGGTCGTTGCCGGCGAGCAGCGGCGCGTTCATCAAGGCCCACAACGCGAAGTGCGCCTGGTACTCGGTGGTCGTCATCTTGCCGTTGCCGACCTCCAGCATGTCCGGGTCGTTCCAGCCACCGGGACCCGAGTACCCGGCCAGCGGGACCTGCTTGTCGAGGATCCCGGTCATGCTGCTCCAGCTGTCGCTGATGTCGCCGGTGGTGCGCCAGAGCTGCGCGCCGGCGTCCTTGCCCCAGAGCCACGGCTGGTTCTCGCCCCATTCGCAGAGCGCGTAGAGGATCGGGCGGCCGGTCTTCTTGATCGCTTCGCCCATCTTCGTGTAGCGCTCGATCGCCGGGCGGCTCTGGTTGTTGCAGTTGTCGTACTTGAGGTAGTCGACACCCCAGTCGGCGAACGTCTGGGCGTCGACGTCTTCGTGGTCGAGGCCGCCGGGCATGCTCTTCTGGCAGGTCAGCGTGCCGGCGCTGGTGTAGATGCCGAGCTTGAGCCCGCGGTCGTGGACGTAGTCGGCCAGCGCCTTGATGCCGCTGGGGAAGCGCGCGTGATTGGCCTCGAGCTTGCCGTCGGCGGTGCGGTTCTGTTCGGCCCAGCAGTCGTCGATGTTGACGTACTGGTAGCCCGCGGCTTGCAGGCCCGAGCTGACCATCGCGTCCGCCGTCTCGCGGATGAGCTCTTCGTTGATGTCGCAGTGGAACTTGTTCCAGCTGTTCCAGCCCATGGGCGGGCGTTGGCCGAGCTGTGGAGCTGTTTCAGTGGCTTGAGCGGGTGGGGGAGAAGCGACCGCGGCGGCCACGACGGCGGCCGCGAGCCCGACAAGAAGACGCATGATCCCTCCAGGAGTGCGCAACTCTGCACAAACTCACTCAACAACAAACACCATGGAGAGGTCGGATGTCTACGGCCGTTAGGAGGAACACCTTGCGGAAATCCGGGCCGTGGGAGAGAAAGGGCCGTGACTTCGATGCCTGCTGACCACGACGGTTTCCGCCCGCTGGACGGGATCAAGGTCGTCGACCTGTCCCGCATCCTCGCCGGCCCGTACTGCACGCAGTACCTCGGTGAGTTGGGGGCGGACGTGGTGAAGGTCGAGCCGCCCGGTCACGGCGACGACACCCGCGGCTGGGGGCCGCCGTTCGTCGGCGAGAGCGACGAAGCCGTGTACTACCTCGCGGCGAACCGGAACAAGCGCGGGATCGTGCTCGACCTCAAGAGTGACCGTGGCCGCGAAGCCCTCCGACGTCTGGTAGTCGACGCGGACGTGCTCGTCGAGAACTTCCGCCCGGGGACGCTGGAGAAGTGGGGGCTCGGGTATGCGGAGTTGGCGGAGCTGAACCCGCGGCTGATCCACGTGTCGATCACCGGGTTCGGGCAGACCGGGCCGTACCGCGACCGCGCGGGCTACGACCTGGTGGCCCAAGCCCTCGGCGGCGTGATGTCGCTGACCGGCGAGCCCGACGGCGCGCCGGCCAAGGTCGGGCTGCCGGTGGCGGACCTGAACGCGGGGACGTGGGCGATCATCGCGGTGCTGATGGCGTTGCAGGCGCGGCACACGACCGGGCGCGGCCAGTACCTCGACGTGTCCCTTTTGGACAGTCAGCTGGCGTGGCACGTGTACGCGGCGGGCGCTGTGTTTTACGACGCGCCACGCCCGCGCCGGATGGGGTCGGCGCACCCGAGCATCGTCCCGTACCAGGCGTACCACGTTTCGGACGGGTGGCTGATCATCGCGGTGGGCAGCGAAAAGCTGTGGCACGCGTTCTGTGGGGCGCTCGGTTTGGATCTCGCTTCGGACTCGCGGTTTTCGTCGAACGCTCTTCGGGCCGCTCACCGTGGCGAGCTGAATGCGCTTGTGGAGCCGGTGTTGCGGACGCGCACGGCGGCGGACTGGATGAAGTCCTTCGACGCGGCAGGGATCCCGGCGGCTCCGATCAACGAGATCGACGACGTGTACGCGGATCCGTGGACAGCGGCGCGCGACCAGGTCGTCCGGTTGCCTCATCCGACGGTGGGGACGTATCTGGGAACGGGGTTCCCGGTGAAGGCGTCGGACACTCCGGCGCGGCCGACTTCGGCGCCGCCGACCTTGGGGCAGCACACTTCGGAGGTGCTGGCGGAGCTGGGGTATTCGGCGGAGGAGATCGCGGAGTTCTTGGACTGATCGGCCAGTCCGGTGCCGCGAAGTGTGCACCTTGGAGTGTTCGCGCTCGCGGCTCCGCCCTGGTAGGGATGGGGGAGGACTGAGGAGGACCGATGTCAGCACAGCACGCCCTTTGGCACCCGTTCGCCGACATGGGGGCGGTCGAGCACGACCGGATGGTCATCACCCGCGGTGAGGGCTCTTACGTCTGGGACGACGCCGGCCGCCGGTACTTCGATGCCACCGCGTCGCTCTGGTACGCGAACTTCGGGCACGGGCGCCCCGAGATCACCGAGGCCGTCACCAAGCAGCTTCGGACGCTCGACTCGTACAACCTGTTCGGCTACAACGCGAACGAGCCGGCGATCGAGCTGGCCGACCGCGTCGCCGCGCTGGCGCCGACGCCGGGGTCGAAGGTCTTCTTCGGCTCGGGCGGCGGAGACGTCATCGACACCGCCGTGAAGCTCGCGCGGGCGTACTTCGCGCAGACCGGGCGGCCGGAAAAGACGCACGTCATCGGCCGCGCGCAGGGGTATCACGGCACGCACGGCTTCGGCACGGCCGTCGGCGGCATCCCGGCCAACGCGGCCGGCGTCGGGCCGCAGCCCCCGGAATTCTCGCACGTCCCGTTCGACAGCGCTCCGGCGCTGGAGGCCGAGATTTCCCGCGTGGGCGCGTCCCGGGTCGCGGCGTTCTTCTGCGAGCCGGTGATCGGCGCGGGCGGCGTGCTGCTCCCGCCGGACGGCTACCTCGAGGAGGTGGCCGCGATCTGCCGCCGCCACGACGTGCTGTTCGTCGCGGACTGCGTGATCGCGGCGTGGGGCCGGCTCGGGACGTGGTTCGGCATCGACCGCTGGGCGGTGCAGCCGGACATGATCACGACGGCGAAGGGCATCACCGGCGGCACGATCCCGCTGGGCGCGCTGGTGGTGGCCCCGCGGGTGGCGGAGCCGTTCTTCACGGGAGCGCCGGGCGCCCCGATCTTCCGCCACGGCGCGACGTACGCGGGTCACCCGGTGGCCTGCGCGGCCGGCTTGGCGACCCTGGACATCTACGAGCGCGACGGGTTGATCCCCCGCGGCCGCGAGCTGGAGAAACCCCTGGCCGACGCGGTGTCCGGGGTCCTCGACCACTCGCTGGTCGCGGAAGTCCGGGCGGGCCTGGGCTTCCTCGCGGCGGTCGAGCTGACGGCGGAGGTCATGGACGCCGACCCGGGCGCACCGGTCAAGCTGCAGCGCGCGTGCCGGGACGAGGGTGTGATCGTGCGGAACCTCGGGCGGGGTGTCGCGGTGTCGCCGCCGCTGATCGCGGGGGAGACGGAGCTGGACTTGCTGGCCACGGCGCTGCCGAAGGCCTTGGACCGGCTGGCGGCGCAGAGCTGAGGTCCGGGCGCGCGTCGGCCGGCTCACGCCAACGTCGCGAATGACTCATTCGGGGCTTCGGAGGTCGCGAATGAGTCATTCGCGACGTTCCGGTGGGTCGCCTGGCCGGCGGCTGGTCCCACGCCGACGTCATGAACGACTCTTTCCTGTCCTCCGACGGCAGGAAAGAGTCGTTCATGACGTTCGAGCGCCCGACGATTCGCGTGACCGGAGCCGGGACTCGCGTGATCGGGGCCGGAACTCGCGTGACTGGACCCGGAACTCGTCGCTGAGCCGAGCCGGCCGCCCTCACGAGATGCAGAACTCGTTGCCCTCCGGGTCCGCCATCGTCACCCAGCTGTGTGGCCCTTGCCGCCCGCGCCACAGGAACTTCGCTCCGCGGGACTGAAGCTTCTCCAGCGCGGCCTCGACGTTGTCCGCGCCGACCCACACGTCGATGTGGAGGCGGTTCTTCACCGTCTTCGGTTCCGGGACTTCCTGGAACAGGATCCGTTTCGGTGGACCCTCCGGTGGGGAGTCCGGGTGACGGATCGCCGCCCCGGTGCGCCACACCAGCGCCCCCTGGTACGTCCGGGTTTCCTCCTCCTTCGCGTACCCCTTCGCGATCATCTCGCGGATGAAGTCCTCGTCGGTCGGTTCCACGGGCCAGCCGAGGGTCTCGGCCCACCAGCCGGCGAGCACGTGCGGGTCGGCCGTGTCCACCACTACCTGGAAGTCATGCGCCATACGGGCACGTTAACGACCGAGTCCGACATTTTCCGGAGCATCGAGTCCTCGGGCACGACCGTGAAGCGCCACTTGTCGACGCCGCCGCCCATGATCTCGGCGTAGCGGCGAGCGCCGTCGGCGTTGGCGAACCGCACCTGCTGGCCGTTCGTCAGGTGGGTGATCTTGACCGCCATGACAACCTCCGAAGTCTGTGGGCCGGCCCAGGAGCTTCCCCCTCCGAGGCCGGCGAGCACAGTAGAACACATGTTCGACCGGGTGCGCCAGTGGATCCCCCGCGCAGGTGAGAACGCCAGGTCAGAGCGGTCGGACCATCGCCACGCGCGGCCAGGCGTCCAGGCCGCGGGCCGCCTCCGCGCGGCGGATCGCCCGCAGCCCGTCGCCGGTTTCCGCGTCCGCCAGGACCCGGAATCCCAGCCGCTCGTAGTAGGGCGCGTTCCACGGCACGGCGGTGAACGTCGTGAGCGTCAGCGCCGGCAACCCGCGAGAAGCCGCCCACTCGGCGAGCGTCTCGATCAGCGCGCCGCCGAGCCCGCGTCGCGCGTGCGAGGGCCGCACCGAGACCTGCTCGACGTGCGCGTCGCCGTCGACGACCTCGGCGATGAGGTACGCCACCGGCCGGTCGCCGTCGTCCACGCTCACCCACGCGCGGCCGGCGGACTGGTACACCGCCAGTTCCGCCACCGAACCCGGGTCGTCGTCGGCGATCGCGGCCATGTCGAGGGCGCGGAAGAGGTCGCCCGCCTCGCGTTCGATGTCGATCAACGCGGGCAGGTCGCCGGGACGCGCGAGCCGGATCACGAACGCATTCGTACGCGCCCGACCGGGATTTTCACAGCGAATAAGACGAAATCGTCCGCTGGATGCGGGTCGCGTACCCCTGCAGGGCGGTGATCGCGGTGCGCCGGGCCTCGTCGGTGATCCGCGCGGCCGGTCCGGCCAGGCTCAGCACGGTCGGCCGCCGTCCGTAGGTGGGCACCGGCACCGAACACGCCCAGACACCTTCGTCGATTTCCCCGGAGCTGACCGAAAACCGGTTCTCCAGCGCGTGCTTGAGCTCGTCGCGCACGATCGCGCCCCGCTGCTCGACGATCGGCGCCAGCCGCCGGTCGCGCTCGATCTCCGGCAGCAGCGCGAGCAGCATCTTCCCCGACGCGCCGAGGCCGAGCGGCAGCGAATGCCCCGGCTCGAACGTGAACCGCATGGCGCGGTCGCACTCGACGCGGTCCGCGCACACGGCGGCGTCGCCGAACTGCTGGAAGAGCATCACCGTCTCGCCGAGTTCCCGCGCGGCTTCCTCCATCGACGGCTTCGCCAGCCGCACGAGGTCGTTCGCCAGCTGCGCGGCACGCGCGAGCGGCATCACCTGGCTGGTGAGGTGGTAGTGCCCGGCCCGGCCCTCCTCGAGCAGCTGCAGCTCCTTGAGCAGCGCCACGTAGCGGTAGGTCGTCGCGACCGGGGTGCCGATCGTCGCGGCGAGCTCGGCGACGCTGGCCTCCCAGCGGCTCTCGGAAAAGGCGAGGAGCAGCTGCAGGACCTTCCGGGAACTGCTGGCGCCGGGGGTGCGGCGCGGGGCGGTGGTGGCGGAACCGTCAACGGCACTGGCGGCACTGACGGCAGGCGTCATCATGACCTCTCGGTGGGACAAAAACGACCTTCGCTATCACGCGGGGTGAATAAATTAGCACGTAGTGTTAAACGAAGGCCAGCATTCCGCCATCGCGCAATAATCGCGGGTCAGAGCGTGAGGAACTCGCCGGGTTTCGTCACCACCGGTGACTCGACGTAGAGGCCGCGGTACTCGTCCTGGATCCCGGAGTTGTGCACCTGCAGTGCGAGCGGGCCGACGCGCCCGGCGGTCTTGTCGGTGAACCGCAGCACTTCGACGCCCGGGCACGTCACGGCCGTCCCGGTGAGCGGGCAGCAGGCCATCCGGGCCACGCCGGTGGCCGCGTCCCCGATCAGCTCGCACTGGGCCCACTTCTTGATGTCGATGGTGGTGTGCGGCAGCTGGGTGAACAGTTTGCCGCCGCCGTCGTTGTGGCCGGGCCGGTAGTCCCAGTGACCGCCGTTCGGCGGCTGGAACTGGATGGCGCTCAGCGCGTCGCGGATCGGGTCGGTCGTGCCCCAGATCAGCGCGGTCGGTTTGTGGTTGCCCTTCACCTGCCGGACATTGAATATCCACCGAAACGTGCCGACCTGAGTTTTGTTGTAGTACAACCAGCCGCGCGCGGTGCCATTGCCGTGGATGACGCCGTTCTTCGCCGACCACAGGCCGGCTTTCGACGACGTCCAGGCGCTCAACCCGGTGCCGTCGAACATCGGCACCAGATTCGGGTCACCGTAAGGGTTGTCCGCCGCCTGCGCGGCGGGGGCGAACCCCGAGGCCACGACGATCCCCGCGGCCAGCACGCCAAAGAGCTTCCGGAACATCCTGCCGTCCTCTCGACGAATGCGATGGGCATTGCGTTCGGACGGCGGATTTCACGCTACGAGCGGCGCGGGTGAGGCGTCAACCGCGGTCCCGCTGATCGGTCAAGAACGGCGTCAGCAGACCGGGAACCGCCTGGTCCGCGAGCGCGAGCCCGTCGGCCTCGCCGATGTCGAGCACGCGGTAGTGGCCCTTGCCCGCGGCGACCGGTGCGATCACCGTGACCAGCCCGGCCCGGCGCTGGAAGTACGAGCGTTCGACGACGACGCCGGTCATGCCGTCGCAGCGGACCGCCGCGGTGCCGCGGTCGAGCGAACCCGAACGCGTCACCAGGTAGCGGCCGGTGAAGGCGTGCCCGAGGCCGCGGTAGCGGTCCCAGCCGACCAGTGCGGCGAACGGCAGCAGCACGAGCGCGACCTGCCACGGCCAGTCCGGCCAGTCGGCGAGCCGCGCCAGGGCGTACAGCGCCGCGGCGAGCAGCAGGACACCGAAGACGGCCCGGGAGAGCCGCCGGTACAACGCCCGGCGCGGGTGGCGCGTCAGCGGTGTCGCCGACGGGTCTTCGCCGAGGACCTCCGCGACGACCTCGTGCGCTTTCGCGAGGGGCGCCGGCGGCAGCAGCAGGCCGCCGCCCTTGTCCGCGCCCTTGCCTTCGCGCAGGCCGCCGGCGATGGCGACGCAGCGGGCGCCCCCGGCCAGCCGCAGCGGCAGCGGCTCGCGGATTTCCACGCCCCGCAGGCGGTCCTCCTCGATCGACACCGAGCGCGTCGTGATCAGGCCGCGGCGGATGTGCAGCGTGCCGGCGGGTTCGCGGGTGAGCCGGAAGTTCCAGAACGACAGCACGTACCCGCCGATCGACAGCAGCGAGACGAGCACCAGCAGCCCGGCGGCGGCCAGCACCAGGCTCACCCACGTCGGGGTGTCGGCGAAGTGCCCGACGACCGTCTGGACCAGCGAGAACTGGATCGGGTCGAAGTGCAGTTCGTGCGCGAAGTGGTAGACGGTGCCGACGGCGGCGCCGACCACCGCCAGCCCGGACAGCGTGAACGGCGCGTACCGCAGCCACTTCTTGTCGACGGCGGCCACCAGCTGCTCCGGCGGCGCGGCGGCCTCTTCGGAGGAGGCCACGGCCTTACGGTGTAAGAGCAGTGTCCGCAGCCGCTGCGCTTCGGCGATCGTGACGGCGTCGAGGACGAGCTCGTCCTTGCCCGGGCCCTTGCCGTGCGAATGCCGCCCGGTGCCGATCCGCGCCGCGGCCAGCGAGAACAGGCGGTGCTTCGGCTCGGAGGTGACGTCGACCGTGCGGATCCGGTCGCGGGGGATGGCCCGCTGCTTGCGCAGCAGCAGCCCGGTGTGCCATTCCACCTGCGTCTCGGTGATCCGGTAGCGCGAGGTCAGCACGTGCGAGACGCCGGTGAACACGGCGATCGCGGTGAAGACGAGCCCGATCCACTGCCACGGCTCGCCGTGGCCGACGAGCAGCGCGCCCAGCAGCACCGGCAGCGACCGCACCAGGTCCAGCACCGGCCGGATGAGCAGCATGCGCCGGTCGAGGCGGTGCCACGGCGCCTCCGGCGTGCCTTCGGCGGGCGGCGTCACGGCGGCTTCGGCGGCCGGGGAGAGGGCGTCGGCGGGGGTCATGTCGCGTCGCCCCGGACCGGCTGCGTGGTCTTCGTGAGCTCGTCGGCCAGCTCCAGCGCGCGGACGTGCGTCAGGCCCGCGATGCGCAGCGGGCCGGCCGCGGACGCCGTCGTCACGGTGATCTTCGCCAGCCCGAAGAGCTGCTCGAAGGGGTCGCGCTCGATGTCGACGGTCTGGATCCGCGACACCGGGGCGATCCGCCACTCCTGCTTCAGCCAGCCGGCCTGCGTGTAGACGGCCTCGCCGGTGACCTCCCAGCGGTGCACGCGGTAGCGCCACTGCGGCATCACGATGAGGTGCAGCGGGGCGAGCACGCACGAGATCACCAGCGTGACGTCGAGGAACGCCGGCGCGTCGTCGCTGGTCACGACGATGGCGATCTGCACCCCGAGCAGCACGATCCAGAGGATCGCGGCGGTCGCCGTCCAGTAGCCGATGGCCCGGCGGCTGACCTGGTGCGCGGGCGGCCGGAGCCGCAACGCCGCTGTGTTCGTGCTGTGTTCGCTCACAGGTCAAGCGTGCCCGATCGGCGCCTTGCGTGCCCACGACAAGTGTCACGATGGCGATTCGGTCCGTCTTCGATCGCATGCCGTTACGATCGGCCACACCGTCGGAGGAATGGATTGGCCGCCGGGGTGTGTTGTGCTTGAAGGATTCACGTGGCTGTGACAACCGGGGCTCCGCCCCGGGCCGGGGGCTCCGCCACCCGGACCCCCAAGAAAAGGTGAGCAGGAGGACCCGGTGGGACTCGATCCCGACGACCTGTACGAGGTGGACTCGGACGTCCCCGACCTGACCGGAGCGGTGCTGATGCACCACTTCGAAGGGTTCATGGACGCCGGTTCGGCGGGCCGTCTGCTGGCCGAGCACCTGCTCGGCGGTGAGCACCGGGTGGTCGCGCGCTTCGACGTCGACCGGCTCATCGACTACCGCTCGCGCCGCCCGACGATGACTTACGCCGTAGACCACTGGGAGGACTACGACGCGCCGGAGCTGGTCGTCCACCTGCTGCACGACGCCGACGACACGCCGTTCCTGCTGCTGTCCGGCCCGGAGCCCGACCACGACTGGGAGCGGTTCTGCCGCGCGGTCCGGAACCTGATCGAACGCTGGGGCGTCCGGCTCACCGCCGGGTTCCACGGCATCCCGATGGGCGCGCCGCACACCCGCCCGCTCGGCGTCACCGCGCACGCGACCCGCAAGGACCTGGTCGGCGAGCACCAGCCGCTGCCGAACCGGCTGCAGGTGCCGGGCAGCCTGGCCGCGCTGCTGGAGTACCGGCTCGGCGAGTGGGGCCACGACGCCGTCGGGTTCGCCGCGCACGTGCCGCACTACCTGGCGCAGTCGACGTACCCGGCCTCGTCGCTGGTCGTGCTCGACGCGCTGGGCCGCTCGACCGGGCTGAGCCTGGCCGAGGGCGAGCTGCGCGCGGCGGCGGACCTCGCCGACGCCGAGATCAACCGCCAGGTCGCGGAGTCCGACGAGGTCGCCGAGGTCGTCCGCGCGCTGGAGCGGCAGTACGACACGTTCATCGAGGCGTCGGAGCGGGGTTCGCTGCTCGCGGAGTCGGTCGAGCACATGCCGACCGCGGAGGAACTCGGGTCCCAGTTCGAGCGGTTCCTGGCCGAGCAGAACGGCGGCGACGGCCCGGAGCGCTGATGACGCGCTACGACGAGATCGGCGTCGGCTACGCGCTGGGGAGGCGCACCGACCCGCGCTGGCTGACGCCGGTGCTCGACGCACTCGGTGACGCGGGTTCCGTGCTCGACGTCGGTTCCGGGACGGGGTCGTACGAGCCACCGGACCGGCACGTCGTCGCGGTCGAGCCGTCGGCGGAGATGATCCGGCAACGGCGTCCCGACGCCGCCCCGGTGGTGCGCGCGGTCGCCGAGGCGCTGCCGTTCGCCGACGGCGCGTTCGACGCCGCGTCGGCGGTGTTGACCGTGCACCACTGGCGGGACTGGCGCGCGGGTGTCGCCGAACTGCGCCGGGTCGCGCGGCGTCAGGTCGTCTTGGCCTACGACACCGCGCTGCACAACGACTTCTGGCTCGTGCGGGAGTACGTGCCGGAGATCGCTTCGCTGGAGTCTTCCCGTCCGTCGGCGCCGGAGATCGCGGATTTCCTGGGCGCGGCTTCGGTCGTCGAGCTGCCGGTGCCGTGGGACTTCACGGACGGCGTCTTCCCGGCGTACTGGCGCCGGCCGGAGGCGTACCTGGACCCGGCGGTGCGGCAGTCGTGCTCGGCGCTCGCGCAGACGTCGTCCGCGGCGGTCGAGCGGGGAATGGCCCGGCTGCGCGCCGATCTGGAGTCGGGCCGCTGGCACGAGGAGCACGCGGAGCTGCTGGGCCGGACGGAGTGGGACGCGGGGTTCCGGCTCATGGTGGCGGGCAGCGACCTCGGCGACTCCCTCGGCGGTTCTTAGCGGTCGAGCTCGACCGCTCACGCGCAGCAGCTACTCCTTGCCGGTGCCGAAGCAGCTGTTGCACTTCTTCGTCCCGTTGCACGATGGACACTTTCCACCTTGCATTTTACCCGTACCGGCGCATGACAGGCACTTCTTGGTTCCTTTGCAAAGACCGCATTGAGCCATTGTCTTCTCCTGGTTTCCGGTGCGGATAGAGCGATCCGCACATGAGATTCGGTAACCCCCTGTCGGGGGGCCAAGTCGGTAAGCATGCTTGCAGTGTTACGGATCCAATCATGATCGCCGAAACAACTATCTCACTGTAACCCGATGCCCGCATTCGAGTGAGAGTTCTCAGCTGGCTGTAACCGACGCATCGTCGCGAACGATGATGAGCTTCATCGGCAGTGCCCCTACGAGCGAGTGTTGCGCCACTCAGCTCCATCTGCAGTTACCGGAGAATTTGATGGCAACCTGGAAAGACATCAACCGGCTCGTCGACCTGATGGGAGGCAGCCACCTGAGCGACACGATGGACCAAGTGGTTGTTTCCGGAAGCGAGCCGGACCGCAAGCAGAAAATCTTCATTGCCTACGAGGTGATGAAGCCGGACTTCGAGTTCGTAAAAGTAATGTCGGCGTTCGCCATGGTTGACCTGGTCAACGTCGAGGCGGTCGTGCGACGAGTCGGCCGGCTTCAGGTCGGGTGCGTGTCGTACCAGTACGTCTACGAGAACGGCAGAGAAGTCGACGGGTTCGTTACTCTCGCCTCGACGACGCCGCTTGCGTCACTCGATCTCACCGACGGGCAAGCGCACTTCGGCATCTACCTGAACGTATTCGGACGGGCAGCAGACACCCTCGAAGCAGAGTTCGCCGAGCCTGGACGGCCGGACTTCTTCTAGCCGCCGGCGCCTCCAGTAGAGTCGACAACCGCCAAACCCACCCGCTCCGGGTCGTGCGGTGAGCTGAGGTACCGTCCCGAGATGAACGACACGAAAAACCGTTCCCCCGCAACGAAAACCTTGAGGCGCACCCTGGGTAAGGCCCTGTTCCGGCTGGCCTCGAAAGTGGACGACCCGTACACCGATCAGCTGAACCGGATGACCGCCGAGCTCCGCGAGGAGATCGTCCGTCAGAGTGATCGAGTCCTCGATCGGGTGGTGGAGTTCGAGATCCGCAGCCGCCGCGACATCGTCTACGCCGGCGATCAGGACGCCGCGCTGGAGAGCAATGTCTTCGCCCGGGAGAACCTGGTCGGGGCCCGGCACTTCGGCCGTCCGAAGGAGACTCTCGAGTACGCGCTTTCCCTGGCGCCGCAAGGCGGGATGGCGCTGGAGTTCGGCGTCGCGTCCGGCAACACGCTGCGGACGATCGCCGGCGCCCGCGGCGGCCGGGAGGTCTACGGCTTCGACTCCTTCGACGGGCTGCCCGAGGCGTGGCTCAACGGCATGCCCGCCGGCGCCTTCGCCCGCGACGACCTGCCGGACGTCCCGGGCGCCGAACTGGTCGTCGGCCTCTTCGCCGACAGTCTCCCGGGCTTCCTCGCGACGCACGAAAAGCACGTCGACTTCCTGCACGTCGACGGGGACCTCTACAGCTCCGCCAAGACCGTGCTCGACCTGTGCGGGCCGCGGCTGCGCGCGGGCAGCATCGTGCACTTCGACGAGTTCTTCAACTTCCCCGGCTGGAAGCGGCACGAGTACCGCGCCTGGACGGAGTACGTCGACCGCACCGGCGTCGAGTTCGAGTACGTCGCCTACACCTACAGCGACAACCAGGTGACGGTGAAGATCACGAAGCCGTAGGCGGCCCGTCGAGGATCTCGCGCAGTTCCAGCGTGCCGACCTCGGCCCACGGGTGCCGCGAAGCGACCTCGACGGCCGTCGAACGGTCCGCGCACTCGAGGATGTTGTAGCCGCCGATCTGCTCCTTGGTCTCGGCGAACGGGCCGTCGGTCAGCAGCACTTCGCCGTCGCGCACCCGGATCGTCTTCGCCTCGGCGGGCGGGTGCAGGCCCGTGCCGCCTTGTCGGACGCCGCGCCGTTCGGCCTCGGCGGCCCATTCGTGGCAGCGCCGCGCCATTTCCGGGCCGGACGCCGCCGCGGCGTTTTCGTCACCGCACAACAGGAGCAGGTATCGCACGGCGCCAGCATGCCACGCGGGCTCAGCCGTGGCAGCCTCCTTCGTTCAGCGGGCCGAACGACGGCAGGATCAGCCCGCACAGGTAGCCGTCGATCCACCGGCCGTTCCCCGCGATGTTCACGCCGAGCCGGACCAGGGGCGCGAACCCCTTGATGCCGGCGGCGAGCGCGTCCTGGTTGCGCTGCAGCATCGACGTCAGCTGGTCGAGCTGGGTCAGCAGCGGGCCGAGCTGCGCGTCGTTGTCGCCGATCAGCCCGGACAGCTCGGTGGCGAGCCGCCGCGAGCCGTCGAGCAGGGAGCTGATCGCCTGCTCACGGTCGCTCACCTCGGCCAGCAGCTGGTTCCCGTCGTCCAGGAGCTGCCGCACGGCGGCGTCGCGGTCGACGAGCGTCTGCGAGACAACCCGCGTGTTGCCCAGAAGGGTGGCGAGCTGGTGGTCGCGCGTGGCGAGCGTGTCCGACAGCCGCGACAGCCCGGTGAGCGCGGTGCGGACGCTCTGCGGCGTGTTCGCGAGCGTCGCCGAAAGCGTGTCGAAGCTCTTCGCCAGCTGGGTGGTGTCGATCCTGTCCACAGTGGATGACAGCTCGCCGAACGCCGTTAGTACGTCGTAAGGCACGGTCGTGCGTGACCGCGGGATCGGCTTGCCGGGGTCGAGTGTCCCGTCGCCCCGCGGATCGAGCGCGAGGTACTTCTGGCCCAGGACGGTTTTCAACCGGATCGCCGCGGCCGTCGTGTCGCCGAGCCACGCGCCCTTGACCCGGAAGGAAACCAGGACGCGGTCGCCGCGCAGCCCGACGTCCGAGACGCGGCCGACCTCGACGCCGGCGATGCGGACGTCGTTGCCTGCGAACAGGCCGGCCGCTTCGCTGAACTCGGCGGAGTAGGTGGTGCCGTCGCCGATGACGGGCAAGGAGCGCGCGTTGAGCGCCGTCAGCACGCCCAGACCCAGGACGGTCAGGCCGATGAGCGCCGTCCTGACCGGGACGTCGGCGGCCCGGCGTATTGACATGGCGTCAAGAGTGACGCACACCACGCCGGGTCGCCAGCCGAGTCCCCCGATGAGACGAAGATCGTCGCCTCACGCGGACGTGAGCGCGGGGTACTCACGATATTCCAGCGCGTTGGCGGCGCGATCGGTCATCCAGGTGAACACCTTGCCGAACACCCGCGTGCTCAGCATCCGGTAGGCGCGGTTGCGGCTGCGGATCTTCGCGGCGGTGCGCGGGGCGAGGAAGTTGCCGGAACCCTTGCCGTTCTTCTGCCCGACGGTGGCCGGCTTGCGGAGACGCTCCTCGTACTTCGCGAACGCCGTCACGTGGTCGCCGCCGGCCGCGGCGAGCTCGCCGGCCAGCACCTGGGCGCCCATCATGGCGAGCCCGGTGCCGGACCCGCCGGGCCCGGCGCACCACGCGGCGTCGCCGAGCAGCACGACCCGGCCCTTCGACCAGCGGTCGAGGTGGATCTGGCTGATCGAGTCGACGTACAGGTCGTCCGCCCCCGGCAGCGCTTCGAGCAGCTTCGGCGTCTCCCAGCCGGTGTCCGCGAAGAGCCGCGCGACGAGGGCACGCTGCTCGTCCGGGGTGCGCCGGCGGAACTCGACGCCGTCGGCGGCGAAGACCAGGCCGACGTGCAGCTTGTCCGGCAGCCGGTGGCTGCCCACGCTCAGGCCGCGGCCGGGCTCGTTGTACATGACGCTGGTGTGGTCGAGGCCGAGGTGGTTGGGCGCGGTGAACCCGGCGATGCCGAACCCGAGGTCGCGCCGGCAGTCCTGCTCGGGCCCGAAGGCGGCGGCTCGCACCCCGGAGTGCACGCCGTCCGCCCCGACGACGAGATCGAACCGCCGCGGCGCGCCGTGCCGGAAGGTGACGTCGACGCCGTCCGCAGTCTCGGTCAGGCTCGTGACGCGGTCGCCGAAGACGTACTCGGTGTAGTCCTTCGTGTGGTCGTAGAGGATCCGCGCGAGGTCGCCGCGGAGGATCTCGACCTCCCCGCTCCAGGCGGCTCCGGCCACGGTCAGCTGGGGTTTCGCGTCGAGGCCGAGCACGGTCTGGTCGCCCATGGCGGTCTCCAGGCGGCGGACGTCGTCGAGGATGCCCATGGCCCGCAGGAGCTTCACCTGCTCACCCCGGAAGTCGACGGCCTGCCCGCCGGGCCGCAGGGCGGCCGCGGTCTCGACGACGGTCACGCGGTAGCCGTGGCGGCGCAGCCAGTAGGCCGCGGACGGGCCGGCGATGCTGGCCCCGGACACGAGCACGGTCTTGGCGGTCATCGGAGGATCCTCTCGGTCGGTGTCGATGACCCGAGAGTGCGCGGTCGCGCTGACGGTCCACGCACGATCCGCTGACCGTTCGGCCGGTGGTGTCCGGTTCGAGTGGCTAGCATGACGCGCGTGGACCGCTCCGCCGCAGACCGGATCCCGCAAGATGGCGAGGAAGCCGCCGTCGAGGCGCGCATCCTGAACGCCGCCGCGCACCTCATCGCCGACGAGGGGTTCGGGCGGCTGAAGATCGGGGCCGTCTGCGCCCGGACCGGCTACGCGCGGTCCGTCATCTTCCAGCACTTCGGCGACAAGGACGGGCTCGGGCAGCGGCTGGTCGAGTACGCCGTCGAGGAGTTCACCACCGCCTACAGCGAGGCCGTCGCGGCCCGGACCGGCTCGGCCACCGCGACGCCGATGGACCTGCTGCGCGCGCTGCTCGACATCATCTTCGAGCTGATCCGCACGATGCCGACGCTCAACCACGCCTTCCTGGCGCTCTGGGGCGACGCGGCGTCCGAGTACTCGGCCCTGCGCGGCGCGCTCACCGAGGCCGACCGCCGGTTCCGGTTCGCCATCGCGCAGACCCTGGCCAGCGGCGTCGCGGACGGCACCATCACCGGCGTCCGCGACGCCGACGCGTACGCGTCGGCGCTGCTGGCGCAGCTTCGCGGGATCTCGATGCAGGCGCTGATCGACCCCGACGGCGTCGACCTGCGCGGGGTCCGGTCCGAGCTGGAGCGCGGGATCGACCGGCTCTCCGCGGGCTACCGCGGCAGCGTCTAGAGCGCGAAAACGATTCCCCGCAGCACGATCACCCCGATGAAGACGAGCGTGAAGGCGAGGTCGAGCGAGATCCCGCCGATCCGCACCGGCCGCACGACCCGCCGCACCGGCCCGATGACCGGCTCGGTGGCCGAGTAGGCCAGGCTCCGGGCCCGCCGCGTCCACGGCGGGCTGTCGGCCAGCATCCCGACCCAGTCCAGCACCATCCGCGCGATCAGCACGAGCAGGTACAGGCTCAGCGCGAAGCCGAGCAGTGTCCCTAGTGCACCCATGGTTCCTCCGTCCCTGTCACCCTGACAACGCGCGAAGGCGCCCGGCAGTGCCGGATCCGTCCGGTTCACAGGTTCTCGACAGGATCGCCCGCCCAGCGGCGGATGGCGAACCGGCTGCCGTCGCGCTCGACTTCGGCGGCGCCGGGCCCGGCGAAGTGGGCGGGGACGACGAGTTCGCGGTGGTCCGCGGTGCGTTCGAGGACGCGGCGGCGGGTGACGGCCGCTTGCTGCTCGTCTTCGCAGAAGCAGCTGCTGTGCCGGGGTTCGAGGATCTGGACCGGGCTGTGCAGCAGGTCGCCGACGAACACGGCGCGGTCGCCGCCGGAGGCCAGTCGGACGACGGAGGAGCCGGGGGTGTGGCCGGGCGCGGGTTCGAGGGTCAGGTTGCGGTCGATGCGGTGGTTTCCCTCCCACAGCACGGCTTTGCCGAGCACGGGGGCGATGCTGTCCGCGTAGACGAGCAAGCTGCCCTCGCGGCGCAGTTGTTCGTGCTCGGTGCGCGGGGCGGGGCGCCGGTGGGCGTTGCGCGGGTCGAAGTACGTCTGGTCGGCGCGGGGGATCAGGTAGGTGGCGTTGGGGAAGGCCGGTACCCATTCGCCGTTGCGCAGCAAGGTGTTCCAGCCGACGTGGTCGTAGTGGATGTGGGTGTTGACGACGACGTCGACGTCTTCGGGCCGGACGCCGGCGTCGGCGAGCCGGTCGAGGAAGTTCGTCGCCAGGTGGTCGAACAGCGGGATCTGCGGGCGGTGCCGGTCGTTGCCGACGCCGGTGTCGACGAGGACGACCCGGCCTTCGCTGCGGAGCACCCAGGTCTGGACCGTGCCGCGGTAACCGCCGGTTTCGGGGTTCCAGTGGTCGGGCGCGAGCCAGTGGGCGTTGTCCTGCCAGAGCTCGGGCGGGCTGGGGACGATGGTCCGCGCGGGGGCGATCTCGCCCTGCCACTCGAGGACCTTCACGACTTCGACGTCACCGATGTGCATACTCCCACTGTGACGCTCCTGGGTGAGCATTCCAATGCTCCTATCACTCATTTTGATGCGTGAACGTCTCAAGTACTAGGGTATCGACGTGGACTTGCTGAGCGACGCGATCGCGGCGGTGCGGATCGGGCAGCCGACGTCGAACCGGCTGCGCGCCGGCGCCTCGTGGTGCTACCGCTTCGCGCCGTACGAGGGCGCGGGCTTCCACGTGCTGCTGCGCGGCAGCGGCTGGCTGATCCCGGACGCGGGTGAGCCGGTCGCGCTCGGCGCGGGCGACGTCGTCCTCGTCCCGCACGGCAGCGCGCACACGCTGTCGTCCCGGCCGGACGCGGCGGGCGCGGTGCCGTTCGAGACGGCCGTGCCCGAGCCGGACGGCCGGACGGAGTTCCTGTGCGGCAAGTACCGCCTGTCCCCGCGCGCCGCCACCCGGTGCTGGCGAGCCTGCCGGAGGTGGTCCACATCCCCGCGCGGATCGGCGGTCCGTCGGAACTGCGGTCGGCGATCGACCTGCTCGGCGCGGAGGTGAGTGCTCGCCGCCCGGGTTCGGCCACGGTCCTGACCGGCCTGCTGGATCTGTTGCTGGTGTACCTGATCCGCGCGTGGCTGACGGAAAATCCGCAGGCGGGCTGGCCCCAGGCGTTGCGCGACCCGTCGATCGCGGCGGCGCTGGAGGCCCTGCACGCGAATCCCGAGGCACCGTGGCGAATCGACGGGCTGGCGGCCCGGGTGGGCCTGTCCCGCGCGACGCTCGCCCGCCGGTTCACCGCGCTCACCGGCCACTCACCGATGGCGTACCTGACTTGGTGGCGCCTGACCACGGCGGCGCGCTTGCTCCAGGACACCGAGCTGCCGCTGCCGTCGATCGCCGGGAAAGTCGGCTACGGCTCGCCTTTCGCGTTCTCGCACGCGTTCAAGCGCCAGTTCGGTGTCGCCCCGGGGAGCTACCGGCTAGGGTCCCGATCATGACGCCGGATTCCGCCGCCGACCTCGACGCGGCCATCGCCTGCCTCGCCGACGGTCTGCGCCCCGCCGCGACGGAAGACTGGACGACGGCGCCGGGCACGGGCGAGCTGGACGCCTGGCGGACAGCGGAGCACATCGGCGACTGCTTGCTGTCGTACGCGGCCCAGGTGGTCTCGCGCCGTCTCAGCGGTTACGTGCCTTTCCTGGCGACGCTGGAGAAGGACGCGTCGTCAGCCGAGGCGCTGGAGTTCGCGTTGACGGGCAGCGCGATCCTCTCGGCGGTGGTCCGGTCCGCGTCCCCGGAAGCCCGCGCGTACCACCCGACGGGCACCGCGGACCCGGCCGGCTTCGCGGCGATGGGCTGCGCGGAGGTGCTGGTCCACGGCGAGGACCTGGCCCGCGGCTTGGGTTTGGCATTGGACCCACCCCGCGAGGTCTGCGCCCGAACGGTGTCCCGGCTCTTCCCGCACCTCGACGACGTCTCGGACCTGGACCCGTGGACAGCGCTGCGGTGGGCGATGGACCGGGTGGAGGTCCCGGGCCGGCTGAAGCAGACGGGCTGGCGCTGGCACGGTGCCCCCCTCGACGGGTGACACCGATCGTCAGCTCGGGCGCAGGTGGTGCGGTGCGATGAGTCCCGGCTTGCTGAGCACGACGAGCTGGTCCTCCAGGGAGGCGAGCCGCTCCTCGATCGTCGCGTTGATGGCGTCGACCTGGGCGCGGTCGCACCCGTACTCGAACGCGATCGCCCCGAGGTAGCAGCCGGTGATCAGCGTGGCCCCGCCGAGCCACCACAGGGCGCCGGCGATGTCCGGCCCGTCCGCGATCCAGCCGAGGACCAGGGCGAGGGTGGCCAACACGATCGCCGACGCCGCGAGCCCGGTGTGGGAAAGGGTGACCCACGGGCTGCGCTTGCGCCACCACCCGAACAACTGCAGTGATTCGGGCGCGTTCAACGCGGCGACCGCGCTCCGGATGTTGGCGAGCGCCAGGCGGGCGTCCCGCTGGCGGGCCAGCGGCAGCGGCGCGGTCCACGACCGGAGCCGCGTCTCCAGCTCCACGCACGCGTGGCGGACCCAGAAGGGCGTGGCCGCGCCGGGGCGCCGGGGCCAGTCCGGCGTTCGCCCCTGGTTGCGCAGCCAAGCGATCCCCATGACCAGCACCGCTCCGAAAACGATGATCTCGGCGACGATCAGGGTGTCGGCGTCGAGGCCGGACGTGGCGACGAGCATCAGGGTCACCATGCCCAGGCCCAAGGTGAACACACCCGCGCCGAACACGACGAACGCACGGTTGGGCGTTCGTGCGAGCCGCTCGTCCAGCCAGTCCATCGGGCGGCGGAGGGCGAACCGGCTCGCGCTGATGAGGAGGAAGATCAGCAAGGAGAACGTCGGCAGCCCGGCGAACAGAGCCGCGTTCCACACCGCGGAGAGCTCGGGGAACGGCACGAAACCCACCGCGATGTTCGCGCAGCCCAGCAGTACGGCCAGCATGATCACACCCACCGCCGCGCCGACCCTGGTCCGGTCGGGCAGGGGTTCGACCGCCACGACCAGTTCCGGCGTCTGCGGGGACACGACGAGTTCGATCTCGGCGAGGACCGACTGGACCCCGGCCGCGAGCGAACCGAACCGCAGCTCCACGCCCTGTGCGTGCGCCAGCTCGCCGATGGCCGCGGGAAGATCCTGACGCATCGGCATGGTGGCTCCGGTCAGGACCACCGGCAGCAGCCGGATACCGTTTTCGATCGCGGTGGCGATCTCGTCGTGCACCCAGTCCACGTGCCGGCCCGACCGGTCGGCCAGGTCCGAGAGCCAGGTGGAGTGGATGACCACCACCAGCACGTCCGTTTCCGCCAGGCGCGCACGAAGCGCCGCGGGGTAGGGCTCCCCGACGCGCAGCGTCGTGTCGAAGTACACCGCCTCGCGTCCGAAGTGGACGGACAGCTGATCCGCGAGCGCCTCGACCAGCAGCGCGTGGGGCAGCAGGTTACCGGCCGCGTCCCGCTGCCGGTAGTTGACGAACACCTTCCCGCTCACTCTTGCCCTCGCTCCGCCGGTGCGCCGTGCTCCTGGAGCATGGCGGTGAGCTTGGCCTGCCATTCCGTGATCTCCGCGCTCCAGCGCCGCGCGTTTCGCCTGTCCAGCAGGCAGTTCGCGCAGAGCACGCCCACGGTGAACGCGGCGGCGATCGCGATCGTCCGGCCCGCCGCGAGGAGCGGGTGCCCGAGCACCGGTTCGGCGAACACGCCGACCCCGGCCGCCGTGGCGTCCAGCGCGACGATGCTGGCGAACCAGCTGAGGTAGGCGATCGTCTCCGGCCGGTAGCCGCGCCTGATCCACGTCGGGATCGATACGCGAGCTCGGAGATCCAGTTCCTCGCGTGCGTCATCGAGTCGCGAGAGGATCAACTCCGCGTCCCGCCGATCGGCTTGCGTGCCGGGCCTTCGCGAATTCTTGGTGTCGAGCAACCGTTGCTCCAGCCGGTGGGCCGCACGGCGGAAGACGGCGTGTTCGGTCGTCACCGGAGGTGGCCACTCATCGTCGCGCTCCGCCGTGCGCAGGAACCAGAGCCACAGAACCCAGAGCGAAACCGAGAAGAACGCGATGAAGAAGAATATCTTTCCCTCGTTCAGGTCAGGGTCTTCGGTGATCGAGTGAATGCTCGGGAAGAAGCTGGCCAGTAGGATGAGAAAGGGGACGATCCAGTATCGCTTGAAGATTCCTTGGACGCCGCTCACGCCCGCTCCCTTCTCCCAGCGGTTGGTCAAGGGTTGCATCGCGAAAACGAGGATGGTCGTGAGGGTCGAAACCAGGGCCAGGATGAGGGTCGAGATGGCCGCGGGCTGCGCGAACCGGTCCCACGTGGTTTCGTCGGAGTAGAAGAGAACCGGTGTCAGTACGAACAGCGAGACGGTGCTGAGCAGAAGCCGGAGCCAAATCCGCTTCTTGCGTGGTGCGGAACTTTCCGGCGGCGCGGCGGCGGGCGCGACGTGGTTCTCGAGTTGGCGGACCAAGCCGTTCAGGTCGGCGGCGTAGCTAGCCGCCCGGATGGGGGCCGCTTGGTGTTGCGCGAGTTCGCCGATCTCGGGCGGCAGCTCCTCCCACGTCGGCATCGTGGCGTCGCCGATCGGCACGGGGATCACGTGGATCCCCCGGTCCAGCGCGCTCTTGATCTCGTGGAGCACCCAGTCCTTGCGGCGAGGCGCCTTGAAGCTGTCCACCCAGCCTTCGTGGATCACCACGATGAGCACGGTGCAGGCTTGCAGCCGCCGTTCCAAGGCGGCCGGGTACCGGTCGCCGGACGGGATGCCGTTGTCGATGAACACCTCCTCGGCCCCGAAATAGCTTTGCAGCACGTCGGCGATGGCGGCGACGGCCGTCCCGTGTGGATTCTTGCGGTAGTTCACGAATATGCTGGACATTTTTCTCTCGGCTTGCGTTTTCGGACTCTGCTCAGTATTTTCGGTGCGTGGAGAACGATACGGAAGCACCCGCCGGTCTCGATGTGACGCTCGGGGGAATCCGGGACGAGCTCGCGGGCCTGCACGCGCAGAGCAAATTCCTGAACGAGGTCGTCGACCGGCTGCACACCGAGAACGAGCAACTCCGGAAAGCCGGTTCCCAGGCCACCGTGGCACCGGCCCTGCGCGAACTGATCAAGCTGGCCGACGACTGGCGGAGCCGGGCGGCCGCGATCCGCGAGGACGCCGATCCGGGCCGGCTGTGCGCCGACGTCGTCGAAGACGTGACCTTGGTCTTGGAACGGCAGGGGATCGAGGCGTTCTCGGCCGAGGCGGGTGCCGATTTCGACCGGCGGCAGCACCGCGCCGTCGGCACCCGGGTCACCGAAGACGAAGCCCTCGACGGCCGGGTCGCCGAGGCGCGCAAACCGGGGTACCGCAGCGAAGAGCGTGTCGTGCGGTTCGCCGAAGTCGTGGTGTACAAGGTGGCGGCCGGCCGCTAGACGGTGACCGGCCGGCTGGCCAGCACGCCGATCACCACGATCACCGCGAGCGCGGTCACCACTACGGCGATCACCAGCATCGCCATGGCCACCCGCCTGCCGTTCGCCACCGCTTTCGGTACGTCGCTCATTGCACGGCCTTCCGGTTGATCAACCACTGCACCGGCATCGCGGGGTCGTCGTTGACGATGCCGCCGGCCGTGGACTGGTGCGAGGTCACGTCGCGGGCGTCCTCGTAGCTCACGACGAAGTACGCGACCGTCTCGAACTGGTTGTCGATCGACGCCACCAAGTCTCGCTGACCCAGGTCGGTCAGCCACGCGCGCACCGCGGCGTCCCGCTCGGTTCGGCTCTTCGCCGACGTGCCCGCGTACGGGTGGTTTGTGCCGTTCGGTTCGATCAGTGCGTCGGCCTTGGTCACCACGACGGCGACCGGAATCTTCAGGAGGGCACCCGCCTTGACGCTGCGGTGCTCGCGCTGAGCCTCCACGAACCGCTCCAGCGAGGCCTTCGGCACGGCGTTGGACGCACGCACCCGGCCGAGGACCGACCGGTCCGTCTCCGAACGCACCTGGCGTAGTGAGAACGGGTCGACGACGAAGACGACACCCTTGGTGTGCTTGAGGAACTGCGACTCCGCGAGCTGGTCGGCGCTTTCGGGGATCTCACCGGCCGGGTCGTAGAGGTACAGCAAGCGTCGCGCCCGCCGACCTTCTTCGCCGACGTAGATGTTGTAGGCCCGCGGCCGCGTGGTCGCGGTCTTGACGGCGCGATTCGGGTCGTCGTACACCCCGAGCTGCAGGTTCCGCTCGAACTCCTGCTTCGCCCGCTCGTCGGCGAACTCGAACCCGTCACCCAGCAACATCAACCGGCTGACCGCCGAGAACATGTACACGGACTTGCCCGCCGTCGGTCCGGCGATCACGGGGATGTGCACGGTCGGCGCCCGCAACCCGCCGATCGGCAGCTGGGCCATGCACCCGGCGCACTGGGCCGGGAGTTTCGCCTTGCCGTTCGCGAGCAGGGTCGGCAGCACCTCCTCGCAGCGGCAGGTGCGGTGCAGGACGCCCGCCATGTCGGGCAGCAGCTTCTTGTGCTCGGCCCGGCAGTTCGGGCAGCGGTAGATCGGGCGCGTGGCGCGTTCGTGGCAGCTGGGGCACTCGATCGTGATGCCGCGGATCCAGAGCAAACAGACCTCGAAGACCCACGACGCGCCGGCGGTCGCCGTGGCCGCCAGCACGAGGAAGCCCAGCAGGGCCGCGAACACCGTGGACACGACGACCAGGAACGTGCCGGCGGCGGCCGCGCCCAGCACCAGCCCGATGATGGTCATCACGGCGAGCGGGTAGGTCACGCCGTGGTGCAGCGAGGAGTACTTCGCCCGGCTCCACGTCCGGCCCGCGAGCGACCGGGAGACCTCCGGTTCGGGTCGCGTCCGCGGGTCGTCGACGACGACCCGAGTCCACGTCTGCCCGACGGCCTGGGTGAGCACCTTCCAGTAGTCGAGCAGCACGGGCCCGGCGTAGTAGCTGCGGTAGGCGGGATCGGCGCCGGCCTTCCGCGACGCCGGGTCGATGCGCAGGTGCCCCGCCGGGCCGTACGGGGAGAAGCCGGCGAACGCCGCCGTGACGAACTCGATGAGACCGACGACCAAGGCGACGACCCCGCTCACCGCGAGGAACAACGATCCGATGTAGACGAAGGCGGTGAACACGACGGGGATCAGCGCGCACAGCAGCATCCCGGCGAGCACGAATCCGACGATGTACCCCATCAGCGCTGCCTCCGCAGGCCGAGCAGGCTCAGCAGGCCCCGCTTCTCCTCGTGCGCCGACCGCCATTCACGCCACCACTTGGGCCAGCCGCCCTTGGGCGCGTCGACGTCGAGCCGGGAGCGCACCGCGGCCGCCTTGAGCTGTTCGCCGATCTTGTCGAGGTGTTTCGCCTTGCGCCCGGCGATCGCGGCGACCAGCGTCTCGTTGACGAGCCGGTGGCGGATCCGGCGGTCGGAGACACTCCGCCACACCACGATCACAGCCGCGACGTAGTTCGGGGGAGCCTTGGCCAGACGCGTGCGCGCCTTCTCGACGTACGCCGGGAGGAACTGGGCGCCGGCTTCTCGCAGGGCCGCCTCGATCAGGTCGTGATGGGTTCGCGCGTCGGCCCGCAGCACGTACTCGGCCAGGGCACCGAGCAGCCGCTGCGCGAGGTCTCGAGGCAGGGAGGGCAGCAGCCGCAGTCCTTCGTCCACCCGGCGTCCGGCGTCGTCCCTCGGGGTGGCTTGCCGGAGGTGGCCGAGGAGCCGGATCGCCTCGAGCAGGACGGCGTCCTCCGCGCGCAGCGAACCGGCCAGGTGGGGGGCGAGCAGGTCGTCGATCAGCCGGGCGTGGTCCGATCCCGGTTCGCCACCGGTGGCCTGGTCCAGTGTCGCGGCCACGATCCGGCTCAGCAGACCGGTGCCGGCCAGCACGTCGGGGTGCAGCGAACGCAGCGCGCGTTCCGCGTCCGACGTCGTCGGGTCGGCCGGCCACAGCACCGGACCGAGCTGTGGCCACTCGAGTTCGCGGTCGTCCAGGGCCTTGCCCAGCACCGAGACCTTGTCTTCGTGACCTCCGCGGGCGAGGACCAGGTCGGCGAGGAGCGCGACGCGGCCGCGGGCGCCCATCTTGCGCAGGACCTTCCCAGCCCGCGGGGTCAGCGTGGTGCACAGCGGGATGACCTGCCGGGGGTCAGTGAGCCGGGCCGAGAGGACACGCAGCGTCGCCGCGCGCAGTTCCCCGTGCCCGGCCATGCGATCGAGGAGGTCGCCGGAGCCCGGGTCGGTCATCGCCGGGAGCACGGCTTGGGCCGCGACCTGATCGAGCTCCGCCGGGTCCAGCCGGGGAAGCCAGAGCTGGTCCGGGGTCGCGAGCGCGGCGAGGTAGTACGCGCCGAGCAGGTCGGCGGCGACCGGTTCCCGGCGGCGGTCCGCGGCGTCGAGGTGCGCCGCCCAACTGCGCAGATCGACCGGACCGCCGACGGCTCGCAGGCGCTCGGCGAGTCGTCGCCAGCCGTCGGCGGTGAGCGTGCCCGGCATGCGTTCGACCGCGAGCGCGGCCACGTCGAGCAGCAGGTCTTCCGGGACGTCCCGATCGGACGGCAGGTCCTCGACGCACCCGATGAGCACGGCGAAGGCTTCCAGCTCGCCCGCCAGGAGCGGGGAAGCCACGCGGTCGGCCGTCATGATCGCCGTCTGGACGTCGCTTCGGCTCCACAGCGTCGCCATCATCGCCGCGTAACGCGTGGTCTCCCCGGCGGCACCGGGCTCGACGAGGTCCACGACGGTGAAATCACCGTAGCTCGGGAGCAGCACGTCCGGGGAGGTGCAGCTGACGAGCACGCCCGAGTCCTCGGGCCGCGACGTGTAGGTCACGAACGAGATGGCGAGCCCGAGGGCCCGGGGGAAGGACCGGCACAGCGCGGCCAGCCACAGCGCGCCCGTCCGGTCGTCGTGGACGACGAGCACGATCCGGCCCCGTCCGTCGGCGAGCACCCGCTGCACCGCGCTGATCATCCGCGCCAGACCTTCCGCCCGGCCCGGCGCGGACAGGAACCGGCGGATTTCGGCGGGACTCGTGTCGCCGCCGGGCGTGAGTGCGTCGATCGCGGGGAGGTCGGTCCGGTTCTGGTGCGCGTGGACCCAGACCGGGCTGCGCCACATGTCGATCGGCAGCGCACGACCGAGTTCCCGGTCGGCGTCGTCGAGCAACAGCGCGTGGGCGAAGTAGTTGCCGGTCCGCCCGGTGAAGTCCGCACCCGCGTACCGGGTCTGGAACAGCGCGGCGGACCGGCCGGTGCGGATGAACCCGAAGGCCACGGGGAACGTGCCGAGGTCGGACTCGTCGGCGGAAGCGAGTTGCGGTCCCACTTCGTAGGCGCTGGCCCGCACCGCGAGGTCCACCAGCTGCTTGGGCGCACCGGGGGTCAACGCGCTGACCTGGAAGCCCTGGATGCCCTCGAGCCCGTTCTCGCACGACGTGTAGTGGAGCTGGTGCATGCTCATCGCTTGCCTTTCGTCGTCCCGATCGCACCGAAGCGCGCGAGGAGCCACAACATGGGGTCTTCGAGGCGGTACGGGTGCACGCCTTGCGGCGCCAAGTGCTTGCCGTCGACCGGTGGCGCCCCCAGCGCGGAGAGCCCGAAGTACCGGTAGGTCTCGAACGTGTTGGCCACGCTGCGGTCGAAAGCCGGGTCGTACCACTGGTCGAGCCAGGCCCTGACCTCTTCGTGCACGTCGAGCCCGTCCGCCTCGTCGTAGGCACCGACGTGCCGGGAAGGCTGCCGCAGCGGCGACTCGGTGGCGAAGGAATCCGGCAGCAGGTCCAGCTTGGTGAGCGCGACGGCCAGTGGCGTGCGGAGACGCCGGCCGACCGGACCGGTACGGCGTTCCCGCAGCAGCTCCCCGAGCCGGTTCAGCACGTGCAGCTGATCGGTGTAGCGGGTCTTCGCGCCGTTCACACCGACCAGGTCGCGGACCTTGGGCATCTGCAGCGGATCGAGCAGCAGGATGATCCCCTCGGCGGCGTCGAGGTAGCTGATCAGCTGGTCCATCGCTTCGGCGCGGGCGACGTCCTCGCCCGCGGTGTCGTAGAACACCGTGACCACGGGCGCGACCCGGGCCGACCCGAGCACGCCCTGACGCCGGAAGCGGAGGCTGAACATCAACGGCTCCGGGCTGCTGACCCGGGCCGACGCCGTCTGCGTGAGCGGGCGCTGCTCCTCGAACAGCGGCTTGTCGAAGTCCCGCTGGTAGCGCACGCGGGATTCTTCGCCGAGCAGGTCGAGCGACATCCCGGTGAACCGTTCGCTCACCTGGCCGCGTTGGAACTCGTGGACCAGCACCCCCACCCACGTGCTCTTGCCGGAGTCGGAGGAGCCGATCACCGCGATGTTGCGGCCGCCCCCGTCGACGTACTCGCGCAGCAGCTCCCGCCCGCAGTCCGGGCAGACGCGCCGGCTCTGGGGGAGCTTCCCGTGCGGGCAGCGGCCCTTCTTCAGCTGACGTTCCCCGAACGTCTCGCCCTTGTGGTCGCACTGTTCCCCGCACCGCATCCGCAGCTCGGTGCGCCGGAAGCTCGTCCAGCAGTACGGGCACTTCGTCTTTGTCACACCGGTTCCCAGCACGCGAAGGAGTCGTCAGGTCAGGACAAGCCGGCCGGGACTGGCGGCCACCAGGTGCACGCGCTCGTCGCGGGAGAACGCGCGCAGGTGCACCGGCCGTCGCAAGTCCGGCGGCACCGTGAACTCGAGGCGCACCGGTGCCACCCCGGCTTCCGCGGCGAGCAGCTCGACACCGTCGCTCGCGTCGAGCGGGCGCAGGCCCGGCTTCGCGACGACGACGATCGACGGCACCGCCGTGCCCGGTTCGCCGTCCACCACGAGGATCCGGCGCGTCCGCCGGAACGACCACACCCGCTCGATCGAGTAGGGGATCGACACCGGCGTCGAACCCCGGTCGAAGACGAGCGGTCCGAAGCTGCGGCCCTCGCCGTCCGTCAGCGAAGTGCAGACCCCGAACCAATGGTCCCCGGCGGGTGCGGGGATCGAGACCCCCCGGCTGTCGTAGGTCACCCGGGTCACGTCGAGCTGGGCGGCGTCGGGATCGGCCGGGCCGGTGGGTTTCTTCCCGGTGCGCCACACCACCCGGGCCGAGGTCGCCCCGGCCGGCCATTCCCACGTCAGGCGCACGGTCGGGCCGAGCCGGTCGACCCGCAGCGACCGGACGGTGCCGTGCCGCACGTCCACCACGCACGGGGTGCCGATCGCGGCGAGGTCGCCCAGCACGGTCACCGGCAGGAGCCGCTGACGCCGCGCCGACACGTCGTACCGGGCCCGAAGCCAGTCACGCCCGGCGCCGGCCGTACTCCGCACCGGCACGCCGTAGGTGCGTGCCTTCGACGCGGGCACGACCTCCGGCGCCGGAATGTTCGTGGTCCGGCCCAGTTCCAGGACCTCGACGTCGCCCAGGGCGGGGGCCGTCCACCGCACGACCAGCTCATCGCCGTCCGCTTCGGCGGTCAGATCCGTGACGGCGTCGGGGATCTCCTGGCATCGGGCCGAAGCGTGCACGCCGTCGCTCTCGGCGGTCGTGCCGTCCGCCAGCCGGTAGGTCGCCGTTACCACGTAGTCGTAGGCGCGCCCGGTGCGCACCCCGGCGTCCGCGAAGGTGGTGGACCGCACATCGCGCACGAGGCTTCCGTTGCGCCGCACCGCGGCTCCGGTGGCGCCGGTGGGGAGGCGCCAGCGCCCGGTGATCCGGTCGGGTTCGCCGCGCAGCACCAGGTCGAGCACGTCGCGCAGCACCGTCACCGCCGCCGTGCGCACCGGCCGTGTCGACGGGGTCCCGTCGCGGGTCGTGCGGATTTCGTAGGTCAGCGGCGTACCGCCCGGCGGGTCGCCGTCGACCACTTCCAGCTCGCGGGTGTCGTCGCAGATCAGCGTGTCGCCGCGGGTGACGCGGTAGCCGATGCGCCCGGCGCGCGCGCCGCTCGGTTCCCACGACACGACGACCCGGCCGTCGCGCACGACCGCCGTGGCCGAGGGCGGCGGCGCCGGCGCGCACCGCTCGATCGCGACGTCCACGTCGTGGTCGGAGAGCTGTTCCCGGATGCGGTGGTAGCCGGCCGCGGCCGCCTCGACGTCGCGGTGTTCGAGCGCTTCGCACCGCGCGATCTCGGCGTCGAGCCCGGCCAGCCGGGTGGTGAGGTCCGCGCGCCGTTCCCGCCACTCGTCCGGCAGCCCGGGTTGACCGTCCAGCACCGCGAGTGCGTGCCGCAACCGCAGGTCGCGGACCGCGGCCCGGTAGTCGTCCTGCCACGCCGGTTCGGTGCTCGCCGTGCTGGTGAAGTGACACCAGGCGGCATACGCGGTGGTGACCGGGTCGGCCGGCAACCGCACGGCCGCCAGCCGTTTCGCGACCGCCTCCGTCGCCGTGGCGACCTCCGAGTAGCCGTACGGAACCTGGGCTCCGAGTTCGCTCAGCAGTTCGTGGCGCAGCACGGCGATCAGGTCGTCGTTGTCGAGCCAGTGCTGAATCCTCTTCAGCAGGGTCTGTTCCGCCGTGGTCTCGGCATCCCGGGACACCCGCAGCTTGCTCCGCCGGACTTCGAGATCGCGGGCGCTCGTCCGCGTTCCGTTGAGCGTGCCGGTCAGGTAGTCCCACAACGACGCGTGGCCGAGCTGGGCGAGCAGGTGGTGGGTGCCGGACCACTGGCGCGGCTCGGGCGTGGCGGGCAGCGCGGCGGGTTCGAGCTGCCGGGCGCCGATCTCGGCGAGCGCCGCCCGGACCGAGCTTCGGGTCAGCGCACCCCCCGATTCCCGGACGAGCGACTCGACCCGCTGCTCGGACAGGCCGGGTGCGCCGTGCAGACGCTGCCGCAGACCGGCACCCAGCTTGCGCGTCCGCGCGGCCACCGCGGCCCGGTGCGACGCCAGCTTCGCCGGGTCCGTGAGGGTCGTCGTCGCCGTCTCGTGCTGCGCCCGCAGCTGGTCACACGCCCGCTTGAACCCCCCGTACTGCCGGTTGCCCAGCTGGCCCTTGATCTTGGCGAGCGCGGTGCGCACCACCTCGACGTCGGTGACGTCCGGCGGAAGCAAGTACACGCGGAACAAGTCCTCGTCGGGCCGCCAGCCGTCCTGCACCGGCTTGAGCACTTCGTCGACGAACCGGGCGCTGTCGAACCGCCACTCGTTCACCGCTGGAGGGCGGGCAGCGGGGCCCGCTTCACCTCCTCCGGCACCAGACCGCTGATCTTGGCCTCGAGCCGGAGTTCCTTGCCGTTGCTCGCGACCGCGGAGACCCGCAGGATCCCGTCCGCCTGGAGGGTGAACGAAACTTCGAGCGGCTGCCCGGCGGGCTGGTCCGGCGGCAGGCCGACCAGTTCTCCCTGCACGAGCTCGAGGTTGTCCGGCAGTTCGACGCTCAGCACGTCGGTCTTCGACTCGTAGACGGCGATCTCGACCGCTTCCTGGCCGTGGTCGATGGTGCGGAACGTGCCACTCGGCGAGGCGGGGATCTCGTCGTTGGGCCGGATCAGCCACGAGACGATCCGGTCGCCGTCCCGCTTCTTCGGATCACGGACGATGGCGATCCCGTAGCCCTTGGACGTGACGTCGACGATCTTGGGGATCGGCTTGCCGCCGGGCAGACCGCCCAGGGAAGCCGCCGAGCCGTCCGCTTCGGCCACGCTGCTCGCGGCGAACAGGGCCGCGCCTTTCGCGACGATCTGATCGGGGTCGGCGAGCTGCGGCGCCGGCAGGTCGGGGAAGTCCGCGGCGAGCCGCTGCTTGACCGCGGGGGAGTGCGACATGCCGCCGACGAGCAGCAGCTCGCGAATCCGGTCCACGCCCTTCTCCCGGGCGTGGCCGAGCACATCGCGGGTGAAGTCGAGCGTCCGGCCGAGCAGGTCCGCGGTGCACTCCTCGAGTTCCTTGCGGGTGATCTCGATCTTGGCGCGTTCGCCGTGCGCGACGATCGTGCTGCTGTACGTGTCGCGCCGGGACAGGGCCTTCTTGGCTTCCTCGGCAAGCAGTTCGACGGTGCCCGCCGCGTCGAGGTCGGCCCTCGGGTCGGCGCCCGGGTGCTGTTCCTGGAACTTCTCGCTGATCAGGTTCGTGAGGCGCTCGTCCCAGTCCGCGCCGCCGAGCTGGTGGTCGCCGCCCGTCGCGACCACGCGGATCTCGTTCTGCGACACGTTGATGATGGTGACGTCGAACGTGCCGCCACCGAGGTCGTACACGAGCACCGTGCGGTCTTCGCCGGGGTTGATCAGCCCGTAGGCGATGGCGGCCGCGGTCGGCTCGTTGATGATGTTGACGACGTTCAGGCGGGCCATCTCCCCGGCGTCGCGCGTCGCTTGGCGCTCGGCCGCGCCGAAGTAGGCGGGCACCGTGATCACGACGTCCGCGAGCGGCCCCTCCGCCGGCACTTCGACGCCGAGGACGCTGAGCGCGTCCTCGACGAGCTGCTTGAGGATCACCGCGGAGATCGCCTGGGGATAGCGTTCCTCGCCGTCGACCTCGCGGGTGTAGCCCTCTTCGCCCATGTGCCGCTTGATGAGGTCGACCACCCGGTCCGGCTGGTTCTTCAGTTCGTTCTTGGCGAACTTGCCGACGGTGACGCTGCCGGTTTCCTCGAAGAACACGACGGACGGCGTCGTCAGTTCGCTCTCCTGATTGGGCAGCACGGTGGCCCGCCCGTTCTCGTCGAGGTGCGCAACACAGGAATAAGTGGTGCCGAGGTCGATGCCGAGCACGGGGCGGGTCATGGCTGGTCCTTCGGGAAGTCGGTGTTCTGGTCGTCGGGCCGGATGCCGCGCACCCGTCTGGTGAGGTCCGAGTGGTCGATGCGACCGTGGTCGGCGATGCCGCGTCCCGCACTCGCCGGCGCGGGTCTGGTGCCGGTTCCGCCGCGTCTCCGGTGCAGTCCGTACGCGACGAGGGCGAGAATCAAGAGTCCGCCGACGGTGCCGAGGAGCGCTTTGATCCACGGGAAAACCGGCGGCTCCGGTTGGGGCAAGGCACCGATGACCACACCGCACGAACTCGCCACGATCCCGTAGAGCTGCCGCAACAACCCGGTGGTATCGGTGACGAAGTAGTCTTGGCCGGCGTTCGGTCCGGTTACGCTCGCGAGATTCCGGGCGCCGGCCTCGTCCAGGTCGATACCGACACCGGCGACCCGGGTGTGGCCGGTTTTCAGCTGGTCAGCGGCGGTGATGGCGGCCGGGACGGCTTGGTCGCCTTGTTGTACCGGGTTGCCGTAGGCATTCGGGAACCCGTCGGTAACGAGTACGACGACGTCGAGGTCCAGCCTTTTCGCGGCGAGCAGCGCGGCTTCCCAGTTCGTCGCGCCGGCGTCGTCGTCCCGGACCGAAAGGTCACCGATCCGGTCTTTCAGCTGGTGGCGGGAATCGTCGTCGGAGACGTCGGCGGCGGGCTCGATCAGCTGGGCGTCCGTGCCGAACCCGATGAGCGAAACCTCGGAACGCTTGTCACGCAACGCATCGACGACGTTGCTCGCGGCGTCGCGAACCTGGTCGAACCGGGGTTCCATGGAGCTTGACTGATCGATGAGCAGACCGAGCCGCAGCGGGCAGTGGGCCGGCCAAGGCGGGTTCGCCTCGATCTCTTGCGCCATGGCGAAGGGAGTTTGGCCGAGCACCAGCCAAGTGACAACAGCACAGGTGACGGCGGCGCGTCGTGGTCGAGAGGAAGTTGCTCCCACCAAGCATGCCGTGAGTTTGGGCAGGTGAATCGCGAACGCTCCCTCGCCGTGGCCGACTCAGCAAGCACGGGAGCTTAGCGGCCACGCGTCCAGCAGAGGCAAGGTTCCGCAATCTGTCAACAATTTGTCCAGCTTCGCCATCAGAGGCCCCCGTCTATTCCGACAACAGTGTCGGAATAAGTATCGGAAAACCCTTGACGAAGCAGGTCGCGACCGGCGCCCGCATTCCCCGCTGAAAATTTGCTTGCACGAGCGAAACATAACCGAATGCGCAGACGGCACGACAAGCCTGCACCATTAGTCCGATTTCCCGCCTAACCGATGCGGAGCACCCGCGCATTGATACCGCAGAAGGGAGAGGTCCACGCAAAGGTGACCACACTGGGGGTCCGGGGGCATGCCCCCGGCGGGGGTCTGGGGGCTCGGCCCCCAGAGAACACAAAACCCGAGGAAGGGTTCGCGAGTTCCGCGAACACACCTCGGGCACCTCGGGTGCCCTCGGCAGGATTCGAACCTGCGACACCTGCCTCCGGAGGGCAGTGCTCTATCCCCTGAGCTACGAGGGCCCATCGCTGGGCGACTCGGAAAGCTTAGCGCATCGTCCGCACCTCTCGCGGGCAGGTGGTCGCATCCGGGCATCCGCTGGTCAGCGGGGTGAAAGTTGATCCTTTCGCCGGGACGTCGCTAGCGTGGGAGGCCCACCTGAAGGAGCCGAGATGGTAGAGCCGTTCCAGGTGTCTCTCGATGAGGCCGATGTCGCAGACTTGCGGGAGCGGCTTCGGCGGACTCGGTGGCCCGAGGCCGAGACCGTCGGGGACTGGTCGCAGGGCGTGCCGCTCTCCTATGTCCGTGAGCTGTGCCGGGACTGGGGTGAGGAGTACGACTTCGGGTTCGCCGCCCGGCTCAACGCCTTCCCGCAGTTCCGGGCCGACGTCGATGGTGTCGGGCTGCACTTCGTGCACCTGCGGTCGCCGGAAGCCGATGCGTTGCCGCTCGTGCTGACCCATGGGTGGCCCGGGTCCGTTCTCGAGTTCCTCGATGTTCTCGGGCCGCTCAGCGACCCCGCGAAGTTCGGTGGCGATCCCGCCGACGCCTTCCACGTCGTCGTTCCGTCGCTGCCCGGGTTCGGGTGGAGCGACAAGCCGGCGCTGAAGATCCCGCGGGTCGCCGAGCTGTGGGACCGGCTCATGCAGGAGCTCGGCTATGACCGCTACGGCGCCCAGGGCGGCGACTGGGGTGCCGCCATCACCAACGCCCTCGCGCGGTCCGGGCGGGTCGCCGGGGTGCACGTCAACTTCGCGCCCGTGCGGATGAACCAGGACGATCCGACGCCGGAGGAGCGGCGGGCGCTCGCCGATCTCGAAGAGTTCCGGCGGAGCGGGACCGGCTACTCGGCCCAGCAGGGCACCCGGCCGCAGACGCTCGGCTACGGCCTCACCGACTCGCCCGCCGGCCAGGCCGCCTGGATCGCCGAGAAGTTCTGGGCCTGGACCGACAACAAGGGCCACCCGGAGGACGCCGTCGACCGGCAGAAGATCCTCGACGACATCTCCGCCTACTGGTTCACCGCGACGGCGGCGTCGTCGGCGCGGATGTACTGGGAGAACAACGACCGTGACCTGTCCACAGTGGACGTGCCGGCCGGGGTTTCGGTGTTCCCCAAGGAGATCGTGCGGCCGTCGCGGCGGCAGGTCGAGCAGCGCTACACCGACCTGCGGTGGTTCGAGGAGCTGCCCGTCGGCGGGCACTTCGCCGCGCTGGAGCAGCCCGGGCTGTTCGTCGAGCAGGTCCGCGGCTTCTTCCGGCTGGTGCGCTAGGCGAGCCAGGCGGCCCTGCTGGCGCGCGACTTCCGGCGTTCGCTGGGCTTCGCGGCCGAACCGCTCGCGGCGCTGGGGCCGGACGACCGCCGGAAGCTGCGTGACCTGCTGCGGCGGATGGTCGACGTCGAAGCGTGACGAGTCCGCCCGCTGGGAAACCCCGCCTGGTGGATTGGTCGCCGTGAACCCGCGGAGTAGCTTTCGGATGGGTGAACTTAGGCTCACCTCTGTTGCACATATGCGCATTCGACTATATGTTTGGCCCGACGGTGAAAGCGGGAACGGAGGCGGAATGGGACACGGCCACGGGCACGGCCAGGCGGTCGCGCCGGCGAGCGCGTCCGGCCGTTACGTGCGGAGCCTGACCATCGCCCTGGGCATCGGCGCCGGCTTCATGGTGCTCGAGTTCATCGTCGGCTTCACGACCGGCTCGCTGGCCCTGATCTCCGACGCGGCGCACATGTTCACCGACGTCCTCGGGGTCGGCATGGCGCTGGCCGCGATCATCCTGGCGCGCCGCACCGGCCCCACGGTCAGCCGCACCTTCGGGCTCTACCGCGCGGAAGTGCTGGCCGCGCTGGCCAACGCGGTCCTGCTGTTCGGGGTCGCGGGGTACGTGCTCGTCGAGGCCGCCGGCCGGCTCGGCGACCCGCCCGCGGTGCCCGGTCTGCCGGTGCTGCTGGCCGCTTCGGCCGGTCTGGTGGCCAACATCGTCTCGTTCGCTGTGCTGCGGTCGGGCGCGAAGGAAAGCCTCAACGTCCGCGGCGCCTACCTCGAGGTGCTGGCCGACCTGATCGGCTCGGTCGGCGTGCTGGTCAGCGGCGCGCTGACGCTCCTGACGGGCTGGCGCTACGCCGACCCGATCATCGGTGTGGCGATCGGGCTGTTCGTGCTGCCGCGCACGTGGACGCTGGCCCGGCGCGCGTTGCGGATCCTCTTCCAGCACGCGCCCCGGGGCGTCGACGTCGGGGCGATCAACGCGGAACTGGCCGCGCTGCCGGGCGTGGCGGACGTGCACGACCTGCACGTCTGGACCCTGACCTCGGGCATGGAGGTGGCTTCGGCGCACTTGACGCTGGCGCCGCCCGCCCGGCAATCGGACGTCCTGACCGAGGCGCAGAACCTGCTTTCGAAGCGCTACGCGATCGAGCACGCGACGCTGCAGGTGGAAGCGCCGCAGTGCGCGCGGCGGTGCCAGGAACTGTCCTGGTGACGCGAGAGTTACCCGGCCGCGGCTAAGCCGGCAGCGGCTGGGCGCCCCGGCCCGAAAGCATCAGCTTCATCTGGTCCATCTCCGCGCCCTGCGACGTGAGGATGCTCCGGACCAGAGCCTGCACCGCGGGCAGCGAGGAATGCGCCGCCGCGTACTGGGCCATCGAGGTGCCGCCCTGGTGGTGGCGGAGCATCAGCTGCAGGAAGTAGACGTCGAACGCCCGGCCTGACAGCGAGCGCAGCTTGGTCAGCTCGGTGTCGGTCGCCATGCCCGGCATCAGCGGGCCGCCCGCCGGGTTGACCGACGACGTCCCCATGGACATGCCCTCGTGCCCGGACATCGGTTCCGTCATCCACTTCATCGGCGCGCCGATCGCCTGCTCGGGCTGGTCCCACAGCATGAGCCAGCCCTTCATGCGGCCGACCTGCTCGAGCTGCGTGCGCTCGATGTCGAACGCGATCTGCTCGATCTCCGGGTCGGTCGTGCGGTCGCGGGCGATGCCCGCCATCGTCACCGCCTGGAGGTGGTGCGTCGACATGTCCTGCGCGAAGCCGACCTCGACCGAGCCGGCGGCCGGGGTGGCCGCCGCCGGTTCGTCGACGGCGCGGGTGAGGAACATCCCCGCCGTCGCGCCGATCAGCAGGACCGCGAGCAGGGTCCCGCCGATGATCACCCAGCGCGACCAGGTCGGCTGTTCGGTGCTCTCTTCGGTGTCGAGGTCGGCTTCGGTGCTCACTGGGACGGCGGGGTGCTCGACGGCGCCGGGGCGGAACCCGACGGCTGGTTCACCGTGCCCTGCTCGCCCTGCGCGCTGGTGCTGCCCTTGTAGTCCATGGGCTTCGCGTCGGGGCCCGGCTTCGACGGGTCGAACGCCGGCGGCTGGTCCGGGTCGAACTGGCCCGGTACCGCGTCGCAGGAGGCGCCGACCTCGGGGTACACGCCGTTCGGGTTGCTCCGCAGCGCCGCGATGAACTCGTCGATCCGCGCGTCGTTGGCGTCGTCCAGCTTCAGCTGGTGGCCCCACGACTGCAGGGAGATCGGCTTGTCGAGGCCGGGGTAGGGCGACATCATCGTGAACGGCTTGTCCTTGGCCCGGACGCTCAGCTGGTTCAGCGCGTCCCCGCTGATCTGCTGCGGGTTGTAGGCGATCCAGACGGCGCCGTGCTCGAGCGCGTGCACCATGTTCTCGGTGCGGACCGCGGTCGGGTACACGATGCCGGTGCAGGTGGCCCACGTCTGGTCGTGCGGACCGCCGAACGGCGGGGTCTTGTCGTAGGCGACGCGCTCGGTGGGGAGCACGTGCACGCTGCCGGTGTAGGTGGCCGTCACCACGCCGGGGATCCGCTTCGAGGGGTCCGGGTCCGACGCGGTCGGGGCGAAGGCCGCGGCGGCGGCCTCGCGGCCGGCCTGCTCACGCTTCGGCGCGGACTTCACCATGTAGTACGTGATCACGGCACCGAGCAGGGCCACGATCGCGACGACGGCGATGATCGTTCCCCACGGCGTGCCCTTCTTGCTCACCACGGAACCGCGGGCCGCCTTCACCGCCGACCCCTTTTTCCGAGTTGTCCCGTTCGCCATGGCTCCCGCGTTCTCCCTCTGGTGGCTGCGGACGGATTCCCGCCCGGGCCAGTGTAGAGACCGCCCGTCTGATCACCGTTAACGCCTCACACAGTGCCAACCGAGGGCCGGGGGCTCCGCCACCCGGACCCCCGAAGAGCGGGGTGTCGTGACGTGGCCGAGACCGCTGCGAGCGCCCGACCAGGGCACACCTAGAATTCGACGGGTGACTCCCGCCGCTCTCGCCGACCTGGTCCGCAGCTCCGCCGTGCAGGTGCTCGCCGCACGCGGCATCGACGACGCCGTGCTGCCGGAGCAGGTGACCATCGAACGCCCGCGCAACCCCGACCACGGCGACTACGCGACGAACCTGGCCCTGCAGGTGGCCAAGAAGGCCGGGCTGAAGCCGCGCGAGTTCGCCGAGGCGCTCGCCGAAGCGGTCTCGGCGGACGACGGCGTCAGCTCGGCCGAGGTGGCGGGCCCCGGCTTCCTCAACTTCCGGCTCGCCGCCGCGGCGCAGGGCGACATCGTGCGCCAGGTGCTCGACGCCGGCGCCGCGTTCGGGCGCGGGGACGCGCTGGCCGGCACCAAGATCAACCTCGAGTTCGTCTCGGCGAACCCGACCGGCCCGATCCACCTGGGCGGCACCCGCTGGGCCGCGGTCGGCGACGCGCTGGGCCGGGTGCTGGGCGCGCAGGGCGCCGCGGTCACCCGTGAGTACTACTTCAACGACGCCGGCGCCCAGATCGACCGGTTCGTCCGGTCCCTGATCGCCGCCGCGAAGGGCGAGCCCGCGCCGGAGGACGGCTACGCGGGCGGCTACATCAACGACATCGCCGCCGAGGTCATCAAGGCCGAGCCGAGCGCGCTGTCGCTGCCGGAAGAGCAGCGCCATGAGACGTTCCGCCGGATCGGCATCACCTTGATGTTCACCGAGATCAAGCAGAGCCTGCACGAGTTCGGCACCGACTTCGACGTCTACTTCCACGAGAACTCGCTGCACGAGTCGGGCGCGGTCGGCTCCGCCGTCCAGCAGCTGAAGGACTCCGGGAACCTGTACTTCGCGGACGGCGCCTGGTGGCTGAAGTCGTCGGAGTACGGCGACGACAAGGACCGCGTCGTCATCAAGCAGGACGGCAACCCGGCCTACATCGCGGGCGACCTGGCCTACTTCAAGGACAAGCGCAACCGCGGCTTCGACCTGTGCATCTACATGCTCGGCGCGGACCACCACGGCTACATCGCCCGCCTCAAGGCCGCGGCCGCCGCGTTCGGCGACGACCCGGCGACCGTCGAGGTGCTGATCGGCCAGATGGTCAACCTGGTCAGCGACGGCAAGCCGGTGCGGATGTCCAAGCGCGCGGGCACCGTGATCACGATGGAGGACCTCGTCGAGGCCGTCGGCGTCGACCCGGCCCGCTACGAGCTGATCCGCTACTCCGTGGACTCCACTTTGGACGTCGACCTGGACCTGCTGCGCAAGCACTCCAACGACAACCCCGTCTACTACGTCCAGTACGCCCATGCGCGGCTGGCGTCCCTGCAGCGCAACGCGGCCGACCTCGGTCTCGCCGAGCAGTCCGGATCGGACGTCGATTTCGGACTGCTGACGCTGCCCGCCGAGGGCGACCTGATCCGCACCATCGGCGAGTTCCCGGAAACCGTGCGCCGCGCCGCCGACATGCGGGAGCCGCACCGGATCGCGCGCTACCTCGAAGAACTCGCGGGCGCTTACCACAAGTTCTACACCGTGGGCCGCGTGCTGCCCATGGGCGACGAGGAGGCGACCCCTCTGACGTACGCCCGGCTCGCGCTCTGCGAAGCCGCCCGCCAGGTGCTGGCGAACGGCCTCGTGCTCCTCGGTGTCTCCGCTCCGGAACGGATGTAACCCATGGCTCACCCCGCGGGCCCCAGGCACGCCGACGTCTATACCCACGCCGACACCTCCGGGCTCCGGCCGTCGGGGGCCGAGGAGCTCGACAACCTCCCCGCGAAGGTGTGGCCCCGCAACACGTTCCGCGCCGCCGACGGCGTCGTGCGGATCGCCGGGGTCGACGTCCGCGAGCTCGCCGAAAAGCACGGCACGCCCCTGTTCGTGGTCGACGAGGCCGACTTCAAGTCCCGCTGCGCGGACTACGCCGAAGCGTTCGACGACCCGTCGCTGGTGCACTACGCGTCGAAGGCCTTCCTCTCCATCGAGATCGCCCGCTGGGTGGCCGAGCAGGGACTGAGCCTCGACGTCTGCAGCGGCGGCGAGCTCGCCGTGGCGCAGCGCGCGAACTTCCCGGCCGACCGGATCACCTTCCACGGCAACAACAAGTCGCCCGCGGAGCTCGAAGCGGCGATCGTCGCCGGCGTCGGCACGATCGTGCTCGACTCGTACTTCGAGATCGCCCGGCTGGCCGACATCGCCGCGCGCCACGACGTCGTGCAGGCGGTGCTCATCCGGGTCACCGTCGGCGTCGAGGCGCACACCCACGAGTTCATCGCGACCGCCCACGAGGACCAGAAGTTCGGGTTCTCGCTGGCCGGGGGCGATGCCGCGGAGGCGGTGCGCCGGGTGCTCAACGCGCGCTCGCTCGAGCTCGTCGGCCTGCACAGCCACATCGGCTCGCAGATCTTCGACGCCGACGGCTTCGAGGTCGCTGCCCGCCGCGTCGTCGGGCTGCTCGCCGACCTGGCCAAGGAGCACGGCCCCGAGCTGCTCGACCAGCTGAGCCTGGTCGACCTCGGCGGCGGCTTCGGCATCGCCTACACCGAGAAGGACAACCCGCCGCCGCCGGCGCAGATGATCACGCAGATCCGCGAGATCGTCCGCAAGGAGTGCGCGTACGCGGGCTTGCCGGTGCCGCGCATCGCCGGCGAGCCGGGCCGCGCCATCGCCGGTCCCGGCACGGTCACCCTGTACGAGGTCGGCACCATCAAGGACGTCTCGCTCGGCGACGACCTGTCGCGCCGGTACGTGAGCGTCGACGGCGGGATGAGCGACAACATCCGGACGGCGCTCTACGACGCGGTGTACGACGTCCGGGTGGTTTCCCGCTCCGCGGAAGAGGCCAACGCGCCGGTTCGGGCCGTACTGTCCCGGGTGGTGGGAAAACACTGTGAGTCCGGCGACATCGTCGTACGAGACTGCTGGCTGCCCGACACGCTGGCACCCGGCGACCTGCTGGCGGTCGCGGCGACCGGTGCCTACTGCTACTCGATGGCGAGCACGTACAACCGGCAGCCCCGACCGGCCGTGGTCGCCGTGCGCAACGGCAGCTCCCGGCTGCTGCTGCGGCGCGAGACGACCGACGACATGCTGCGCCTGGAGGTCTGAACACAGTGGCTGCCCCAGAGGAACGCCGGGCCGTCAAGGTCGCCCTGCTCGGCTGCGGGACCGTCGGCGGCGAGGTCGCCCGGCTGCTCGCCGAGCAGGCCGGTGAGCTGGCCGCGCGGGCCGGCGTGCCGGTCGAGCTGGCCGGCATCGCCGTCCGCCGCCCGGACAAGCACCCCGAACTGCCGCCGGAGCTGCTGACCGCCGACGCCGAGAAGCTCGTGACCAGCGACGACGTCGACGTCGTGGTCGAGCTGGTCGGTGGCATCGAGCCGGTGCGCGGCTGGCTGCTGGCCGCGCTGAAGGCCGGGAAGTCCGTCGTCACGGCGAACAAGGCCCTGCTGGCCGAAAACTCCGCCGACTTGTTCGAGGCGGCCGACGCCGCGGGCGCCGACCTCTACTTCGAGGCCGCGGTCGCCGGGGCCATCCCGTTGCTGCGCCCGCTGCGGGAGTCCATGGCGGGTGACCGCATCACGCGCGTGATGGGCATCGTCAACGGCACCACGAACTACATCCTGTCCGCGATGGACTCGACCGGCGCCGGCTACGCGGAGACGCTCGACGAGGCCAGCCGCCTCGGGTACGCCGAGGCCGACCCGACCGCCGACGTCGACGGCTACGACGCCGCGTCGAAGGCCGCGATCCTCGCGTCGCTGGCCTTCCACACGCGCGTGACGGCTTCGGACGTGCACCGCGAGGGCATCGCCGACGTCACCGCCGCCGACCTCGGCGCGGCCCGGATGCTCGGCCGCACGGTCAAGCTCCTGGCGATCTGCGAACGCGTGACCGACGACGACGGCGTCGAATCGGTCTCCGCCCGCGTGCACCCGGTGATGATCCCGCGCAGCCACCAGCTGGCCGGGGTCGGCGGCGCGTACAACGCCGTCTACGTCGAGGCCGACGCCGCCGGCGAGCTGATGTTCTACGGCCAGGGCGCGGGCGGCGCGCCGACCGCGAGCGCGGTGCTCGGCGACCTCGTCGCGGTCGCCCGCAACCTGGTGGCCGGCGGCCGCGGCCCGCGCGAGTCCGCGCATGCGGCGCTCCCGATGCGGCCGATGGGCCAGACGCCGACCCGTTACCACGTAAGCCTTTCCGTCGCCGACCGCGCCGGGGTGCTCGCCCAGGTGGCGCAGGCGTTCGCCGGCCACGGCGTGAGCATCGCGGCCGTGCGGCAGAGCGACGTCGGCGATCGCGCGAGCCTGGTCGTGGTGACCCACCAGGCCCCCGACGCGGCCCTGCAGTCCACTGTGGACGAAATCGCCAAGCTCGACGTCGTCCACGAAGTCGTCAGCGTGATGCGGGTGGAGGGCGAGGACCAGTGAGCGACGCTTGCGAGCGAACCATGGACATCATGCGCCAAAAAGGATCAGACACTGTCTCGCGAAGCGAGGCGATCGCATGATCAGGCACCCCTGGCCGGGAATCATCGAGGCCTACCGGGATCGCGTCCCGGTCCCGGACGGGGCGCAGGTCGTCACGCTCGGGGAAGGGAACACGCCGCTGCTGCCCGCGCGGCACCTGTCGGAGCTGACCGGCTGCGAGGTCCACCTCAAGGTCGAGGGCGCGAACCCGACGGGCTCGTTCAAGGACCGCGGGATGACCGTGGCGATCACGCACGCGCTCGCGAGCGGGCTCAAGGCGGTGATCTGCGCGTCGACCGGCAACACGTCCGCCTCGGCCGCGGCCTACGCCGCCCGCGCCGGCCTCACCTGCGCCGTGCTGGTGCCCCAGGGCAAGATCGCGATGGGCAAGCTCGCCCAGGCCGTGCTGCACGGCGCGCGGATCCTGCAGGTGGACGGCAACTTCGACGACTGCCTCGAGCTGGCCCGCAAGACGGCGGCGGACTACCCGGTCACCCTCGTCAACTCGGTCAACCCGGTGCGCATCGCCGGCCAGAAGACCGCGGCCTTCGAAATCTGCGACGCGCTGGGCACGGCGCCGGACATCCACTGCCTGCCGGTCGGCAACGCGGGGAACATCACCGCTTACTGGGCGGGGTATTCGGAGTACGCGGCCGATGCTGTGGTGAAGAACACGCCGCGGATGTTCGGCTTCCAGGCGGCCGGTGCGGCGCCGCTCGTGCTGGGCGAGCCGGTCCGCGACCCGGACACGATCGCGACGGCGATCCGGATCGGCAGCCCGGCGTCGTGGACCGCCGCGGTGAAGGCGAAGGACGCGTCCGACGGGCTCTTCGAAGCCGTCACCGACGAGAAGATCCTCGAGGCCTACCGGCTGCTGGCGGGGCGCGAGGGCGTGTTCGTCGAGCCGGCGTCGGCCACCAGCGTGGCCGGCCTGCTGGCCACGGCCGCCGACGGCCGGCTGCCGCGCGGGTCTCGCGTGGTGTGCACCGTCACCGGCCACGGCCTCAAGGACCCGCAGACGGCCCTGGCGGGCAACGTCGAGGTCGAGCCGCTCGCGGTGGACCCCTCGGCGGTCGCGGCGGCGCTGGACCTGCGGTGAACACCGCTTTCAGGATCACCGTCCCGGCGTCCACGGCGAACCTGGGGCCGGGCTTCGACGCGTTCGGCATGGCGCTGGGGCTGCACGACGTCGTCGAGGTGCGGGTCACCGACACCGGGCTCAAGGTCGAGGTCATCGACGCGGGCGCGGGCGGCGTCGAGGACGTCCCCACCGACGAAACGCACCTCGTGGTCCGCGCCATCCGGCGCACCTGCGCGCACCTCGGCGTCGAGCCACCGGGTCTGCACCTGCGCTGCTACAACGCGATCCCGCACGCGCGGGGGCTCGGCTCGTCGGCGGCCGCGGTGGTGTCCGGCGTCGCCGCCGGGTACGCGCTGGCGGGCCGGGAGCTCGACGAGCCCGGTGCCCTGCAGCTGGCCGCCGGCTTCGAAGGCCACGCCGACAACGCCGCGGCGAGCCTGTTCGGCGGGCTGGTCGTGGCCTGGTGCCAGGGCGCGGAGTTCCACGCCGAGCGGCTCGCGCCGCACCCGTCGATCCGGCCGGTCGTGGCCGTGCCCTCGGTGCGCTCCGCCACCGCGACCACGCGCGGCCTGCTGCCGGCGGCCGTGCCGCACGCCGACGCCGCGCACAACGCCGGCCGCGCCGCGCTCGCCGTGCTCGCCCTGACGGCGAAGCCGGAGCTGCTGCTCGCCGCCACCGAAGACCGCCTGCACCAGCACTACCGGGCCCCCGCGTACCCGGCCAGCGGCGAGCTGGTGACGACGCTGCGTGCACGCGGGGTCGCCGCCGCCGTCTCCGGCGCGGGTCCCACGGTGCTCGCGCTGACCACGACGGGAATACTGCCGGCGGGGGTCGACGTTGAAGGCTTCGACGTCTTCGAGCTGCCCGTTGATCTAGCGGGTGTGCGGGTTGCGGCTCAGTGAAGGCTGGGTCACGTGCCCGCGGTACGGCCCGCCACGCGGGGGGTGGTTGTTGCACCCGGCACCGGCGCGGTCTACCCTCGGGGGCGTTCGATCACCGTGCGTTTCCGCACCCGATGCCGGTCCCCGGATCGCATCCTTCGTTGATCCGCCGAATCCGCACCGCCTGGCAAGCGGGGTAACGCGGAGGAACGTAGGCGGGTTTCCGGTTTCGGCGGTGCCGAATTCCGTGTCCTCCGAATGGAGGACGCAAACCCCTGTGGTGGAGGCGCTCCAGCTGTGTTTCGCACGGCCGAAGAGCTCATCTCCCGTATCGGGGGGCAGATACGCCGGTTCGCGATCAGAAGCGAGCGGCAGTCCGCTGATCCGCCTGGAGGCGTGGATCGGTCAGGAAGGACATGTGTGAGCAACACCGATCTTTTGAGCGACGTGGGTAGCAGCGCCGCGGAGTCGAACGGCACCACCCCCGCTCCCAAGAAGACGGTCGGCGGGTTGACCGGGAAGACCGTGGCGGAACTGCGTTCGCTGGCTGGGGAGCTCGGCGTCGGTGAGACGACGGGCATGCGCAAGGGCGATCTGATCGCCGCGATCCGTGAGCGTCAGGGCAAGTCTCGCAAGCGTGCGGCGGCCGAGACGCTGCCGCTCGAGGGCGTCGGCGAGCCGGTCAAGGCCACGAAGCGCGAGCCCAAGGCCGAAGCGCCGGCGGCGCCGGTCGAGACCAAGCCGAAGGCCGAGGCTCCGGTGGCGAGCGCCCCGGCAGTGGACGCCCCGCCGCAGGCGGAGCGCCCGCAGCAGGACAAGCAGGACGGCCAGGACGGCCAGCCCGACGAGGGCGGCCGCGGCCGGCGTCGTCGCGGCTCCAACCGCGCCGCCGGATCGCCCGACAGCCAGGCTGGCGGTGACCGCCAGCAGAGCGGTGACCGGCAGCAGGGTGACCGTCAGGGCGGTGGCGACCGTCAGCAGGGCGACCGTCAGCAGAGCCAGGGCGGGAACAACCGCGACCAGCAGCGCCAAGGCGGCCGCAACGACAACCGCCAGGACGGCAACCGCCAGGACGGAAACCGCCAGCGCAACCAGCAGGACGGCGGCAGCCGCGGCCAGGACAACCGCGACAACCGCGCCCAGCAACAGCAGCAGGACGACGACGAGGAAGGCGGCCGTCGTGGCCGTCGCTTCCGCGACCGTCGTCGCCGGGGCACCGGGGGCGGCCAGCGTGAAGCCGGCGGTTCCCCGGACACCGAGATCCGTGACGACGACGTCCTGCTGCCCGTCGCGGGCATCCTGGACGTGCTCGACAACTACGCGTTCGTCCGGACGTCGGGTTACCTCGCCGGCCCGAACGACGTGTACGTCTCGCTTTCGCTGGTCCGCAAGTACGGCCTGCGCCGCGGTGACGCCATCACCGGCAGCGTGCGCCAGCCGCGCGACGGCGAGCAGCAGCGGCAGAAGTTCAACCCGCTGGTGCGCGTCGACTCGATCAACGGCCTGGAGCCGGACGAGGCCAAGCGCCGCCCCGACTTCACCAAGCTGACCCCGCTGTACCCGAACGAGCGGCTGCGCCTCGAAACCGAGTCGCACAAGCTCACGACCCGCGTGATCGACCTGATCATGCCGGTCGGCAAGGGCCAGCGCGCTCTGATCGTGTCGCCGCCCAAGGCCGGTAAGACCACGATCATGCAGGACATCGCGAACGCGATCTCGACGAACAACCCCGAGTGCCACCTGATGGTCGTCCTGGTGGACGAGCGTCCGGAAGAGGTCACGGACATGCAGCGCTCGGTGAAGGGTGAGGTCATCGCCTCCACCTTCGACCGGCCGCCGGCGGACCACACCTCGGTCGCGGAGCTGTCGATCGAGCGGGCCAAGCGCCTGGTCGAGATGGGCCACGACGTCGTCGTGCTGCTCGACTCGATCACGCGTCTCGGCCGCGCGTACAACCTGGCGGCCCCGGCGTCCGGCCGGATCCTGTCCGGTGGTGTCGACTCGACCGCGCTCTACCCGCCGAAGCGGTTCCTCGGCGCGGCGCGCAACATCGAGAACGGCGGTTCGCTGACCATCTTCGCCACGGCGATGGTCGAGACCGGTTCCACGATGGACACGGTCATCTTCGAGGAGTTCAAGGGCACCGGTAACGCGGAGCTCAAGCTCGACCGCAAGATCGCCGAACGCCGCGTGTTCCCGGCCGTCGACGTCAACCCGTCCGGTACTCGCAAGGACGAGCTGCTGCTGAATCCGGACGAGCTGGCCGTGACCGTGAAACTGAGCCGGGTGCTGCACGCGCTCGACTCGCAGCAGGCCATCGACCTGCTGATCTCGCGGCTGCGCAAGACGAAGACGAACACCGAGTTCCTCATGCAGGTCTCGAAGACCGCCCTCGGCGGCAACGAAGACGACTGAGGACTTCGCTCGTAAGTCCGTAAAGGCCCCCTCACCGGTCCGGTGAGGGGGCCTTTACGCGGGCTCCGTCAGGACGGCGGTCCCAACGCGCCGACCAGCTGACCGAACCCCTTGTCCCAGCTCTCCGAGAAGTCGGCGTACTGGAGGCTGTTCGCGATGGTCTCGCCCGGGCCGATCGGGTGGTCCGGCAGCTCGCAGTCCTCGAACACCACCGGCATGAACCACTGCCGGTCGCGCGGCATCAGCCGCAGCTGCTCGACGGCGATGGTCAGTTCCTCGTTCATGTAGGTCCGGCTCTTCCAGTACCGCGGCGAGAAGCACGCGACGAAGGAGTCGCCGTTCAGGATGGCGTCGCGGATCGCCGACTTCCAGCGCATCCCGGGCGCGAGCCGGTCGCGGTCCATCCACGTGTCGTAGCCCGCTTCGCGCAGGCCGAGCACGAGGCGGTCGACTTCGTCCTGGTCCTCTTGGACGTAAGACACGAAAACGCGCTTGCGCGGGGGCTGCCCGGGCTCGGACACGGTGAAAGCCTCCTCGTGGCCACCGAGGACGACGCGGTCCAGGCGGCCGGGCGCGGTGAACAGGGGCAGGTGACCGGGGAGCTCGTACGGCAGCCGGAACGCCACCGGGGCTTCCTCCGCGTCGACGGTGTCGGTCAGGGTCCGGGCCGGCTCGCCGAGCTCGCCGGCCGGGGCACCTTGGCCGTGGGTCAGCTCGAGCCAGCCACGGTCCAGGGTCGCGAGGTTGCGCGTGACGGTGGGCAGCTCGGCCGGGGCGACCGGGCACACGACCCCGCCGGTCGCGGCGGCGACGAGCTCGGCGAACGCCGGGTCGAGGGAGCCGGCCGAGACGATCGAGACACGGAGGCGGAAGCAGCGCCCGGTGTAGCGGCGCGCCGCATCGGAGTAGCGGCCGGCGGCCTCCCGCGCGAACGGGTCCGGCGGCGATCCGACGTTCCAGATCGGGTTGCCGGACCGTCCCGCGGCGAGCCCGGCGTAGACCCCGGCGAGCCACGTGAGGTGCGGGGTCAGCTGGGCGGGCACGGACCACGGCTCGAGGTGGACGGCCACCGTCGTGGGCGCGGACTGGCCGGCGAGCGCGTGCCAGACCGTCTCCCAGCTGGTCGCTCCCGCGGTCAGGGGGGTGATCGCCGCGTCGACCCGCCGGTGGGTCTCCCGGGGATCGCGCCAGGCCCACCGCAGCCGTTTCCGGACCTCGTAGGCCGCCTGTGGAGTCCCGCCCGGGTGGTGCAGGAGCCGGCGCACCTCGCCGTCGTCGAGCACCGGCTCCGCCACGACGTGACCGGGCATGGCGGCGAGCCGGTCACGCAGGGCCGCGGCCGCCGTCACGACGGCATCGCGGTCGGAGCCGTGGGTCCGGGCGAGGAGGACGCAGGAGAGCGCCTCGCCGTCGTTGCTGCCGAAGCGCAGCTCCCAGCGGGCGTGCTGCTCGGTCGTCCAGCGCCCGGAAATCCACGCCCGCTCCGCCACGGCCAGCTGGGCCAGCCAGCGCTGCTCGTCCACCTCGGGGTAGGCGAGCGTCCGGGAGAGCGTGGTGGCGGGCCGCAGCAGCAGTGCCGCCCACGCCCAGTGCGCGCCCGGCCGGGACTCGACCGCGACGCCCGGCGGCGTCACGGCTGCGGCACGGCGGGCACGGGAGCCTCGGCGAAGCCGGACTCCTCCAGCGGCGGCAGGCCCTGCGGGAAACCGTATTCGGCCGGCACCCACTGGCCTTCGGCGGCGCACAGCAGGCCTTCCCGGCAGGCGGCGTGCACCGCTTCGCGCATGGCCCGCACCGGCTCGGTGCGCATCATCTCGCGTTCGATGTCGTAGTGGCCGGCCATGCTGTGGACCAGGTCCGCGAAGAACTGCGCGACCAGCGCGGTCCCGCGGCGGGCCCGCCACATCGTCCAGCCGAGGTAGAGGCTGGTCCCGTAGGCGAACACCGAGACGTAGGCGGTGTAAGGGCCGTGGGAGACGACCAGCCGGTTGCTGATCGAGGCCGAAGCGGAATGGATCCGCCGGACCCGCCAGCGCACCGGGAACTGCCGCCGCCACAGCACGCCGAAAATGTGGCTGTACGCCGAATCGGCCCGATCCGCCCGGTCGGCGAGCAGCACCCGCCATTCCGCGATCGGTTCGGTCACCTTGGTCAGCAGCAGGACGAACCAGAATACGAAAAACGAAACAAACCCGCCGATCACGGCGACGACGAAACCCGCGCCCGCTCCGGCCGCGGAGCTGCCGTATCCGGACGATGCCGACGCTCCCACGCTGACGATCGAGATGATCGCGGCGAGCACGAAGAAGAACGACCCGACGACGGCCGAGGCGACGAACGCCCGTAGCCACATGGCGAAGAGGGTGCGCCAGCCCACGCCCTCGGCCATGCCCAGTTCGACGGGGATGTGCCGCAGCGTCTTGTCCAAATAGGCGGCGTTGCCGTCGGCCGGCGGCCAGGACATCACCTGCGCGCCGTTCACTGCAGTCATTGTGTGATCCCTTTCCTCGACGCACAGAAGTAGCGGACCGCCGGGTTTTTGTTATTCACGCGCCCGAGATTCACCCGATCAGGGCAGGCGCCCGCCGGGGCCCCCGAGCAGTGGCAGGGCAGTGACGGGTGTCACTTCGAAGGGCCCGGAGGGGCCCCGGGCGCGGTCCGGAATACCTGGTCAGCGGGGTGCGTTCCAGTGATCGTCAGCCCGTCTGGCAGAATTACCCGCTGAAGTCCGGCGCCGGTTCACCCCGCGAGAACGACTGGGGACCCGGAGCCAACGAGAGAGGACACCATGAAGAGCGGTATTCACCCCGAGTACGTGGTCACGAACGTGAACTGCGACTGCGGCAACAGCTTCACCACGCGCAGCACCAAGACCAGTGGCGACATCCACGTCGAGATCTGCTCGAACTGCCACCCGTTCTACACGGGCAAGCAGAAGATCATGGACACCGGTGGCCGGGTCGCGCGCTTCGAGGCTCGCTACGGCAAGCGGCAGAAGAAGGACGCCGACGCCAAGTAGCTTTTTTCACGGCGCCCACCCGCACGCGCGGGTGGGCGCCGTTGCTTTGGACGGCCTCGCCGTCTCGAACCGGGCTGAGAGGTGGCACAGGTGGATTCGAGCTCGCTCAAGGGGCTGCTCGCCGAACACGCGGAGCTGGAGACCCAGCTGGCGGACCCGGCGGTGCACGCCGACCAGGCGCGCGCCCGCAAGCTCGGCCGCCGCTACGCCGAGCTGACGCCCGTGGTGCGTGCCGTCCACGAGCTGGACACCACCCGCGACGACCTCGCGGCCGCCCGGGAGATGGCCTCGGAGGACGCGGAGTTCGCGGCCGAGGCCGACGAGCTGAGCGCGCGGATCCCCGACCTGGAGTCGAAGCTCACCGAGCTGCTGCTGCCGCGCGACCCGTACGACGGTTCCGACGTCGTGATGGAGATCAAGTCCGGCGAGGGCGGCGAGGAGTCGGCCCTGTTCGCCGGCGACCTCCTGCGGATGTACCTGCGCTACGCCGAGCGCCACGGCTGGAAGGCCGAGGTCCTCGACTCGGTGGACTCCGACCTGGGCGGCTTCAAGGACGTCACGCTCTCGATCAAGACGAAGTCGGCCGTCGTCGACGGCGTCTGGTCCCGGCTGAAGTTCGAAGGCGGCGTGCACCGCGTCCAGCGCGTGCCGGCGACCGAATCGCAGGGCCGGATCCACACGTCGGCGTCCGGGGTGCTGATCTACCCGGAGCCGGAGGAGGTCGAGGTCGAGATCGACCCGAACGACCTGCGCATCGACGTGTTCCGCTCGTCGGGCCCGGGTGGCCAGAGCGTCAACACGACCGACTCGGCGGTCCGGATCACCCACCTGCCGACCGGCATCGTCGTTTCCTGCCAGAACGAGAAGTCCCAGATCCAGAACCGCGCGCGGGCCCTCCAGGTGCTGCAGGCCCGGCTGCAGGCGGTCGCGGAGGAGGCGGCGGCGGCGAAGGCGTCCGACGCCCGCAAGTCCCAGGTCCGCACGGTCGACCGGTCGGAGCGGATCCGGACGTACAACTTCCCGGAGAACCGGATCTCGGACCACCGGGTGAACTACAAGTCGTACAACCTGGACCAGGTTCTGGACGGGGACCTGGACGGCGTCTTGGATGCCTTGGCGACGGCCGACCGCGAAGAGCGCCTGGCCACCTCCGCCGGCTGACCGGCGCGGTCAGGGGATCGCGGCCTCGATCTGCGCGAGCTGGGCGGCGAGGAGCTCTTCGAACGCGGCGCGGCGGTCCGCCCCGAGGGGGCGCACTTCGCGGGCGAAGTGGGACAAAGCCGGGAAGTGTTCGGGGTCGGCGCCCAGTACCGCGACGCGGAACTGTTCCATGCCCTGTTCGTGCTCCGTGGGGGTCACGGTGTCGACCCCGGCCTCGGCGGCGATCAACGCCGCGATGAGGATCGCGAGCCGGTGGTAGCGCGCCGGGATCTCCTCGTCGGGCAGTCCCGACGTCCGGAGGGCCTGCAGCACCTCTTCCATGACGAGCCGGGATCCGGTGCCGCCGGACGCGTAGCGTCCCCAGATCGCGGCGATCTGCGGGTGCCGGCCGAACGCCTCCCGCAGGCGCAGCGCCGTGGCGGTGAGCCGCTGTTTCCAGTCGCCCTCGGGACGGTAGCCGTCCATGGCGGACACGAGGATCCGGTCGGCGACCGCGCGCAGCAGCTCGGTCTTGTTGCGGAAGTGCCGGTAGAGGCTGGAGGAATCGGTCCCCAGCGCCGCGGCGAGCTTGCGCACGCTGAACGAGTCGGCGTCGCCGGTGCTCAGCAGCTCCGCCGCCGTGTCCAGGATTTCTTCGGTCGACCAGCGCCTTCGGCCTGTCATCTCGCCCCTCTCGTCGGTGTCGCCCTAGCCTATGCACTTGCTGTTGCACGCGGTGCGTGCATAATGAGGACATCGCTGGAACACACACTGGGGAGAGGACACCTGTCGTGCCGAAACCATGGGATTTCGCCGGATTGAACGCCGCCCTCGAGAACGTCCACCGCGCCGGGATGCCGGGCCTGTTCGCCGAGGTGCGAGCCGGTGACCACGTCTGGCGCGGCGCCGCCGGGGTCGCCGACGTCGCCACCGGCCGCCCGGTCACCGTCGGCCTGCGGCACCGCGTCGGCAGCATCACGAAGACCTTCACCGCCGCCGCGGTGCTGCGGCAGGTCGAGGTGGGGCAGCTCGGGCTCGACACCCCGATCGGCCACTACCTGCCGCGGCTGGTCCCCGGCGAACGCGGTGACGCGATCACGGTCCGGATGCTGCTCGACCACACCAGCGGGCTCGCCGAGTACCTGCCCTTCGCGTATCCCTCGCTCAGCGCGTTCCCGGACCTGGCGAAGACCGGGCCCGAAAGCTTCGACGACCACCGGTTCACCCGGTTCGAGGCCGCCGAGCTGATCGCGCTGGGGGTCGCCGCACCAGCCGTCGGCACCCCGGGTGGTGCGCCTGGGGTGTACTCGAACACCAACTACCTGCTCTTGGGCGAGCTCTTGGAGCACGTGACCGGTACCGCGGCCGAGAAGCACATCACCCAGGACGTCATCGAGCGCGCCGGCTTGCGCGACACCGGATTCCCGGAGGGAACGGACGTCGACGGGCCGCACTCGCGGCTCTACGAGGCGTGGTTCGGCATGATCGACCCGCCGCGCGACTACAGCATCTTCGACATGTCGTGGGTGGGACCGGCGGCCGCGCTGGTCTCGACCGTCGCGGACCTCAACCGGTTCTTCCGCCTGCTGCACGCGGGCAAGATCGTCAGCCGGTCGTCGCTGGAGCAGATGCGGCGCACTGTCCCGGTCATCTCGCAGGAGGGCAAGCTGATCGACTACGGTCTCGGCCTGCACCCGGTGGAGGCGCCCGGCCAGGCCACCTTCTGGGGCCACGGCGGCACGGTCTGGGGCGGCGGGGCGCTCGCCATGATCCGCGCCGACGGCGAACGGCAGCTGGCCGTCGCGCTGAACCTCCAGAGGTGGAACCGGCTCGACTCCGCCGGTGTGCCGCAGCCACACCCCATCGACCAGGCGCTCGCGGCGTTCCAGCAGATGGCGATGTACGGATGACCCCCGCACCCTGACGCCGTGTCGACTCCGCAATCACACGTGTCGGCGCTCCAGTCACGGGAGTCGACCCTTCCCGCACATCGCAGGCGGGGTTCGCCGTGATCAGGGCGCCGACACGCGTGATCCAAGGGTCGACACGGCAGCCGTCAGCGGACGGCGGGCTGCTCCGGCTCCCGGAAGGCGTCGAAGACCTCGGTCACCGGCTCCACCTCTTCCTCGGGCTCCGGTGCGGCCGGCCGGGGGAAGAAGCTCAGCACCGCGAACACGAAGGCCAGGAACGTCGGGAAGAGCGTCAGCAGCTGGTGCTTCACGCCCTCCACGCCCTCGCCGAGCGCCGACAGCCCGAACTGGCCCACCGCGAACAGCAGCAGGAAGAACACGACGACGCCGTACTCCCGCGCGCGACGGCGGAACGCCCGCACCCCGGCCCAGCCGATCAGCAGCCAGAAGGGCACCAGCACGAACAGCCCCAGCGGCGCCGCCAGCGCGGACAGCCCGGAGAACACCGGCACCCGGTACTCCTGGGCCATCTGCGGGAACCCGGCCGACTCGGCGAAGCTGCCCAGCCGGGACGGGCGCGCGGTCAGCGTGTCGACCGCGCCCTGCTGGAGGATCTGCAGCGTGCGCGTCGGATGGCCCGTGTAGTACTGCACGACGTTGCGGCGGCTGATCTTGTCGCGGAAGCCGTTGTAGTCCGCGTCCGTCCACGGGTGCGCCGCCCACCAGCCGGTGCCGATGAACTTCTTCGCACTCGACGGGAGGCCCAGCGCCGCCAGGTCGGCGTCCGTGTCGTGCTTGCCGTCCACGATGCTGTCGAACACCACGTGGTACATGTTCGCTTCGCGGTACTCGGCGTTGGCCGGGTCGCCGTGGGACTGCACCGCCGCCGTCCCCGCGCCCACGACCACCAGCACGCCCAGCGGCAGCAGCCACCGCGCCCAGCCCCGCTTGCCCAGCGGCCGGAGCAACGCCAGCGCCACCACGAACAGCGGGATCAGCAGCAGCGTCTGCGACTTCGCGTTGATGCCGATCAGCGCGCCCACCACGGTCAGCGCCGCGCCCCAGTACCGCGCCGCGCCCGTGCGGTTCATCAGCAGCAGGCCGCCGGTCATCAGCAGCATCCCGACGAACCCGGCACCCTCGCTGAGCACCGACGCGAAGTAGCCGAAGAACGCCGAGTCGGCCATGACGAGCAGGAGCAGCACCGCCGCGATGACGCGGTTGCGGCGGCTCAGCTCCAGGCCGAGGACCGTCGCCGCGACACCGGCGGCGATGAGCACGGACGTGATCGCGCCGAGCACCAGCAGGTTGAGCTCCGCCGACGAGCCGAGCACCTTCCCCAGCTTGCTCGCGAACCAGTCGAGCCACGCCTGGCTCGAGATGTAGTCGCTCTTGCAGGCCGACCCCGGCCCGTAGCTGAAGTGCACGTAGAACTCGGATTTGAGCTCCGGGTGCCGGCCCCCGAGGTCGCACAGCAGGCGCCAGCCGTCACCGTTGTCAGCCATCCCGACCGGCCTCGGCACGAGGAACCGGACCAGCAGGACGCCCAAGGAAAGGACGAAGACGCCCAAGCCGAAGCGCAGTTCACGGAATCGCACTCGGAAGAGCGTACGAGATCACGCAGAGTCGGCGGGCGCTGCACCGGGAATGGGCGAAACCGGACGGTGGCGGAACACGACGTAGTGGTAGAGCAGGTAGTTCCAGAACAGCCCGACGACGATCGCCGCGCCCTTCGGCACCAGCAGGTTGACGCCCGGGAACAGGTGCCCGACCAGCTGGATGACGGAGAACTGGACCACCCAGAGCCCGAACGCCGTCACGCCGAAGAACAGCAGCGCCTGGCGGCGGAGGTCGCCGTCCTTCGCGCGGAACGTGAAGTTCCGGTTCAGCGTGAACGACAGCAGCATGCCCGCCGTCGTCGAGATGAAGTTGGCGACGAACGTCGGCACGCCCACCGTCGCCAAGAGCGCGTAGCCGAGCGCGTCGACGAGCGTGTTGCCGATCCCGACGATCCCGAAGCGCACCTGCGTGGCCGTGACGAACCTCATCGGGCGGCGCTCCGGTTGTCCTCGGCGGCTTCGGCCGCCGAGGGGACGCCCGTGCGCACCGACGCCACCGTGTACAGCGGCCGGTTCTGGACCTGCGAATACGTCCGGCCGATGTAACTGCCGAGCACGCCGAGCATGATGATCTGGATCCCGCCGAGGAAGAACATCGCGATGGTGATGAACGCCCAGCCGGGCACCGCCGTCTCCGGCGCGAACAGCTTCACGCCGACGACGTAGAGCACGCCGAGGAAGCTCAGCATCGAGATCAGGTACCCCATCCGCGTGATCATCCGCAGCGGTGTCGTCGAGAAGCCGAGGATGCCGTCGGCGGCGAAGCGCAGCATCTTCGTCAGCGGGTAGCCGGTGACGCCGGCGTTGCGCTGGTCGCGGTCGAACAGCACCGCCGTCTGCCGGAAGCCGACGTAGCTGACCAGGCCGCGCAGGAACCGGTCGCGCTCGCGGTACTTGCGCAGCTCGTCGACGACCTTGCGGTCGACCAGCCGGAAGTCGCCGGTGTTCTTCGGGATCTCGACCGCGGCCATCTTCTGGAGGAACCAGTAGAACGCGCTCGCGGTGAACCGCTTGAACGGCGAGTCCCGGCGCGAGCGGCGCTGCGCGTAGACGACCTCGTAGCCCTCTTCCCACTTCTCGAGCAGCTCGAGGGCCACCCGCGGCGGGTCCTGCAGGTCGCTGTCCATGATGATCGTGGCGTCGGCGTCCACCAGGTCGAGCCCGGCGGTGACGGCCATCTGGTGGCCGAAGTTGCGGGACAGCTCGACGACCGTGACGCGGGGGTCGCGCGCCCCCAGCTCGGTGAGCCGGTCCAGGGAGGCGTCCCGGCTGCCGTCGTCGACGTAGATGAAGCTGAAGTCGTACCGCCCGGCCAAGGGCGCGATGACCTCGTCGACCGTGCGGTGCAGCAGGTCGATGTTCGCTTCCTCGTTGTAGATGGGGAAGATGAACGCGACCCGGCGGCGCGTGGTCGGCTCGGTCGGCACTGGCGCTCCCGGGGGTCGGCGTCTCGGGCATCGGCGACGCTGCGGCCAGGATATCCGCGCGGTGGCGGTGCCGGGAGCGTCCCCGTGCGGATCCATTGTGGCGGTGACCGGCGTTTCGTGGCTGTTTATCACGCTCGTGAGGGCGGCTCGATACGCTGGACGGCGTAGGACCGGCGCGTGTCCTGACGGGGGAGTTCCGCCTGGTGTGCCAGGCTTGACGAGGTGAAGGACGACGAGTGAATCGGCAGCCGCTGCGCCTGGCCATCATCGAGGCCACCCGGATTCTCGAACGCGCCGGCGTCGCCTCGCCGCGGTTCGACGCCGAGGTGATCGCGGCGCACGTGCTGGGGGTCGAACGCGGCCGGCTGCCGATGGTCCCGCTGGTCGACCCGCCCGTGATCGAAGCCATCGGGCAGCTCGTCCAGCAGCGCGCGAAGCGGATCCCGCTGCAGTACCTGACCGGCTGGGCGGCGCTGGGCGACATCACGGTCGCCGTCGGCGCGGGGGTGTTCGTGCCGCGCCCGGAGACCGAGCTGCTGCTCGAGTGGGGCGTGAAGTTCCTGCAGGGCCGCGAGTTCCCGGTGGTGGTGGACCTGTGCACCGGCTCCGGGGCGCTGGCGCTGGGGGTGGCGCACGCCCGGCCGGACGCGGTCGTCTACGCGGTGGACGTCGACCCGCAGGCGCTGGCCTGGGCGCGGCACAACGCGGACGTCCACGCGGACGCGGGCAACACCCCGATCCGCCTGTATTCGGGCGACATCGGCGACCCGACGATGTTCGCCGAGCTCGACGGCCTGGTCGACCTGGTGCTGTGCAACCCGCCGTACGTCCCGGAGGGCACGCCGGTGCCCCCGGAGGTCGCCGAGCACGACCCGCCGCGCGCGGTGTTCGCGGAAGAGAGCGGGCTGGCGGTGATCCGCCACGCGATCGCGGCGGGGTCGCGGTTGCTCCGGCCGGGAGGCGGGCTGGCGATCGAGCACGACGACACGCACGGGTCGGCGGTTCCGGCGTTGGTACGGGCGCGACGGGTGCTGACGGGCGTCGAGGGACACGCGGATCTGGCCGGGCGGCCCCGGTTCGTCACGGCCCGGCGGCTCGGCTGAGCGTGTGATCTTCGCGGCAGGCCGCGCTGGACGCCCGCGACGCGGCGCGCAACGCGCGTGACGTCGCCGAGGCGGAACTGCGGGCCGGGGACGCCGCGAAGAAGGCCGGGGAGGCCGCGAATTCCGCGGGCCGGCACGCCGCGGACGCGTTCATCTCCCTGAGCAGCTACACGGCGGAGCAGGGGCGGAGATCATGAAGGTGATCCGGCAGAAGCTGACGGCCGAGGCCGCCGAGTGGTTCCCGGACGACGAAGGGGCGCGGGGTGTCGTCGCCGAGCTCGTGGAGATGGTCGAGGAAGCCGAAGCTACCCCCTCGGAGTGATCGGAACCGGCGGGGGCCGCGGCCCCCGCCGGTTCACGTCAGAACCCGAACGCCGTGCAGCTCGCCGTCGCGGTCTTCGACGGGTCGCTCACCGATGTCGCCGTCAGCTTCACGCGGGCCGCCAGGTCACCACCAGCACCGCGCTTCGCGTACGCCGGCACCTTCACGTGCCCGCCGAACTTCGCCGTCGCCAGCTCGTTCGGCAGCCGGACCTCCCAGCCGCGGGCGTCCGTCGACGCGCTCAGCCGGTACGTGTCCGTGTCGTACGGTGCCTTCGCGCCCTTCGCCGACCCTGTGTTGATCAGGCCGAAGTCGCAGGTCGCGAGACCGCCTCGGGCGAACGCCGGCAGCGCCGGGGTCACCGCCGCGCCGCGCGCCTGGCTGCCCGAGCCGTCCAGCGAGGCCACCGTCACCGTGTACGACAGGACGCCGCGGCGGTCGCGGGCCAGGTCGGTGATCAGGAACCGCAGCCGGTTGGCCTGGTCGGTGTACTCGTACGGGCTCGACGCCTCGGTGCCCGCCTTGAACAGGGCGTCGTTGAGCTGCCGGTAGTCCCCGATGGTGATCTTCACCGGCGTGCCGTCCGGCTTCGTGTAGTCGGTGATGCCGATGTCCTGCGGGTTCGCGTCGATCACCCAGTCGAAGGGCGCGTTGTCCTTGTTCTTCGTCTTGGTGATCATGACGCCGGAGTCCGGCGCGAAGGAGTCCGCGCCCATCCGGTCGACGACCTCGACGGTGTAGTTGTCGTAGCCGCCGCCGTCGCAGAACGGGTCCTTGGCGCGGTCGCACTTCGGCGCCTTGTCCCCGCCGGTCAGCTTGATGTTCAAGCCGGTGAACGCCCCCGGCTGCGCCTCCGTCTCGCGCGCCGTCAACCGGGCCGACACCGGACCGGAGGACGCCAGCGCGTCCCGGTCCAGCTGCAGGACGTCCGCCGGGTCGACGATGCCGAGCTTCAGCTTGTTGCGCAGCTGGTGCTGCGCGCCCATCGAACTGCCCTGCGTCGCCGGGATCTGCCAGCGCGTGTGCGGGCCGCCGGGGCCGTTGAACGTGCCGCGCGACAACATGTCCCACGGCCCGCTGTAGCTGCGGGACGGCGGGACGCCGAACGGGTTGTTGTAGTTGTCGCCGATGCCGAGGATGTGGCTGAACTCGTGGGCGTAGGTCGACTGGCCGGAGCTTTCGGCCTGCACCGAGCTGCCGTCCTGCGCGTTCGGCCAGATGCTGGCGGCCGACTTCCACGACGTCCACGGCACGTACCGCGTCGCCGCGTAGTCGGGCAGGTCGTGGTTCGGCGGCCCGAACGCGTCCGGCACGCTCTCCTTGGTGCCGAACTTCATCTCCCCGAACTCCTGCCAGGTCGAGCTCTCGTCCTGGCCGGCGGAGAGGTAGAAGACGAAGTCGAACTGGTTCGCGGTGTCGCCGACGTCGGCGCGCCAGGCGTCCCCGGCGTCCTTGCGGATGTCCCGGTCGCAGTTCGCGGCGGGCGGGCACGCGCTCGGCTGGAACTCCATGCCGTACTCGTAGGACTGCCCGGGCATCCGGTACGGCCCGAACGCGGTCAGCTGGACGCCGAAGCGGCCGCCGGAGTCCTCCATCCAGTACTCGTTGATGGTGTGCCCGTTGTTGAGCGCCTCGGGCTTGTTGAGGAAGTCCTGGTAGTACTGCGCGACGCCGGCCCGCGGGATGTTCGCGGCGGTCGGCGCGGGGTTGCCGAACACCGTCGAGTTCGCCGGCTGCGTGACGACGAAGTCCTGGTCGGGGTAGTCGGCGAGGACGACGGCCCCCTTGAACGTGCGCTGGGTCGGCTTGAGCGAGGGGTCGGCCCAGTTCGTCCCGGGCACCTTCTTGTAGTCGGACCAGGTCATGTGGTCCTGGTTCTCCCAGTGGGCGGCGTCGATCGGGGCCGGCCAGCCACGGGTCAGCGGCTCGGCGGCGGCGGTGCCGGCGCCGAGCCCGGTGAGGACGGCGACCGCGGCGAGCAGGGCGAGCGCTTTCGGGGTTCTGGGGCGCATCTGCGGCTCCTTCACTGGGAACCCACGGGGGTGGTTCCCGGTGATCGACCGTATTGAGCCGCACTGCCGGAGTTCTGCCTCGCGGCGAGGTTTACCCGCTTGCTCCACGACGAAAGTCTGGCCGGTTGTCGGCCCGGCGCGTGCCGCGAATGACTCATTCGCGGCGCCGGAGGTCGCGAATGACTCATTCGCGACGTCCGGCCCTCGGCGGTGCTTCCGGCCGGTGTGACGCGGCGAACGCCCGTTCCGGCGGCCGGACTACGCTTGGCGCCCATGAGCGTGGTCTACGACTGCAGCAAGCGGGAGTCCCGGGCCGACGGACTGACGGCGGCCGCGGGCGCGGTGCGGTCGAGCAGGCTGGTCGTCCTGCCGACCGACACGGTCTACGGCATCGGCGCCGACGCGTTCGACGCGGGTGCCGTCCAGGCGCTGCTGCGCGCGAAGAACCGCGGCCCGGACATGCCGGTCGGCGTGCTCGTCGGCTCCTGGTCCACTGTGGACGGTCTGGTGCTCGGCGTGCCCCCGCAGGCGCGCGCGCTCATCGAAGCGTTCTGGCCGGGCGATCTGTCCATCGTGCTCCCGCACGCGCCGAGTCTGCAGTGGAACCTCGGCGACGCCCGCGGCACCGTGATGCTCCGGATGCCGCTGCACCCGGTGGCCCTGGAACTGCTGCGCGACGTCGGCCCGATGGCCGTCTCGAGCGCGAACGTCTCGGGCCGGCCGCCGGCCAGCACCGCGCAGGACGCCCAGGAACAGCTCGGCGACTCGGTCGCGGTGTACCTCGACGGCGGGTCGAGCGGCGAGCCCGTCGCGTCGAGCATCGTGGACCTCACCGGCACCGAGCCGGTGGTGCTGCGCGAGGGCGCGGTGAGCAAGGACGCCATCGCGGAGGTGCTCGGTGTACCCGCGGAATCGTTGGCCTGAAGCCGGATCAAGCGGTCTTCCGCGGCACGATAGCGTGTCGCGGGTGACCCCGACCCCGCGAGCGTGACGCACCCGTGCCGCCCACATCCGGTCTTCTCCCCATCCGGGAATACATCCTCGTCGCGCTGACCGCGGCGGCGGTGACCTACCTGCTCACCGGCGTCGTGCGCCGGCTGGCGATCCGCGTCGGCGCGATCGCCAACCCCCGTGCGCGCGACGTCCACGTCGCGCCGATCCCGCGGATGGGCGGCATCGGCATCTTCCTCGGCGTCGCCGGCGCGATGGGGCTGGCCCACCAGCTGCCCGCGCTGTCGCACGGCTTCGACGCGTCGTTCGACTCGGTCGGCGTGCTGCTCGCGGCGGGCGTCATCTCGCTGATCGGCGCGCTCGACGACCGGTTCGAGCTGGACGCCTGGACGAAGCTGGCCGGCCAGGTCATGTGCGCCGGGATCCTGGTCATCTTCGGCGTGCAGTGGGTGTCGTTCTGGGTGCCGTGGGGCGGCAACGCCGGCTCGTTCGGCTCGGTGCTGGTGCTCGACAAGAACCAGGGCGCGCTGCTCACCGTGGTGATGGTCGTGGTGATGGTCAACGCGATGAACTTCGTCGACGGCCTCGACGGGCTGGCCGGCGGCCTCGGCTTCATCGCGGCGGCGGCGACGTGCGCGTTCTCGCTCGGGTTGCTGGACAGCTCCGGCGGCGACGTCGGCACGTACCCGCCGGCGCTGATCGCGGCGACGCTCGCCGGCGCGTGTCTGGGGTTCCTGCCGTACAACTTCCAGCCCGCGAAGATCTTCATGGGCGACTCCGGGTCGATGATGATCGGCCTGATGCTCGCGGGCGCGACGACGTCGGCGTCCGGGCGCGTGCCGTACCCGCAGTTCAGCGGCAAGGACGCGATCGCGCTGCTTTCGCCGCTGGTGGTCGTGGCGGCGGTGCTGTTCGTGCCGCTGCTGGACCTGATCATGGCGGTCATCCGGCGCACGCGCCGCGGCGAAAGCCCGTTCGCGGCGGACAAGATGCACCTGCACCACCGGCTGCTGGAGATCGGCCATTCGCAGCGTCGCGCGGTGCTGCTGATCTACTTGTGGGCCGGGATCCTGGCGTTCGGCGCGGTCTCGGTGACGCTGTTCGACGACGCGGCGGCGCTGTGGATCATCGGGGTCGGGCTGGTGTTCGCGGTGCTGGTTTCGATCGTCCCGCGCCTGCGTTCGCGCAACCAGGCCGGAACCTGACCAGGCGCGTTCTCTACACTCGGAAGCCGAACCGAGCAGGGAGCAGGCCGTGAGCGAGACCGAAACGTCCGAGCAGGAGAACCCGCACGCCAAGGTGGTGCTGCAGGCCGCCCGCGCGATGACGAAGGCTTCGCTGCTCGTCACCCCGCCCGCGGTGATCGTCTGCATCGTGCTCTTCAGCATCCTCAACGGGATGCCCGGCTTCCTCGGCTCGCTCGTCGGCGGTGTGCTCGCCATGCTGGCGTCGCTGTCCACGCTGGGCCTGATGAAGTTCAGCGCCGGCCAGGACCCGATGTTCGTCATGGTCATCGCGCTCGGCGGGTACGTCGTGAAGGTCGTCCTGCTGTTCGGGGCGCTGACGCTGCTGAAGGGCGTCACCGCGCTGCACCCGATGTCGCTCGGCATCACCATGATCGTCGCCATCCTGCTGGCCGCCGCGGCCGAATTCGCCGCCTTCCGCAAGACCAAGATCCCGACGATCATCCCCTCCTGACACTCCCGAACTTCTGTTACGCAGAGTGAACCGGCCTGCGGCCACCCGAGTGTGACCGGTACCACAAAAGTGCGCCTTCGTGCGCGCCGGGAAAGTGCCCCGGGACCCGCCGCCTGCGACGTTGCGGACCCGGTCCCGGCCGGGTCCGGACTTGGGTCCCGGGCGGACCCGGGACTTAGGTCCTGCGCTGATCGGTTGGTATGGAGTACGCCTGTACGGCACTGATTGACCTGCTGGTATGGTCCGCGTCAAGGGTGGCGGCTCGGCCGCACGCTCCCTAAGACGAACCGCGATCAGCAGTGTGGCGACCGTGTAGTTCCGCCTCTTCCGCCGCTGGTCCGAAGTAGACCGCAGGGCAGTGTTCACGCGAGAAACCCCGTGTGCAGAACGTGAAGGTGTGTTCGGCGCACAGTGGGGTAGCCGCCTCCGACGTCCCGATACGTATCGGGTACGTTAAGTCCAGATCGTGACGATTCCCCCGGCGGAGTGAACGCCGGCCGGGAGAACCGGAAGGAGCCCAGTGGGCGCGCTGGTACTGACCGAGGGTGGCACTTTCACGCCCCCCGGTGTGGCGGACTTCAACTTGCCGCCGCTCTTCGGCTCGGGTTATTGGGGAAGCTTCACCAAGCCCATGCTGCTCGTGGTGGTCTCGCTGATCATCATCGTCGCCTACTTCGTGCTGGCGTCGCGGAAGCTGAAGGTCGTCCCCGGCAAGTCGCAGTTCATCGCCGAGTCGCTCTACAACTTCGGCCGCAACAACATCGCCCGGGAACAGATCGGCTCGAAGGACTTCAAGCCGTTCATCCCGCTGATCCTCGGCCTGTTCACCTTCGTACTGGTGAACAACCTGTTCGGGATCATCCCGTTCTTCCAGTTCCCGACCATGGCGCGGATCGGTTTCCCGCTCGCGCTTTCGGTGCTGGTCGTCTACCCGGTCTACCACTACGTCGGCTTCAAGCGTTACGGCTTCAAGGGCTACCTGAAGAAGGAGCTCGCGCCGGCTGGAGTCCCGGGCTTCGTGCTGCCGCTGTTCTCGACCATCGAGTTCGCGCAGAAGTTCTTCATCGCGCCGGCCACGCTCGCCATCCGAGTGTTCGCCGCGATGTTCGCCGGTCACCTCATCATCATGGTGTTCACCCTCGGCGGCAGCTTCCTGCTGACCGAGACCGACGGTTTCGGGCTCAAGCTCGTTTCGCCGGTGGCGTTCATCTTCGCGATCCTGATGACTTTCCTCGAGGCCTTCATCCAGGTGCTGCAGGCCTACATCTTCGCCCTGCTGTCGGCCGGGTACATCGGCGCCGCGCTGGCGTCGGAGCACTGAGAACACCAGCCCCCGATTCACGCGAGCGCGTGGACCGAAGTGAAGGGAAATGCACGTGAGCAACATCGTTCTGGCCCAGGCCGCGGAGCAGGCCGTCAACATCAACCCCGGCCTCGCCGCCATCGGTTACGGCCTCGGCGCGATCGGCCCGGGCATCGGTGTGGGTCTGATCTTTGCCGCCGTCATCAACGGCACGGCGCGTCAGCCGGAGGCGCAGGGCAAGCTGCAGGGCATCGGCTTCTCGACCTTCGTTCTGACCGAGGTGCTCGCCCTGATCGGTATCGTCATCTACTTCATCGCCTCCGCTGCCTGAGTTAGCCAGCTCATCGCTTAAGGAGACGTCGTGCTGAAGACTGAATTGGTGTTGGCCGCCGAAGAGGCGCCCAACCCGATCATCCCGCACATTCCCGAGGTCATCCTCGGGATCGTCGCCTTCGTGATCCTGCTGCTCGTTCTGAAGAAGTACGTCGTTCCTCGCTTCGAGGCCGCGTACGAAGAGCGCGCCCAGATGATCGAGGGCGGGATCGAGAAGGCCGAGAAGGCCCAGGCCGAAGCCGAAGACGCTCTGGCCAAGTACCGGGCCCAGCTGCAGGAAGCCCGCAGCGAGGCCGCGAAGATCCGCGACGACGCCCGGCTCGAAGCCGAGCAGATCAAGGCGGAGCTGCGGGCCGACGCCGAAGCCGAGTCCCAGCGCATCGTCGCCCAGGGCCAGGCTCAGCTGCAGGCCCAGAAGGCGCAGATCATCGCCGAGCTGCGGGCCGACATGGGCCGCAACGCCGTGGAGCTGGCCAGCCGCATCGTCGGTGAGTCGCTCGAAGACGAGGCGCGCCGTCGTGGCACCGTCGACCGGTTCCTCGCGGAGCTGGACACCGCCGGTGCCGCTGGTGGAGCGGGGAAGTAGACCGGAATGACGCTGCATGCTGCGAGCCGTGAAGCGCTCAGCCTCGTCGAGGAACGCCTCGGCGAGGTTCTGGCCGACGCGGGAGCCGACGCCGCCACGGTCGGCGACGAGCTGCTCTCGGTCGTCGACCTGCTGGACCGGGAGATCGGCCTGCGCCGGGCGGTGAGCGACGCCTCGGCGACGCCGGAGGCGCGCACCGCGCTGGTGCGCCGGCTGTTCGACGGCAAGCTGTCCGAACCGGCCCTGAAGGTGCTCGACGCCGTGGCGGGCAGCCGCTGGTCCAGCCCGCGTGAGCTGACCGACGGCCTCGAGTCGGTCGGTCGCTCGGCGCTGCTGACCGCGGCCGAGAAGACCGGGAACGTCGACACCGTCGAATCCCAGCTCTTCCAGGTCGCGCGAATCGTGGCCAACCACCCGGAGCTCGAGACCGCGCTGGCGGACCTGACCGGTTCGGCCGAGGCCAAGCGCACGCTCGTGCGCGGGCTGTTCGCCGACAAGGTGGACGTGGTCACCGAAACCCTCGTCGAGCAGGTCGTCCGCCGGGCCAAGGGCCGCGGCATCGGCGTCGGGCTCGACAAGCTGGTCGAGCTGGCCGCGCAACGCCGGCAGCGCTCGGTTGCCTACGTGACCAGCGCGAGCGCCCTGTCCGACGAGCAGACCGCCCAGCTGGGCGAGAAGCTCGACGCCCTCTACGGGCGGCCGATCGCGCTGCACGTCGAGGTCGACCCCCGCCTCGGCGGCGGGCTCGTCGTCCGGGTCGGCGACGAGGTCATCGACGGGAGCACGGCGGGTCAGCTCGCTGCCCTGCGCAGGCGGCTGGCCCGGGCATAGCCCCGGGTCACACAAGACTTTGCATACTGGCAAGAACGAAGCGAGAGCGGGAAAGACATGGCCGAGCTGACGATCTCCTCGGATGAGATCCGTAGCGCGATCGAGAACTACGTCTCGAGTTACGCCCCGGACGTGAGCCGGGAAGAAGTTGGCACCGTGATCGACGCGGGCGACGGTATCGCCCACGTCGAAGGCCTTCCTTCGGCCATGGCCAACGAGCTCCTCGAGTTCCCCGGCGGCGTCCTCGGCGTCGCACTGAACCTGGACGCGCGCTCCATCGGTGCCACGATCCTCGGCGACTTCGAAAGCATCGAAGAGGGCCAGCAGGTCAAGCGCACCGGTCAGGTCCTGTCGGTGCCGGTCGGCGACGGCTACCTCGGCCGCGTCGTCAACCCGCTGGGCGCCCCCATCGACGGCCTCGGCGAGATCGAGACCACCGACCGCCGCCCGCTGGAGGTCAAGGCCGCTTCGGTGGTCGAGCGCCAGCCGGTGTCGGAGCCGCTGCAGACCGGCATCACCGCCATCGACGCGATGACCCCGATCGGCCGCGGCCAGCGCCAGCTGATCATCGGTGACCGCAAGACGGGCAAGACGGCCGTCGCGGTGGACACGATCATCAACCAGAAGGCCAACTGGGAGACCGGCGACGAGAAGAAGCAGGTCCGCTGCATCTACGTCGCGATCGGCCAGAAGGGCTCCACGATCGCCGCGGTCAAGAAGTCCCTCGAGGACGCGGGCGCGATGGAGTACACCACCATCGTCGCCGCGCCGGCTTCGGACTCCGCCGGCTTCAAGTGGATCGCGCCGTACACCGGTTCGGCCATCGGCCAGCACTGGATGTTCGAGGGCAAGCACGTCCTCATCGTGTTCGACGACCTGACCAAGCAGGCCGACGCCTACCGCGCGATCTCGCTGCTGCTGCGCCGCCCGCCGGGCCGTGAAGCCTTCCCGGGCGACGTCTTCTACTTGCACTCCCGCCTGCTGGAGCGGTGCGCGAAGCTCTCGGACGAGCTGGGTGCCGGCTCGCTGACCGGGCTGCCGATCATCGAGACGAAGGCCAACGACGTGTCGGCCTACATCCCGACGAACGTCATCTCGATCACCGACGGCCAGTGCTTCTTCCAGTCGGACCTGTTCAACGCCGGCCAGCGCCCGGCCATCGACGTGGGCATCTCGGTGTCCCGCGTGGGTGGTGCCGCGCAGGTCAAGGCGATGAAGGACGTCGCGGGCTCGCTCCGGATCGACCTGTCGCAGTACCGCGAGCTGGAGGCGTTCGCCGCCTTCGCCTCGGACCTCGACGACGCGTCGAAGGCGCAGCTCGAGCGCGGTGCCCGGCTGTACGAGGTGCTCAAGCAGCCGCAGTACTCGCCAGTCCCGGTCGAGGAGCAGGTCCTCACGGTGTACCTGGGCACGAACGGCCACTACGACTCGGTCCCGACCGAGGACGTCCGCCGCTTCAACCACGAGTTCCTCGACTCGGCCCGGCGCAAGCACGCGGATCTGCTCGACAGCATCCGCGAGACCGGCAAGTTCCCCGAGGAGACCCGGGAGAACGTGGTCAACGCGGTCAACGAGTTCAAGAAGGAGTTCACCACGTCCGAGGGCAAGTCCCTCGTCGAGGCGGACGCCGACGCCATGGACGCCGACAAGGTCGGGCACGAGACCGTCAAGGTCAACAAGCCCGCCCCGAAGAAGTGAGCTGATAGCTCATGGCCGCACAACTCCGGGAACTCCGGTCGCGCATCAAGGCGACCAAGTCGATCGGCAAGATCACCAAGGCGATGGAGCTCATCGCCACCGCGCGCATCACCAAGGCGCGGGCGAAGGTCGCCGCTTCCCGGCCGTACGCGGACGAGATCACCAAGGTGCTCTCGGCGCTGGCCGGTGCGGCGGCCAACCTCGACCACCCCATGCTGGTCGAGCGCCCGAACCCGAAGCGTGCCGCGGTCCTGGTCGTGACCAGTGACAAGGGCCAGGCCGGTGGGTACAACTCGAACGTGCTGCGGGCGACCGAAGAGCTGCTTTCCCTGCTCCGCTCCGAGGGCAAGGAAGCCCAGATCTACGTCGCCGGCAACAAGGGCCTGAACTACTACCGGTTCCGCGACCGCCCGGTCCAGGACAGCTGGACGGGCTTCTCCGACCAGCCGACCTACGCCGCCGCGGTCACGGCCGGCGAGGCCCTCGTCCAGTCGTTCATGGCCGGCGTCGACGACGAGCACGGCAACGCCGACGGCGTCGAGGGTGTCGACGAGATCCACATCGTCTACACCGAGTTCGTGTCGATGCTGACCCAGCGGCCGGTCGCCAAGCGCGTCGCGCCGCTCGAGGTCGAGTACACCGACGGCGAGGAGGAGCAGAAGCCCGCGGGCGAGCTGCTCCCCAGCTACGAGTTCGAGCCGAGTGCCGACAAGCTGCTGGACGCGCTCCTGCCGAAGTACATCAACACGCGGCTCTACGCGGCCATGCTCGAGTCCGCGGCGTCCGAGCTGGCCGCCCGCCGGACGGCGATGAAGGCCGCGTCGGACAACGCGAACGAGCTGGTCGGCAACCTGACCCGGGAGATGAACCAGGCCCGCCAGGCGCAGATCACCCAGGAGATCTCCGAAATCGTCGGTGGCGCGAACGCGCTCACCGCAGCAGGAAGTGATGATTGATGACCAGTACTGAAGCCCCGCGCGCCAAGGGGCGCATCGTGTCGGTGACCGGTCCGGTCGTCGACGTCGAGTTCCCGCGCGGTTCCGTGCCCGACCAGTTCAACGCGCTCAAGGTCGAGATCGAGTTCGAGCAGCTGCGCAAGACCGTGACGCTCGAGGTCGCTTCCCACCTGGGTGACAACCTCGTCCGCACCATCTCGCTCCAGCCGCAGGACGGCCTGGTCCGGGGCGCCGCGGTCACCGACACCGGCGGCCCGATCACCGTGCCGGTGGGCGACAAGGTCAAGGGCCACGTCTACAACGCGCTCGGCGAGTGCCTCGACGAGCCCGGCTACGGCGACGACCTCGAGCGCTGGGGCATCCACCGCAACCCGCCGTCCTTCGACCAGCTCGAGGGCAAGACGGAGATGCTGGAGACCGGCCTGAAGGTCGTCGACCTGCTCACCCCGTACGTCCAGGGTGGCAAGATCGGCCTCTTCGGCGGGGCCGGCGTCGGCAAGACGGTGCTCATCAAGGAGATGATCACCCGGGTCGCCCGGAACTTCGGTGGTACGTCGGTGTTCGCCGGGGTCGGCGAGCGCACCCGTGAGGGCAACGACCTCTTCCTGGAGATGAGCGAAGACGGCGTCATCAACGACACCGCCCTCGTGTTCGGCCAGATGGACGAGCCGCCGGGCACCCGCATGCGCGTCGCCCTGTCCGCGCTGACCATGGCGGAGTACTTCCGCGATGTGCAGAACCAGGACGTGCTGCTGTTCATCGACAACATCTTCCGGTTCACCCAGGCCGGTTCCGAGGTGTCGACCCTGCTGGGCCGCATGCCTTCGGCCGTGGGTTACCAGCCGACGCTGGCCGACGAGATGGGCCAGCTGCAGGAGCGGATCACCTCGACCCGAGGCCGGTCGATCACCTCGATGCAGGCGATCTACGTCCCCGCGGACGACTACACCGACCCGGCCCCGGCCGCGACGTTCGCCCACCTGGACGCCACCACCGAGCTCTCGCGTGGGGTCTTCCAGAAGGGCATCTTCCCGGCGGTGGACCCGCTGGCGTCGACGTCGACGATCCTCGACCCGGCCATCGTCGGTGAGGACCACTACCGCGTGGCTTCCGAGGTCATCCGGATCCTGCAGAAGTACAAGGAACTGCAGGACATCATCGCGATCCTCGGCATGGACGAGCTCTCGGAAGAGGACAAGCTGACCGTTCAGCGCGCGCGCCGCATCGAGCGGTTCCTGTCGCAGAACATGCTGGTCGCCGAGGCGTTCACGCAGATCCCGGGCTCGACGGTGCCGCTTTCGGAGACCATCGAGTCGTTCGACCGCATCTCGAAGGGTGACTTCGACCACTACCCGGAGCAGGCGTTCCTGGGCATCGGTGGCCTCGAGGACCTCGAGAAGAAGTACAAGGAAATCACCAAGAAGTGATGTTCTGAGGGCGGCGGGGGCAGTGTCCTATGTGGACTCGGGCCCCCGCCGTTCTCATACCGGGATACAGACCTATTACACTCGGTGGCAACACCCGGAGTTAAGGAGTGCTACGTGGCCGAGATGTCCGTGGAGCTGGTGGCTGTCGAGCGCCGTCTCTGGTCGGGTACCGCCACTTTCGTGGTGGCGCAGACCACCGAGGGTGAGATCGGCATCATGGCCGGCCACGAACCCGTGCTCGGGCAGCTCGTCGAGGGTGGCGTGGTCAAGGTGACGACCACCGACGGTGAGACGGTCTGTGCGGCCGTCCACGGCGGTTTCCTCTCCGTGACCGGCACCGGGGTGAGCATCCTCGCCGAGAGCGCCGAGCTCTCCGACGAAATCGACGTCAACGCGGCGAAGGCGGCACTGGACGCCGACGACGAGACCGAGCGGACGAGGGCCACGGCCCAGCTCCGCGCGGCAGGCCAGTCGGCCTGAGCGGGAGACGGGCAGGAGCCGGGCCGTGACGATCACCGTGGTGGTAGCCGGGCTCCTGATCGTGCTCGCCGTGCTGGTCGCCTGGTACGGCCAGCGGTGGATCCGGATGCGCCGCGGCGGCGGCGTGAGCGTCGCGCTGCGGTGGCGTCCGGACAGCGCGCGGTCCAGCTGGCACCTCGGGCTGGGCCGCTACGAGGGCGACGAGTTCGTCTGGTACCGCGTGTGGAGCCTGCGGACCGGCCCGGACCGCGTCTTCCAGCGCGAAAGCATGCAGATCGCCGACCGGCGCGACCCGTCCGGGACCGAGGCCTACGCCGTTCCCGAGGGCTCGACCGTGCTGCGCTGCGAGTCGGAGACCCAGGAGGCGATCGAGATCGCCATGGGGCCGGGCGCGCTCACGGGGTTTCTCTCGTGGCTCGAATCCGCCCCGCCCGGGCGACGTCTTCCGCGCGCTTCCTGACCCTGTTTGTCTCAAACCGAGACAGCCATCGTCGCCGAGCTGGCTTATCGTGGGTTCATGATTTTCATCGTGGTCAAGTTCCCGGTGAAGCCGGAGTTCGCGGACTCCTGGCCGGACATCGTCGCCGACTACACGAAGAACACCCGAGGCGAGGCGGGCAACCGGTTCTTCGAGTGGTCCCGCAGTCTCGACGACAAGAACACGTACGTGCTGGTCGAAGGCTTCGAGGGCCAGGACGCCGCGGTCGCGCACGTCGGTTCCGACCACTTCAAGTGGGCGGTCGCGAACCTGGGCGCGTACATCTCCGACAACCCGCGGATCATCAACGTCCAGGACGCCTCCGACTGGGGCCCGATGGCCGAGATCTCGCCGCACTAAACTGGGGTTCGTGACTCTCGTCGAGATCCCCGGCTCCAAGTCCGTCACCGCTCGCGGCCTGTTCCTGGCCGCCGCCGCGCACGGCACCACGACCCTCGGCCGTCCGCTGCACTCGGACGACACCGAGGGTTTCGCCGAGGGGCTCGTCAAGCTCGGTTACCGCGTCGACCGGCAGCCGGGCGCGTGGGCGATCGAGGGTCGTCCCGCCGGCCCCGGTGTCGCCGAGGCGGACGTCTTCTGCCGCGACGGCGCCACGACGGCCCGTTTCCTGCCCGCGCTGGCCGCGACCGGCACCGGCACGTTCCACTTCGACGCGTCCGACCAGATGCGCCGGCGCCCGCTCGGCCCGCTGACCGACGCGCTGCGGGAGCTGGGCGTCGACCTGACCTTCGAGGGCGAGCCGGGGCACCACCCGCTGACGATCCGCGCGAACGGTGTCAAAGGCGGCTCGCTGACCCTGGACGCGGGGTTGTCGTCCCAGTTCCTGACGGCGTTGCTGCTGCTCGGGCCGCTGACCGCGGAGGGACTGCGGATCACGGTGACGGACCTGGTCTCGGTGCCGTACGTCGAGATCACGCTTTCGATGATGCGGCAGTTCGGGGTGGACGTCCGTCGTGAGGGGAAGACGTTCGTCGTCCCGCCGCAGCCGTACCAGGCCTGCGAGTACCCGGTGGAGCCGGACGCGTCGACGGCCAGCTACTTCCTGGCCGCGGCGGCGGTCACCGGCCGTACGGTGACGATCCCGGGTCTGGGGTCGTCGGCTTTGCAGGGTGACGTGCGTTTCGTCGACGTCCTGGAGCAGATGGGCGCGCACGTCGAGCTGGCCGAGGACTCGGTGACGGTCGCGGGCCCGTCGGACGGCCTGCGCGGGGTCACGGTGAACATGCGCGACATCTCGGACACGGTCCCGACGCTGGCGGCGATCGCGCCGTTCGCTTCGGGCCCGGTGCGCATCGAAGACGTCTACAACACGCGCATCAAGGAGTGCGACCGCCTGGACGCCTGCGAGGAGAACCTGCGCGCGATGGGCGTCGCCGTCGAGACCGGCCGGGATTGGATCGAGATCCAGCCGGGGGCGCCGACCGGGGCGCTGGTGAAGTGCCGCCGGGACCACCGGATCGCGATGGCGTTCAGCATCACGGGCTTGCGGACGTCCGGCATCACGCTGGACGACCCGGAGTGCGTGAAGAAGACGTTCCCGGGGTTCCACCAGGCGCTGGGGGCGCTGCGGGAGAGCTGGGGAATCTAGGGCTGCCCACCCGGCTGCCACAGCACGTCACCCTCGGGGTTCGCCAGCCGCGCGAGGATGAACAACAAATCCGACAGCCGGTTCAGGTACTTCAGCGCCACCGGGTTCGTCGTCTCAGGCTCCGCCTCGTACAACTCCCAAGCCGACCTCTCCGCCCGCCGCGACACCGTGCGCGCCTGGTGCAGGAACGCCGCTCCCGGGGTGCCGCCGGGCAGGATGAACGACGTCAGCTTCGGCAGCCGCTCGTTGAACTCGTCGCACCAGCCTTCGAGCCGTTCGACGTACTTCTCCGTGATCCGCAGCGGCGGGTACGGCGGGTCGTCGGAAATCGGCAGACACAGATCCGCGCCGACGTCGAAGAGATCGTTCTGCACCGCACGCAGGACGTCCGCGACCTCGGCCGGCAGCGCGCCCATCGCGATCGCCAGGCCCAGCACCGAGTTCGTCTCGTCCGTGTCCGCGTACGCCCCCAGGCGCGGGGACGTCTTCGGCACGCGGGACCCGTCGCCGAGCGCGGTCGTGCCGCTGTCGCCGACCTTCGTGTAGACGCGGTTGATGCGAACGACCATGAACCCACCATAGCGGCCCCCGCCCGGGCCGAATCCGGGCGAGCGGGCATGATTGGCGGCCATGAGCGAGCACTTCGACGTGCATGGCGGAGCCCGGCTGGTCGGCGAGGTCGACGTGGTCGGCGCGAAGAACAGCGTGCTGAAGCTGATGGCCGCGGCCCTGCTGGCCGAGGGCACCACGACCATCACGAACTGCCCGCAGATCCTGGACGTCCCGCTGATGGGCGACGTGCTGCGCAGCGTCGGGTGCGAGGTCGTCATCGAGGGCGACACGGCCACCATCACGACGCCGGCCGAGCTGTCGCACCGCGCGGACTCGGCCGCGATGGGCAAGCTGCGCGCGTCCGTCTGCGTGCTGGGCCCGCTGGTCGGGCGGCTGAAGCAGGCCGTCGTCGCGCTGCCGGGCGGCGACGCCATCGGCTCGCGCCCGCTGGACATGCACCAGAACGGCCTGCGCAAGCTGGGCGCGACGAGCACGATCGAGCACGGCTGCGTCGTCGCGAAGGCCGAGACGCTGGTCGGCGCGCAGATCTGGCTCGATTTCCCGAGCGTCGGCGCGACCGAGAACATCCTGATGGCGGCCGTGCTGGCCGAGGGCACCACGGTCATCGACAACTGCGCGCGCGAGCCCGAGATCGTCGACATCTGCACGATGCTCACCGAGATGGGCGCGAAGATCGAGGGCGCCGGGACGTCGACGCTGACCGTGCACGGCGTGGAGCAGCTGCACCCGACCGAGCACCGCGTGATCGGCGACCGGATCGTCGGCGCGACCTGGGCGTTCGCGGCGTCGATGACCCGCGGCGACATCACGGTCCGCGGCGTCAACCCGCACCACCTCGACCTGGTGCTGAACAAGCTGCAGCTGGCCGGCGCGGACGTCGAGACGTTCGGCGACAAGGGCTTCCGCGTGGTCCAGCCCGAGCGCCCGAAGGCGGTCGACTGGGTGACGCTGCCGTATCCCGGCTTCGCGACCGACCTGCAGCCGTTCGCGGTGGCGCTCTCGGCGGTGTCCGAGGGCACGTCGATGATCACCGAAAACGTCTACGAGGCACGCTTTCGCTTCATCGAAGAGATGGTCCGTCTCTCCGGCGACGCGCGCACGGACGGTCACCACGCGGTGGTCCGCGGCGTCAAGACGCTGTCGAGCGCGCCGGTCTGGGCGTCCGACATCCGCGCGGGCGCCGGGCTGGTGCTGGCGGGCCTGTGCGCGGACGGCGTCACCGAGGTCTGGGACGTCTTCCACATCGACCGCGGCTACCCGCACTTCGTGGAGAACCTGAACCGCCTGGGCGCCAACATCGAGCGCGTCAGCGGCGAACCGGCCCGCACCTAGCCGAATGCCATGAAGGGCACCCTCATGGACTTGAGCGCCATGAGGGTGCCTTTCATGGCGTTTCACATCTCCCGGGCGCCGAGTGCGCGCAGGGCGAACTCCACCAGGCGATCCACGTAGTCCGGTTCCGCTTCCGCGAGGCGGACCACCAGGCGCCAGTAGATCGGCGCCGCCAGGACGTCGAGCGCCAGTTCCATGTCCAGGTCCGCCGGTAGCTCGCCGCGGGTGATCGCGCGGCGCAGCATCGCCTCGCCGACCTCGCGGCGGGGGCCGCCGATGGCCTCGCGCAAGCCGCGGCCGTGGTCCGGGTTGCGGGCGTCCTCCGCGACCAGGTCCGGCAGGATCCGCGAGAACAGCGGGTGCGTGAGCCAGTCGATCAGGGCCTGCATCGTCTCGCGCAGGTCTCCGCGAAGAGTGCCCGTGTCGGCCTCCGCCGCGCGGGTCACGCTGAACTCCGTCACCACGGACGCGATCATGTGGTCCTTCGACACCCACCGCCGGTACAGCGCGCTCTTGCCGACGCCGGCGCGTTTCGCCACCGCTTCCATCGACAACCGCCCGTAGCCCTGTTCGGCGAGTTCCCACATGACGGCTTCGCTGATCGCCTGCGTGACCTCGGGCTGGAGGACCGCGGCGCCGGTCGGGGTGCGTGCCATGAGCGCAGTGTAGCGGGTGGACGGGACGGTACCGTCCCGTCTACAGTTACGTCGGGACGGTACCGTCTCGTCCAACCGTTCAAGGAGGCTGCGATGCGCGACTTCGTGGAGCACGCGCTCGATCTGCTGCTGAAGCACGACATGACCGGGTTCGCGGACCTCTGGGCCACGGACGGCGTCCTCGAGTTCCCGTTCGCCGCTCCCGGCTACCCGCCGCGCGTCGAAGGCCGCGACGCGATCCGCGAGTACCTGCGCGACTATCCGAACCTGCTCGACGTCCGGGAGATCACCGCCGAGACCGTGCACGAGACCGCGGATCCGGCCGTGGTCGTCGTGGAGATGACGGTCGCGGGTGTCGTCGTCGCGTCGCGGAAGCCGTACGAGCTTTCGTACATCGCCGTGATCACCGTCGAAGACGGCGAGATCCGCCACTACCGCGACTACTGGAGCCCGCTCGCCGCGGCGGAGCTCCTCGGCGGCGTCGACGAGCTGACGGCGGCCTTCGGTGGCTGACGTCCTGGTCCTCGGCGGCACCGGCACCACCGGGCGCCGGGTCGTCGCGGGCCTGCGCGCTCGCGGCGTCACGGCGCGGGCCGCCACCCGCAAGCCGGGCGAGCCCGGGCAGGTCCGGTTCGACTGGGCCGACCGCGCGACCCACGCCGCCGCGCTGCTCGACGTCGCAGCGGTGTACCTGCTGGCGCCGATCGGCGCGGCTTCACCGGCGGGCCTGGTCGAGCCCTTCCTGGACGACGCGCTGACCGCGGGCGTCCGCCGGGTCGTCCTGCTCAGCTCGTCGGCCGTTACGGCGGACACGCCCGGGCTCGGCGACCTGCAGCGGCTGGTGCGCGCGGCGCCGGAGTGGGCCGTGCTGCGGCCGTCCTGGTTCATGCAGAACTTCACCGGCGAGCACCTGGTCGCCCAAGGCGTGCGGGACGGCGAGATCGTCACGGCCACCGGGGACGCCCGGGTCGCGTTCGTCGACGCCGGCGACATCGCGGCGGTCGCCGTCCGCGCGCTGACCGATTCCGAACCGCACAACACCGAACACGTCTTGACCGGCCCGTCGGCGGTGAGCTACGCCGAGGCCGCGTCGATCATCGCCGCGCACACCGGCCGTCCCGTGCGGCACCGCGCGGTGAGCACCGCCGAATTCGCGGCTCGCGTGACCGCGTCCGGGATTCCCGCCGAGTTCTCCGCGGTGCTCGCGGCGCTCGACGAGGACATCCGGCGCGGCACCGAAGACCGCGTCACGCCGGCCGTCGAAGCGGTCACCGGCCGGCCCGCCCGCCCGTTCGAAACCTTTGTGGAGGAAGAGATCCGATGAAGCAGCTCATGTTCACCGAAGACCCGCAGTTCTGGTTCGAGACGCTGCGCCTGTTCGGTCACTCGTCCTACGGCGGCTCGGACTTCGGCGAGGTGGTCGCGGCCGCGTCGACCGTGACGGCCGGCGACTACGACAGCTGGCACGACGCCTACCGCGCCCTGGCCGACCGGCTGTACGCCGAGGCCGCCGGCGCCGGGCCCAGCACCGCGCGGGACCTGCTGCTGCGCGCGTCGACGTACTACTTCTCGGCGGAGTTCTTCCTGCACGGCGACCCGGCGGACCCGCGGATCGCGGCGGCGTACGACCGCAGCGTCGAGTGCTTCCGGCGCGCGGGCGTCGCGGAACCGGTCGGAATCCCTTACGACGGAACGGTTCTGCAGGGCTACTTCTACCGCGCGCCGGGCGACGGACCGAAGCCGCTGCTGATCATGCACAGCGGTTTCGACGGCAGCGCCGAGGAATGCCACTTCATGGGCGCGGCGGCCGGCGCCGAGCGCGGCTACCACGTCTTGACGTTCGACGGCCCGGGCCAGCCGAGCGCGATCCGGCGTGACAAGCTCGTGTTCCGGCCGGACTGGGAGCACGTCGTCACGCCGGTGGTGGACTTCGCGCTGGGACTCGACGGCGTGGATGCTTCGCGCGTGGCGCTGCTCGGCATCAGCCTCGGCGGCCTGCTCGCCCCGCGCGCGGCGGCGTTCGAGTCACGCCTGGCGGCGGTCGTCGCGGTCGACGGGGTGTACGACGCAGGGTCGGCGGTGACTTCGCTGCTGCCGTGGCCGCGTGACGAGATCGTCCGCCGGGCGCAGGCTCCGGAGGACGCGGAGTTCGACGCGATCCTCGCCGCCGGCCGCGAGGCGAGTTCGACCCTGCGCTGGGCCTGCGACCACGGCCGTTACGTGCTGGGCGCGGCGACGGACCGCGAGTTCATCGCGAAGTACCTCGAATACACGCTGGAGAACGGCGTCGCGGAGAAGATCGCGTGCCCGACGCTGGTGTGCGAAGCGGCGGACGACCTGTTCTTCGCCGGGGACACCGAAACCGAGCCGCGCCGGCTCTACGACCACCTGAACGCACCGAAGACGCTGATGACGTTCACGGCGGAAGAGGGCGCGGACGCGCACTGCCACGTCGGCGCCCAACGGCTCGCGGCCGGCCGGATCTACGACTGGCTGGACCGGACGCTCTAACCTTCGAGGGCCAGTGCCGCGCCGAAGCCCACCAAGGCCGTCCCGGTCGCGCCGTCCATCGCGCGGCGCACCCGGCGGCGCTCCAGCCACCCGCGGACCCGGTGCACGAAGAACAGCAACACCACCTGCCACACCACACCCAGCGCCGCGACCGTGTACGCGAGCAGCAGCGAATCGCCGAACGTCGAGGCGGGAGTGAGGAACTGCGGCAGCACCGACAGGTACAGCACGATCACCTTCGGGTTGGTGATGTTGGAGAGGAACCCCTCGCGGAACCGCCGGCTGCGCGAGGCCCGCGCCCGGCGGACGTCGTCCAGAGCCTCGTAGTCGCCGCGCCAAGCACCCCGCAAAGCCTGGATGCCCAGGAACACCAGGTAAGCCGCGCCCAGCCACTTCACCGTCTCGAACACCGGCTGGTAGCGCGTGATCACCGCACCCAGCCCGAGCGCGGCCGCCGTACCCTGCAGGAAGTTCGCGACGCTGATCCCGGCGCACGCCCAGCCGCCGCCCCGGGCGCCGCCGGTCAGCGCGTTCTTCAGCACGACCATCGTGTCCGGGCCCGGCATCATGGCCAGGAACGCCATCATCCCGGCGAAAGCCGCGTAGGTGCTCCACGTCATCAGGACTCCAAGGCCAGTGCGGCGCCGAAGCCGAGCAGCGCGGTGCCGGTGACGCCGTCCAGCGTACGGCGCACCCGGCGGCGGCCCAGCCACGCGCGGACGCGGTGCACGAACACCAGCAGCACCAGCAGCCACAGCCCGCCGAGCACCGCGACGGTGTAGGCCAGCACCAGCGAGTCCCCGATGCTCGACTCGGCCGTCAGGAACTGCGGCAGCACGGACAGGTACAGCACCAGCACCTTCGGGTTCGTGATGTTGGAGAGGAGCCCTTCGCGGAACCGCCGGAAGCCCCCGCCGCGTCGCCGCTGGACCTGCTCGACGACGTCGTAGTTCCCGCGGAACGCCCCGCGCAGCGCCTGGAAGCCGAGGAAGACGAGGTAGGCCGCGCCGACCCACTTGAGCGCGAGGAACACCGGCTGCGACCGGGCGATGAGGACGCCGAGCCCGAGCGCCGCGGCACTGCCCTGCACGGCGTTGCCGGCGAAGATGCCCAGCGAGGCGAGCAGCCCGCCGCGGAACCCGCCGGACAGCGCGTTCTTCAGCATCACCATCGTGTCCGGTCCCGGCGCGAGCACGATGAGGATCACGATGAGCAGGTAACTTCCGTAAGCACTCCACGTCACGGCTGCCCACGCTAATCGACGGGTATCGGTCAGGTCTCGCGGATTTCCGTCACACCGCTCGCGACGTCGCCCACGCTCCGCGATCGACCACGCACGGAGGGTGCACGAACACGTGCGGTGCGTTCGAGGCTCGGCGGGGGAGGCCTGCGCAGAGTAGTGTTCGGCCATGTCAGCAGGGGAAATCGATCTTCTACCCGGTGAGCGCGTGCTGTGGGCGGGGGAGCCGGTCCAGCGCCCGCTGTACGTCGCCGCGGACGGGGTGATCGCCCCTGCCGGCCTCGTCGTCGCCGTCGCCGCGCTCTGGTTCCTGCTCGCGAAGCAGCCCAGCGGGGGCGCCATGGCCGCCGTCGTCGTGGTGCTGGTGATCGGTTTGTACGGCGCCGTCGGCCGGTCGGCCGTCCGGTACTTCGCGCTCGGGCGCACTACGTACGCCGTGACCGACAGCCGGATCATCGCGCGGTCGGGGCTGTTCCGTCAGAAGGAACGTGCGAGCGAGCTGGCCGGCCTCTCGGCGCCGGTCCTCAAGCCGGGGCCGTCGCGCGCCGGCACCCTCACCTTCGCGGAGTCCGGCTCGGTGACGCTGATGGGTGTCGGCGAACCCAAGCGCGTCCGCGACCTGCTCACCAAGGCCATCGACGAGGCGAAGGCCCGGCAGGCGCCCGAAGCCGCCTGAACGTCCGGGCAACCGGAACGGCCGTCCCGGGCGTCACCACCGCAAACACTGCTGGGGAGGGCGTCGTGTACGAGCCGTTCATCGCTTTGCTGCCGGGGGAAAGACTGGTGTGGTCGGGGCAGCCGCAGCGGGTGGCCCCGACGGGAATCGAGTGGTTCCTCCCCGCCGCCGGCACGGTGGCGGCGGGATTTTTCGCCTTGGTGGAGCCCATTCCGGCCCGGGAACTTCCGTTCGTCAACGTGATCGTGGCGGTCCTGACTTTCGCGGGCGCCTGGGGGGTGGTGCTCACGCGGATGTGGGCGGCCCGGCGCTCGGTGTACGCGGTGACCGATCAGCGGGTCCTGGTGGCCGACCGCGTGTCGGGCCGCATCCTCACCGCGGCGGACCTGGGTGCGTACCCGCCGTCGATCACCTGGCTCGGCCGGGGCGGTCTCGCCACGCTCACGTTCACCGACCCCGACCTGGTCCTCGACATCCTCGGCTATTCCGTGCCGGTGCGGTTCCAGGGCCGGCGGAGCCCGCTCAAGTTCGTCGCCGTGGCGGAGCCCGAGCGGATCCGTGAGCTGATCGAGGCGGCGCAAACCGCGGACTGAGTCACCCGGACGTGTCCGATTCCACTGCCACCATAAGTTACCGATCGGTACACTCCACGAAACGTCCACCGCCGGAGGTGCCCAGTGCCGTACCCAACGGACCGCGAGCGAGACCGACCGTGGGTGATGCGGACCTACGCCGGGCACTCCTCGGCCGCCGCGTCGAACGAGCTCTACCGGCGCAACCTCGCGAAGGGCCAGACCGGCCTCTCGGTCGCCTTCGACCTGCCCACGCAGACCGGCTACGACCCGGACCACCAGCTGTCCCGCGGTGAGGTCGGCAAGGTCGGCGTGCCCGTGTCGCACATCGGCGACATGCGACGGCTCTTCGACGGCATCCCGCTCGCCGAAGCCAACACGTCGATGACGATCAACGCGCCCGCCATGTGGCTGCTGGCGCTGTACGTCTCCGTGGCGCGCGAGCAGGCCGAGGCCGAGGGCCGTGACGTCGACGAGGTGCTCGCGAAGCTCACCGGCACCACGCAGAACGACATCATCAAGGAGTACCTGTCCCGCGGGACCTACATCTTCCCGCCGGGGCCGAGCCTGCGGCTGATCACCGACATGATCGCGTGGACCGTGCACCACGTGCCGAAGTGGAACCCGATCAACATCTGCAGCTACCACCTGCAGGAAGCCGGCGCGACGCCGACGCAGGAGGTCGCCTACGCGCTGTGCACCGCGATCGCCGTGCTCGACGCCGTCCGTGACTCCGGGCAGGTCGACTCGGCCGACATGGCCAAGGTCGTCGCGCGGATCTCGTTCTTCGTCAACGCCGGCGTCCGGTTCGTCGAGGAGATGGCCAAGATGCGCGCGTTCACCGCGCTCTGGGACGAAATCACGAGAGACCGTTATGGCGTAACGGATCCGAAGGCGCGCCGCTTGCGCTACGGCGTCCAGGTCAACTCGCTGGGCCTCACCGAAGCCCAGCCGGAGAACAACGTCCAGCGGATCGTGCTCGAGATGCTCGCGGTGTCGCTTTCGCGCGGCGCCCGCGCCCGCGCGATCCAGCTGCCCGCCTGGAACGAGGCGCTCGGCCTGCCCCGGCCGTGGGACCAGCAATGGGCGCTGCGGATGCAGCAGGTGCTCGCGTTCGAGACCGACCTGCTGGAGTACGAGGACATCTTCGACGGCTCGCACGTCATCCAGGCCAAGGTCGACGAGATCATGGCCGGTGCGCGCGAGGAGATCGCCCGCGTGCAGGACCTCGGCGGCGCGGTGGCCGCCGTCGAGAGCGGCTACATGAAGTCGCAGCTCGTGGGGTCGCTCGCCGAGTACCGCCGGGGGATGGAAAACGGCGAGCGCGTGCTGGTCGGCGTCAACAAGTTCGAGACGACCGAGCCGTCGCCGCTGCAGGCCGAGGGCGCGAAGGCGATCGAGACGATCGATCCCGCCGTCGAGAAGGCCGCCGTCACCGCGATCGAGGAGTGGCGCACCCAGCGCGACGACGCCGCCGTCGAGCGGTCCCTGGCCGTTCTGAAGGAACGCGCGCAGACCACGGAAAACCTCTTCGAGGCCACTGTGGACTGTGCGCGGGCCGGCGTGACCACCGGCGAGTGGTCCGGCGCGCTGCGCGAGGTGTTCGGCGAATACCGGGCGCCCACCGGGGTTTCCGCGGCCGCGGTGGGCGGCGGGGGCGACCCGGGGATCGAACGCGTCCGCTCGCGGGTCCGGGAAACCGAAGCCGAACTCGGCGAGCGGCTGCGGATCCTGGTCGGCAAGCCGGGCCTCGACGGGCACTCCAACGGCGCCGAGCAGGTCGCCGTCCGGGCGCGCGACGTCGGCTTCGAGGTCGTCTACCAGGGCATCCGGCTGACGCCCGAGCAGATCGTCGCGGCCGCCGTGCAGGAGGGCGTGCACGTCGTCGGGCTGTCGGTGCTCTCCGGTTCGCACTTGGAGGTCGTCCCGCACGTCGTCGACGGCCTGCGCGCCGCGGGCGCCGGCGACGTCCCGGTGATCGTCGGCGGCATCATCCCGCCGGACGACGCCGCGCTGCTGACCGAGCGCGGCATCGCCCGCGTGTTCACGCCGAAGGACTACGAGCTGACCGGCATCATGGACGGCATCGTCTCGCTCATCCGGGAGCGCCACGACCTCAGCTGAGGTCCGCGAGGATCTCCTTCGTGGACTTCACGGTGGCGAACTGGTTCTGCAGGTTCGCCGCCGTGACGCGGTACAGCTCGTCGGCCGTGACGACGTCGCCGTCGACGCCCGGCAGGTCGAACGTGAATGTCGCGTCGAGCGCGAAAGTCACGTCGTAGCCGAGGTTCCCGCCCATCCGCGCGGTGGTTTCGCAGCAGAAGTTCGTCTGGATGCCGGCCAGGACGAAGCTCGTGATGCCGCGCTTGCGCAGCCACGCGTCGAGGTCGACGTCGCCGATGAACGCCGAGTTGACCTGCTTGCCGAACACCAGGTCCGGGCGCGCGCCGTCGAGTTCGGGCTTGAAGTCGTTGCCCGGCTGCCTGGGCCGCAGCGGCGAGTCCGGCTTGACGGAGTCGTGGTGCACCAGCACGACCGGCCGCCGCCGCTCCTGCCACGCGTCGAGCAGTGCCTTCATGTTCGCCTCCGCGCCGGGGTTGTTGCGCGGGCCCCAGCCGGGCTCGTCGAACCCGCGCTGGACGTCGATCAGGATGAGTGCCGTTTCGGTCATGACGTCGAGTTTCGCGGCCTTCTTCCGCTCAGGGGAGTGGCAGAGGATGCGCGATGCGGTACTTTTCTGCCATGCGCACGATCGGCGTTCTGCTGCTGCCGGGTACCCGGATGTTCGACCTCGCGGTGATCGGCGAGGTCTGGGGCCAGGACCGGACCGACAGCGGGATCGGCCCGTTCACCCTGCGGTTGTGCAGCCAGGGCCGGGTCCGCACCGCCGTCTCGCCGTTCGGTGACGTCGCGGCGACGCACGGGCTCGCCGGCCTCGACGGCTGCGACCTCGTCCTGGCGCCGGGCCGCGACGACCCGCTCGCGCCGATCGCGCCGGCCGCCGTCGCGGCGCTGCGGCGGGCGCACCGGGCCGGAACGACCGTGGCCGCGTTGTGCTCGGGTGCGTTCACGCTGGCCGCCGCCGGCCTGCTCGACGGCCGTCCGGCGACCACGCACTGGCGTGACTTCGACGCCCTGACCGTCGCCGCGCCGCGCGCCGACCTCCAGCGCGACGTGCTCTACACCGACGACGGCGGCATCCTGACGTCGGCGGGCGTCGTCGGCGGCCTCGACCTCTGCCTGCACCTGGTTCGGCGCGACCACGGCGCGGAGGTCGCCGCCACCCTCGCGCGCCGCCTGGTGATGCCCCCGGCGCGCGAGGGCGGGCAGCGGCAGTACGTCGACAACCCGTTGCCGCCGGCGGCTTCCCAGCCCGGCATGGCGTCCACAATGGACTGGGCGGTGGCGAGGCTCGGGTCGGGCATCGGCGTCGAGGACCTCGTCGGGCACGCGCGGTTGAGCGAGCGGACGTTCCACCGCGAGTTCGCGGCCGCCGCGGGGGTGACGCCGGGACGCTGGCTGCGGGTGCAGCGCGTCCGGCTCGCGCAGCGGCTGCTGGAGACGACCGAGCTGCCGGTCGAGCGCGTCGCGCAGCGCTCCGGCCTGGGTACGGCGGCGAATCTACGACGCCGGATGCGCGCCGAAGTCGGCGTCGGCCCGGACAGCTATCGGCGCACATTCCGAAGGGTTACCGTCGAGGCATGACCGAGTACGAGCACATCCTGGTCAAGCGCGACGGCGACACCGTCACGATCACCATGAACCGCGCGGCGCGGCGCAACTCGCTGTCCGCGGACCACCTCGCCGAGCTGCTCGCCGCGTTCCACGAGGCCGGGACGTCGGACGCGACCGGCATCGTGCTGGCCGGCGCCGGCCCGGTGTTCTCCGCCGGCCACGACTTCGGCGACGTCGCGGCGCGCGACCTCATGGGCGTGCGCGAGCTGCTGACGCTGTGCACGGACTTGATGCGCACGATGCAGTCGATCCCGCAGGTCGTCATCGCGCGGGTGCACGGCCTGGCCACGGCCGCGGGCTGCCAGCTCGTGGCGTCGTGCGATCTCGCAATCGCCGGCGAATCGGCGGGCTTCGCGCTCCCGGGTGGCAAGGGCGGCTGGTTCTGCCACACCCCGGCGGTCCCGGTGGCGCGCTCGATCGGCCGCAAGCGCCTGATGGAGCTGGCGCTGACCGGCGACGTCATCGACGCGCCGACGGCGTTGGAGTGGGGCCTGGTCAACCGCGTCGTCCCCGACGACCGGCTGGACGACGCCGTCGCGGAGCTGCTCGCACGCGCGACCCGCGGCAGCCGGGCCAGCAAGACGATGGGCAAGGTCACGCTGTACGCCCAGCTCGACCGACCCGAAGCCGACGCCTACGCGATCGCGCTGGAGGTCATGGCCTCGGCGTCGCAGCTGCCCGGCGCCCGCGAAGGCATGGCGGCGTTCCTCGAGAAGCGCAAGCCCTCCTGGCCCGACTGAGCTGTCCTGGTTCCGGCCGGTTTTCGTCGTGGCCGCTGGCCGTACCATACGGTATGGTATGGTCGAGCCATGGCGAGCAAGCGGGACTGGCTGGACGCGGGGTTGGTGCTGCTGGCGGAGCAGGGCGCGCCGTCGGTGACCATCGAGCGGCTGACCGAGCGGCTCGGCCTGTCGAAGGGCTCCTTCTACCACCACTTCAAGGGCACGACCGGCTTCCGGACCGCTCTGCTGGAGCACTTCGAGACCGAACGCACGACCCGGTTCGTGGAGCAGGCCGAGGCGGCTTCGAGTGACCGGCTGAGCGCGTTGCTGAAGCTCGTCCTCGAGCCCGGACCCGGCCTCGGGCTCGAGATCGCCATCCGGGCCTGGGCCCTGCAGGACGCCGAAGCGCGGGCGGTCCAGGAGCGCGTCGACCGGACCCGCGTGGCCTATCTGACCGAGATCAGCGGCGACGCCGGCCTCGCGCAGGCGCTGTACCTGATCGTCGTCGGTGCCGGGCAGGTCGTGCCGCCGCTGTCCGGCCGGCAGCTCAAGAGTGCGTTGGAACTCGTTCTGGGGAGAAGGAAATGACCGAGCCGTTCGTCGATGGCGCCGATTACGTCGAGTTCAAAGAGATCGAGAGCGAGAACAGCCTGCGCGAGTTCATCGCGGGCGTGTTCGGCTGGTCGCCCGCCTGGGTGAAAGTCCTGTTCGGTGTCCGGTACCTGCTCGCGAAGGCGCTGCGGCTGGACACCGCGTCGGTGCCGCGGTCCGGCCGGCTCCGGCCCGAGGACGTCGGGTTCGCGCCCGGCGACCGGGTCGCGTTCTTCACCGTCCGGGCCGGCGACCCGGAGCGCTACCTGGTCGCGGGGGCGGACGACAGCCATCTGAGCGGATACCTGACCGTCGAAGCGGTGCCCCGCGGCTTCCGGCTCGGCACGATCGTGCACTTCCACAACCGCGTCGGCCCGGCCTACTTCGCGCTCATCAAGCCGGTCCACCACCTGGTGATCCGCGGCATGCTCAGGGCCGGTGCCGCTCGAACAGCATGAGCTGCGCCCACGCGGCGATCGACTGCGCGTCGGTGATCTCGCCGGCCAGGATCATCTTCTCGAGGTCCGCGCGCGCGAACCACGCGCTGCGCATGTCCTGCTCCTCGAGTTCGCGCTCGGGCTCGCCTTCGCTGATGTCCGTGGCGAGGAACACCCAGCCGCGCTGGCTGCTCATGCCGGCGGCGACGTCGAGCTTGCCGAGCGGCACCATCGAGCCGGCGCGCAGGCCCGTCTCTTCGCGCAGTTCGCGCGCGGCGAGCTCGGCGGGCGGCACGTCGGCCAAGCCGGGCGCGGTGCCCTGCGGGAACTCCCAGCGACGTTCGCCCAGCGGGTAGCGGAACTGCTCGACCAGCCGGAACCGGTCGCCGTCCTGGGCGATGACGAGGGCGTAGTCCGGCTTGTCGATCACGCCGTAGATGCCGGCCGAGCCGTCCGGGCGGCGGACGTCGTCCTCCCGCACGGTCATCCAGTTGTTCCGGTACACCTCGCGGGACGCGACACGCTGAATGGGGTCCACGCACCCAGTATCACCGACCCTGTCCTACCCTCCTCGGGTGCGTCTCGTGATCGCGCGGTGCCAGGTCGACTACGCCGGCCGGCTCACCGCCCACCTGCCGATGGCCACCCGCCTGTTGCTCGTGAAGTCCGACGGGTCGGTGTCCGTCCACTCCGACGACCGCGCGTACAAGCCGTTGAACTGGATGAGCCCACCCTGCTGGCTGATCGAGGACGGCAAGATCTGGATCGTCGAGAACAAGCAGGGCGAGAAGCTGGTGATCTCGATCGAGGAGATCTTCCACGACTATTCGCAGGCGCTGGGCGCGGAGCCGGGCCTGCGGAAGGACGGCGTCGAGGCGCACCTGCAGGAGCTGCTGGCCGAGCACATCAAGACCCTCGGCGACGGCTACACGCTGGTCCGCCGCGAGTTCCCGACGCCGATCGGCCCGGTCGACATCATGGCCCGCGACGCCGACGGCAAGTCGGTGGCGGTGGAGATCAAGCGCCGCGGCGAGATCGACGGCGTCGAGCAGCTGACGAGGTACCTGGAGCTGCTGAACCGCGACCCGCTGCTGGCCCCGGTCCAGGGCGTGTTCGCGGCGCAGATCATCAAGCCGCAGGCGCGCACGCTGGCGGAAGACCGTGGAATCCGGTGTCTGACGCTGGACTACGACGAGCTGCGCGGCATCGAGTCCGACGAGTTCCGGCTGTTCTGACGTGGAACCCGGCCGGTACGCGCACTACAAGGGCGGCGAGTACGAGGTCCTCGGCGTGGCGCGGCACAGCGAGACGGAAGAGAAGCTCGTGGTGTACCGGGCGCTGTACGGATCGCGCGGCCTCTGGGTGCGGCCGGAGGCGATGTTCGCGGAGACCGTCGAGACGGCGGACGGGCCGGTGCCGCGGTTTCGCCGGGTTTCGGACTGAAGTACCGATACCGAATCGATGCCTAATTGCGGTATCTGATTCCCGGTGTGATTGCTCCGCAAGGAAATTGTTAACCCGATAGGCGGCAGATAAGTGATCGCCTCCTTTCTGACCTGCCTTTATGCGCTGTTCGGGTGAGTTCGGGATCCTATTGCGCCAACCCGTGCGACACTCGATTTCGAGGGGTTCCGCCGGTGCGTCCGGCGTGGCCGGAGGGTGGTGCGCTCGGCCGTCTTTCTTTGTCGTGCCTACGTTTCAGTCCGCCTTCGAGCTCGGTGTGCGCATGCCGTCCGGCCGGTGTGCGCGCTTTTCACCCGCACGGAGGAGGAAATCATGCGTTATCGCCCACTCGGTTCCGATCCGGCCGACCCGCGCCTGGGCCGGTTCATTCCGGACGACTGGCGCCACGTCGAAAGGTATCCGCTCACCGCGCTCTCCGCCGAAGATCGGCCGAGCCGGGCGCCCGTCGTGATCGGGGTGAACTGGTACTCCGCCTTCGACACCCCCGAGAAGGACGAGACCTCCGGTGAGTTCTTCATCGCCAAGGCCGGCGTCAAGAAGCTCGGCCGGATCCGGGGTGGCCACTGCGTCTGCCTCGAGCCGGGTGGCACGCCGGACACCGACGCCTGGTACGCGTTCTACGACCAGGGCAAGGAAGGCGCCTGCGTCGGCTTCGGCTGGTCGCGCTGCATGACGATCTTCAACGGCAGCGAGTACACCGCCCGCTGGCTCTGGGACTCGGCCAAGAAGCGCGACGAGTGGGACGAAACCAACCCCGGCGACGACAACGGCACCTCGGTCCGCGCCGCGGCCGAGGTGCTCAAGGAGACCGGGCACGTCCTCTGGGACGACTCCTACGCGAACGACGAGTGGCAGGCGCGCGAGAACTACGTGCCCGAGGCCAAGCAGGGCATCAAGGCCTTCCGCTGGGCCAAGTCGGTCGACGACGTGCACTCGGTGCTCGCCAACCCGCGGGCCGACGAGCTCGGCGCCGTGCCGCTGCTCAACTCGTGGGGTCCGGACTACCCGCACCGCACCTACCTGCCCGACGACGTGCTCGCCAAGCTGATCGAAGAAGACGGCGAGATCGCGGTCCCGACCGACCGGTGATCCACGCACCGCTCCCGCGGCGGGTGACAGAAGGCGCGTTTCCCCAGCTCAACGTCAGGGGGGACGCGCCTTCTGGCCATTGTGGACACGTCAGCGTGCCGACCCTGAATCCATGCAGTACTGTCCGGATCCGACAGGACAGTGGTGATTCCTGTGGGTTGTTGTCCAGTTGAAAGAGGTGGGTCGGGTGCTCGTCCTAGCCGATGCGAACCTGCGACTCGACGCGAGCGCGATCGACTACATCGAGTTGGCGTTCTACTTCGTGCTGGTACTCGGCATCGGGTACCTCGCGCGGCGGCAGGTGTCGAGCAGTCTCGACTTCTTCCTGTCCGGCCGCTCACTGCCCGCCTGGGTCACCGGCCTGGCGTTCATCTCGGCGAACCTCGGCGCGGTCGAGGTCATGGGCATGTCGGCCAACGGCGCCCAGTACGGCCTGCCGACCGTCCACTACTTCTGGATCGGCGCGATCCCGGCGATGCTGTTCCTCGGCATCGTGATGATGCCGTTCTACTACGGCTCGAAGGTCCGCAGCGTCCCCGAATTCATGCGGCGGCGCTTCGGCAAGCCCGCCCACCTCGTCAACGGCGTCAGCTTCGCCGCCGCTCAGATCCTGATCGCGGGCGCGAACCTGTTCCTGCTGGCCAGCGTGGTGAACCTGCTGCTCGGCTGGCCGCTGTGGGTGTCGATCATCATCGCCGCCGCGATCGTCCTCTCCTACACCGCGCTCGGCGGCCTCTCCGCCGCGATCTACAACGAGGTCCTGCAGTTCTTCGTGATCGTCATCGCGCTGGTGCCGCTGACGATCATCGGCCTGGTCAAGGTCGGCGGCTGGCAGGGCCTGGTCGACAAGGTCACCAACAGCCCGGGCGGCACCGCGCAGCTGCACTCGTGGCCCGGTGACAACCTGACGGGCTTCGGCAACAACATCTTGTCGATTCTCGGCATCGTGTTCGGTCTCGGCTTCGTGCTGTCGTTCGGTTACTGGACGACGAACTTCGTCGAGGTCCAGCGCGCGATGGCGTCGAAGAGCATGTCCGCCGCGCGGCGCACGCCGATCATCGGCGCGTTCCCGAAGATGTTCGTGCCGTTCATCGTGATCATCCCCGGCATGATCGCCGCGGTCACCGTGTCCGAGTACGTGAAGGACAAGCAGGTCCTGCTGGACGGCGGCACCGCGGAAAGCGGCGTCACGTTCAACAACGCGCTGCTCCTGCTCATGCGGGACCTGCTCCCGAACGGCATGCTCGGCATCGCGATCGCCGGTCTGCTGGCCTCGTTCATGGCGGGCATGGCCGCGAACCTGAGCTCCTTCAACACGGTCTTCACGTACGACATCTGGCAGACGTACATCAAGAAGGACAAGCCGGACGGCTACTACCTGCGCCTCGGCCGCATCGTGACGTCGGTCGGCACGATCCTCGCCATCGGCACCGCGTTCATCGCGTCGAACTCCGGCAACATCCTGAACTACCTGCAGGACCTGTTCTCCTTCTTCAACGCGCCGCTGTTCGCGACGTTCATCCTGGGCATGTTCTGGAAGCGGATGACCCCGCACGCCGGCTGGAGCGGCCTGGTGCTCGGTACCGCGTCCGCGGTCACCGTCTGGGGCCTGTCGCAGGCCGGGGTGATCGGGCTGAGCGGGCAGGGCACGAGCTTCGTCGCCGCGGGGACCGCGTTCGTCGTCGACATCGTGGTGAGCGTCGTCGTCTCGCTGGCGACCAAGCCGAAGCCGGACGAAGAGCTGGTCGGGCTCGTCTATTCGCTGACCCCGAAGGAAACGCGTCAGCACGACAACACCGGCGAGAACGCGGGCTGGTACCGCAAGCCGGGCCTGCTCGCGGGCATCGTGCTCATCCTGACCATCGCCCTCAACGCCATCTTCTAGGAGGTCCGTCATGGCTACCGAGTCCGGCGCGCGGCCGCAGAAGGCGGGTGCCTTCGATATCCGGCTGATCATCGCCCTGCTGATCGGCGTCTACGGCGTGATCCTCACGGTGATGGGCGCCTTCTTCACCTCCGACGCGGAGCTGAAGAAGGCGGCGGACGTCAACATCAACCTGTGGGCCGGTCTCGGCATGCTGGTGGTGACCGCGGCGTTCGTAATCTGGGCCCGGGTCCGGCCGCTCGTCGTGCCGGCCGAGCCCGAGAACGCCGACACCACGTCGCCCGCCGAGGCCGAATAGCGGGGTTGTCCGGACAGGGACGCGCGGTTCCGGCTACCGTGCACCGCGTGCTCCCTGACGTTCGGCGCCGCCGTCTCCCGAAGCTGTTCCTGCTGGTCACCGTCCTCGCGCTGCCGCTGACCGCGTGCGGGCAGGACCTCGGCAAGTCCAACTTCGCGCGGACGACGGTGCCCGCGGCGGCCGGCGCCGGCCAGGTCTCCGACGGCCCGATCACCGACGCCGCCGTGGCGGCCGGCGTGCTGCGCACGGTCAAGCCGTGCCAGTTCCTGACCAAGGAGGCCCTCGGCGCGCTGGGCCTCGGCACGGTCGAGGAGGACCCGTCGCCGTCGTCGATCGCCTTCGACCGGTGCGGCAACAAGGTGAAGGACCCCGGCGGCAAGGAGATCCGGCTCGACTTCGAGATCGGCAACACCCTGCTGCCGCACGCGGACAAGACGACCGGCCAGGTCGGCGGGCTCCCGCTGCGCGTCGACAAGACCGACGACTCCGGCTGCACGGTCGCGACCATGACGGCGCTGAACCCGGACATGGCCCTGACGCTGTCGGTCACCTACCCCGGCGACCCGTGCCGGCCCGGCCAGACGCTCATGGACGCCATCGTGCAGAAGGTGCACAACTCGCCGGAGAAGTACTCGACACCGGCGGGCACCGTCGTGACCGCCGACCCGTGCGCGATGGCCGACACCACCGCGGTATCTCCCGTCGTGCCGTCGGCGAAGTCGGCGCCGTCGGGCCTGCACTCCTGCCAGTGGCAGAGCAACGGCGCCAACCCGTCCGTGACCGTCGAGTTCCTGCCGGGATTGCCGCCGATCGTCGGGGACGGTTACTCCAAGGTGGACCTCGGCTCCGGCGTCACAGCGTTCCAGAAGCAGGCCGACGGGAGCGCGTCGCGCTGCACGGTGGAGTGGCAGCACCGGCCGTGGCAGGGCGACGACGTCGAACTGGCCCAAGTGGACTACGAGAACTACAACGCCAAGCCGGACACCGACGACCCGTGCGGCAAGGCTGTGACCGTCGCGAAGAACGTGGTCACGAAGCTCCCCAAAGCCTGACCTGGCGGTGGACCGCGCGGGGAGGTAGGAAGGGGACACCCCACCCGCCGATGTGCCGGAGGCTGCTGTGAAGAAGATCATCAACGATCCGGCGAACGTCGTCGCGGAGTCGCTGCGGGGCCTCGCCGCCGCGCACGCGGACATCCTGCGCGTCCAGGAGGATCCGGACGTCGTCGTCCGTGCCGACGCGCCGGTCGCGGGCAAGGTCGCCGTCATCTCCGGGGGCGGGTCCGGGCACGAGCCGCTGCACGGCGGGTTCGTCGGCCGGGGCATGCTCGCCGCCGCCGTGCCCGGCGCGGTGTTCACGTCGCCGACGCCGGACGCCGTGCAGGCCGCCGTCACCGCGACCACCGGTGCGGCGGGCGCCCTGCTCATCGTGAAGAACTACACCGGCGACGTGCTGAACTTCGAGACGGCCGCCGAGCTGGCCGCCGCCGAAGGCCTCGAGGTGCGCAGCGTCGTGATCGACGACGACGTCGCGGTCAAGGACTCGACGTACACCGCGGGCCGCCGCGGGGTCGGCGGCACGGTGTTGCTGGAGAAGATCACCGGCGCGGCCGCCGAGCGCGGCGACTCGCTCGACGCCGTGGCCGCGCTGGCGCAGAAGGTGATCGGCCAGGTGCGGTCGATCGGCGTCGCGCTGACCGCGCCGACCGTGCCGCACGCCGGCACGCCCAGCTTCGACCTCGGCGACGGCGAGATCGAATTCGGCATCGGCATCCACGGCGAGCCCGGCCGCGAACGGATCCCGCTCGAACCGGCCGACGCGCTGGTGGCGCGGCTGGTTGATGCCGTTCGGGAGGACCTGCCGTTCTCCTCCGGTGACCGGGTGCTGCTGTTCACCAACTCGATGGGCGCCACCCCGCTCGTCGAGCTCTACCTGGCGCACGGCATCGCTGAGCGGCTGCTGGCCGAGCGTGGGATCGTGGTGGAACGCCGGCTGGTCGGCCCGTACATCACCAGCCTCGAGATGCAGGGGATGAGTCTGACGTTGCTCAAACTGGACGACGAGCTGACCGAGCTCTGGGACGCCCCGGTGAACACCGCGGCGCTGCGGTGGGGGGTCTGATGACCTGCAAGGCCGACGGGGTCGCGGCGGCCGTGCGCGCCGCGGCGGCCGTCGTCGCCGAGCACCGCGTCGAGCTCATCGACCTCGACCGCGCGATCGGCGACGGCGACCACGGCGAGAACCTGAACCGCGGGTTCACCGCCGTCGTGGCAGCCCTCGACGCGGGCGTGCCGGAGACGCCGGGCGCGGTCCTCAAGCTCGTCGCGACGACGTTGATCTCGAAGGTCGGCGGAGCCGCGGGACCGTTGTACGGCACAGCTTTCCTGCGCGCTTCCGCCAAGCTCGGGACCGCCGAGGACCTCGATGTCCCGGCGCTGCTGGACGCGCTGCGCGCCGGTCTCGAAGGCGTCCAGGCCCGCGGGAAAGCCGTGGGCGGCGACGCGACCATGGTCGACGCCCTGATCCCGGCGGTGTCGGCCGCGGAGAAGGCGGCCGACGACGGTGGAGACATCGCCGCGGTGCTGACCGCCGCGGCCGACGCGGCCGACCGCGGCGCGGAGTCCACAGTGGACCTGGTGCCGCGCAAGGGCCGCGCGTCCTACCTGGGCGAGCGCGCGGTGGGGCACCTGGACCCCGGCGCACGCTCGTCGGCGCTGCTGCTGCGCGCGTTCGCCGAGGCCGCCCGGTGAGCGTCGGCATCGTTCTCGTTTCGCACAGCGCGAAGCTCGCCGAAGGCCTGGCGGAGCTGGCGGCCCAGATGGCGCCGGACGTCACCATCCTTCCAGCCGGCGGTCTCTCCGACGGCTCGATCGGCACGGACTACGACGAGGTCGTCGCGGCCACCCAGCGCGCCGACTCCGGCGACGGCGTCGTGCTGCTCTACGACCTCGGCAGCGCGCAGATGACCGCCGAGCTCGCCGTCGAATCGCTGGCCGACCCCTCGGCCGCCGTCGTCGCGGACGGCCCGCTGGTCGAAGGCGCGATCGCGGCGGCCGTCGCGGCGCAGTCGGGCGAGGACCGCAAGGCGGTGGCGGAGGCCGCCGCGGCCGCCGGGATGCCCGAGGACCTGGTGCCGGCCGAACCCGCCGGCGGCGGTGGCGACGAGGTCGAGCTGGTGTTGCGGAACGAGGTCGGGCTGCACGCGCGACCGGCCGCGGTGCTGGTGCGCGCGCTCAGCGCGTTCGACGCCGAGGTCACGGTCCGGCTCGGTGACCAGGAGGCCGACGGTCACAGCGTGCTGGCCCTGATGTCGCTCGGCGCCCGCCAGGGCGACCGGATCCGCGTGCGGGCGCGCGGACCGCAGGCGCCCGCCGCGCTGGACAAGGCGAAAGAGCTGGTGGACGGCAACTTCGGCGAGTGAACCCGGCTCGCCGACCGGGTGACTTGCGCGGTACTTACTCGATTCCGTGTGGGCTCCGGCCGTTCCGTGTGGCAGAGTCAGGGGCCAATTACCAGCGAGTAACATCTCTGGAGGCCTCGATGGCGCGGGACATCTCGACGGTCGGAGTGGTCGGCCTGGGCACGATGGGGGCCGGGATCGCCGAAGTGCTCGCGCGCAGCGGGCTCGACGTCGTCACGGTCGAGCTCGACGACACCGGCGTCGCCCGGGGCCGCGGGCACATCGAGCACTCGACCGAGCGTGCTCTTTCCGGCGGCAAGCTCGATCCGGCCGGTCGCGAGGCTCTGCTCGGCCGGATCCGGTACAGCACCACGCTCTCGGACCTGTCCGAAGTGGACTTCGTGGTCGAGGCGATCCCGGAGAGCCTGGAACTGAAGGCCGACGTCCTCACCGAGCTGGACAAGATCACCCGGCCCGAGGTCGTCTTCGCGTCCAACACGTCGTCGCTGTCGATCACCGAGATCGGGGTGCACACCACGCGGCCCGGCAAGGTCGTCGGCATGCACTTCTTCAACCCGGCGCCGGTGCAGAAGCTCGTCGAGATCGTGAAGACCGTGGTCACCGAGCCGGAGGTGGTCACCGAGGTGGTCGCGTTCGCCGAGCGGCTCGGCAAGGTGCCGGTGGTGATCGGCGACCGGGCCGGGTTCATCGCGAACGCGCTGCTGTTCGGCTACCTCAACCACGCGGTGCGGATGTACGAGCAGCGCTACGCCACGCGCGAGGACCTCGACGCGGCGATGCGCTTCGGCTGTGGCTATCCGATGGGCCCGCTCGCGCTGCTCGACCTGATCGGGCTGGACACCGCGTACGAGATCCTCGACACGATGTACCACCAGTCCCGCAACCGGCTGCACGCGCCGGCGCCGCTGCTCAAGCAGATGATCACGGCGGGTCAGCTGGGGCGCAAGACCGGCCGCGGCTTCTACGCCTACGACGCGCCGGACTCGCCCAATGTGGTCGCTTCCGGGGTTGTGGCCACTGTGGATTCGGTCCCGCCGCGGCCGGTCGCACGGGTCGGCGTGGTCGGCACCGGGACGATGGCGACCGGCATCGCGGAGGTGTTCGCGAAGCGTGGCCTCGACGTCGTGCTGCGCGCCCGGAGCCTGGAGAAGGCGCAGGCGTCCGTGGCGAAGGTGAAGAAGTCCCTCGACAAGGCCGTGGTCAAGGGCAAGTTGTCCGAAGAGGACGCTGCTTCGGCCTTGGCGCGGATCACCCCGGTGACCGACTTCGAGGCGCTGGCCGACGTCGATCTCGTCGTCGAGGCGGTGGCCGAGGAGCTTTCGGTGAAGCAGGCGGTGTTCGCGGCGCTGGACGAGGTCGTCCGCCCGGGCGCGGTGCTGGCGACGACGACGTCTTCGCTGCCGGTGATCGAGTGCGCGGCGGCGACGTCCCGGCCGTCCGACGTGATCGGTCTCCACTTCTTCAACCCGGCGCCGGTGATGAAGCTGGTGGAGGTGGTCTCGACGATCGCGACCGCCCCGGACGTGGTGGCGACGGCGAGCGCGGTCTGCGCCGCGGTGGGCAAGCACGCGGTCCACTGTGGAGACCGCGCGGGCTTCATCGTCAACGCGCTGCTGTTCCCGTACCTGAACGACGCGGTGAAGATGCTGGAGGCCCACTACGCGGGGGCGAACGACATCGACACGGCGATGAAGGTGGGCTGCGGCCTGCCGATGGGCCCGTTCGAGCTGCTGGACGTGGTCGGGCTGGACGTGTCGCTGGCCATCCAGCGCACGCTGTACAACGAGTTCCGCGAGGAGGGTTTCGCGCCGGCTCCGCTGCTGGAGCACCTCGTGACGGCCGGACGGCTGGGCCGGAAGACCGGGAAGGGTTTCAAGGACTACTGATCAGCTTCCCAGGTCCAGGTCGACCCATAGGGCGCCCACTGAGGGCGGAGGTCGGCCGCCGCCGGGTGGAACTCGGGCGCACACCACCCGGGCCGGCAGGGTCACTCGACGCGTACCTCCTAGCTCGTCACCGGTAGTACCCCTCGACCGGCACGCGGGCCTCGTCGAACAGTGCCGGGCCTTCCAGCTTGTGCTTGCCCCACGTGACCGGTGGCCGCAGCGTGAGGAACTGTTCCGTCGACAACGCGTAGACGACGCGGCCGAGCCCGGACCGCTCGATCGCGCCGGTGCACATCCCGCACGGCTGGGTGCTCGTGAACATCGTGGTCGCCGCCGCGGCCTCGGGGGCCAGGTTCTGCGCCGCCCAGCGGGCGAGCTTCAGCTCCGGGTGCGCCGTGATGTCGTTGTCGGTCAACGAGGTGTTGCGGTCCTCGGCGAGGACGTTGCCCTCGGCGTCGGCCAGCAGCGAGCCGAACGGCGGGTTGCCGTGCTCCTCGCGCGCTTCGCGGGCGAGCTCGATCGCGCGCCGCAACAGGGCTTCTTCGGTGTCCTTCACCGGTTCTCCTTCCAGGACGCGGCGACTGCCGCGAGGTCCCGCCACGCGACCTCCGGGTGGAGGGTCTCGGCGGGGTCCGCATCGAACGGGTCGAACACGACGGTGTCCGCGCCGAGTGCCCGCAGCTGGGCCAGGTCGTCGAGGACCTGGTCGAGGGTGCCTTCGCCGGCGCGCCGATCCGGGTCGGTCACCGGGGTTCCGGTCACCCGCAGCAGGATCCGCGGGGCGAACGCCGGCACCGGCCGGTCGCCGGCGAGGGTTTTCAGGCGCTCCAGGCCTTCCCGGAACCCGGACATCGTCATCCGCAACGGGTGCCAAGCGTCGCCGAGCTCCACCGCGCGGCGCAGCCCGGCGTCGCTGTGCCCGCCGAGCCAGAGCGGGATCGGGCCGGCGCGGTAGTCGTCGCGGTCGGCCCAGGCCGCGCGAATCGTGCGGAGGTACTCGCTGGTGAGCTTTCCGCGCTGCTCGAACGGCACGCCGAGCGCGTCGAACTCCTGCTTCGCCCAGCCGATGCCGGCGCCGAGCACGAACCGGCCACCGCTGAGCGCGTCGAGGTTCGCCGCCATCCGGGCCACCAGCAAGGGATGCCGGTACGGCACGACCAGCACGGTCGTGCCGAGCCGCACCCGTTCGGTGACGCCCGCGAGCCACGACAGCGTCGTGAACGGCTCGTAGAACGGCGCCGGGTACTGGCCGGCGACGTCCGGGGTGATCGCGACGTGGTCGGACACCATCAGCAGGTCGAAGCCGAGGCCTTCCACGGTCCGCGCCCAGGCGCGCAGCACGCCGGGGTCCGTGCCCGGGCCGAAGTTGGGGACGTTCACGCCGATCTTCACCAGGAAAGGCTATCGAGGTCAACGCCGTGATCGGAAGGGATCGATCACGGCGTTCGGGCGCTTCGTCCGTGGATCTCGCGGTACATTCGCCCCATGACCGAGAGTCTCGACCCGACCGACTGGGCCATCCTGGTCGAGCTGCAGCAGGACGCCCGGCTGCCGCTCACCGAACTGGGCCGCCGGGTGAACCTCAGCGCGTCGGCGACGACCGAACGGCTCCGGCGGCTCGAGGCCACCGGTGTGATCACCGGCTACCGCGCCGACGTGGACCTCGGCAAGGTCGGCTACCCGGTGCTCGCCGTCGTCCGGCTCAAGTACCCCGGCAGCCGGCACGAGGCCCTGCACAAGCTCCTCGGCGAGCGCCTCGAGATCCTCGAATGCCTGCGCACCACCGGCGACGACTGCTACACGCTCAAGATCGCCGCGGCCTCGATGGCCCACCTCGAGCACACGATGGACGAGCTGGCCCAGTTCGGCAGCACGACCACGAACGTCGTCTACAGCCAGACCCTGCCCTACCGCGGGCCGCGGGAGCCCGCCCGTGACCTGGACGCCTGAGCGCATCGTCGTCTACGGCGTGACCGGCTCGGGCAAGTCGACGCTCGCGGCCCGGATCGCCGAGCGCACCGGCCTGCCCTACGTCTCGGCCGACGACCTCACCTGGTTGCCGGGCTGGGTCGCGGTGCCCGACGAGGAGCAGCGCCGCCGCATCGCCGAGGTGTGCGCGGGGGAGCGCTGGGTCCTCGACGCCGCGTACACCAAGTGGAAGGACGTCGTGCTGCCCCGCACGCAGCTCATCGTGGGGCTCGACTACCCGCGCTGGCTTTCGCTGGGCCGCCTGGTGCGCCGGACGGCCCTCCGCTCGCTGACCCGCGAGCGGATCTGCAATGGGAACGTCGAGTCGTTCCGCCAGGTGTTCTCCGCGGACTCGATCATCCGTTGGCACTTCGCGTCGTTCGCGCGGAAGCGGGCGCGGATCCGGGAGTGGGCCGCCGAACCGCCGTGCCCGACGGTCGTCCGGGTGACGTCGCCGCGTGAGGCCCGCCGCTGGCTGGACACCCTCTGACGTCAGGCGCCCGGTGGCAGCAGTGGGCCGCCGCTCCAGTGCTGGAAAACGAGGTTCGTGTGCACGCGGGCGACCTCGTCCCGGGCCGTCAGCTCGTCGAGCACCAGGCGTTGCAGCTCGCCGGCCGAGCTGGTCGCGACGTGCGCGAGGAAGTCGTCCGGCCCGGTCAGGTGGTAGACCGCGCGCACCTCCGGCAAGGACAGCAGGTGCTCCACGAACGGGTCCACCAGCGGTCGTCGGTGAGGGCGGACCTGGACGAACAGGAACGCCTCCAGCGGACGGCCCAGCTTCGCCGCGTCGACCGACGCGTGCTGACCGGTGATCACGCCGGTGTCCCGCAGCCGGGCGACGCGGTCCAGGCACGTCGACGGCGCGATGCCGACCGCCGCTGCCAGGTCCTTGTTGGTGATCCGGGCATCGTTCTGGAGCAGGCGCAGAATCTCGAGGTCGACCGGACTGAGTTCGACGGAAGCGGGCATCGGCGAATGATATCCGAGACTGTTGCCACGGATCCGGTGAAAGCTCGACCATGCTGACATGACCTCCTCGCTGCGCACGCGGGCCGTGCACGCCGGCCGTGACGACCTCACGGACCTCGGCGTGCACGCCGCCCCGCTCGACCTGTCGACGACCTACCCTTCCCGCGACAGTGCCGCCGAAGCCGCCCGGATCGACGAGTTCGCCGCCGGCGGCGAACTCGCCGGGCCGCCGATCTACGGCCGGGTGGGCAACCCGACCGTCGAACGGTTCGAGCGGGCACTCGCCGAGCTCGAGGGCTTCGAGCACGGCGTCGCGTTCGCCAGTGGCATGGCCGCCGTCTCGGCCTGCCTGCTTTCCGCGGTGGCGCAAGGGAAACGGCATGTCGTCGCGGTGCGCCCGCTCTACGGCTGCAGCGATCACCTGCTCGAGTCCGGGCTGCTCGGCACCGAGGTCACCTGGGCCGCGCCGGACGCCGTCGGCGCCGCGCTGCGGCCCGACACCGGGCTGGTGTTCATCGAGACGCCGGCGAACCCGACGCTCGCGGAGGCCGACATCGCCTCGCTGGCGGCTGCCTGTGGGGACGTGCCTCTGGTGGTGGACAACACTTTCGCGACCCCGGTGCTCCAGCGCCCCGGCCGCCACGGCGCGCGGATCGTGCTGCACAGCGCGACGAAGTTCCTCGGCGGCCACGGCGACGTGATGGGCGGGATCGTCGCGTGTGATGCCGCGGAAGCCGCCCGGCTGCGGCAGATCCGCTTCGCCACCGGCGGCGTGCTGCACCCGCTCGCCGGATACCTGTTGCTACGCGGGCTTTCCACGCTGCCGCTGCGCGTCAACGCCGCTTCGGCGACCGCGGCGACGCTGGCCTCGCGTCTCGGCGACCACCCGGCGGTGACGGCCGTCCATTACCCGCGCCTCGGCGGGCCGCTGGTGGCGTTCGAGGTCGACGGCGACCCGCACGCCCTGATCGGCGCGGTCCGGCTGATCACGCCGGCCGTCAGCCTCGGCAGCGTCGACACGCTGATCCAGCACCCGGGTTCGATCAGCCACCGGATCGTCGACGCGGGTGACCGGCACGACGCGGGCGTGTCCGACCAGCTGATCCGGCTGTCCGCCGGGCTCGAGGACGTCGAGGACCTGTGGGCCGACCTGGAGCAGGCGCTGAAGGCCCGCTAGCCGCAGCAGCCGCCGCCACAGCAGCCACCGCCGCCGCCCGCCGGGACCGCGGGTCCGCTCGCGGCCCCGGTGAAGGCGACCGTGGTGAGCAGCTTGACGGTGTCGCGGTGGCCCACCGGGCAGGCCGCCGGCGCGCTCGATTCGCTCATCGGGCGCAGGAGCTCGAACGTCTCGGTGCACTCGCGGCAGCGGTAGGCGTAGGTCGGCATGCCGCGATTATCGCCGGATGGGCCCGCAGATGGGAAGGTGGGCGCGTGCAGCCGCCAACGCTTGCCGACGTCCCGCACCTCGGCCAGGTCGTCCCGTCCCTGCTCGCCGTGCTCGGGGTGCCCGGCTTTGCCAACACGCTGGCGCTTCCGGAGGCCCGCAGTACCGGGGTGCTGCTGGTCGACGGGCTCGGCTGGGAGCTGCTGGCCGAGCACGCCGCCGACGCGCCGGTGCTGACCGAGCTCGCCCGGGAGTCGCTGCGGGTGGGCTTCCCGTCCACGACGGCCGCCGGGGTGGCGGCGATCGGCACCGGCCTCGCGTCCGGCGAGCACGGCATGGTCGGCTACACGTTCGAGATGCCCGGCACGGGTGTGCTCAACGCGTTGCGCTGGCGCAGCCACGAGGACGGCAGCGACCTCCGGGGCGCGCTCCCGCCGCGGGAGGTTCAGCCGCTGCCGACGACGTTCGAGCGGGCCGCCTCGGCGGGGATCGACGCGGCCGTGGTGTCGTCGGCGCAGTTCGCCGACACCGCGTTGACCCGGGCCACTCAGAGCGGCGCGCGGTACGCCGGGGTGCACGCTCTGGGCGATCTCGCCGCGCGGACCCTGTCGGTGCTCGAAGGGCGGGCGTTCTGCTACGCCTACCACAGCGAACTCGACCTGCTCGGGCACGTGTACGGGCCCGGTTCGACCGCGTGGCGGATGCAGCTGCGGCAGATCGACCGGCTCGTCGAGTCCCTTGTGGACGGCCTGCCGGCCGGCGCCCTGCTCGCGGTGGTGGCCGACCACGGGATGGTCACCGTCGACGACAAGCTCGACCTCGAAGACGTCCCGGAGCTGCTTTCCGGGGTCCGGACCTTCGGGGGCGAGGTGCGGGCCCGGCACGTCTACACCGAGCCGGGCGCGGCCGCGGACGTCCTCGCGGCCTGGCGGGCGGTGCTGGGCGAGCGGGCCTGGGTGCGGTCGCGGGAGGAGGCCATCGCCGAGGGGTGGTTCGGGCACACGGTCAGCGATCGGGTGCTGCCGCGGATCGGGAACGTCGTCGCGGCGGCCCGGGGGCGGTTCGGGATGGTGCGGGGGCTCGCCGAGGCCGTCGAGACGTCGCTGATCGGGCAGCACGGGTCGCTCACCACCGCCGAACAGCTGGTGCCGCTGGCGCTCGTGCAGGGCTAGCGCGTACCCGGACGGGTCCGGCTTCCGGGAACGTGCTCCGGCGGGAACTTTCCCGGCCGGCGTGCCGACCTGCCCACTGCGTACCCGACTGACGGGAGTGGGCGGAATGAGCGGGCTGGACGGGATCGGCGTCGTCGGGGCCGGCGGTGAGGGACGGGCCGTCGCGGCCCACCTCGCCTCGCGGGGGCTGTCGGTGCACCTTTGCACGCGGGATCTCTCGGGCGTGGAAGAGATCGCGCGCCGGCGGGAGATCGTCGCGAGCGGGGTGCTCGACGGGCGGTTCCCGCTGCGGGAGGTGACGGCGGACCCCGCGTCGCTGGCCGGGCGGGCCGTGGTGCTGGTCGCGACCGTGACCACCGCTTACCCGGAGGTCGCCGTCCGGCTCGCGCGACACCTTCGCCCGGGACAGGTCGTCGTGCTGTTCTCCAGCAAGCTGTGCGGGAGCGTCGAGTTCGCGCACGCGCTCGCCGCCGCCGGGGCGCCGGAGGTCGACGTCGTCGAGACCGACGCGCTGTTCGCCGCGCGGCCGTCCGGGACCGGCGGGGTGACCGTGCTGGGCGCCAAGGGCTGGAACCTGATCTCCGGCAGCACGCCGGCCGCCGTCGGACGGCACGCCGGGCTGCTGCGCGAGTGGTTCCCGATGCTGGAGGTCGCGCGCAACCCGGTGGAACGCGGCCTGCACGACTTCGGCGCGGTCGCGCACGTGCCGATCGCGCTCGCCAACCTCGGCACCATCGACCGCGCGGAGGAGCTGCTCTTCTACGTCGAAGGCGTTTCCCACCGCACGATCGCGCTGCTGGAGCGGACCGAAGCCGAGTTCGCCGCCGTCGCGCGGGCCTACGGCGCCCGGTTGCTGCCCATGACCGAGGTCCTCGACCGCTACTACGGCTGCCCGGCCACGACGTTGCTCGACGCGTTGCGGACGGTGGAGCCGTACCGGACGATCGCCGCGCCGACCAGCCTCGACCACCGCTTCCTCACCGAGGACATCCGCTCCACGCTCGTGCCGCTGCAGGCACTCGCGCGGTGCGCCGGGGTCGCCACGCCGATGGTCGACGCCGCCATCACGATCATGTCCGTGCTCGGGGGCGAGGACTTCCGCCGGACCGGGCGGACGCTGGCCCGGCTCGGCTGGGACGGCCTCGGTCATGACGGGATCCGGCGCCGGTTGCGGATCGGCGGCCGGGTGGCGGGCCGCGCGGCTTGAACTCCGACGGGCATCACCCGTGATCGGAGGGGCATCACCCGTGATCGGAGGGGCATCACGTGTGATTGGAAGGGCATCTCACGTGATTGAAGGGGCATCACGCGTGATTGGAGGGTCGGCTCGCGTACCCAGGTGGACGACTCGCGTACCCAGGGGGACGACTCGCGTGCCTGGAGGGTCGGGTTGTGTGCCTGGGGGGTCGGGTTGGGGCGGGGCGGATACCGTTCGGGCGTGCCTCGACGCAACCGTCCCGGCCGCCGCGCGGACGGCGGGCCGCCCGAACGCGACCTCGGTGCCGCCACCGGCTGGGCGCGTGCCGAGTCCGGCTCCGACGGCGACTGGCTCGTGCGGACCGTGCCCGGCTCGCAGGCCACCAAGGACTACCGGTGCCCCGGCTGCGACCACGAAATCCGGCCGGGCACGCCGCACCTCGTCGTCTGGCCCGCCGACGAGACCGGCTCCGTCGCCGACCGGCGGCACTGGCACCGGGCCTGCTGGGACGCGCGGGCGCGCCGGCGGCCGAACCGCCGCCGGTGACCCGATTCCTTCTGGAGTTGTCAAACATCGCCCGGCTCAGCGCCGGTAGTGCCGCGAGAAAGCGCCGTCGTACATCTCCTCCGTGTACTCGGTGAAGCCGAGCCGCTCCGCCACCCGCAGCGACGGCTTGTTGTCGACGCTGACGCTCGCCAGCACCGGCACCGAGGGCAGATCCCGGGCGCACCACTCCAGGACCGCCTGCCCGGCCTCGATCGCGTAACCCTTGCCCCACGCCGACGGCCGGAACCGGTAGCCGAGGTTGAGCACCTTCTCGCCGTGGAACTCCCGCAGCCGCACGCCGCACATGCCGATGACCTCGGTGCCGCCGCGTTCGGTCACCGCCGGGTAGCCGAACCCGTGCTCGGCCCAGTGCGCCAGCCACTCCGAGAACATCGCCGACGCGCGCGGGACGTCGGGCGGGTCGGGGTGGAAGCGGTTGGTGCGCGGGTCCGTGTGGATGTCGACCATCGCCTGCCGGTCCGCCTCGTGGAGCGGACGCAGCAGCAGCCGGTCGGTTTCGATGTCGGTGAACACATCGGCGAAGCTAGCGCGGGGGTCCGACAAAATGGCGCGCATGACCGAACTGCCGCTGGTCCTTCTCCACGCCTTTCCCCTGGACGCCCGCATGTGGAACGCGGTGCGCGAGCCCCTCGCGTCACACCTTCGGGTGATCACCCCGGACCAGCGCGGGCTGGGCCGCTCGCCGCTGCCGGACTCGGAGCGCGAACCGAGTCTCGAGGACGCCGCGCGCGACGTCGTCGTCCTGCTGGACCGCCTGGAGCTGGACCGCGTCGTGCTCGGCGGCTGCTCGATGGGCGGCTACCTCGCGATGGCCGTGCTGCGGCTGGCGCCGGAGCGGATCGGCGGGCTCGTGCTCATCGACACCAAGGCCACGGCCGACACGCCCGAGGCCGCGCAGACGAGGCTGGACGTCGCCAAGCGCGTCGACGACGAAGGCATCCAGGGCTGGCTGGTCGAGGCCAACCTGCCGAACCTGCTGGCCGGCTCGACCCGCGAGCAGTGCCCGGACGTCGTCGAGACCGTCCGGGAGATCATCGAATCGCAGCCGCCCGAGGGGATCTCGTGGACGGCGCTGGCCCTGCGGGCCCGGCCGGACTCGCTCGACCTGCTGCGCGAGGCGAAGGTCCCCGCGCTGGTCGTCGTCGGCGAAGAGGACGCGATCACCCCGGTGACGGCGGCGAACGAGATGGTCGAAGCGATGCCCGGCGCGACGCTCGTGGTGCTCCCGGGCGCCGGGCACCTGACCCCGCTGGAGGACCCGGCGGGCGTGATCGAGGCGATCCTGTCCTGGTACCCCGCGACTCACGAGAAGTAGGCGGCGAGCGCCGAACGGGCTTCGGGCAGCCGGTGGGGGAACCGCCGGGCGATCATGAACCGCCACACGACGGCATAGAGCTCACGCAGGCGAATCCAAGGCCCGAGCGCGGCTTCGGGTATTTCGCCCGGGTAGGCGGCCAGGAACTCCGGGCCGCCTTGCCGGGCGAGGATCCCGAGGTCCCAGGCGAGCGACCCGCACCAGGTGTCCTCGAAGTCCAGCCAGCAGGGGCCCGCGGGAGTGGCGATGAGGTTGCCGGGGTGCGCGTCGCCGTGCAGGGGCTGCACGGCGACGTCCGGCAGCGTCGCGGCGAGGCGGGCCGTCTCCGCGCGCAAGCGGGGGTCCAGGTCGTGCCGGTCGAGCATGCGCTCCAGGTCGTCGAGCGGGCCGCGCCGGGGCAGTTCGCCCGGGAACTCCCGCAACGCCGAATGCACCTCGGCGAGCGAACGCGCGACGACGTCCGGTGCGTACCGGTGGTCCGGATCGTGCGGGGTGTGGTGCCAGAGCGTGACCGGCAGGCCCTCGGCGAAATGCGGTCCGGCCGGGGGATCCGTGGCCGGTGAGACGACGAGCACACCACGTTCCGTGAGAAACCGGGAGACGGCCACGTCCCGCTCCTGCCACGCCGGGCCGGACCGCGCCAGCCGGACGGTCCCCGGCACCCGCGCGACCAGCGGACCCAGCTTCACCAGCACGTTCGAGCGTTCGTGGAGCACCTCGGGCTCGTGCTCGCGCAGGCCCAGCCGGGAGGTCACGGTCAGTGCCGCGCGGACGGCGGTAAGCGTGCAATCGTCGGCCACGGCCCGATCTTGCCAGCCGGTGCGCGCGACTGTCGGTGACGAGGGCTACGATCCCCCATGACCGCTGAACCGGGCGTTGCCCACCTCGGCGGCCGGACGATGACCACCACGAGGTTTGAGTGTTGGAGGCAGGAGTGACGGCCGTAGCCCCCAAGCCGATCGCGACGCGCCCGTACCCCGCGCGCGAGTCGGTCAAGGGTTCGTACCTGCTGCGGTTGTTCCGCACGACGGACCACAAGCAGATCGGGATCATGTACCTGGTCACGTCGTTCGCCTTCTTCATGGCGGGCGGCGCGATGGCCATGCTCATCCGCACCGAGCTGGCACGACCCGGGCAGCAGTTCCTTTCGCAGGAGCAGTACAACCAGCTGTTCACCATGCACGGCACGGTGATGCTGCTGCTGTACGCGACCCCGATCCTCTTCGGCTTCGCGAACTTCGTGCTCCCGCTGCAGATCGGCTCGCCGGACGTCGCGTTCCCGCGGCTGAACGCGTTCTCGTACTGGCTGTACCTCTTCGGCGGCCTGATCGTGCTGTCGGGCTTCCTGACGCCGGGTGGCGCCGCCGACTTCGGCTGGTTCGCCTACACCCCGCTGTCGGACGCGATCCACTCGCCGGGCGTCGGCGCGGACCTGTGGATCTCCGGCCTGGTGGTCTCCGGTCTCGGCACCATCCTCGGCGCGGTCAACATGGTCACCACCGTGGTCTGCCTGCGCGCGCCGGGCATGACGATGTTCCGGATGCCGATCTTCACCTGGAACATCCTGGTGACGTCGATCCTGATCCTGCTCGCCTTCCCGATCCTGACCGCGGCCCTGATGGGCCTGCTGGCGGACCGGCATCTCGGGGCGCACGTGTTCGACCCCGAAAACGGCGGGGTGATCCTCTGGCAGCACCTGTTCTGGTTCTTCGGCCATCCAGAGGTCTACATCGTCGCTCTACCATTCTTCGGGATCGTGTCGGAGATCTTCCCGGTCTTCAGCCGCAAGCCCATGTTCGGCTACAAGAGCCTGGTCTTCGCGACGCTGGCCATCGCGGCGCTGTCGGTCGCGGTGTGGGCGCACCACATGTACGCCACCGGTGCCGTGCTGCTGCCGTTCTTCTCCTTCATGACGTTCCTGATCGCGGTCCCGACCGGCGTGAAGTTCTTCAACTGGATCGGCACGATGTGGAAGGGCCAGCTGTCCTTCGAGACGCCGATGATCTTCTCGATGGGCTTCATCGTCACGTTCCTCTTCGGCGGCCTGACCGGCATCATGCTGGCCGCGCCGGCGATCGACTTCCACGTGTCGGACAGCTACTTCGTCGTCGCGCACTTCCACTACGTGCTCTACGGCACGATCGTGTTCGCGACCTTCGCCGGCATCTACTTCTGGTTCCCGAAGATCACCGGCCGGATGATGGACGAAAAGCTCGGCAAGTGGCACTTCTGGACCACGTTCATCGGCTTCCACGGCACGTTCCTCGTCCAGCACTGGCTGGGCGCCGAGGGCATGCCGCGCCGGTACGCGGACTACCTGACCAGTGACGGCTTCACCACGCTGAACACGATCTCCACGATCGGCGCGTACATCCTCGGCGCCTCGACGCTGCCGTTCATCTGGAACGTCTTCAAGAGCTACCGGTACGGCGAGATCGTCACGGTGGACGACCCGTGGGGCTACGGCAACTCGCTCGAGTGGGCGACGTCCTGCCCGCCGCCGCGGCACAACTTCAGCGAGCTGCCCCGGATCCGCTCCGAGCGGCCCGCGTTCGAGCTGCACTACCCGCACATGATCGAACGCCTCCACAACGAGGGTGAGATCCGCTTCTTCGGGAAGCAGAAGGTCAACGGCCACGGAGCCCCGTCGCAGGTGCTCACCGAAGCGGTGATCCCGGGAGACCACTCCCGGGACAACGCGAGCGAGCAGGGCGACAAGTAGCAACCTGATCGAGTGAGCGCGTGCCCGGCTTTTGTGAAGCCGGGCACGCGCTCTACTTATGTCCGAGGCCGGACCGGCAGACTGAGCGTGCAGCGTCGCCGAACGAGGGATGACCCGTGACCCAGACCCCCGTCCTGATCACGACCACCGGCCCCGACAAGCCGGGCGTCTCGTCCGTGCTGTTCGCCGTGTTGACCCGCCACGACGTCGACGTGCTCGACGTCGAGCAGGTCGTCATCCGCGGGCAGCTCGTGCTCGGCGTGCTCGCCGGCGTGTACCGCGATCCGGAGGGCCTGCAGGAGTCGGTCGAGCAGGCGTTGGCGTCCGTCGGCATGCAGGTCGACGTGAAGATCGGCTCGGCGATCGGCGACGACCCGTTCGCGCTGGGCCGCCGCGACTCCACCCACGTGCTGGTCATCCTGGGCCGGCCGGTCACCGCGCGGGGCTTCTCGGAGGTCGCGCGCCGGCTGGCGTCGCTGGGCGCCAACATCGACGGCATCCGCAGCGTGGCCGACTACCCGGTGACCGGGCTGGAGCTGTACGTCTCGGTCGATCGCGACACCCCCGAAGCCGACGCCGCGCTGCGCTCGGCGCTCGCCGACGCCGCGGTCGAGGTGGGCGTCGACATCGCCGTCGAGCGGGCCGGGATCACGCGCCGGGCGAAGCGGCTGGTCGTCTTCGACGTCGACTCGACGCTCATCCAGGGCGAGGTCATCGAGATGCTGGGCGCGCACGCCGGCGTCGAGCCGGAGATCCGCGAGATCACCGAGGCCGCCATGCGCGGCGAGCTCAACTTCACCGAATCGCTGGAACGCCGGGTCGCGCTGCTGGAGGGCCTGCCCGCGTCGGCGATCGACGAGGTCGCCGCGTCGATCGAGCTGACGCCGGGCGCCCGCACGACGATCCGCACGCTCAAGCGGATGGGGTTCAAGACCGGCGTGGTGTCCGGCGGGTTCACCCAGGTCATCAACGGCCTGGTGGCGGAGCTCGGCCTGGACTTCGCGGCGGCGAACGAACTCGAGATCGTGGACGGCAAGTTGACCGGCAAGGTCGTCGGCGAGGTTGTCGACCGCGCAGGTAAGGCGAAGGTGCTTCGCCGCTTCGCCGGCGAGTACGACATCCCGCTGGAGCAGTGCGTCGCGGTCGGGGACGGCGCCAACGACATCGACATGCTTTCGGCGGCGGGCATGGGTGTCGCGTTCAACGCCAAGCCCGCGCTGCGCGAGGTGGCCGACACCGCGCTCTCGCACCCGTACCTCGACGCCGTGCTGTTCGTGCTCGGCCTCACCCGCGGCGAGGTCGAGGCGGCCGACGCCGCCGACGGGCTCGAGCTGATGCGTCCGTGAGCAGCGTTCTCGACCCCCTGGGCGCCCGTTACGCCTACTGGCTGGGGCTTCCGGCCGAGGACACTTCGGACACCTCCGACGAGGTTCCGGCGGAAGTCCGGGCGATGCCGGTGATCCTGCGCATCGAACGGGCCGAGCCGCCCGGCCGCACGCCGCTGCTGGAGGCCGCGGCGGCCGCCGCGCTGGCCGTCTGCCTCGACGAGCGCGCCGAGCCCGGCGGCGAGTGGGCCGAGCCGATGCACGCGTGGCTCGACAACCGGATCCGCAAGGTCGCGCGGCGGGCGCGGGGCGCGCACTGGGCCGCCGTCCAGGACCTGCCGGGCATCACCGTCGAGATCGACGGCGCCGAGGCACGGGCCCTCGTACCGGGTTTGGTGACCGAAGCGCCCAAAGAGGTCTCGCGGCTGCAGATCTCGGGCAGCGAACTCCCGCCGGACGAGCCGGGGCCGCTACCCGGCGGCGTCCCGCTGCTCCTGCTCAACCCGCACGCGCCGATGACCGTCGGCAAGGCCGCCGCACAGGTCGGGCACGCCACGATGATCCTCGCCGCGCTGCTGGACGACGACCGGCGAGCCGCCTGGGCCGCGCGGGGCTACCGGACCGCCGTGCGCACGGCGAGCGTCGCGCGGTGGAAGGAACTGCACCCCGGGGACGACCCCGAGGGAGCGTGGCGGCGCGATCGCGTCGTCGCCGTCCGGGACGCCGGGTTCACCGAGGTCGACCCGGGCACCCTCACGGTTCTTGCCCAGTGGGAGCCGGAACAAGCGGCTTCTTGAGCCGGTTGGAGCGGGCATGGGACTCGAAGTACAGCGCGACGGCAAGCACTCCTTCGTCGGCCGCAACGAGCGCGGCGCGGAGGTCCGGCTGGGCCGCAACGGCGCCGAAGGGGCGTTCTCGCCCGCGGAACTGCTGCAGATCGCGGCCGCGGGCTGCAGCGCGGTGACCGCCGAGGAGCTGATCACGCGGCGGGTGGGCGAAGACGCGAAGTTCCGCGTGACCGTAAACGCCGATCGCCGTGAGGGTGCCTCGGAGCTGGACGCCGTGCACGTCGCCTTCGATGTCGACGTGTCGACTTTAACGGCGGACCAGCGGGAAGCGCTGGCCGGTGCGGTGGACCGCGCGATCGAGCGGCTGTGCACGGTGAGCCGGACGCTCAAGAAGGGGATCCCGGTGACGGAGGAGTTCCCGGCCGCCTAGTTCTCGCTGGATTCCCAGACCACGTAGGCCTGGTCGGCGTCGGTCGTCATGGCCTCGATGAACTTCTCGTTGTCGAAGCCGGGCAAGGACTGCAGACGCTCGATCAGCGCGTCGGCCGCCGGGTCGCCGCTCGGCACCGCCGTGCCCTTGCCGTCCGTGCCCACCAGCATGAAGAACACGTCTTCGTTCCACGGGCCGTCGGGGATCACCCGGACCATCACCGACGACAGGCCGGCCCACGTGACAGCTTCTTCGCTGCCGTCCGCGAGCCGCCGCCGCACGCCGGTGTCGTCGACACTGACGGTCCGGGACTGTGCGCTGGACGAATCCTGGGTCAACCGGTGCTCCCTTGTTGCTTCGGTTGCTTCACCGTACCGGTCGGTGTTGTGGACCGCGTCACGCGGGCGCGGCAGCGTCCAGCCGGCGCAACGCGTCGCGCGCCACCTTCGGATCCATCGTCGGCCAGAACGGCGGCAGCGACGCACGGAGGAATCCGCCGTAGCGGGCGTTCGCGAGCCGCGAATCCAGCACCGCGACCACTCCGCGGTCGGTCACCGACCGGTGCAGCCGGCCGGTGCCCTGCGCCAGCAGCAGCGCCGCGTGCGTGGCCGCCACGCTGAGGAAGCCGTTGCCGCCGCGGGCTTCCACCGCGCGCTGCCGCGCCGAGGAGACCGGGTCGTCCGGACGCGGGAACGGGATCCGGTCGACGACCACGAGCTGCAGCGACGGCCCGGGCACGTCCACGCCCTGCCACAGGCTGAGCGTGCCGAACAGACAGGTGCGGACGTCCTCGGAGAACTTCTGGACCAGCAGCGACGTCGCGTCCTCGCCCTGGCAGAGGATCGGGAAGTCGAGCCGCGCGCGCATCTCCTCGGCCGCCTGCTTGGCCGCCCGCATCGAGGAGAACAGCCCGAGCGTGCGCCCGCCCGCGGCCTCGATCAGCTCGGCCAGCTCGTCCATTGTGGACGAGGCGAGCCCGTCGCGGCCCGGCGGCGGCAGGTGCTTGGCGAGGTAGAGGATGCCGTTGCGCTTGTGGTCGAACGGCGAGCCGACGTCCAGGCCGGTCCACTTCGGCCCGGAATCGGCGTCGGACGGCGCTTCCTTGTCCGTCGCGGCTCCCGGCGCCTTTTCGACGCGGGGCGCGCCCGGCGGCAGGCCCCACTGGCGCGCCATGGTGTCGAACGTGCCGCCCAGGGTCAGCGTCGCGGACGTGAGGACCGTGGTGTGCTGGTTGAACACGCGCTCGCGCAGCAGCCCCGCGACGCCGAGCGGCGCCACTTTCAGCGCCGGCGGCCGCGGGTTCGACGCGTACTTGTCGCCGGAGAGCCAGACGACGTCGCGCTGGTGCGCCTGGTCTTCGTCGAACGCCTCCAGCAGCCGGACCGCGGTGTCGTGCACCTCGTCGAGCAGTGAACGCGCCAGCTTGCGCGCGGTGGCCCCTTCGACGTCCTCCTTGCGATCGGACCCCAGCGACGTGATGCACCGGTGCGCGGCGTCGCGGATCGCCGGGATGGCGCCCTTCAGCGGCTGCGGCAGCTCGTCCATCCGGCCCGCGGGCAGGTCGTCGACGATCAGGGCCAGCCCGTCACCCGCCTCCAGGAGGCCGTCGGCGACGTCGGCGTCGATCAGCTTGCCGCAGCGGCGCGCGGCCGACGCGCACATCGCGCTGGTGAGCTCGCCGGTGGCGACCGAGGTGACGCGGTCGACGAGGTCGTGCGCCTCGTCGATGATCACGACGTCGTGGTCCGGCAGGACCTGGTAGCCCTGCAGGGCGTCGATCGCCAGCAGCGCGTGGTTGGTGATGATGACGTCGGCGCGGCCGGCTTCGGCGCGGGCCTTCTCGGCGAAGCAGTCCGTACCGATCGGACAGCGCGAAGCGCCGAGACATTCCTTCGCCGTCACGGACACCTGGCGCCACGCCTGGTCGGTGACGCCCGGGACGAGCTCGTCGCGATCGCCGGTTTCGGTGTCCGACGCCCACTCTCGCAGCCGGGTCACCTCTTTGCCGAGGCGCGACACCGCGAACGGGTCGAAGAGCTGGGCGTCCTCCGGCTCGTCCGGCGCGCCGGAGTCCAGGCGGTGCAGGCACATGTAGTTGCGGCGGCCCTTGAGGATCGCGAAGGTCGGTTCGCGGCCGAGGGGCTTCTTCAGCGCCTTCGCCAGGCGCGGGAGGTCGCGGTCGACGAGCTGGCGCTGCAGCGCGATCGTCGCCGTGGAGACCACGACGGTGGCTTCCTTCTCGACGGCGTGGCGGATCGCGGGAACGAGGTAGGCCAAGGACTTGCCGGTGCCGGTGCCGGCCTGCACGGCCAGGTGCTCGCCGGTGCGGATGGCGCGGCCGACGGCGTCCGCCATCTCGACCTGCCCTCGGCGTTCGGCACCCCCGACGGACTCCACCGCGTGGGTGAGGAGTTCGAGGACGCCGGGGAAATCAGTTCGGGCGGGCACAGCGACACATTAGCCGCCACCGCCGACAGGATCGGTGATCCGTCGCGAACGGGCCACTCGCGCCGCGGGGGACCTCCCGCGCGGGAGGTCCCCGGCGAGCGGTCAGTCTTCGGTGCGGCCCGAGACCAGCTTCCAGGTGAGCGGCAGCAACCCGGCGGCGACGACGATCTTGATCGCGTCCCCGATCAGGAACGGCGTCACGCCCTTGGCGAACGCCGTCGACAGGTCGAAGCCGGTCGAGGCCATCAGCCACGGCACGCCGAACGCGTAGATGACGACGTTGCCGAGCACCATGGTGCCCGCGGTGCGCACGGGCGTCCGATCACCGCCACGGCCGGCGAGCGCGCCGACCAGCGCGCCGGCGAAGACGAACCCGACGATGTAGCCGGCGCTCGCGCCGGACAGGCCCGCGGTGCCGTGCTGGAACCACGGCACGCCCACGGCGCCGACCAGCAGGTAGACCAGCATCGACGCGGCACCGCGCGACATGCCGAGCGACGCGCCGACGAGCAGCGCGGCGAACGTCTGGCCGGTCATCGGCACCGGGCTGCCCGGCACCGGGATGGTCAGCTGCGCGGCGGCGCCGGTGAGCAGGGCACCGCCGGCGACCAGCGCGATGTCCCGGACGAGGGAGCCGGGCACGAGGTCGGCCAGCACGGGCCGTTTGCCGGCGAAGGACAGCGAAGACACGAAACCTCCCTGGGTGAGCAGACGATCGAGGTTAACGCTCGTTACCCCCGGAAAAACCCCTGAAGTTGCGTTCCTCACCGGCCACCCGTCCGGGTGGACCCGATCAGGGACGGCCCCGGGCGTGCCGATGACGAAGGTGGATAGCTGCGATCTGTTACGGAACCGAGGAGGCCGGTGCATGCGAAACGCCAGGAAGAGGACATTCCGGTTGCTGGTGGTGACGGCGCTGGCCACCCCGCTCCTGGTCGCCGCCGCGCCGGTCACGTCCACCGGATGGGCGTCTTCCGGCTCGGTGGACGTGACCGTCGACAACGAGCACGTCGTCACCGGTGAACTGGCGAAATGCACGGTCGACGGCCCCTACCGCGCCCGGACGCAGGGGGGCGCGACCGGCGACGTCGCGGTGTTCGGCGTCGGCGAGACCGGCTGCGGGCGCTCGGACGCGGTGTCGGTCGCGCAGGCGTCCGGGCACCGGTTCGAGACAGCCGTGCTGAAGCGCTACGGCGGCCCGGTGATCACTGTCCGCACCTTCTCGGCGAAGTGCGCCACGACGGCGACCGGCAGCGGAGGCGAGGTCTCGATCGGCACGGTCGAGGGGGTCGAGGTGCCCGCGGAAATCCCGACGAACGACCGGATCGTCATCCCGGGCGGGCCCGCGGGCACCGCGCTGGCGACGGTGATCCTCAACGAGACGGTGACGCCCCAGCCGCCGGACGGCAGCCTGGTGACGCACGCGCTGCACATCAAGCTGTTCCCGCAGGGCGGGCCGGCGAGCGGGGACATCTACCTGGGCACGGCCGCCTGCGACCCGTTCGGCAAGAAGTAAGCGCCCCAAGGCGGCCTTGGTTGCGTCTGACGCACCGAAGGCCGCCTTGGGTGCGTCAGACGCACCGAAGGCCACATTGGGGCGCTTAGGACATGGCGAAGCGGGCGGCCGCGGCGACGAACTCGCCGGCCCGCGTCGCCAGGTCCGGCAGGCTTCCGTTAGGTGACAGGGCGTCGCCGAGCAGGGGAGTCGCCGCGGCCACCGCGATCGCGCCCGCGCGCAGGTAGCCCTCGACGTCGGCCAGGTGGACGCCGCCGGTCGGGACCAGCGGGACGTCCGGCAGCGGGGCCCGGATCGCGCGCAGGTAGGCGACCCCGCCCACGGCCGCGACCGGGAACACCTTGACCGCCGCCGCGCCGAGGCGCCACGCCTGGTCGATCTCCGTCGGCGTCAGCGCGCCGCAGATCACCGGCGTCTCCAGCTCGGCGGCGCGTTCGAGGACCGCCGGGTTCACCGTCGGCGTGATCAGGTACGCGGCGCCCGCGTCGACCGCGATGTCCACATCGGACGATTCGCGGACACTGCCCGCGCCGATCAGCGCGTCTTCGCCGAGCGCCAGGCGCAGCGCGGTGATCGCGGCGGGCGCGCCCGGCGTCGTCAGCGTCGCTTCGAGCAGGCGGATGCCCGCCGCGTGCAGCACCATCGCCGCGTCGGCGAAGCGTGCCGCATCCGTCGCGCGCAGGATCGCGACGAGCCGGTGCTCGGCCAGAAGAGCCTGCAGGTCCTTCACGCGACGTGCGCCGTTCCGGTATGGGTGACGCCGGCTTCGTCGAAGTCCCGTAGCGCGCTGTCGACCGAAGCGCGCGCGATCCCGGCCGTGTGGTCGAGCAGGACCCGCACGCCGAAGCCGGCCCGCGCCGCGTCGAGCGCCGTCGCCCGCACGCAGTAGTCGGTGGCGATGCCGACGACGTCGACGTCGGTCACGTCGTGTTCGCGCAGCCACGTCTCCAGGGACTTGCCGTCCCGGGACGCGCCCTCGAAGCCGGAGTAGGCCGCGCTGTACTCGCCCTTCGAGAAGACCTCGCCGATCGGGACGACGTCGAGCGCGGGGTGGAACGACGCGCCCGGCGTCCCGGCCACGCAGTGTGGCGGCCAGCTCTCCGTGAAGTCCGGGGTGTCGCTGAAGTGGGCGCCCGGGTCGATGTGGTGGTCACGGGTGGCCACCACATGCGAGTAGCCGCCGTTGACGCTCAGCTCCGAGATCGTCGAAGCGGCCGCCGCGCCGCCCGCGACGGCCAGCGAACCCCCTTCGCAGAAGTCGTTCTGCACGTCCACCACGATCAACGCGGTCCCCATACCGGACTCCGTTTCGGCTTCAGAAAAACTGCGTCGGGATAGCGGGCTCGCCGTGCGAGAGCTTGAGGCCCTCCCACGGCAGGCTGACCAGGCCGCGGCGCAGCCGCTGCCTCGCGTCGTCGAGCGTAGGCAGGTCCGCCTCCGCGCGGCCAGCGCGGATCAGCGGGATCTGCAGCGGCCGGTCGTTCGCGTCCGGCTCGGGCGCACGGCCCGCCGTGGTCCAGACGACCTCTTCGACCGCCGTGCCGGTGCCGCGGTGGCGCCGCAGCGCGGACTTGCGCCCGCCGCGGGACTCCTTGTGGGCGCTGCGCTTGGCGACCGGCTTGCCGTCCACCTCGACCAGCTTGTAGACCATCCCGGCGGTCGGCGCGCCGGACCCGGTGACCACCGAGGTGCCGACGCCGTACGCGTCCACGGGCTCCGCGCGCAGCGCCGCGATGGCGTGCTCGTCGAGGTCGCCGGAGACGACGATCCGGGTGTCCTTCGCGCCGAGGGAGTCCAGCTGCTCGCGGGCGCGGCGGGCGAGCGGGCCGACGTCGCCCGAGTCGATCCGGATCGCGCCCAGCTCCGGCCCCGCGACGCGGACCGCCGTCTCGATGCCGGCGGTGATGTCGTAGGTGTCGACGAGCAGCGTCGTGTCCGCGCCCATCTTCTCGACCTGCGCGCGGAAGGCCGCCTCTTCGCTGTCGTGCAGCAACATGAACGCGTGCGCGACGGTGCCGCGGGTCGGGATGCCGTAGCGGCGGCCGGCTTCGAGGTTGGACGTCGTCGCGAAGCCGGCGAGGTAGGCGGCCCGCGCCGCCGCGACCGCGGCGTACTCGTGCGTGCGGCGCCCGCCCATCTCGATGATCGGCCGGCCGTGCGCGGCCCCGGACATCCGGGCCGCCGCCGACGCGATCGCGCTGTCGTGGTTGAGGATCGACAGCACCAGCGTCTCGAGCAGCACGCACTCGGCGAACGAGCCGGTGACCGTGAGCAGCGGCGAGCCCGGGAAGTACAGCTCGCCCTCGGCATAGCCGTCGACGTCACCCGAGAACTCGTAATCGGCCAGCCAGGAAAGCGTCGCGTCGTCGACGACGGCGGTGGCCTCCAGCTGTGCCAGCTCGGCGTCGGTGAAGCGGAAGTCCGCGATCGCGTCCAGGACGCGGGCGGTACCCGCGACGACGCCGTAGCGGCGCCCGTCCGGCAGCCGCCGGGCGAACACCTCGAACACGCAGGGCCGCTCCGCCGTCCCGTCGGCGAGCGCGCTGCCCAGCATGGTCAGCTCGTAGTGGTCGGTGAGCAGCGCAGTGCTGACCGTGGCCGGCTCCGGTGAACCCATGGGGTCAGCCTATTCACCCACATGGCCGGACCTGGCGCGGCGTGCCCTGTCGGCTCCGTGACACCATGGGGTGCATGTCCATGCCTGTCGCAGCCGAGCAGACGCAGGTCGAGCCGGCCGGTGCCGAGGTCGCCGAGTCGGACACACCCTGGCGGACCGTGGTGTGGAACGACCCGGTCAACTTGATGTCGTACGTCACGTACGTCTTCCAGAAGCTGTTCGGGTACGGGCGCGACCACGCCACGAAGCTCATGCTGGACGTGCACCACAAGGGCAAGGCGATCGTCTCGTCCGGCACCAAGGAGAAGGTGGAGACCGACGTGGCGAAGCTCCACGCGGCGGGCCTGTGGGCCACGATGGAGCAGACCTCGTGAACGGCTGGCGGCGCAAGGGCGCGGTGATCCACGCGGGCTTCGAGCAGCAGGAAGCGGCGGTGCTGCGCGGGCTGGTCAGCCAGCTCGAGGACATGCTCACCGCGCGCGCCGAGGAGGCGCCGCAGGACGAGCTCGCCGAGCTGACCGGCATCCGGATCGGGCCGACCGAGTCCCCGGACGACCCGGTGCTCTCGCGGCTGCTCCCGGACTTCCACAAGCTCGACCCGGACAACCCGACCCGCGAGGACCTCGACTCCGCCGCGGCGATGCGGTCGCTGCACGAGCCGGAGCTGCTCGACATGAAGGTCGGCGTGGCCAAGATCGTGCTCGACACGCTGCCCCGCGATGGCGGCCACGTCCGGCTGACCGAGGAGCAGGCCGACGCCTGGCTGGGCGCGCTCAACGACGTCCGGCTGGCGCTCGGCACCGCGCTCGACGTCACCGACGACATGCCCGACGAGCTGCCCGAGGACGACCCGCGGGCGCCGCACCTGGGCGTCTACCACTGGCTGACCTGGGTGCAGGAGACGCTGATCCAGGCGCTGACCGGATGATCACCGACGTGCCGGGTGTCCTGGTCGGGCACCACGAGCGGGTCGGCGACGGCTGGGCGACCGGCACGACGGTGGTCCTGGTGCCCGACGGCGCGGTCGGTGCCGTCGACCAGCGCGGCGGCGCGCCCGGCACGCGGGAGACGAACCTGCTGGAGCCGGAGAACCTGGTCCAGCGGGTCAACGCGATCTGCCTGTCCGGCGGGAGCGCGTACGGGCTGGCCGCGGCCGACGGCGTCATGCGGTGGCTCGCCGAGCGGAACCTGGGCTTCCCGGTCGGGATGCAGCCCCACGAAGTCGTGCCGATCGTGCCCGCGGCGGTGCTGTTCGACCTGCCGCGCAGCGAGTGGGGCAACCGGCCTGACGCTTCCTTTGGATACTCGGCCTGCGAAGCGGCTTCGGACTCGTTCGCGCTGGGGACGGTCGGTGCGGGCGCGGGGGCGGCCGTCGGGTCGTTGAAGGGCGGGATCGGTTCCGCGAGCGAGGTCGTCGGCGAGTACACCGTCGGGGCGGTGGCGGCGGTCAACGCGGCGGGCGAGGCCGTGGACCTCTCGACGGGCCGGGCGTACGCGGCCGACCACGGCGACTTCGGCGTGACGTGGCCTGCGCGGCCCGCGGACCTGCCGTCGAAGCGGACGGACCTGAACACGACGATCGGCGTCGTCGCGGTGGACGCGGCGCTGTCGAAGGCCGAGGCGCGGCGGATCGCGGTCGCGGCCCAGGACGGGCTGGCCCGCGCGGTGCGCCCGGCCCACACGATGTTCGACGGCGACACGGTGTTCGCGCTGGCCACCGGCGCCCGCGAGCTGCCGGAGGCGAGCGGCCCGTTCGGCGCGGCGGCGCGCCCGGCGGCCTTGGACGCGCTGTGCTCGGCGGCGGCGCGGGTGTTCGCACGGGCGATGGTGCACGGCCTTCTGGCCGCGACGACGGCCGGTGGGGTGCCGGCTTACCGGGACGTGTGGCCGGAGGCGTTCGGTCAGCCGCCCGGGTAAGGATCTTCGGGCAGAGCGTCGTCGCCGATCTCCAGGTTGGCGGCGCGCACGGCGCTCACGTACTCCTCGTCGATCTCCATGTCGATCCCGCCGACCGACAGGATCGGGCCCAGCGACGGGTGGATCTCCAGCGGCCCCAGTTCGGTGGCGCCCGGGATCACGTACTGGATCCGCTCGTCGGTGCCGAGGTAGGTCCGGCACCGATCGCGTACTTTCGACGACAGCGGCACGGGCTCAGTGTCGCAGGAATGCCTGGTGAGCGGTACATCTCATCATCTGGACAGCCTGTGTCCACCACCTAAGATGTGGATGTGCTCCGGATCCGCCGTGAACTCGTCGACGAGATCGTCGCCCATGCCCGCCGTGACCATCCCGACGAGGCGTGCGGCGTCATCGCCGGGCCCGAAGGGTCCGACTCGCCCGAGCGGTTCATCCCCATGCTCAACGCCGCGCGCTCGCCGACGTTCTACGAGTTCGACTCCGGCGACCTGCTGAAGCTCTACCGCGAGATGGCCGCCAACGACGAGGTGCCCGTGGTGATCTACCACTCGCACACCGCGACCGGGGCCTACCCGTCGCGGACCGACGCGAACATCGCGGCCGAGCCGGACGCGCACTACGTGCTCGTCTCCACCCGCGACCCCGAAGTGCACGAGTTCCGGTCGTACCGGATCGTGGACGCCGAGATCACCGAGGAGCCGGTCGAGATCGTCGGCTGAGCCCGCTCGGAATAAACCGCCGCGCCACCGGCGTCTGCGTGTAAGAACCCACCGGAGGTAAGAACCCATGGCCGTGACCGTCTCCATCCCGACGATCCTGCGCACCCACACCGGCGGCGAGAAGTCCGTCGAGGCGAAGGGCGCGACCGTCCTCGAGGTCATCGACGACGTCGAGTCCCGCCACGCGGGCATCAAGGGCCGCCTGGTGAAGGAGGAGAAGCTGCACCGCTTCATCAACGTCTACGTCAACGACGAGGACGTGCGCTTCGCCGGCGGGCTCGAGGCCCAGGTCAAGGACGGCGACACCCTGACCATCCTCCCCGCCGTGGCCGGTGGCTGATCGATGGCTCGCTTCGAGTCCCTGCTCGACGCGCTCGGCGGCACCCCGCTGGTCGGGCTGCCCCGGCTTTCGCCCACGCACGACGTGCGCCTGTGGGCGAAGCTGGAGGACCGCAACCCGACCGGCTCGATCAAGGACCGCCCCGCGCTGGCCATGATCGAAGCCGCCGAGCGCGAGGGCAAGCTGCGGCGCGGCTCCACGATCCTGGAGCCGACGTCGGGCAACACCGGCATCTCGCTGGCCATGGCCGCCAAGCTCAAGGGCTACGGGCTGGTCTGCGTGATGCCGGAGAACACCTCGATCGAGCGCAAGCAGCTGCTGCAGGCCTACGGCGCGCGGATCGTCTTCTCCCCGGCCGCGGGCGGCTCGAACGAGGCCGTCCGGCGCGCGAAGGAGCTGGCCGAGGCGAACCCGGACTGGGTGATGCTCTACCAGTACGGCAACCCGGCCAACGCCGAGGCGCACTACCGCGGCACCGGGCCGGAGCTGCTCAAGGACCTGCCGACGCTGACGCACTTCGTCGGCGGCCTCGGCACGACCGGGACGCTGGTGGGCGTCGGCCGGTACCTGCACGAGATGAAGCCGGACGTCCAGGTCATCGCGGCCGAGCCCCGCTACGGCGAGCTGGTGTACGGCCTGCGCAACCTCGACGAAGGGTTCGTCCCGGAGCTGTACGACGCTTCGGTGCTGAACGGCCGGTACTCCGTGGGCGCATACGACGCGCTGCGCCGCACGCGTGAGCTGCTGGAGAACGAAGGCATTTTCGCGGGCATCTCGACGGGCGCGGTGCTGCACGCGGCGTTGGCGGTGGCCGAGAAGGCCGCGGCCCGGGGTGAGCAGGCGGACGTGGCTTTCGTCGTCGCCGACGCCGGGTGGAAGTACCTGTCGACGGGTGCCTACGCGGGATCGCTCGACGAAGCCGCGGCCCGGCTCGACGGGCAGCTCTGGGCCTGAGTCACTCGGCTTTCCAGAGTTCGGGCAGGGCCAGGTCGATGCCGTCGGCCTCGGCCAGCCGCTCGAAGGTGGCCATGGTCGCCCCCAGATCGTCGAACATCTTCGGCAGCAGCTTGAGCGGTTTGGACAGCGGGCGCCAGAAGGCGTCCCAGTGGATCGGCCGGACGACGCGCGGGTTGAGCGCGCCGACGGTCTCGCGCCAGTACTCCTCCCGCCATTCCTCCGTCTGCTTCCCGGCCGCTCCGGCGCCGAGGTAGACGACGTCCGCGTCGTAGCCGGCCAGTGCGCCGGGTACGAAGTTCGCCGAGGCGTGGACCAGGACATTGCCCGCCGGGTGCGCGATGTGGAACGAGTAGCACCGGCCGGTCTTGAAGGCCTTCGCCTTGGCCGGGGGCCGGACGGGCTCGGTGATCTCGCCCGGCACCCGGTCGCCGTCGCTGTGCTTGGTGTCGACCGGCGTCACCGTGAAGGCACCGAACTCCACGGTCTTGCCCGGAACTAGCTCTTCGAACGGCTCGGCGGCCAGACCGTACCCCTCCTGGACCTTCCGGGTCGACGGCGAGCCCGCCAGCGTGGCGCCGGTCACCTGCGCGACGACCGGCGCGTCGAGGACGTGGTCGACGTGGGAGTGCGCGACCAGGACGGCGTCGAGCTTCGTGACGTCGAGCCGGCGCAGGGCCTCGTCGATCCGGGCGCGGTCCGGCGCCACGCGCGTCGCCATCTTCAGCAGCGACGGCCGTGAGAAGAAGCCGTCGACCAGGACGGCCGAGGTGCCGTCGGTGACCAGGACGTTCGACACCCCGGCGAAGGCCGTGCGCAGTTCGGGCATGCTGTCAGCATGAAGGTCATCGGGCTGCTCGGCGGGATGAGCTGGGAATCTTCAGCCGAGTACTACCGGCTGGTGAACGAACGCGTGAAGGCCGCGCTCGGCGGGTTCCACTCGGCGCACACGGTGCTCTTCTCCGTCGACTTCGCCGCCATCGAGGCCATGCAGGCCGAAGACCGCTGGGACGACGCCGGCGCCGAGCTGAACCGCGCGGCTCGCGCCCTCGAAGCCGCCGGTGCCGGCTTCGTCGTGCTCTGCACCAACACCATGCACAAGGTCGCCGACCGGCTCGCCGACGGCCTCGGCATCCCGCTGCTGCACCTCGGCGACGCCACCGCCGCGGCCGTCAAGGCGGCCGGGATCCGCCGGGTCGGGCTGCTCGGGACCGGGTTCACCATGGGGCAGCCGTTCTACCGCGACCGGCTCGCCGCCCACGGCCTCGACGTGCTCGTGCCGAGCGCCGAAGACCGCGACCTCGTCCACCGGGTCATCTACGACGAACTGGTGCTCGGGGTCGTCGAGGACACCTCACGGCAGGCCTACCGCGAGGTGATCGCCCGGCTGGTCGAAGCGGGCGCCGAGGGCGTCATCTACGGGTGCACCGAGATCGAGCTGCTCGTCGGCCCGCAGGATTCGCCGGTGCCGACCTTCCCCACGACCCGCCTGCACGCCGACGCCGCCGTCGACTTCGCGCTCGGCAAGACTCCGCTGCCCGCGCCGCCGGCGCTCACACGCTGACCACCGGCTCACCGCTCGCGTGGGCTTCGTGCTGCGCCACGACTTGCCGCCACAGCCGCTCGCGCTCCTCGGCCGTGAAGAGGTCCGGCGTGACGCCGAAGACGTCCGCCGCGGCCGTCCACCAGTCCGTTGGCGACTCGATGAACTCCTTGGTGCCATGGCGGTTCAGGGTCCGCGCCCGCAGGGTGTCGACGCCCGCCGCGTCCCGGCGTTGCAGCACGCAGACCCGGACGAACCCGGACTCCGGCGCCGCCGACAGCCATGCGTGCTTCTCCGCGAAGTCGGCCATCTCCGCCGGGCCCGGCGCGAAGTCGAAGCCCACGAAGCTGCCCGACGGGTCGTGGTCGAACCGCCAGCCGCCCGGCGCCACCTCCGACGGCCGCAGCCGGTAGGTGTGCGGGCCCTGCCGGTACGTGCCTTCCCGTAGGGGGAGCGGCTCGTGGATGCCGTCGCCCAGCCCGGCGTCGACCAGCCACGCCGTCTCCCGCTCGTCCGGCACGCCGGAGACGGTCAGCGCCAGGTGGTTGCGGTCGATGTTCGGCGCGTCGCCGGGACTGCCCTGCACCCCGCCGAGGGATCAGGGATTTCACCCGAGGCGCACCCACCGGGACCGACGTAGCGTCGATCAGGTGAGCACACTGCCCGTGAACCCGGACCCGGAAACCGACGCCGCCAAGCGCGTACTGCCGCCGAAACCGAAGGCGGCCGCGCTCGTCGCGCTCTCGTTCACCCTGCTGCTCTACCTGGTCGAGCTGGTGGACGTGATCCTGCCCGGCGACCTGGACCAGGGCGGCATCCATTCGCGGGCGCTGTCCGGTCTCGACGGCGTGCTGTTCGCGCCGCTGCTGCACGCCGGCTGGTCGCACCTGTTCGCGAACACCGTGCCGGTGCTCCTGTTCTCCTTCCTCGCCATGGCCGCCGGGATCGGCCGGTTCGCCCTGGTCACGGCCATCATCTGGGTGGTGTCCGGGCTCGGGGTGTGGCTGATCGGGCCGGCGAACGCGGTCACCGTCGGCGCGTCCGGGCTGGCCTTCGGCTGGCTCGCCTACCTGCTGGTGCGCGGCATCTTCCACCGCGCGGCCGGGCAGATCCTGGTCGCCGTCGTCCTGCTCGGCGTGTGGAGCGGCATGCTCGCCGGCCTGCTGCCCGGCAACCCGGGTGTTTCCTGGCAGGGACACGTCTTCGGCGCGCTGGCGGGCGTCCTCGCGGCGTGGCTGACCAGCCGCACGGGCAAGTCGCGCAAAACCGAGCCCGTGGTGCCGGGTAACCTCGAAGGGTGACCTCTTCGCCCGCTGATGCCCCGATCGGCGTGTTCGATTCCGGCGTCGGCGGGCTGACGGTCGCGAGGGCGCTCCTCGAGCAGCTGCCCGCCGAACAGCTCCGCTACGTCGGTGACACGGCGCACAACCCGTACGGCCCGCTCCCGATCGCCACCGCCCGCAGCTACGCGCTCGCGGCGCTCGACGAGATCGTCGAAAGCGGCGTGAAGGCTCTGGTCATCGCCTGCAACACGGCGTCCGCGGCCTGCCTGCGCGACGCCCGCGAGCGCTACGACGTGCCGGTGATCGAGGTCGTGATGCCGGCCGTGCGCCGCGCCGTCGTGGCCACGCACACCGGCCGGGTCGGCGTCATCGGCACCGAGGGCACCGTGCGGTCGCGCGCCTACGAGGACGCGTTCACCGCGGCGCCGGGCATCACGCTCACCAGCGTCGCCTGCCCGCGGTTCGTCGACTTCGTCGAGCGCGGCATCACCTCCGGCCGCCAGGTGCTCGGGCTCGCGCAGGGCTACCTCCAGCCGTTGCTCGACGCCGAGGTCGACGCGCTCGTGCTCGGCTGCACGCACTACCCGCTCCTGCAGGGTGTGCTGCAGATCGTGATGGGCCAGGAGGTCACCCTGGTTTCGAGTGCGGACGAGACGGCCAAGGACGTCGTCCGCGTGCTCACCGAGCGGGATCTCCTGACGACCCGGGAGACGCCGCCGCGGCACGAGTTCCTCGCCACCGGCTCGGCCGAGCCGTTCACCCGGCTCGCCCAGCGGTTCATGGGGTTCGCCCCGGGTGTCCTCGCTCCCACCACCGCGTGATCAGCCCTTCCGGCGCTTAGGGTGGCGACGTGCGACTGACCATCCTCGGGTGCTCCGGCAGCATCCCCGGGCCGAACACCGCCGCGTCCGGGTACCTGGTCGAGGCCGAAGGGTTCCTGCTCGGCCTCGAGCTCGGCAACGGCACGCTGGCGCAGCTGCAGGCCGTGGCCGACCCGTTCGACCTGGACGCCCTGGTGCTCACGCACCTGCACCCCGATCACTGCGCCGACGTCAGCGCGCTCACCGTCCTGCGGCGCTACCACCCGGCGCCGCCGTACCCGGCGCGTCCGCGCCTGCTGCCGCTGTACGCGCCGCCGGAAGCGCCCGTCCGGCTGGCGAACGCGTACGCGCCCAACGAGGCCGAGCGGGCCATCACCGACCTCACCGACGTCTACGCCTTCCACCCGCTGCGGGCCGAGCCGTTCCGGATCGGCCCGTTCGAGGTCGTCGCGGTCGAGGTCGACCACCCGACCCCGGCGTACGGCCTGCGCATCTCCTACGGCGGCCGGATCCTCGCGTTCACCGGCGACACCGGGCCGTGCGCGGCGCTGAACGAGCTCGCCGACGGCGTCGACCTGCTGCTCGCCGAGGCGTCCTGGACGGATTCGGCCGAACGCCCGGCCGGGGTGCACCTGTCCGGGAAGCAGGCCGGTGAGCTGGCGCGCGACGCCGCTGTCGGACGGCTGCTGCTGACGCACATCGCGCCGTGGACGGACGCCGGCGCGGTTCTGGCGGAGGCCTCGGCGGAGTTCCCGGGGGCCGAGGTCGTCAAGCAGGGTGCCGTCTACGACGTCTGACGGTCGGTCCTAGAGTGCTCCCGTGGCTCGAAAAGACGGCAGGACCGACGACCAGCTCCGGGAAATCAAGATCACCCGGGGGTTCCAGCAGTGGCCGGCGGGGTCGGTGCTGATCGAATTCGGCAACACGCGGGTGCTGTGTGCCGCGAGCGTCACCGAAGGCGTGCCGCGCTGGCGGGCCGGATCCGGGCTCGGGTGGGTGACCGCCGAGTACGCGATGCTGCCGTCCGCGACCAACACGCGAGGTGACCGCGAATCGGTGAAGGGCCGGATCGGCGGGCGCACGCACGAGATCTCGCGGCTGATCGGCCGTTCGCTGCGCGCCTGCATCGACCTGGCGGCGCTGGGCGAGAACACGATCGTCATCGACTGCGACGTCATCCAGGCCGACGGCGGCACCCGCACGGCCGCGGTGACCGGCGGTTATGTGGCGCTGGCCGACGCGATCACGTGGCTGAGCGCGGCGAACCGGCTCAACGACCCGCAGCCGCTGTCGTCGTCGGTGGCCGCGGTGAGCGTCGGCGTGGTCGACGGCCGCGTGCGGCTCGACCTGCCGTACGAAGAGGACTCGCGCGCCGAGGTCGACATGAACGTGGTGGCGACGGACGCGGGCACGCTGATCGAGGTCCAGGGCACCGGCGAGGGCGCGACCTTCGCCCGGTCCACTTTGGACAAGATGCTGGACCTGGCCCAGGCCGGCTGCGAAGAGCTGACCCGGCTGCAGAACGAGGCGCTGGCGCTGCCGTACCCGGGCGAGCTGCCGGAACCGCGTCCGGACAAGAAGAAGGGCTCGAAGTGACGAAGCTGCTTCTGGCCACGCGCAACGCGAAGAAGCTCGGCGAGCTCGAGCGAATCCTTGCTGCCGAAGGCATTTCGGGGATCGAGGTGCTCGGGCTCGCAGACGTACCCGCGTTCCCGGAGGCACCGGAGACCGCGCCCGATTTCGAGGGCAACGCGGTGGCGAAGGCCCGCGACGCGGTGGCGGCGTGCGGTTTGCCGGCCATCGCCGACGACTCGGGCATCGCGATCGACGCGTTGAACGGGATGCCGGGCGTGTTGTCGGCGCGCTGGTCGGGTGGCCACGGTGATGACGAGGCGAACCTGAACCTGGTGCTGGGGCAGCTCGGTGACGTGCCGGACGAGCGTCGTGGGGCGCAGTTCGTGTGCGCGGCGGCTTTGGTGCTGCTGTCCGGCGAGGAGACGGTGGTCCGCGGCGAGTGGCGCGGATCGATGGTGCGCTCGCGGCGGGGGACGAACGGGTTCGGGTACGACCCGATCTTCCAGCCGGACGGGGAGTCGCGGACATCGGCGGAGATGGAGCCGGCGGAGAAGGACGCGGTTTCCCACCGGGGGCGGGCTTTGCGCGCCCTTCTGCCGGCGCTGCGGGAGCTGGCGGAGGGCTAGTCCTGCTCGGTGAACTCCGTGAAGGCGTCGATCAGGCGCTGGACGGTGTTCGTGTCGTCGCTGCCGGCGATGAGCTCCGTGAACTCGGCGCCCTGGACGGCGATCTCCTTGCTGCGCGGGAACATCGCCTCCTCGTACCGGGCCAAAGCAAGCTCGACATCCGCAACTGCGGCTGCCGCACGTGCGGCAGCTGTCCACTGTGGATTGCTGACGGTCAGGAAGCCACGCCGAGGTCGCGGATCAGCTTCGCCACGTGCCCGGTCGCGCGGACGTTGTAGAAGGCGTGGGCGATCTTGCCGTCGGCGTCGACGACGAACGTCGAGCGGATGACACCCAGGTACGTCTTGCCGTAGTTCTTCTTCTCGCCGTACGCGCCCCACGCCTCGATGACGCCCTTGTCGGGGTCGCCCAGCATCGGGAACGTCAGCTTCTCCGTCTCGACGAACTTCGCGAGCTTCGCCTGCTTGTCCGGCGAGATGCCGATGACCTGGTAACCGGCGTCGTTCAGCTCGGCGAGGTTGTCGCGGAAGTCGCAGGCCTGCTTCGTGCAGCCCGGGGTGCTCGCCGCCGGGTAGAAGTACACGACGACGGACTTGCCGCGGAAGTCGCGCAGGGAGACGTCCTTGCCCTCGCTGTCGGGCAGGGTGAAGTCCGGGGCTTCGTCGCCGGGGGAAAGTCGCTCGGTCATGAGACCGAGCCTAACGTCAGGCGGGACCGCAGTAAGTGACCGCGGCGGTCTCGGTCGCGCTGGGCCGGATCTGCAGCCGCAGCTGCGTCGCTTCCTGCGGTACCGCGAAGGCCAGGGTGACGTGCACCGTGCGGCCCGGCAGCACGTCCTTGCCCGCGTCGGCGATGCCGGTGAACCCCTGGGTCGTGTCCACGACCTGCTTGACCGGGGTGCCCGCCGAGGTGGCGGCGACGGTGAGGCCCGAGAGCTTGTACGTCGTCCCGCCGTCATTGGTCAGTTCGACGTCGAAGGCGGCGCCGCGCGGGCTGCGCGGGTACGCCGACGCGCTCGGCTTGAACGACTCCGGCGAGCCGACCGAGATGGTGACGCCGCTGGCGAACCGGTGGTCGGCGCCGAACTTGAGGTCGTTGCCCGCCTGCGCCGCGCTGGCCCCGGCCTGGCCGCCGCCCGCGCCGAGGGCCGCCGTGCCGTCCTGTGCCGAAGGGACCCCGCACGCCACCGCCAGGGAAAGCAGTCCTGTGGTGAACATGATCTTGCACGTGCGCGCGAGCGCCATCGCGGGTACTCCAGTCGGCGGTTCGGGGTGCCGTTCGGCATCGGTGCGTGCCGGCGAACCCGCTCCACTCTGGCCGTGATCGCGCGTGGTTACGAGCAACCACGGGGGGTTGTCGCGCACCTGGTGCCGCGCCGTGGCCAATCCGTGACCGGAGTGGCACGGGTGGTGACAATCACCGCCGACATGCCACTTAAACCGCGAGCGCGAACAGCAGGATGAAGATCGCCACGCCGACCACCCAGGAGGCCATCAACCAGCCGAAATCGCGGACCGGATCGACCGCGCGGCTCTCCTCGCCGGGCACGTAGACCCCGCGTTCCTCGAACCAGTCGGCCCAGCGGGCGAACCAGCTCAACGGGTTGCGCGACGACATGCTTCACCTCCGGGCACCGGCTTCCCCGTCACAGTACGGGTCCGGCCGTGCTCACCGGAAGTGGCGTGACCGCTCACCGCCCGTGACACGACGTGCCACGGGCGGGTGAACTCCGGCGTTGCTCGTGTAGATCTTCAGAGGACGCCGTTGCGCTGCAGGATCGACACCGCGCGGACGGTCGCATAACCACTCCACTCGAGCTCCGCCGCAGGCGAATAACTCGCGAAGTCGACCCGCCAGCCGCCGTCGCCGTGCTGCTCGCCGGCGAGCCGCTGCAGCTCTCCGTCGATCACGGCGTCCTTGAACAGCGCGCGGGCCGGGCGGTCCGGCAGCGGCGCGAAGTCCAGTGCGCGCAGGGTTTCCCCCTCCGAACCGCCGGCCACCGGGACCAGGCCGTCCGGCGAGACGAACGGCGCCAGCCGGTCCAGCAGCGGGCCCGCCTCGGCGTGGAAGTCGTGGGCCGCGTCCACGAAGCCCACCGCGAACGACAGCGCGATCGCGTGCGGCGCCTCGCTCAGGGCCCGGATTTCGCGGAAGCAGTACTCGGTCGCCGCGGCGAGCCACCGGTGTTCGCGCACCGCTTGGTCGTGGCGGGCGACGCGCAGGGCGACGCCGGCGGCGAACGCCGTGCTCTGCAGCGTGGCCACCGCCGGATCGGCCTGGACCCAGAAGGGCGCGCAGCCCGCCGGGTCCGCCACGGGCAGCGCGAACGGCAGGCCGCCGTCCGGCGTGGAGACCGAAGCCAGCCAGTCGCAGAGCCGGGCCGCGTGCGGGGTGGTGTCCGGCCCGATCTCTTCGAACACCTCGAAGGCGTGGAGAGCGCCGCCGGGCTGGCTCTCCGGCGCCCGCAGGTCGGGCTCGAGGCCCCAGCCGTAGCCCCCGTCGGGGTTGCGATAGCCGTCGACGGCCGCCAGCACGGCATCGGCGTTGATTTCGCCGCTGAGCAGCTCGAAACGGCGTCGGTCGAGGAGCCGGGCGTGCGTCGCCATGAACGACGCCGCCGCGGAAAGGTTCACAGCCATGCGGTCAGCGTCGCACCGCCGTGGCCGCGGGTCTTGAACGGATCGGACCTCACGGCAGCTGTGGCCCGGCCGGGGCGGCGGCCGCGCGCAGCCGCGCCGCGTCCTGGCCGGGCGGGGCGCCGAACAGGCGGCGGTACTCGCGGTTGAACTGCGACGGGCTGTCGTAGCCGACGAGGTGCCCGACGCCCGCGATGTCGCCCGCGTCGGCAAGAAGCAGCGAGCGGGCTTCCTGCAGGCGGATGCGCTTCTGGAACTGCAGCGGGCTCATGGCGGTGACCGCGCGGAAGTGCCGGTGGAACGCGGACGCGCTCATCCCGCTCAGCTTCGCGAGTTCGTCGACCCGCATCGGCTCGGCGTGGTTCACGCGGATCCACTGGATCGCCCGGCCGACGTGGGCCAGACCGCTGTCGGCCAGGCCGATCTGCCGGAGCAGGCCGCCGTGCGGGCCGGTCAGCAGCCGCCAGAGGATCTCCCGCTCGATCAGCGGGGCGAGCACGGGCGCGTCGGCGGGGTGGTCGAGCAGCCGCAGCAGCCGGACGGCGGCGTCGAGCAGCTCGGGGCTCGCGTCCCCGGTCGCGATCGGCGACGCCGGTGGGGTGCGCGAGAACCGGCCGGGCGGGGCTTCGAGCAGCAGCGGGGCGATGGCCGCGGGCCGCAGCGCCAGCCCGAGTCCCAGTGCCGGCGTCTCCGGTGTCGCGCCGACGAAGTGGCCGGTCACCGGCAGGTCGGTGCTGACCAGCAGGTACTGCCCGGCGTGGTAGTCGTGCACCTGCTCGCCGAGCAGCAGGCGCTTGCCGCCCTGGGCCATGACGACCAGGAGTGGCTCGGCCAGCGAGTGGTGCGGCTCGCTGGTGTCCACTTCGGACAGTCGCAGGCCCGGGATCGGCGTGCGCAGGTCGGCGCGCGCGTGGGTGGCGACGAGGTCGCGGAGCTCGGTCAGCACCCTCCAAGGGAAGCACGCCGGTTTGCCGCCGGCAATCGAACTCGCGAGGATCGTGCAAGAGCCGGCGACGAACGATCTACCGGCGAGCTGGCTTTGTGCGGTTTCCTGTGGTGGCCGATCCGACACCTGAGGAGAGTTCCATGCCACTCGACCACTACGTCACCCTCGGCCGGTCCGGGCTGCGCGTCAGCCCGTTCGCGCTCGGCGCGATGACCTTCGGCGAGGACCCCGGCGGCGCCGGGTGCAGCGTCGAGGAGTCCGAGAAGATTCTCGCGACTTACCTCGACCTCGGCGGGAACTTCGTCGACACGGCCAACTTTTACACGAACGGCCACTCGGAGAAGATCCTCGGCGACTTCTTCGCGGCGCGGCCGGGCCTGCGTTCGCACGTGGTGCTCGCGTCGAAGTTCTTCGGCAACATGCACCCGGGCGACCCGAACGGCGGCGGCGCGGGGCGCGCGTCGATCATCGCCCAGCTCGACGAGTCGCTGCGGCGGCTGCGGACCGACCACCTCGATCTGTACTGGCTGCACAACTGGGACCGCCACACGCCGATCGAGGAGACCCTGCGGACCCTCGACGACCTCGTGCGCGCGGGCAAGATCCGCTACGTCGGCTTCTCGAACACCCCGGCGTGGGTCACGGCGCAGGCGCAGACGACGGCGCTGCTGCGGGGCTGGACGCCGTTGATCGCGCTGCAGGTGGAGTACTCGCTGCTGGCGCGGACGGTGGAGGGGGAGCTCTCGCCGTTCGCGCTCGACCAGGGCATCGCGCTGACGCCGTGGAGCCCGCTGAAGAACGGCTTCCTGTCGGGCAAGTACCGGCGCGGGGCCGACGGCGCCGTCGATTCGGCCCGGGCGGCGTACGTCGGTGGTCCTACGGACGAGGAGTACGTCGTCATCGACGAGGTGGCCGCGATCGCTTCGGCGCTGGAGACGACGTCGGCGGCGGTTGCCCTGGCGTGGCTGCGCGCCCGGCCCGGGACGGTGGTCCCGATCGTCGGCGCCCGGCGGCTGGAGCACCTGACGGGCAATATCGAGGGTCTCGAAGTGACGCTTTCTCCTGATCAGCTGGCGCGCCTGGACGAGGTTTCGGCGCCGACGCTGGATTACCCGGCTCCGATGCACGGCGCCCAGCGCGCGATGCTGCAGTTCGCGGGGACGACGGTCGACGGCGAACCGTCCACTGTGTACCCGCCGCTGCTGCAGACTGACGTGCGCTACTGACCGCGGAACGTGCGCCGATAAGTGTCCGGGGGCACCCCGACCGTCCGGTTGAAATGCCTCCGCAACGTCGTCGCCGTGCCCATCCCGACCGCCGCCGCGATCGCGTCGACCCCCGAGTCCGTTCGCTCCAGCAGCTCCTGCGCCCGGCGGATGCGCTGGACCAGCAGCCACTGCAGCGGCGTCGTGCCCGTCGCCGCGTGGAAGTGGCGGGTCAGGTGGCGGGCGCTGACCTTCGCCTGGCGGGCCAGGTCCGCCACCGTCAGCGGCTGGTCGAGCCGGGCCGTGATCCACGGGAGGAGCGCGGACAGGGGGTGGTCGTCGCGGGCGGGGACCGGGGTGGTCACGTACTGGGCCTGGCCGCCCGCTCGGTGCGGGGGCACCACCAGGCGGCGGGCGACCGCGTTGGCCGCCGCCGGGCCGTGGTCGGCGCGGACCAGGTGCAGGCACAGGTCCATCGCCGCCGCCTTGCCCGCCGACGTCAGGACCCTGCCGTTGTCCACGTACAGCACGTCCGGGTCCACCGTCACCCGCGGGAACCGGGCGGCGAGGACGCCGGTGTGCGCCCAGTGCGTCGTCGCGCGCAAGCCGTCCAGCAGGCCGGCCGCGGCCAGCACGAACGCGCCCGTGCAGAGGGACGCCACGCGCGCGCCCGCCGCGTGCGCCGCCCGCACCGCCTCGACCAGGTCCGCCGACGGGTCCGCGTCGACGTCGGCCCAGCCCGGCACGAGCACCGTCCCGGCGCGCGCGAGCCGGTCGAGGCCGTCGTCGGGTTCCAGCAGGAACCGGCCGACCCGGACCGGGCCTGAGCCGCACACCGCGAAGTCGTACCGAGGGTCGTCGCCGAACACCTCGGACGCGATCGTCAGCTCGAACGACAGCATCCCGTCGGTGGCGGCCAGCGCGACGGTGTGCATGTCCGAAAGTGTACGCATCACGTCGTTCCGGACACTGTCGCCGACGTCGAACCACCGCGAGGATTGCCCCATGACTTCGGTACTGGTGTACGGCGCCTACGGGCACACAGGGCGCTTCGTCGTCGCTGAGCTGCGCAGGCGCGGCTTCGAGCCCATCCTGTCCGGCCGCGACGCGGCCAAGCTGCCGGGAGGACGGCCGGCTTCGGTCGACGACCCGGCGTCGCTCGATCGTGCGCTCGACGGCGTCGCGGCCGTGATCAACTGCGCGGGCCCCTTCGCCGCGACGGCCGTCCCGGTGATCGAGGCCGCGGCGCGCGCCGGCGTCCCGTACGTGGACGTCGCGGCCGAGATCGAGGCGAACCTCGACACCTTCGCGCTCGACATCGACACCGTCGTGGTGCCCGCGATGGCCTTCTTCGGCGGCCTGGGCGACCTGCTGGCCACGGCGGCCATGGGCGACTGGACGGCGGCCGACGAGATCCACGTCGCCTACGCCCTCAGCGGCTGGCGCCCGACGGCGGGGACCCTCGCCGCCGGGCAGGTGTCCCGCGACCGCCGCGACGGCCGGCGCGTCCGGTTCGCGGACGGCTGGCTCGAGCACCGCGACGACGCCTTGCCGACGCTCGAGTGGACGTTCCCGGCGCCGCTGGGCCCGCAGCCCGTCTTCGGGGAGTTCTCGATGGCCGACGTCGTCACGATCCCGCGTCACCTCCGCGTGCCCAGCGTGACCAGCTACATGACGGTCAACGCGGCGAAGGACCTGTTCGCGGGCGGCGAGCGCGACTCGGCCGAGAGCTTCGTGGTCGACGTCGTGGTGCGCTCCGGCGGCGAAGAGCGCCGGGCCGTCGCGCGCGGGCAGGACATCTACGCGGTCAGCGCGCCGCTCGCCGTCGAAGCGGTGGAGCGGATCCTGAGTGGACGGACGACGGCGAAGGGCGTCGCGTCGGCGGGGGAGATCTTCGACGCGGCGGACTTCCTGCGCGCGCTGGCCCCGCACATCTCGGTCGAACTCAGGTGAGCGCGGCCCCTCGGTAGCCGCCCGGGGTCGTCGCGTACTCGCGCCGGAAGGCTTTGGCGAAGGCGAACGCCGACCCGTACCCGACGGCCGAAGCCACCTGCGCGAGGGGCTTGTCGGTGTCGCGGAGCAGTTGCGCCGCCGTCGTCATCCGCCAGCGGGTGAGGTAGGTCAGCGGCGGCTCGCCGACCAAGGTGGTGAACCGGCGGGCGAACGCGGCGCGGGACAGCCCGGCCGCGGCGCCGAGCCGCTCGACGGTCCACGCCCGGGCCGGATCGCCGTGGATCGCGGCCAGCGCCCGGGCCGTCACGGGGTCGGCGAGCGCGCCCGACCAGCCGGGCGCCCCGGCCGTCTCGCTCAGCCACGCGCGGAGCATGTACACGAGCAGGGCGTCGACCAGCGAAGGCGCCACCACGGCGGCCCCGGGCGGGTGCGCCTTGAGCTCGTCGCCGAGGAGCCGGACCATCGTGTGCAGCCCCGGGTGGCGTCCCGGCGCGGCGGGCAGGTGCATGACCTCGGGCAGGTCGCGCAGGAGCGGGTGCGGCCGGTGCCGCCGCAGCCGGTACGCGCCGCAGAGGATCGTCGCGGGGGCGCCGGAGCCGGGGAGCGACACGCGTCCGAAGGGCGTCGCCGGCGAAGGGCGCGTGGGCCGGAAGTCGACGAGGGCCGTGCCGGGCGTGGACGTCATGGCGTGCGGGACGCCGCGGCCGAGCAGGGCGACGTCACCGGGGCCGAGTTCGACCGGCTCGAACTCCGGACCGCCGGGCAGCGGGGTCAGCCAGGACGTGCCCGCCAGCACGACGTGGAAGGCGGCGCCGGTGGTGTGGTCGAAGCGCAGGCCCCACGGCGCGTGCGCCTCGGTGTGGGCCGCGACCGGCGTCCCGGCGCGCAAGGCCGCCAGCACATCCGCGAGCACGTCCATCGGCTCACCCTAGCGAGACGCTGGGACAACACAACGCGCTTTTCAGCCATTCACCGTCTCGTCCGACGTGCCTAGCTTGAAGAGATGACAGTGTGGATCGAAGGTGCGACAGGCAAGGCCGGACGGCGCGTGGTGGAGGCGTTGACGGCGGCGGGGGTGCCGGTGCGGGCGGCGAGCCGCCACCCCGGCGAGGCGGACGGCTCGGTGACGCCGGTGCGGTTCGACTGGTACGACGAATCGACGTGGGTACCGGCGGTCGGCGACGCCGAGGCGGTGTTCCTCAAAGGACTCGACAGCGACGACGGCGCGGCCGTGATCATCGCGCGCTTCCTGAGCGCGGCCCCGGCGGTGCGGCGGGTGGTGCTGATGTCGGCGGTGGGCGTCGACCGGACACCGGACCACGCGCCGCGGCGGGCGGTCGAGCTGGCGGTGCAGAACTCGGGCAAGCGCTGGACCATCCTGCGGCCGAGCTGGTTCCTGCAGAACTTCGACGAGGACGAGTGGGTCTTCGCGAGGGCGCTACGCGAACGGGGCGAGCTGTACGCGGGCAGCGGCGAGAGCCGGGCGGGGTTCACCGACACCCGCGACCTCGCCGACGCGGCGGTGAAGGTCCTGACGGAGGAGGGCCACGACGGCCGCGGCTACTCGATCACGGGACCGGAGTCGCTGACGTTCGGTGAAGTGGCGGAGGTGCTGGCCAAGGTGTCAGGCCGCCCGATCCGCCACGTGGACGCGACGCCGGCCGAGCACCGCACGCACTTCGAGAAGTCCGGCCGCCCGAAGGAGTGGGTGGACCACATGCTGCACCTGTTCAAGCTGGTGCGGGCAGGAGTGTTCAGCCCGGTCACGGACGACTTCGAACGGCTGACGAAAAAGCCACCCCGCACCCTGGCGGCCTACGCCGAGGAAACCTGGCAGCCACAGAACCCAAGGTGACCACGGCCGGGGGTCCGGGGGCGGAGCCCGCCGGGCGGGGTCTGGGGGTTGCACCCCCAGGAGATACGACGAAGCGAGGGAGCCCGGCGAAGGCGCGAAGCGCCGAGCAGGGACTCATGAGCGAGCGGATCGTGGGCCCGGAGAGACTCGAACTCTCACTGGCACGGACCTAAACCGTGTGCCTCTGCCAATTGGGCTACGGGCCCCAGCCACTCGGAAGCGTAGCGTGCGGCGTGGCCCGTGCGGCCGCGGTGGGGCGGTCGACTAAGTTGGGGCCCGGAAGTCCCTGCGGCGAGGAGGACACGTGGCCCGCGATCCCGAGACGATCGAGCGTGAGATCGAGCAGGCCAGGACGGCCCTGGCCGCGACGCTCGACCAGCTGACCGTCAAGGCCGACCCCAAGAAGCTCGCGGACGCGGCGCAGCGCGGGGTGCGCGCCAAGCTGGACAACCCGAAGATCAAGTACCCGCTGATCGGCGGGGGGATCCTCGTGCTCGTCCTGCTGGTGCGCAAGCTGCTCAAGTAGCGCTCAGGCGCGGGCCTGCTCCGCCGTCTTCTCGGCGGCGGCAGGCTCGGGCTGGGCCGCCGGCTTGCTCTCCTCGACCGCCTTCGGGAGCTGCTTGCTCGGTGGCAGCTGCGGCTTCTTCTCGGGAGCGGCAGCGGCCGGTTCCTTCTCGGTGATCTGCTGCTTCGGCACGCTGCCGGGCGGCGGGACCTCGAGCGGCGGCAGCTTCGGGAGCGTCAGCCGGGCGGTCATGTATGTCTGGGTGAAGTCCAGTGCGCTGCCGTTGAGCAGGTGCACGACGGTGTTCTTGCCGTCGCCGCCGAGTTCTTCGACCAGCTGGTCGGCCCGGTCGCGCGCGGCGATGATGCCGGGTGCGCGGGCGGTCAGCTCCTTGCCGCGGCCGCTGACCGTGATCGCCCAGTCGGCGTCCTCCTGGACGTACGTCGCCGTGATCGCTTCCACCATCTGCCTCACGCCCCTCTCCATGCCTGCACAACCGTGACGCGGTCGCCGCAATTCCATGACGCTGCTTTTCCAACGACACTGCTTGGAACCGCGCTGCCGCGCCCCCTCTCGGCCGTGAAGGTCCAGCACACTTTCTACCGTGTCTTCAGTACCGTAGAGCAACTCTGTGTCACACGACACGACAGCACTGAGTAACGACCGAATGGCCTAATGCACGCGCAGGTTACCGTGCACGGCTCCGCAGGCCGCTCCACAGCACGTCCATGGCGTATTCGGTGGCCATTTCGGGGCTCACCTCATCGTGTCGCTCGCACCAGATCGCGAGCCGCTCGCACGCGCCGACCACGAATTCCGCGGCCGCTTCGGCCCGCAGCTCGTCGCCGCTGTCGAAGTAGCCGCTCATCAGCGCGGCGATCAGGTCGGTCTGCTGGCGCCGGGTCTCCTCGACCTCGTCGGCGGCCGGCGTGCCGATCAGCGCCATCTCGTGCCGCAGCAGCGACCACGCCTCGCGCCGCTCCCGGATGAAGACGAAGAAGGCCAGCAGGCCGCGGCGCAGAGCGTCTTCGGCGGTGGCCGCGCCGACCGTCGCCTGCTCGGTGACCTCGCGCAGGACCGACCGCGACTCGCGGATGCAGGCCAGCAGCAGGCCTTCCTTCGAGTTGAAGTACTCGTAGAGCATCGGCTTGGAGACGCCCACCAGTTCGGCGATCTCGTCCATGGACGCCGCCGCGTAGCCGCGCGCCGAAAACACCTGCTCGGCGACCTCGACCATCTGCCGCATCCGCTCGGCCCGGGGCATGCGCTTGCGCTTCGCGGTGGTCACGGGCGACACTCTACCGGTAGTAACCTACTCTGAGTAAGGTAGATCGCGGAGCACAGGCAACCGGGAGGCGCGATGGGCAACCGCACGGAGACCGGGGTCGTCATCGTCGGGACGGGGTTCTCCGGTCTCGGCATGGCGATCCAGCTGCGCAAGGAGGGGCGCGACGACTTCGTCATCCTCGAGAAGGCGCACGACGTCGGCGGCACGTGGCGGGACAACAGCTACCCCGGGTGCGCCTGCGACATCCCGTCGCACATGTACTCGTTCTCCTTCGAGCAGAACCCCGGCTGGTCACGCGCGTACTCGCCGCAGCCGGAGATCTGGCGGTACATGCGGGAGGTCGCCGACAAGCACGACCTGCGGAAGTTCATCCGCTTCGGCCAGGAGATGACCGGCGCCCGGTGGGACGCCGACACGAACCGCTGGCACGTCGCCACGGGGGGCGGCGACGAGTTCGTGGCGGGAGCGTTGGTCGCGGGGGTCGGGGCGCTGCACCTGCCGCAGATCCCGGAGCTGCCCGGGATCGAGAACTTCGCCGGCCCGGCGTTCCACTCCGCCCGGTGGCGCCACGACGTCGACCTCGCCGGCAAGAAGGTCGCCGTCATCGGCACCGGCGCCAGCGCGGTCCAGTTCGTGCCGAAGATCGCGCCCGAGGCGGGGGAGCTGACGCTGTTCCAGCGCACGCCGCCGTGGATCATGCCGAAGGCCGACCACGAGATGTCCGGCCGCACGCGCGCGCTGTTCAAGGCGTTCCCGCCGGCCCAGCGCGCCTACCGGAACGTCCTGTACTGGCTGCTCGAAGCGCGCGCGATCGGCTTCAACGGCCAGTCGTGGGTGATGAAGCTCGGGCAGCGCCTGGCCAAGCGCAACATCGACCGCGCGATCACCGACCCGGCGTTGCGGCGCAAGGTCACCCCGGACTACACGATGGGCTGCAAGCGCGTGCTCATCTCCAACGACTACTACCCGGCGCTGGCCCGGGACAACGTCGACGTCGTCACCGACGGCGTGCGGGAGGTCCGGGAGCACAGCGTCGTGGACGCCGCGGGTGTCGAGCACGAGGCCGACGTCATCGTCTACGGCACCGGCTTCCACGTCACCGACGCCTTCGACGACCTGGAGATCGTCGGGCGCGACGGGCGCAACCTGGGCAAGGAGTGGGCGACCGAGGGGATGCGGACGCACCTCGGGATCACCGTCGCCGGCTTCCCGAACCTGTTCTTCCTGCTCGGCCCGAACACCGGGCTCGGGCACAACTCCGTCGTGTTCATGATCGAGGCCCAGATCTCCTACGTCGCCGAGGCGCTGCGGCTGGCCCGTGGGAAGTCCATCGAGCCGAAGCCCGAGGTGCAGGAGCGGTTCAACACCGACATCCAGCGCAAGCTGGCGAAGGGTATTTGGACGCGTGGGGGCTGCAAGAGCTGGTACCTGGACGCTAAGGGCGTCAACCGGACGATCTGGCCGGGCTTCACCTGGCGGTACTGGCTGGACACGCGGAAGGTGCGGCGCGACGACTTCCTGGTCGGCTGAAGTGCCGATGGGCCGTGAAGGCCTCCTTACCGGCCTTTAGAGCCGGCAAGGAGGCCTTCACGGCTTTGGGGAACGGGATCAGCGGGAGACGTAGCGGCGGAGGCGGCCGATCAGGTCCACGGTCGGCAGCTCGCACAGCTCGGCCATGCGCTCGAGCGCCGGCAGGTCGAGCGCGACCTCGGCGGCCCCGTGCTCACCGGCCTGGCGCAGCCGGTCCTCGGCCCAGCGGCGCAACGGCAGCAGGTCCGCGGAGGCGTCGGCGACGACCTTGCGCAGGTCGACGCGGACGCGGCCGGGCTCGTCGACGAACACCCGGCGGTGCACCTTGGCCAGCAGGTCCTGGGGAAGCTCGTCCATCGCGACGCACAGCTCGACCAGGCGCACCACCGAACACTGTCTGGTGCCCAGTTCGTAGGTGGCCAGCGTCTGCAGCGAAATCTCGCTCTGCAGGTGCTGGTTCAGCTCCTTGCGCGTCCACCCTCGGCTGCGCCTGAGCTTGCGGAGCTCGTCTCCGAGTATCCGCTGATAGTCCTCGGCGTCGATCAGCACATCAATGTCCCCTGCCGTGCTCTCCCGCGGCACCGGTACGGAAGTGACAACTTTCCCGTGCAGGTGCACCCTCACCTTTATGTAAGTGCGCAGGAGCCCGGCCCTTACGCGAATCCGGGCATGTCTTTGATACCGATTGCGTGAGTTAGGCCGATCGGGTTAACGGCAGGTGGTCGTGAGTGCAAATTGCACTTTGCAGGCCCCGAAAACGGTCTCAGTGTCCCTGATGGACGGTCGGGATCGAGCCACCCTCAGTTGACGCAGGGGACGCCTTCGGCCGTGATCGGCTTGTCCTCGTCGGCGGGCGGCGGCGCGGCGGCCTGCGACGTCGGGCCCGCGGCCGCGCCGGAACCGGCGCTCGCGCCCGCGTTTGCGCCCTCGTAGTCCGAGCCGAGGAACACCATCACGTGTCCCGTCCGGACGCTCTTGTCCTCCTGGACCGTGGGCGAGCCGCCGAGCGCGTCCGCGACGGCCTGGCCCGTGTCCTTGCCGCCCTTGGGGACCCAGATGACCGTCGTCTTGCGCGCGGTCGCGTTCGCCGTGTCGCCGGAGGTGAAACCCTTGGCTTCGAGGGTCTTCGCGACGGTCGCGGCCTGGCCGGTCTTGCCGGAGGCGTTGCGGACGTCGACCGTGGTCGCCTTGTTCGCGGGGTCGGCCTGCTCCGCCGGCGGCGCCGTCCGGCCCGGCTGCGGCCCGGCGAGGCTCTGGACGAACTGCTTCACCTCGGCCGGGTCGACCTGGATGGCCGTGCCGTCTTCGGGGGTCTTGTACTCGATGTTCTTCACCGGGATGGTGCGGAACTCGAGCTGGCCGCCGGTCAGGCCCTTCATCTGCTGGGCGAACCCGAAGATGTCCCAGTTCTGGTTCAGCACGACCGACTTCTTGATGGCGTCGATCAGGTCGGACAGCTTGCCGGGGTTGGTCAGCGTGCCCGCCGAGAGCACCTTGCGGGCCATGCCGGCCATGAACACCTGCTGGCGGACGACCCGGTCGAGGTCGCCGTTGGGCAGGCCGTGGCGCTGCCGCACGAACTCGAGCGCCTCGACGCCGGAGATCGTGTGCTGCCCCTTGGTGAAGTTCGCGCCGGAGTACTGGTCCTTGACGTTGTTGTTCAGGCAGACGTCGACGCCGCCGATGGCCTTGGTGATCTCGCTGAAGCCCAGCAGGTTGACCGCGGCGTAGTTGTCGATGGTCGACCCGGTGAGCTTCTCGATGGTCTCGATGAGCTCCTTCGCCCCGGCCTGGTTGGCCTTGACGTCGAGCTCCTTCGGATCGGTGACGCCCTGCTTCTGCAGGTCCTTGCGAGCCTGCAGCATCGCCCTGGCGTAGGCGGAGTTGATCTTGTGCTTGCCGTAGCCGGGGATGTCGACGTAGGAGTCGCGCGGCAGCGACATCGCGACGGCCTTGCTGCCGTCGTTCGGGATGTGCACGAAGATCAGCGAGTCGGTGTTGAGCTCGCCGTCGGCGTCGCCGGCGCGCAGCTGGTCGAGCACCTCGCGCGAGAGCGGATTGCCTTGGGCGTCGGTCCGGCTGTCGAGGCCGACGAGCAGGATGTCGCGGGCGCCGTCGGCGGGCTTGTCGCCCCCGCCGCCGTCGCTGATCACGTTCGCGTAGTTCAGCCCGTTGACCAGGCCCTGCATGGCGGCCCACGCGTACCCGGTCAGGCCCATCACCAGCAGCGACACGACGGCCAGCGCGATCTTCGCGCCGCGGAAGGAGTTGCGGCGGGCCCGCGGGGCCGGCCGCGGCTGGGGACGGCGGGCCGGCGCGGCGCGGCGCGCGTCCACCGGCTCGCGGCGCGGTGCCGGGCGGCGCGGCGGTGGAGTGCGCCGGCCTGGCTCGTCCTGCCGGGGCCGGGCGGGGCGGCGGTCGCCTTGCCCGTTCCGAGGCGGGTGATCCACGCGGGCGACTCCTCACTGCTTCGATCAGTGGTGCTAGGGGATGGGACGCATGGTGCCTTCCCCGGGTTGCCGTAGCGTTACACATCCCCCCAAGAATGTGGCACGCACCACCCAGTTTCCCGCATGGTCGACGGTTTCGCCTGGTCAGGACGTCGCATTCGCCGGTCTGCGGACCGGCAGCAGTGTCCCGGCCGTCGCGAGCAGGGCGAACCCGGCCGTCGCCGCGTGCAGCGTGACGCCGAGGAGCTCCGACGTGCCGCCGCCGTCGGCGAACAGGAGCGAGGGCGCGCAGGCGAGTGCCGTCGTGAGCCAGGTGCCGGTCGCCGCGCCGGCCCCGAGCCGGATCGTGTGCAGCAGGAACACCCCGAGCAGCAGGTGCACCAGGCTCTGGATCGGATCGAGCCGCAGGCCCAGCAGGTCGGCGTCGGCGGCCACCCCGCCGAAGCGGGTCAGCGCGAAGCCGAACACACCGAGCGTCGCGTAGCCGATGCCGAGCCCGGCCGCGGCCCTGGTCAGCACCACTGTGCGGCGCCCGGGGAGCTCGGCCGCGCGGGGCCGCCGGACGCCGTGGCCGTGCCGCTCGAACCACCAGAAGACCAGCGTCGCGGGCACCGCGAGCAGCCCGACCGCGACCAGCGTGCGCGGCCGGACCAGCCAGCTCAAGCCGTCGGCGATCCGGCCGGGGAGGTAGACGACGGCGACGAGCAGCAGCATCCCGGCGAGGAACGCCAGGTAGAGGCTCATCGGCGCGCGCACGACGAACCGGCACGCGGCGGCGACGCGCGGCCGGTCGCCGAGCCTGCCGAGCGGGCCGGCCAGGAGCCCGAGCACGCCGAGCTGGACCAGGCCGAGGAGCAGCACGCCCCACGGCGGCGCCGAGAACGCCGCCGGGGCCCCCGGGCTGCCGAGCAGGACGGGTGGCCCGTCCCGCAGGACACTCGCCACGGCAAGGCCCGCGACACCGGTCGCGGCGGCCGCGGCGAGAAGCCGTCGTGACGGGCGGACGCCGCCAGCGTGCGCGAAGGCGAGTTGCTGGGCGAGGAGCGCGAGGGCGAACGCCGCCGCGAAGCGGGGCAACGGTGAACCGGTCGCGTCGGCGGCGGCTTCGCCGGCGACGACCAGCGCCAGCAGGCCGGCCGCCGCGCTCACCGGGGCGCGGCGGTGCAGGGCCAGCAGCGGCGGCGCGCAGACGATCGTCAGCAGGTAGACCCCGAGCAGCCAGAGCGGGTGCAGCGCGATCCGCATGACCGTCGCGGTCGTCCCGGCCGGGATGCCGAGGAGCTCGAGCGCGAGCGGCGTCAAGAGGGCGACGACGGCGAAGATCAACGCGGGGCGCAGCAGCGGGCTGGCGCGTTCGGCGAGGTAGTGGCGGTAGCCGCCGCCGTCGGCCTGTTCGGCGTGCCAGCCGGCCGCGTTGGCGTGGCCGCCGGCGAAGAAGATCAGCGGAACGAGCTGGGCGAGCCAGGTCAGCGGCCAGAGGGACGCCTCGGGGGCGCCGGCCCAGTGCGCGAGCGCCGTCACCGACTCGCCGACGAGCAGGAGCACGACCCCGCCCGCGCCGAGCAGCGCCCACCGGGTGACCGGCGCCGGGGCGGGCGCGGGCGCCGGGATCCGCGGCTCGCGGCGGGCGCGCAACCAGCCGCGCAGGCGGACCACCAGCAGGCAGGCGATCACGAGCACGCCCGCGACCATCGGGCCGATCGGGTCGCCGACCGGCGGGCCCCAGCGCTGGTGCCACGAGTTGACGACCAGGCCGGCCGAGTACAGGGACGCGACGATCCGGCAGGTGCCCGCGGAGTCCATCGGGTTGAGGTCACAAGCGTGGTGCATGTCGTACGAAAGCCGGTTGTCGAGGGCTTCGCGGGCCTCCGGGCCGAGCGGGTGGCCCTTGCGGTCGGCGTAGCGCAGCAGGTCGTAGCCGAGGTCGTGGGACTTGCACGGCACGGCGTAGTCCCACTTGGTGTTGTCGTCGCCCCACGGCGTCGAGCAGCCGCCGTCGACGTGCACGGCGCGGACCGTGCCGTCGCGCGCGGTCATCGCGCCCGGCGTGACGCCGCTGAGCGCGATGAAGTCCTTCGGCAGCCGCGCGAGCGCGTCGGGGTGCGAGCTCGGGTGGACCAGCGCCTCGACGGCGTTCTGGGCGGCGAGGACGTCGCCGGTGGGCGGGCCCTGGTCCGGCGGCGCGGGCGGGCGCGAGGCGATCAGGCCGAAGGCGAACACGACCAGGAGGACCAGCAGCAGCCAGCCGGACGTCGACCAGGGTCGGCGGACACGAGACGGCTCGGTCGGGGCTGGCATGGGTTCAAGGGTGCCAGCCCCGCCGCGGCGGCGACACGGGGATAACCCCCCGGACCGGTTCTGCCCGATCGGGTGGCGCGAGGGGCTGCCCCTTCTTACGTTCCGCGGTGGGCCGGCGGTGGCGAGACTGGTCGCGGGGGCGCGGCGGACCAGGAGGGCGTGCGGTGGGCTCGACCGATCCCGGCGGGTGTGCGGTGCCCGTGGAGAACACGCTGTGGGCGTTGCGCCGGCTTGCTCCCGGGGCCGCGTTGCGCCCGGTCCCTCCCGAGCTTCGCGAGCTGGGGCGGGCGTTGCGCGAGTGCTCGCCTTCGGAGCTGGCTGTTCGTTGTCCCGCGGCGGTGGTGAGCGTGGTGCTGGCTTCGCAGCTGCGGGCGCTCGACCGGGCGATGACGGGGTTGTTCGGCTCGGGCTTCCCGGAGGCGGCGCGGCTGGTCCGGGCGGCCCGGTTCAGCGGACGGCGGCGCGGCGAGCTGCTCGCGCGGGTGAGGGCGGAGCCGGGACTGCGCGCGGCGGCGCTGGGCTGGGCGGAGGCCGGCGGTGGGCGGCTTCTCGCGGACGAGCTGCGCGGGGTTTCGCCGGTCCCGGCCGCGGAGGACGGACGGCGGGCCGCGGAGCTGGTGGTGGCCGCGTTGCTGCCGCGACCGGAGGCCGGTGGCCGGGAGGTGCTGCCGGGCGGCCCGCGAGGCAGTGGGTCCCTCGACGTCCGTTCGGTGCGGGTGGGTGAACGCGGCTTCCAGGTCGACATCCAGGCTGACCCACCGGTCGAGCTGGTGCACCGCAGCGGGCGCCTCGCGCTGCGGGCGCTGTGGTGGAACGGCCTCGGCCGCGTGAGCGATGACCTCGGCCACGAGTACCTCATCCTGGCGAAGGACCCGAACGGCACCGGGACGGTCCGGCACTGGTGTCACCCCCGCCCGGCACCGGGGGCCCGCGTGCTGCGGCTGGAGTCGGCGGGTTACCGCGGCGAGTGCCTGCGGCTGGACGCGGTGTCGGACGCCGGGACGTCGGCCGAGGTGCTGGTGAAGCGGGAGCTCACGGTCCGCTTGAGTGCGTGACCGGGAGCCCGCCGCCGGGGGTGTCCGGCGCGAAACAGACCTGGTCCCGCCCGTTCTCCTTCGCCAAGTACACCGCCGCGTCCGCCGACTGCAGCAACCGGTCCAGCGTGTCCCCGTGCCGCGGGTGGCGGGCCACCCCGATCGACGTGGTCCGGTCGGCGATCGTCGCCGGATCGCCGCGTTTGTCCGTCGTCACGATATGCAACTTGGCAATCGCAACACGTATGCGCTCGGCCGCGTCCCAGGTCGACTCTTCGTCGATGTCCGGGAGCAGAATGAGGAATTCCTCACCCCCGAAACGGCCGACCAAGTCGCTCGGCCGAGTCACTTCGTCGAGGGTTTGCGCAACCGTCCGGAGCACGTCGTCGCCCGCCGGATGTCCATAGGTGTCGTTAATCCACTTGAAGTGGTCGAGATCGACCATCAGCAGCGCCAGTTGATCACCCGATCGGGCGGTCCGTTCCAGTGCGCGCTCGGCCGACTCCGACCAGCCGCGCATGTTGAGAATCCCGGTTTTCGGGTCCGTCCGGACGTCGTTCTGGAGCTGGTCGAGTTCCGCGAGGCGATTGAAGACGACGGTCGCCACGGCCATCACGACGACCATCGGCGGAACGACGGCAAGGAGGATCGCGGTCACCGCGCCGAGGCCGATGGTGACCGCTTCGAGAAGGTTGTCGGCCGGGCTGCCCAGTACGTTACGCAAGGTCGGCTCGGAGGAAAGCCCGAGCGCCAGTGCGCCGCCGACGTAGAGGATCTGGATGGCTTCGTAGACCACGCCGGTGACCACGATCGTGCCCGCCTCGTGCCAGAAGGTGCTCCAGCCGGCCTGCCCGAGCAGGTGCGGCCCGAGCGCTCCGTAGGTGAGGTGGGCGACCGCGCCGGCCAGGCCGTGCGTGATCGACGAGAAGATGAAGTTGTGGGCGGGCCGGCGCGCGATGAACCAGTGCTGCAGCCGAATGAGGAAAACGATGAGCAGGGTCAGCGGAACCGGCAGGATCAACGCGGCGGAAAACGTCCAGACGGCGGTGAGGTCGATCAGCACCTTTTTGGTGCGGTTTCGTCGCCGCTCTTCTTGTCGCTGGGTGAGTTGAATGTGGACGGTGGCCCCGACGGCGAGTATTCCGAAATTGATCCAGTCGCGCCCGCCGGGAATGGCGGAACGGGAGAACGAAATCGCGAGCACGGCGACCGCGACGACCTCGAGCCCGAGCATGAACCCGATCAGCACCGGCGGGCGGCGCCAGAGCGCCCAGTTGCCGGGCAGATACGGATGGTCGCGCCCGGCTGTCCGGGACGGACCGCCCGCCGGTTCGGCGTGCTCGTTCACCGACGGGCTCGCGGCCGGTCCCCGCGCCCGCCGGGCGGCGCCTGGGCCGGCGGCGGACGGGTCGTCGTCTGGTCCGGGATGCAATTGGTCACCTCCTTTCCAGCCTAGCCGCGGTCTTGAGTAATCTCATCGGTACCTGCCAGAGTGTTGACGCATTCCGTGGTTGGGTATCATCCTTCAGCAACGCCAACCACCGGGTTGTCGGCCGAACTGCCGGGAACTCGGCTCAAACGGTTGTTCATGCTTCCCAAGATGGAGGTGGACCAGTGCGTAACCGTGACGCCTGAGTCGGCCGCGAATTGCTCGCCGTCCCCACCTGAATGTCATTCATGATCTTGCCTGTACGGAGAGGTGACGACCGATGTCGAACCGTGACGGCTGAAACCCCGCGCGTATCCGTTCATGACGACCGCGGCTCCGGCCGCCCACCGGCCGCCCGGCGCCAGGCGACCGCCACCGGGACGGCCACCAGCAGCCCCACCGCCCCGGCGAGCGCGATGGTCGTGCCCGCCGAACCGATCCACTGGGCCACCAGCCCGCCGATGCCGACGCCCACACCCTGGGCGACCCGCAGCCCCGTCCGGTAGAGCCCGCCGGCACTGCCCCGGATGTCGTTGGGCACCCACGTGATGAACGTGGCCGTCACCGTGATGACGTACGCGCCTGTCGCGCCGGCGAGCGCGAGCAGGATCAGCACGACAACCAGGCTCGGCCGCAGCGCGAACGCCGCGAGCGCGGCCAGCGGCAGCGCGGCCAGCACCCCCAGGAGCCGGCGGCGGTGCTCCGTCGAGACGAAGCGCGAAAGCAGGAACGTCCCGACGACGAAGCCCAGCGGATCGGCCGCCAGCAGCCACCCCACCGCCTGATCGCCCGCGCCCAGCTGTGCGGCGAGCGGCGCGGCGAGGCCCTCCGGAATCACCGCGAAGCCGACCAGCCACGACAGGTAGAGCAGCACGCGGAGCCGTTCGTCGCCGAAAACCTGCCGGACGGCGCCGAACCACGGGGCGCCGCCGTCTCCCGCGGCCGGCCGGCGCAGCACCATCAGCCGCACGACGACGGCGGCGACCAGGAACGTCAGCGCGTCGATCGCCAGCGCCCACGACGTGCCGATGCCGGTCACGAGCAGCCCGCCGGCGGCGAGGCCGGCCAGCATCGCGGTGTTGTTGGTGATCCCGCGCAGGTCCTGGCTCTGCAGGTAGACGTCGTCGTCGGCGAAGATCTCGCGGCCGAGGGCGTTCTGCGCCGCGTTGCCCGGCGCGTTCGCCAGCCGGGCGAAGACGAAGAGGACGAACAGCCAGCCCATCGGCATCCCGGGCAGGGCCATCAGCCCGATCAGCACGGCCTGCGCCAGCGAGCCGCCCACCAGCACCGCGCGCCGCGGGAACCGGTCCGCGAGCTGGGACAAGCCGAGCCCGCCGGCGAGCGCGGGCAGGAACGTCAGCGAGTAGACGACGGCCGAGAGCAGCGGCGACCCGGTCCGGTCGAAGATCAGGATGGCCAGCGCGACGATGGTCAGCTGGTCGCCGAGCATCGACTGCGTTTCGGCGAACCACAGCGCGCGGAACTCCCGGTTGGCCAGCACGGCCCGGAGCCGGGGTGTCGCGCGCGTCGTCACCTTCTAACCACCGTCCCCCGATCGAGTGAACCTGGACCGTCCGCAATTGTGCCTCGCCAGTGACGATCCCGTCCGGGGGAGTCACGGTCCACCCCCGGAAGCACTGACAGTATGCCGCCGACTACGCGCCGGTGTCCCCGGAACGCGCGTCACATCCCCCTTCGGAGCCGATCGGATTACCCCCGCCGACGAGGGGCCGGGATTGGCCGTGACCGGCGCGCGGGTACCTCCGGACTGATCGAACCGGATTCGCTCGGCGCAGGGCGGCGGCCGCTCGTCGTCGCGACCATGCCCCGCTGGACCGAATGGGCCAAGACTGGACGCAGAGCCGGCCGGGGTGGGCGGACCGCGCCGCCGCCGGCGCGCGCAGAGCGGGGAGATGACGATGGACGGGTTGATGCAGGGCAAGGCGGTCGTGGTGACCGGCGCCGGCCGTGGCCTGGGCGAGGCGTTCGCGGTGCACGTCGCGCGGGCGGGCGGGTCGGTGGTCGTCAACGACGTCGACGTCGAGCTGGCCGAGCGCACGGCGGAGAACATCCGCGCGCACGGCGGCCGCGCCGTGGCCAGCGGGCACAGCGTGGCCGAGGCCGGGGAGGCGCAGGAGATCGTCGACCTCTGCGTCAAGGAGTTCGGCGGGATCGACGGCCTGGTCAACAACGCCGGCCTGAACTACGAGGCGCTGCCCTGGGAGGACGACGCCGAGCAGGCGCGCGAGCTCCTCCAGGTCAACGTCATGGGCGTGGTGAACACCGGCCTGGCCGCGATCAAGGCGATGGTCGGCGCCGGCACCGGCGGCTCGATCGTCAACATCTCGTCCGGTGCGTCGCTCGGGCAGCGCAAGCTCGGCGTGTACGCGGCGAGCAAGGGCGCGGTCGCGTCGCTGACCTACTCCTGGGCGCTCGACCTCGAGGAGGCCGGGATCCGCGTCAACGCCGTCTGCCCGCTCGCGCACACCCGGATGGTGTGGAAGTCCGAACGCTCGCTGCGTGCCTGCCCGCCGGACCGCACGCCGTCGCGGATCGCGCCGGTCGTGCTGTTCCTGCTCGGCGAGGGCTCGCACGGCATCACCGGCCAGATGATCCGGTGCAACGGCCCGCAGCTGCACATCATGGGCCAGCCGTTCCTCAAGCAGCCGATCCTCGAGCGCCCGGTGTGGGACACCGAGACGGTGCAGAAGGCGTTCGACGAGGTCTTCTCCGCCCACCTGGAGAACTACGGCCTGGAAAAGCGCGTCCCGCCACGGCTGCGCAAGTGGACGGAGACGACCTCGCCCCGTACCGCCTGACGGCGGCGGCAGACTCAGGCGCCGGCGGCCGGCTCCGGGTCGCGCGTCGCCGCGTACAACGCCTCGATGTCGGTCGAGTAGCGGTCGTTGATGACCCGGCGCTTGAGCTTGAGCGTCGGGGTCAGCTCGCCGGACTCGGGCGTCCACGCCTTCGGCAGCACGTGGTAGCGCTTGATCTGCTCGATCCGGGCCAGCCTGCTGTTGGCCGACTCGACCGCGCGTTCCAGCTCGGCCCGCACGGCCGGGTGGTCGGCGAGCTCTTCGGGCGCCGCTTCGACGCCGTTCGCCGCGGCCCAGCCGGGCGCGATCTCGTCGTCGAGCACGAGCAGCGCCGTCACGTACGGCCGGTCGTCGCCGATCGCGACCGCCTGGCCGATCAGCGGGTGCTCCTTGAGCAGGCCCTCGACGCGGGTCGGCGCGATGTTCTTGCCGCTCGAGGTGATGATCAGTTCCTTCTTGCGGTCGGTGATCGTCACGAAGCCGTCTTCGTCGATCGTGCCGATGTCGCCGGTGGCGTACCAGCCGTCGGCGTCGGTGGTGTCCTTGATCGTCCCGTCCTCCTGCAGGTAGCCGAGGAAGACGATCGGCCCGCGCACCAGCAGCTCGCCGTCTTCGGCGACCTTCACCTCGATGTCGGCCAGCGGCTTGCCGACCGTGCCCGCGCGGAACGCCTCGCCGGAGTTCGACGTCGCCGCCCCGGTCGTCTCCGACAGGCCCCAGACCTCGCAGATCTCGACGCCGAGGCCGGCCAGGAAGTAGATGATCTCCACCGGCAGAGCGGCCGCGCCGCTGGAGGCGACCAGCACCTTGTCCAGGCCCAGCAACGCGCGGATCGGGGCGAGCGCGGCTTCGTCGGTCTGCTTGATCTTCTCGGCGAGCTCGGCCGGCACCGGCTGCCCGGCGCTGCGCAGCTTGTAGCCCTGCTGCAGCAGCTCGTTCGCCTGCAGCAACGCGGTCCGCCGGTCCTCCGGCACACCGCCGAGCATGTTCTTCAGCCCGGCGACCATCTTCTCCCACACGCGCGGGACGCCGAAGAAGCTTTCCGGGTGCACCTGGCCGAGCGCGCCGACGACGCCGGACGGGTCGGCGAGCGTGTGCACGTGCCCGGCCCACACGATCGGCAGGTAGATCGACAGCTCCCGCTCGGCGATGTGCGCGAGCGGCAGGTACGCGATGTTCGTCGCGTGCATCGGCGGGTGGTGCAGCTCCGTCACCGCGTACGCCTGGTGGATCGCGTTGCGGTGCGACAGCACGACGCCCTTGGGGTCGCCGGTCGTGCCGGAGGTGTAGATCATCGACAGCGGGTCGTCCGGCTTGATCTCCGGCCAGGACCGTTCGAACGAGTCGGGGTCGGCGGCAAGCGCTTCCCGGCCCTGGTCCCGCACCGAGGCGAAGGAGCGGAACCGGTCGTCGCCGGCGGGGATCGCTTCCGCGTCCATGACGACGATGTGGCGCACCGCCGGGAGGTCCTCGAGCACCGGCTGCCAGCGCGCCAGTTCGCTCTCGCCGCCGAGCACCACGACCGGCGCCGCGCTGTGTAGCGCGACGAACCGGATCTGGTCCGGGCTGAGCGTGGCGTAGGCGGTGCACGGGATCGCGGACAGGTGCGTCGCGGCGAGGTCGGCGATGATGTGGTCCGGGCAGCCGGGCGCCATGATCAGCATGCGGTCACCCCGGGTGAGCTCGAGCCCGGCGAGGCCGCGGGACACCTCCGCGATCGCGGTGCGGAACTCCCGCCAGCTGAGCGTCGGCTTGCCTTCGAGGTCGAGCGAGGTGATCGCCGGCAGGTCCGGGTAGTCGACCGCGTTGCGGTGGAGCAGCCGCGGAATCGTCAGGCCTTCGGTCTGCTCGGCGACGGACGGGGTGGTCAACGGTGGCCTCCTCGGTGCGCGGATGGCCACACTGTAGGGGCTCTCGGGCCGGGTGGATAGAGAATCGCGGCCACGTCAAACGCCCCCTTCACGCGCCCTCGCGCGGTCAGCTCCCCACGACCGTCCACAGTGCACACGGGCGTTCGCGGGCGAACCGCGCTTCAATGGAAGGACTACCGACTCCGGGGAGAAGCGATGACGCGCTCGGCTCGTGCACTGCTCGACGAGATCCAGAAGGAGCTCGCGCCGCGCGATGACGACAACCGGCTCGTCCCGCTGATCACCGCGGGCCGCGCGCCGCGCGCGGTGTTCGCCGCGCTCGCCGCGGAGGAGAAGCGGATCACGCTCAGCGACTGGCGAAGCTTCCACGCGCTCGCCGCCCGGGCCGACGAGCCGAACGCGCGAACCTTCTTCGGTGGCCTCGCGCCGGGGGAGCAGCAGGCGAACGGGATGCTCGACGCGTTGCTCCGGGCGACTGGTCCGGACCACGGCAAGGAGCGCCCGCGCGCGGGCTGCCAGGCTTACCCCGCGTACGTCGCGTGGCTCGCGCTGAACGGCGAATCATCGGCGACGGCGGCGGGCATCTACGCGAACTTCGCCGCCTTCGGCCGGTACTGCGAGGACGTCGCCGCCGGCATGCGCGAGCACTACGGCTTCGACGACGACGAGTGCGCGTTCTTCGACTTCTTCGCGGCGGACGTTCCGGAAATTGAAGAACAAGCCCTCGCCGCGATCCAGGCCGGGCTCGACGCGCGCCGGCTCGACGTGCGCGAAGCCCACCTCTACGCCCGTCTCTTCCAGAGCTACGAGCTGCAGTTCTGGAACACCCTCGCCGACGAGTTCCCGGGGTGACTCCGCGGAACCGGTTCCGGACCGCTCGCGGGCCACGTGGCGTGGCCGAACCACCGCGTATGCGGAATGGGGGGAATTCCGGCTCGCCGTCCGGTGAATCCGTGGCGATGGTGTCGAATGCCGCGCAATTCCGCTTTGCCGATGCCGTGAACTCCGGACGAAGGGGCGATCCGCGGTCATCCCGGCGAGCTGGTGACCTTTGTCACCGAACCGACTGTCGCTTGTGTACGTAGCGGCTCCCGCCCCGGCGCTTGGGTCGATCGCACCACCGGAGAGCCTGCACCCAAGGGACGGAAGGGAAGCAGTGCTGGGACGAACGTCACGACTTTCGGTGGTGGACTTTCCAAGCGCAGGCAGCAAGTGTGGACGGGTCACCGTTCCAAGATCACGTTCTCGCCACGGACTTGACGCGCCCTGAAGGGCTGCATACCGTCGTCGCGGGCGAAGCAGACCACGGTGATGTTGATCCGGCTGGTCGGAATCCGGGTGTTGACCGCCTCGGGCGACCCGAAACCATGTACTGCCGGAAGGAAAACGGACCCAGGTGAAGCAGATCTCTCTTCGACGCAACCGGGGATCCTCGATTCGGAAGCGCGTGCTCACGATCGCGCTGATCCCCAGTGTTGCCTTGCTGCTCGTCGGCGTGGCGCTCGCGGGCTACCTCATCTACGACGCGGTCACGGCGCGCGACTACACGACCAAGATCCGGAACTCGGAAGCTCCGGCGATCCCGTTCTTCGCCGCGCTGCAGCTGGAGCGTCAGGCGACGCTGAGCCTGCTCGCCGGCCAGGGCAACCAGCGCGCCGTGCTCGCGGCCGTCCGCCCGAAGGTGGACGCGGCCGCCGCGAAGGAGATCGAGAACCTCAAGGACAACTTCGCCGATTACGACGGGACGCCGCCGAGCGTCCAGAAGAACATCGCCACGTTCTTCGGGCTCTACCAGCAGCTGCCGCAGACCCGCCAGGCGGTCGACGGCGGCCAGGTGCAGATGCTCCAGGCCTTCAGCTTCTACAACAAGATGATCGACCAGTTCACCGACGGTGTCGCCGGGCTGGCGCAGAACGCCCGTGGCGCGCAGAACGCGTTCGACCGGCTGACCGCCATCCCGATGTTCACCGCGGCGGACGCGATGCAGCGCAGTGACGCGCTCGCCGCGGCCGGGCTGGCCGCGGGCGGGCTCGGCAACGACGAGTTCCGCGCCTACGTCGGCCAGGTCGGTGCCTACCACGCGCAGCTCGACGCGTCGGCGCCGAAGATGATCCCCGAGGTCAAGGCGAAGTACGACCAGCTGCTGGCCAGCCAGCCGTGGCAGACGGTGACCCAGGTCGAGACGGCGTTCCTGCGTGGCGACCTGTCGAAGCTGCCGGTGGCGCAGGACCAGTGGCGCACGGCCGCCCGCCAGGTCGGCGACGCCCTGATGGGCATCTTCGTGGCGCAGAGCTCCAACGCGAGCGCCGCCGCGATCGACGACACCGACTCGACGTTCACCGAGTCGCTGATCGCCGGTGTGATCGCCGTCCTGTTCGCGGTCTTCGTGGTGTTCGTCGCCGTCCGGCTGTCGAACCGGCTCATCGGCCGCCTGCACCGGCTGCGCGAGGACACCCTCGACGCGGCCGAGGTCCGGCTGCCCGAGCTGGTCGCCCGGGTCCGGGCGGGCGACCCCGTCGACCTCGAAGAGGGCGGTCACTTCCTCGACCACGGCACCGACGAGATCGGCCAGGTCGCCGACGCCTTCAACAAGGCGCAGCAGACCGCCATCGCGGCCGCCATCGACGAGGCGAAGACCAGGGAGGGCACCAAGGCGGTGTTCCTCAACATCGCCCACCGCAGCCAGGTCATCGTGCACCGCCAGCTCAAGGTGCTCGACCAGGCCGAGCGCAAGCAGGAGGACCCGGAGCAGCTGGACACCCTGTTCCAGCTCGACCACCTCTCCACCCGCGCCCGCCGCAACGCCGAGAACCTGATCATCCTCGGCGGCGGCCAGCCGGGCCGGCAGTGGCGCAACCCGGTGGGGCTGGCCGAGCTGGTCCGCGGCGCGTCCGCCGAGACCGAGGACTTCGCCCGGGTCAAGACGGCGGCGCTGCCGCAGATCGCCATCCGCGGCCCCGTCGTCGGCGACCTCGTGCACCTGCTCGCCGAGCTGATCGACAACGCGACGTCGTTCTCGCCGCCGCAGTCGCGGGTCGAGGTCCGCGGCAACGTGGTCGGCAAGGGCGTCGTGATCGAGGTCGAGGACCAGGGCCTCGGGCTCGAGCCGGACCAGACCGAAGAGATCAACGCGATGCTGACCGACCCGCCGGACTTCGGGATCATGGCCCTGTCCGACGAACCGCGCCTCGGCCTGTTCGTGGTCGCGCGGCTGGCCGCCCGCCACGGCATCCAGGTGCACCTGCGGGAGTCGGCCTACGGCGGCACCCGGGCCATCGTGCTGGTGCGCACCGACCTGCTCGCGCCGCTCACGGAGCTCGAACCGGAGCAGCCGATCACCCCGCCGAAGCCGGAGCTCGTGCCGAACCCGGTCGAGCCGGAGCCGGTGAACGACGAGGTCGCGCCGCTGCGGCGGCCGGTCCGCCGGCCGGCCCGGCACCGGACCGAGCCGCCGATGCCGGTGTCCCAGCCCGAGCCGGCCCCGCCCGCCCCGCTGGTGCCGGTGGCGCCGTCGCAGCCGCCGTCCGTGCCGACGCCGGTCCCCGTCGGGTCCGTCTCCGAGCCGGTCAGCCAGCCGACGCAGGCGCAGCCGATCGTCCCGATGCGCCCGCCGTCGCCGCCCACCCGGACGTCGCGCCCGGCCCGCCCGGCCGCGCAGCAGCCGGTGTGGCCGCCGTCCGAGCCGCGGCCCGCGGTGCCGGAAGGCCGGCCGCAGCAGCCGCGCCGCCCGGAGGCACCCGGCCGCCCGCCGCTGCCGCAACGGCGACGTCAACAGAGCCTCGTGCCCCAGTTGCGGGAAGATAGGCCCGCACAGGAACGCGAAGAGGTCAGGCTGGACTCGCCGGAATCCGCCCGCAGCCGGTTGTCCGCTTTCCAGCAGGGCACCCGCCGGGCCCGCGACGAAGAACCGGCTGAGAACGACGACAGGTACGGAGAGCGCGAGTAATGGCCAATTCAGGCGTCAGTGAGCTCGACTGGCTGCTGGACGACCTCGTCAAGCGGGTCGCCGGGGCGGACCGCGCCGTGGTCCTGTCCTCGGACGGCTTGCTCATCGGGAGGTCGGGGAACCTCTCCGAAGAGGACGCCGAGCACCTTTCGGCGGTCGCCTCGGCGTTCCAAAGCCTGGCGCGCGGAACCGGACGGCACTTCGGCGGCGGCAACGTGCGCCAGACGATGGTCGAGATGGACCACGCGTTCCTGTTCGTGACGGCGGCCGGGCGGGGCGCCTGCCTCGCCCTGCTGGCTCGCGAAGACGCGGACATGGGGCTGGTGGCGTACGAGATGAACCTGATGGTGAAGCGGGTCGGCCAAGTGCTCACCTCGGCCCCGCGGACCGGTGCCGGCGTCCTGCCCACGTCGCCATGAGCGGACGGCACGAAGCTTGGTTCGACGACGAGGCCGGCCCCCTGGTCCGGTCCTACGCGGTCACGGGCGGCCGCACCCGGTCGGACACGCTCGGGCTCGACCTCATCACGCTCGTGGTGGCGCTGCGCACCGCGCACGAAGCGGGCATGCTCGAACCGGAGTACGCGCGCATCATCGCCCTGTGCCAGCGGCCGGTCTCGGTGGCCGAGGTGGCCGCGCGGGTCGACCTGCCGCTGCCCGTGGTCAAGGTGATGCTCAGCGACCTCATCGAGCAGAACCTGGTGCTGTTCCGTACCGCGGCACCGGCCCAGGAATCCCCCAACCGACACGTATTGCAGGCGGTCCTTGATGGCATCAGGAAACTCTGACCCCCGGCGGAACCTGACCGCGACCGCGGTCAAGGTACTCATCGCCGGCGGGTTCGGGGTCGGCAAGACCACGATGGTCGGCTCGGTGAGCGAAGTGCCGCCGCTGCGCACCGAAGAGGTCATCACGACCGCGTCCGAAGGGGTCGACGACCTCTCGGGGATCGAGCAGAAGACCACCACGACGGTCGCGCTCGACTTCGGCCGCATCACGATCAACCCGGACCTGATCCTGTACCTGTTCGGCACGCCGGGGCAGGACCGGTTCTGGTTCATGTGGGACGAGCTGGCGGAGGGCGCGCTCGGCGCCGTCGTGCTGGCCGACACCCGCCGGCTGGACAGCTGCTTCGCGGCGGTCGACTTCTTCGAGCGGCGCAACCTGCCGTTCGTCGTCGGCGTGAACTGCTTCGACGGCGCGTACCGCTACGGCACCGAGGAGGTCCGGCAGGCGCTCGACGTCGGCATGGACGTCCCGCTGCTGCTGTGCGACGCCCGCGAGCGCGACTCGACGAAGCAGGTGCTGACCAGCCTGATGGAACACGTGATGGCGCGGTCTGACCTGGCCGCCGCCCAGGGCGGCTACTGACTCGAAAGCCTCTGAAGGCCACCATCAGGGCACTAGATGCCTGATGGTGGCCTTCAGAGGGTTTTGGCCGGCTCAGCGGCGGCGCTTGATCAGTGCGTCGACGGCGAAGCGGCCCGGGCCGATCGCGGCGAACAGCAGGAAGATCCACGCGTAGACCGCGGCGGGCTCGCCCATGTTCTGCAGCGGCAGCAGGCCCATCGGGGCGTGCACGGTGAAGTAGGCGTAGGCCATCACGCCCGACAGCAGGATCGCGGCCGGCCTGCTGGCGAGCCCGACGAGGAGCAACAGGGCGCCCACGAGTTCGAAGAGGCTGCCCCACCAGCCGGGGAACGAGCCGAACGGGACGCCGCCGCCCTGGCCGTCGACGCCACCGAAGAAGCCGAATCCCTGCAGGCCGTGGAAGCCGAACAGGAACGAGATCACGATCCGCGACGCGCCGACGACGACGCCGGTGACCGGGCTCTTGGTCTCGGTGCGGGTGGCGGCGGTCTGGGTCTTGGTGGCGATCGTGGTGGTCATTTCGGGGTTCCTTCCCTGGGTTCTTCTTCCTTGCCTTCTGCCTACGCGTCGAGTGGGTTCTCCCCGGTTCGACAGCCCCGCGGAAAAATCTCGGACGAGTTTCGGGAGACTGGTCGGATGGCGGGCAAACGCAGTGCCGGGCTCCTGCTCCACCGCGGGCGGGGCGAGGACGTCGAAGTGCTGCTCGGGCACATGGGCGGGCCGTTCTGGGCGAAGAAGGACGCGGCGGCGTGGTCGCTGCCGAAGGGCGAGCTGGACCCGGACGAGCCACCGGAGCACGCGGCCCGGCGCGAGTTCGAGGAGGAGCTGGGCCTGCCCGCGCCCGCCGGCGAGTACGTCCCGCTGGGCGAGGTGAAGCAGTCCGGCGGCAAGGTCGTCACGGCGTGGGCGGTCGAAGCCGACCTCGACCCGGCTTCGGTGGTCCCGGGGACGTTTTCGATGGAGTGGCCGCCGCGCTCGGGCAAGCAGCAGGAGTTCCCCGAGGTCGACCGGGTCGAGTGGTTCTCGCTCGACGTCGCGCGCGAGAAGCTCGTGAAGGGCCAGCTGCCATTCCTGGACCGGCTGCTGGCGCTGGTCAGCGGCTGAGCAGCGCCTCGAGCGGCTTGGCGGTGAACGACGGCAGCACGACGTCGGCCTGACCGAAGTCGAGGCTCTCGGTGATGGCGTTCGGCACGGCGACGCAGGTCAGCCCGGCCGCCTTGGCGGAGGTGACGCCGTGGGGCGTGTCCTCGAAGGCGATGGTCTCCTGGGGACGGGCGCCCAAGGCGTCCAGGGCCGCGAGGTAGAGGTCGGGGTCGGGCTTGGCCTTGTGGAGGTCCCCGGTGAGGACGGCGTCGAAGTAGCCGTCGATGCCGAGCCGTTCGAGGTGCGGGTTCACCCACGCCCCGGACGAGCTGGAGGCGACGGCCAGCTTGAGGCCGTTCTTCCGCGCGTCTTCGAGGTAGCTTCGGACGCCCTCGCGCGGGCCGAGCTTTTCGAGGAGTTTCAGCACCCGGGCCCGGGTGACCGGCCGCAGCGCTTCGGGGTCGATGCCGGGGACGTGCTCGGCGAGCAGGGCGAACATGGCGGGCGTGGTGTGCTGCGTGCCGATGACGGCGTACCAGGCCTCCATCGGCAGCTCGACCCCGTGGTCGCGGAACACCTCCCGCCACGACTGCAGGACGGCGGACTCGGTGTCGGCGAGGGTGCCGTCGAAGTCGAAGACCAGGGCGCGGGTGGGCACGCCTGCACCTTGCCCGGTCGGTGATCGACCGGGCAAGGAGGTGTGACGAGGGTGGCTAGCCCAGGTAGAAGTCCGCCAGCACCGGGGCGAGCGCCGCCGCCTTCACGATGTGCGTCTGGCCCGGGAGCGTCCGGTACTCCGCCGACGGCAGCACCTTCGCCAGCGAGGCCACTCCGTTGCGCATCCAGGCCGGGCTGCGGCCGCCGTCCACCGCCAGCGTCGGTACCTTCACCTCCGGCCAAGCCGCCGGCAGGGGCCTCCCGGACTGGTGCTCGACGACGAAAGCCGTGTCGTACGGGAGGGTGTGGGCCACTCGCTTGAGCTTCGCCCAGAACGGCATGAGCCGCATCATCGCCACCATCGCGCCGCTCAGGCCGACGCCCTCGGTCATGAACATCTTCACCGCCGTGCCCCGCTTTCCCTCGCTCAAAGCCGCGTCGAGCCGGGCCGGGTAGTCGGCCGGGACGCGCGCACGGGTGTCGTCGACGACGAACGGCGGCTCGTACAGCGCCAGCTTCGTCACCGGCAGGCTGCGCGCCGCTTCCAGCGCGAGCGCGGCGCCGGAGGAGATGCCGAACAGGAATGCCTCCCCGCCCGCCTCCTTGACGAGCGCGGCGATGTCCTCGACCTCGTGCTCGACCGCGTAGGGCCCGGCGTCGGTGCTTTCGCCCCGGCCGCGGCGGTCGTAGGTGTACACGGTGAAGCGCGCGGCCAGTTCCTTCGCGATCCCGTCGTTGGGGGACGAGCCGCGGTAGCACATCGCGCCGTCGACGAGGACGAGCGCGGGGCCGGATCCGGCGCGGGTGTAGGCGATCTTGGTGCCGTCGGCGGAAACCGTCGTGCTCATCGGGACTCTCCTCGCGGCATCAAGCGGATCAGGTGGACGGACGTGGTGGCGAGCCAGACCCAGGCGATCGTCACGGCCGCCCAGAAGCCGAGGGTGACGGCCGGGCTCGTCGATCCGGACGCTACGCCCGCGAAGCCGGCCAGGAACAGCAACCCGCTGAGCCGCGAATACCACGCCCGCGCGGGCGTGAGGTGCGAGCCGATCGCGAAGCAGGCCGCGACCAGGGCGGCGAACCCGACGCCGCCGGCGACGAAGTGCAGCGTCCCGTGCCAGCTGATCGACGCCGGCGGGCCGGCGGGGGTGCTGGCCGGGAAGCCGTCCTGCGGGTCGGCGCGGAAGACGCCCGCGCAGAGCAGGCTGACGCCGTAGGCGGTCAAGAGTCTCGGCCCCCACCGGCCGGGCAGGACGCGCCGGATCCCGGCCGCGGCTGCGATCGTCAGCAGGCCGGTGACCAGGAAGTTCGTGATCTGGAGGAAGCCGAGCGAGCCGTTCGACAGGACGCTCGCGGGGTGTCGCGCGAAGTCGAAGCCGGCGCGGGTCAGGCCCTGGACGAAGCCGGTGAGGACGAAGACGGGCCCGGCGAGGATCCCGCAGGTCAGCAGGCGGCGGGTGGTCGAAGGGGCGACGGACCGAGGGCGGATCGCGGTGGTGGTCATGCGGGACAGCCTGGCATCCGACGATCGAAACTGTCAAGACAAAAAAAGTTGTCGGAGGCGGCCGAGCGCCCCAATGTGGCCTTGGTTGCGTTGAACGCACCGAAGGGCCCCTTGGGTGCGTTGAGCGCACCGAAGGCCACATTGGGGCGCTGTGGGTCAGGCCGAGCGCAGGGTGAGGAGCGTGATCTCGCTGGGCGCGAAGACCCGGAACGGCGGACCCCAGAACCCGGTGCCCCGGCTGTTGTACAGCTGGGTCGGGCCGTGCCGGGTCAGGCCCGACAGCGTCGGCTGGTCGAGCCGCACCAGCAGGTGGAACGGCCAGATCTGGCCGCCGTGCGTGTGCCCCGAGATCTGCAGGTCGACGTCGGCTTCGCGCGCCTGGCGCACCTGCTTCGGCTGGTGCGCCAGCAGCACCACCGGGACGTCGGCGGGCCGGCCGGCCAACGCGGCGGGCAGGTCGGGGCCGTGGCCGGGCAGGCCGGACGACGCTCCGGTCGGGTCGTCGATGCCGGCGAACAGGATGCGGTCGCCGTCGCGCTCCAGGAGCGTCGAGCGGTTGTGCAGGGTGTCCCAGCCGAGCCCTTCCATGTGGTCGAGCCACGCCTGGGCCTCGCCGAAGTACTCGTGGTTGCCGGTGATGTAGAACCGGCCGAGCGCGGCCTGGACGCCGCCGAGCGGGTCGACCTGCTTGCGGCGCTTCGCCACCGCGCCGTCGGCGAGGTCGCCGGCGTGGCAGACGACGTCCGCGTCGAGGGCGTTGACCGCCGCGACGACCTTCTCCGACCACTTCGTCCGGTCTATCGGGCCGAAGTGGGTGTCGGTCAGCACGGCGACGCGCAGGCCGTCGAGCCCCGGGCCGAGCCGCGGGATGACGACGTCGGTCGCCTTCACCGGCGGCACCCGCATGGCAACGCGGTTGCCGTGCACGAGCAGCCCGGCCGCGATCACGACGGTCACGCCCGCGACGACCCGCGACCGCGCCGGGTCGTCGACGCCGAGCAGCGCGACCCGCAGCACCAGGCTCAGGACGCACCAGCTGAACAGCACCCAGATCACGGCGAGCAGGGAGTCGCCGAGGCGCGCGGCGGCGTCGCTCTGGTGCCGGGAGTGGCCGCGGAACATCGCGACCGGCATCGCGACCAGGCCCAGCGCCAGCACGGCGGTGCCGGCGATCGTGCCCGCGGTGCCCCACTCGGGCGCGAGGACGAGCGTCCACCACGGCACGCCGAACAGCAGGAGCATGGCCAGGATCGGCACGACGACGAGTTGCCCTCTCATCGAACCAGATTACAGCCCGACGGGCTGTTAGCGTTTTCGCTACCCTGGGGAGCGGAGGAAGGGGGACGACCGCATGAACACGTTGCTGGAGCTGGCGTTCCCCGTCGTGACGAGCCCGACGGCGCTGGTCGCCTTCGCCTCCCTGGCCGCCGCGAGCCTCCTGATCGTGCTGCTGGTCGGCAGCACGCACGGCAGCGAGGTCGCCCTGTGGTCGGTGCCGGTGCGCAGCCGCGTCGCCGCCCTGCGCCGCCGGGCCCGGCGCGCCGAGTCGATCCGCCTGCGCGACCCCGGCGCCCCGGGGCGCAGCAGGCCACGAGCACCCGGTTCCCGCAGCACGGCTGCGTAGGAACCTCTTCAGCGCAGCCATTCCGCGTACCCACATCCCTTCCACTCTTGCGGAGTGCTGCCCATGTTCGGCTTTCTCGACGTGCCCGTCGAAGGCGCGTACCACCTGATCCACGCGCTCACCGGCCCGCTGTCCACGGCGCTGGCCATCGTCGCGTTCACCCTCGGCGTGCGGCTGCTGCTGCACCCGCTCGCCCGGTCGGCGGCCCGCGGTGAGCGGACCCGGGCCGCCCTGATGCCGGAAATCCAGGCCCTGCAGGCCAAGCACGGCCGCAACCGCGAACGGCTGGCCGAGGAGATGACGAAGCTGCAGCAGGAGTCCGGGGCCTCGCTGTTCGCCGGCTGCCTGCCGATGCTGCTGCAGCTGCCGTTCTTCATGGTCATGTACCGGCTCTTCACGACGCCCGCGGTCGGCGGCGAACCCAACTCGCTGCTCGGCGCGACGCTGTTCGGGACGCCGCTGGGCGCGCACGGCCTGGCCGGCAGCCCGCTCGTGTTCGTGATCGCGGCGGGGCTCGCGGTCGTCGCCTGGTTCTCGGTGCGCCGGCAGGACCGCCACCGCGACCCGGCGGCCCAGGTCCCGGGCGGCAAGCTGCTGCGGTTCCTGCCCTACGGCACCGTGCTCGCGACGCTGGTCGTGCCGCAGGCCGCCGGGATCTACCTGCTCACGACGACGGCGTGGACCGCGGCGGAACGGGCGCTGCTACGACGCGGCTCGTGAGCGCCGCCAGTCCCCGACGGCTTCCTCGACGTCCACCAGCGCCACGGTGAGCGGCGGGCCCGTGTGGTGGTTGAGGTAGGCCTGGCGGATCCGCTCGTTGAGGTCCGCGACGACCTCCCGCACCCGCCCTTCGGCGCGCTCGCCGGCGAGCCGCTCCGGCAGGTCCTGGACTTCGCGCTTGAGGGCGAGCGCCGGCGGCAGCAACGCCTTCGTGTCGTGGCCGCCGACCTTCACCTGGCGCAGCACCCAGTCGGTCGCCGCGTCGTTGCCGGTGGGCTTCGGCAGGGGCTTGCCGGTGCCGGGCAGGTCGTCGAACTCGCCGCGGGCGCGGGCCTCGCCGATCTGCCGGTCGACCCACCAGCGGAAGGAGACCTTGGGCGGTTTGCGTCCGGTCATGCCTCCAGAATGCCAGGTCGGACGGCCGGCCCGGGTAAGATCTCCGGCGGAGGAGCGAGGGGAGCGCATGACCGCCGAACGCACTGGCGCCGAAGAGGTGGACCGGACGCTCGCGTTGCTCTGGCGCGCCCGTGGTGGCGCCGCGGAGCCGACCCGGGGCCGCCGCCCGACGCTGACGATCGAGCGGATCGTCGCCGCCGCGATCGCGGTCGCGGACGCCGACGGGCTGTCCGCCGCGTCGATGCACCGCGTCGCCAAGGAGCTCGGCGCCGGCACGATGACGCTCTACACCTACGTGCCCGGCAAGGCCGAGCTCGTCGACCTGATGGTCGACGACGTGCTCGTCGAGCGGCGGCTGCCCGGGCCGGGCGAGGCGCGCCCGGCGGACTGGCGCGAGCAGGTGGCGCTCTACGCCGAGCGGACGCGCGGCGCGTACCGCACCCACCCGTGGCTGTGCGAGGTTTCGCGGGTCCGGCCGCCGCTCGGGCCCGGTCAGCTGGCCGGCCAGGAGTACCTGCTGTCCATTATGGACCGTCTGGGGCTGCCGCCGCGGCAGGCCGTGGCGGCGGCCAACGGGATCGGCACGTACGTCGACGCGAACGCGGCGCTCGGCGCGGAGAACACCCGGCTCGAGCGCAGCACCGGACAGTCGACCGAGGCCTGGTGGCACCAGCGGTCGACGTTCTGGGAGAACTACTTCGTGGTCGACGCGCACCCGGCGATGAACCGGATCTGGCTCGGCGGCGGCTTCGACGAAAGCGCGAAGGCGCAGGGCGACGCGGCGTACGAGTTCGGCCTGGACCGCATGCTCGACGGCATCCAGGCGCTGGTCGGCTAGCGGCGGCTGCGCCACCTCGACCGGCGCCGTTCCTGCCGGGGCACCGAAGGTTCCGGTGCGGTGTCTCCGCGCAGGACGTCCCGGCATTCGGGGTCGAACCGGCCGGGCGCCTCGATCATCGGCGCCGCGAGCACCACGTGCCCGCACACCGCGCGGAACCGCCCGTCGCGGCGGCCCGCCGCGAACTCGTCCTCGGTGACGGCGTGGGTGTAGCCGTCGGTGTCGCAGCGGATGTGCACCAGGAACGGCTCCACCGGGCTCATCCCGTCGTGCTGGTCGAGGTGGTTTCGGTGGGTGTGCTCGCCGAGTCGGCCGCGGTGGTCGAGGTGGTGGGCGGCGGGGTGGTGCTCGTGGTCTCCGGCGGCGGCGTGGTGGACGAGGCCGGCGGGGTGGTCGTCGGGTCCGTGGCCGGGGTGCCCGGGGTGGTGGTGACCGGGGTGGACGACGACGGCGACGTGCTGCTGGTCGGCGACGTCGAGGTGCCCGGCAGCGAGCCCGGCGGCTGGGCGGTCACCGGGGGCGCCGGCGGGGCGGGCGCGCCGACCGGGCCGCCCGCGGCCGCGGCGTCCGGGGCGTCGGGCGCGCCGATCGGCACCTCGCTGTCCGGCAGCTGGGCCACGCCGCCGCGGTAGGCCGAAGCCCACGCGAGCACGGTGTCCACATAGGACTGGGAGTTGTTGTAGCGGCGCACGGCCAGGCGCTGCCCCGCGTCGGTCGAGAGGTCCAGCCCGCCCGAGCACAGGTAGCGCGCGGTGGCCAGGGCTTCGTCGTAGATGTTGTTCGGGTTCGAGACGCCGTCGCCGTTGCCGTCGGAGGCGTAGCCCTTCCACGTGGCCGGGATGAACTGCGTCGGGCCGACCGCGCGGTCCCAAACGGCGTCACCGTCGTACTTGCCGCCGTCGGTGTCCGGGATCGCGGCGAACGCGCCGGCGCCGTTGAGCACCGGGCCGAGGATCGGCTCGAGGGTGTCACCGTTGGCGTTGACGTATCCGCCGCGCGCGTGGTTCGACTCGATGCGGCCGATGCTCGCGATCAGTGCCCAGTCCAGGTGACAGCCGGGCTGTTCCTTCGCGAGGATCGCGGCGGCGTTCTGGTACGCCTTGAGCATGCTCGCCGGGATGCCGAGCGGCCCGGAGATGCCCGCCGAGCCGGCGTGCCCGCCGGGTACGACCAGCGGCGTGGGCAGCGGCGGCTGCGGGAGGCTGCCGTCGACGGCGATCGGCGGCATGACGATGTTCGGCTGCTGCAGCGGAGCGGCCTGGTCGGGCAGGGAGTCACCGGCGCCGGCGATGACGACCGGCGTGGGCAGGCCGGTGGTCAGCGTGGGCAGCACGACGAGCGCGCCACCGGCGAGCGCGACCGCGGTGCGGCGGACCCCGCGTGTGCCCTTGCGACGTGGCCGGTGCTTCGGCATGGTCGTCCCCGCTTCCCTCGATCTCTCGCTGATCGCCTCACCCGATCGGCCCCACCCACCGGTACTGACCGGTAGGAGCAAGCTATCCGATCGAACCGAACTTTGGCGAATGGCACAGCAAAATCGGGGCGGTGAAGAGAAGTTCGTCCTGATGGCACAAAACCTTCGTAGGGAATCTGTCACATTCACCAGGACTTAACGGGTTGCCGAGGAGAGTCTCGGGGGTCCGGGTGGCGGAGCCCCCGGCCAGGGCGGAGCCCCGAATCGGCGCCGAGAGTTTGTCCGAACCACCGGCAGCTCGTTCGTTCGCGAGGGGACTGTTCCGCACTCTCCCGGTGTGTGAGACGGAATGTCGTCGGTCGACCTCGCCCCGGGCTGAAGACTCCGGGTGAACGAGCCCTTTACAGGACCCTGAACCATTCCTATGATCGGCCGACCGGACGCAGTGCCCGCGTCCGGTCGGCCCAGGGTGGAGGGTTTGATGGCACGCAGGGCTTCGCGCAGCGAGTCGGTCACCGTCGCCGAGTTGCTGGTCCGGTCCGCCGCGGCGCACGACCGCCACGGCACGGCGGACCCGCACGCACGGCACCGCGAGAAACCGCAGGCCCTGCGATCCCTGGCCCGGCTGCGGGTGTTCTCCGTGGTCGCCGGCGCGCTGGCGCTGACCGGCGGCGTCGCCACGGCGGTCTCGATGCCGGTCGAGCGCGGCGCGGGCGCGTCGTGGCCGCCGGCCGGGCTCGAACCCCCGGCGGTGGCGCTGGTGCCGTTTCCGGCGGATGTCGTGGCACCGCCCGCGAAGCCGGCTCCGGAATCCGTAGCGCCATCCGGTGAACCGGACGGAATCGTGCCGGTGGTCGCCAAGACGGAGCCGGATTCCGGACTCACGCCCGCTCATCGCGGAAAGCTCGCGAAGGCGGTCAAGATCGTCGACAAGGCGGCTGGGAAGGCGAAACCGCGCCAGCCGTCGAAGCAGGCGGCTCCGGTGCGGCACGAAATCCCGGACGTCCCGGTCTGGTCGCGCGGCCGCCACGGTGGTTTTCCGGATTGGCAGGCGATGTCCGGTGGCCGCCGCCCGGCGGACGGTCACCACGGCGGCGGTGGTGGCCGCCACCGCCGGTGACGCTAGGAGCCGAGCGGGAGCTGGTACTGCATGACCCCCTTGTCGAGCGCGACCTGGTCGTAGAGACGCCGGGCGGTGGTGTTCGAGGTCTGCGTGTGCCAGTAGACGCGGAAGCAACCCCGCTCGCGCGCCCAGTCCGCGACGGCTTCGATCAGGGCCCGGCCGACCCCGCGCCCGCGAGCCTTGGTGTCGGTGAAGAGGTCCTGCAGGTAGCAGACGTCGGCGGACGTCGTGCTGACGTGCGTGAAGAAGTGCACGATGCCGACGAGTTCGCCATCGAGCCGCGCGCCGAGCGCGTGCATCCGCTCGCCACTGGCGAACTCGCGCCACGCGCGGTCCATCAGCTCCGGCGCGAGCGTCCTGCCGTAGAACGTGTTGTAGTCGGCGAACAGGTTTTCCCAGGCCGGACGGTCTTCTGCGGTGAGGCCCCCGAGGGTGATCATGCGCCGAGGCTAACGCGCCGGTTGACCGGTTCGCGGGCCCATCGGACACAACTGGCCAGTAAGGTGACGAACCCGAATCCGATTCATAGAATCAGCACCCATCAGGCAGTCCCGATCCAGCGGAGGTTCCCGATGGCGCGCACGGCGCACCGTGCCAGTGGCAAGCCCGTCACGGTTTCCGAGCTGATGCTCCGGCCGGACGTCCACGGCAGACGCCGGCCCGAGGACCTCGAGGTGCTCGAGCTCGCCTACCGGATGCGCCGCCGGGTCGGTCCCGAGCCGGTCGCCGCCCGGACGCCGCGTTCGCGTGCGCTGGCCGTGGTCACCGGTCTCTGGCGGCGCAAGCCCCGGTAGCCCACCGTGCTTTGACCGGGCTCGCTGCCTGACCAGGCCGCGCCGGCCGGTTTCTCGCAGGCCACCCTCGCCGAGGGTGGCCTTTTTCGTGCCCGCCGCAGCCGGCTCGCTGCCCGTTCCTGCGCGCGCTCGTTGCATGATTATGCTCGGTACGACGGTTGACGATGCACAAAACTGCACCTGCCGTGCCAGCTGTTGCGCACGACGGCACGGACGAGGAGTTCATGAGCGGGACCTTCATGGCGGCGGAGGTCGCCAGCCAGCCCGGCTGCTGGCGTGAGGCCGGTGCGTTCGCCGCCGCGAACAGCGGGCGGCTGCCCGCCCCCGGGCAGTTCAGCTTCCTCGGCACCGGCTGGTCGGTCGGGATCGCGAACGAGGCCGCCCTCAAGTTCCGCGAGGCGTGCCTGCTGTGGAGCGAGTCCTACCCCGCGTGGGACTACCGGCACGGCCCGATCAGCATCAGCGAGCCGGGCCGGGTGACCTGGATGTTCGGCCGCGCGCCGGACGGTCTCGCCGACGACGTCCGCCGCGCGGGCGGCCGCGCTCGACGTCACCTGACGGTGGGGTAACCACCGTCGATGTTGACGGGGAGTCGCCAACGGATTCGTGCTGGTTCGACGACGGGTTGGTGCTGGTAGGCGAGGAGCGCAATCGGTGGCTCGGGGCGAGGCTGCAGTGCTGCCGGTGGGTGGATCGTCCGGTTGCGGCGGGGCCGGAGAGGCCCACTGTGAGCAAGGGTTCTGGCGGCTTGGCCAGCTGTGCCGGGTGGCAGGGGCGTTGTGGGCAGCGATCTGTCGGAGCGACTGCCTGCTGTATGACATTCGAGTTCCGGCGCTCTCGATATCGGAAGATGTGGTTCGCGCCGGGCGGATCGGTCGTTCTGCTGGCCTTTGGGCGTGGGTGTGGGCCCGCAGCCGGTGGCTGCGGGCCTTTCCCGTGTTCGATTGTCTACGCCGCGAACGGCAACGGTTGGTGCAGGTTGTTGCGCCTGGGTTTTCGGCGTTTGTCCAGGAACACCGGTGGCAGGAATTCGGGGAGGCCGTCGGCGGCGATGCGGACTTGCCAGCCGGAGCGGTGCAGGAGCCGGTGGTGATGAGCGCACATCAGCACCATGTTGCCCAGCTCGATGGGGCCGCCGTCAGCCCAATGCCGGACGTGGTGACCTTGACAGTGCCGGGGTGGACGATGACAGCCCGGGAAGGCGCAGCCGCGGTCGCGCAGGTACAGCGCGCGGCGGATTCCGGGCGGGACCAGGCGGCGTTGCCGTCCGAGGTCGAGGGGTTCGCTCTTGCCGCCCAGCACCGTGGGGATGAGCATGCAATCACACGCGTGGATCCGGGCTTCGGCCGCGGACAGCGTGCCCAGGTCACCGAGGATGGCCCGGCCAACGCCGGACTTCAAGTCCTCCAGCGAGACCGCCACCATCACGTGGGCTCGTTCGCCGGCCTGCATCGGCAGGTCCGGGGAGTTCAACGCGAGGTCGATGGCGTCGGAGAAGGCGTCGCCGTAGCGTTCCTGCGGCGAGCGAAGGTCGGGCCCTTCGTCGGTGGCGCGGCGCTGGGCGAGCGAATCCAGTAGGGCACTGGCGCGGGAGCCGGTCTCGTCGTCGAACCTACCGTTCAACTCCCACACCCCGGTTCTCTTGCGACGCAACGACAGCTCGCGAGAAGGAGTAGCCGGTTCGGTGGTGTCGGGTTCGGCGCCGTCGGGGTCGAGGTGGGCCAGGATCCGCGCACCCAAAGCGGCGACTTGCTTGTGTCCGGCTTCGGAGGCGAAGGACAGCAGATGCTGCTCGGCGTCGTCGCGATGCTCGGGCGAAAGTTGAGTCACTACACCGATGATGGTGTCGATCATCGGGGTCCTCAGACGGCCCTCGAGAGCAGCAGCGCCGGTAGCGGGAGCAGCGGCGGGCGCAGGGCTGCCGTCGAGGTTCCGGCCGGGCGTAAGAGCCCGAGCCCGCTTCACGACAGACTCAGCGGCAGCTTTGGGAACATCGGCGAGGTGTTCGAAAAGCCGCGCCACAGAACGGTATCCGAAGAGTTCCATCACCCCGCGCGACTCGATTTCCACGAGCAGCGCACCGATTTCAGCCTCGGCAGACCGCACCACAGTGAGCAGCCCGGAGATGCGGTCGGCCAGGGCCACCGCATCCGCTCGCATCACCGCTTCGCTGTCCACACACCAAGATTACCGGCCCACGAACGCATGTTCATCACTCGATCAGGTGGAAGCGGCAGAGCGGCAGGGGCACCGTAGCGCGGGGAATCGGCGCTCCAGCACCGAGCGGAAAGCCACAACAAGAAGCGCCGATTTCCACGCCCCGGCGAAGCCGCATCTTGAAGACCCGACCACCCGAGGATGAGCGCAAGCCCACCCCGACGGCGTGCCGCGGTGCAAAGCCCACCCCCGATGCAGCATACTGCTCGAAACGGCAGCCAACAGCGCAACCTCGTGCGCGATAGGCCGCTGAGAGTCAAAGCTAGGAGTACCGTCGATGGCCCGGCACGAACGGTTGAGCACCCTGCTGGACATGCTGGGGCAGCGGGAAAAGATCGACGTCGAGGACGTCGCCGCGGAGCTGGACGTCTCCGCCGCCACCATCCGGCGGGACCTCGACCACCTCGCCGAACAGCAGCTGCTCACGCGCACGCGCGGGGGCGCCGTCGCCAATGATCTCGCCTACGACCTGCCCCTGCGCTACAAGACCGCGAGGCACGTCCCCGAGAAACAGCGGATCAGTGCCGCCGCCGCTGCCTTCGCCGCGAAAGGGATGGTCGTCGGCCTCAACGGCGGGACCACCACCGCCGGGGTCGCGCGCGCCCTCGCCATCCGGTCCGACCTGGGCGGCCGGGGGGACGCGTACGGGATCACCGTCGTCACCAACGCGCTGAACATCGCGCACGAGCTCGCGGTGCGGCCGAACGTCAAGATCGTCGTCACCGGCGGGGTCGCGCGGCCGCAGTCGTTCGAACTGAGCGGGCCGCTGGCCACCCGCGTGCTCAGCGAACTCACCATCGACCTGCTGTTCCTCGGTGTCGACGCCTTCGATCCCCAAGCCGGCGCCTTCGCCCACCACGAGGGGGAGGCCAGCATCAACCGGCTGATGGTCGAACGCGCCGAGCGCGTGGTCGCCGTCGCCGACGGCTCGAAGCTGGGCCGGCGCGCCTTCGCCCGGATCTGTGAGACGACGCAGGTGCACGCCCTGGTCACGGACACCGACGCCGACCCCGAGGCCGTGCGGGCCTTCGAAGCCGCCGGGGTCGAGGTCCAGGCCGTCTGATTCAGCGCGCGAGCGCCAGGGCCGCGGTCAGCGCGCGGTGGCCGGCCGCGGTCGGGTGGACGTCGCAGCCGCCGGTCGGCAGCTTGATCAGCAGCCCCGCCGCGCACGGGTCGCCGCCCGCGCGCAGGGACGCCAGGAAGAACGCCGTGAAGCCGTCCGCGATCTTGCCGTGGTAGCGACGGGTCACCTGCGTCAACGCCGCGTCGATCGCTTTGACCTGCGAGACCTGCGTCGGGTCGCGGTAGTCGAGCGAGTAGTACGACACCAGGACCAGGTCGCCGCGGTAGTGGGCGCGCACCGCGGAGAGGATCGCCGCGAGGTTGCGGCTGACCTGGCTCAACGCGGCCTGGAAGGAAGCGCCGGTGCAGTGGTCCGGCGTCGTGTCCTGGCACAGGAACATGTCGTTCGCGCCGATGGTCAGCGTCACGAGCCGGGTGTCCCGGTGGGTCCGCAGGTACTGCACGGCGTAGTCGATCTGGGCGCCCGCATACGAAACGTGCAGGGGGTACGCCAACCGGTAGCCGTTCTCGCAGCCGTTGCTCGGCGCGCTGACGGCCAGCAGGCTTCCGGTCGTTTCTCCAGGGCAGGACGCATTCGCGAGCCGGAGCCCGCGCAGTGACGCGTATTTCTCCGCGTAGCCGCTGAAGTTGGCCGCGTTCAGGTAGGCCGCGCCCGCGTCGGGCCGGTAACCGAACGCGACGGAATCGCCGAGCGCGAGATACCCGCCGTGGCGAGAAGACGCTTCCGCCGGTGCCGTGAGAAGCGAACTCGCCACGACGACTGCCGCGGCCATGACGAAGAATCGACGAAGCATCCTCGGCTCCTTCCCCCGCGACGTCGCGGTGGCCGGAACGATTGTGCCTCGTTCCGGCCACCCGGCGGAAGCGTCAGAAGCCGATCGCCGACGGCGGTTTCGGCCCGGCGACCCGGGCTTCGGCCGCGCCCGGCTCGACCGCCGCGCAGTGCGTGCCGCGCGCCGGCAGCTTGCCGCTGATCAGGTAGGCGTCGGTCGCCTTGATGACGCACGGGCTGTTCTTGAAGTACGCGCCGTGGCCCCAGCCGTCGTAGGTGAGCAGCGTGCTGCCGCTCTGGCGGGCCGCGGCCCGCGACCACGCGTACGGTGTCGCGGGGTCGTACTCGCTGCTCACCATCAGCAGCGGCGGCGCGCCGTGCACCTGCAGCGGGTGCTGGGTGTTGCTGGTCCGGTCGGGCCAGCCGATGCAGCCGGTGATCGCCTGCCAGCCCAGGGAGTTGACCTTGACGTCCGGCGCGAGTGCCGCGGCCGTCCGGCGGTAGGCCTCGAGCTCGGCGTAGTTGTGCACCGGCAGCTTCCAGTCATCGCAGAACACGCTCTGGAACACGGTGTTGACCGGGATGTCTTCCTTCAGCCGCGCCGACGCGGCCGGCTGGGTGCCGCCGGCCAGCGACTCGAGGACCGTCGCCAGCCTGTCCCAGCTCGGGCCGTAGAAGGAGCTCTGGAAGATCGACGCCAGCGAAAGCGGCGTGATGACCTCCTCGCTCTGCGGATCCTTCAGCTCACCGCGTGCGGCCTTGTCCTGCAGGCCACGCGTCAGCTTCGAGACGTCCTGGCCGTGCAGCGCGCAGCTCGGCGTCCGGTCGCACCAGGCGGCGAACTCGCCGAACTCCGCCTGCACCGACTGCGTTTCGCTGTTCAGGAAGTCCCACGCGGTGAACTGCGAGTGGTCCATGTTGCTGTCCAGCACGAGCGCGCGGACCTTGTCCGGGAACAGCTCGGCGTACTGCTGGCCCATCAGCGTGCCGTAGGAAACCCCGTAATACGTCAGCTTCTTCTCGCCGAGCGCGGCGCGGATGGCGTCCATGTCCCGCGCGACGCTCTCGGTGTCGCCGAACCGGCCCAGCGGCCCGGAAAGCCGGTTGCAGCTTTCGCCGAGCTTCCGGTTGTACGCCGCGAGCTGCTCGAACTCGGCCTGGTTGCGCGGAACCTGCGGGTGGTCGGCGATGACCTCGTCGAGCCCGCACTTGATCTGCGTGCTGTCGCCGACGCCGCGCGGGTCGAAGCCCACGGTGTCGAAGCGCTCGGTGATCTCCGGCGAGAGCGTCCAGCCGCCCTTGACCTCACCCGCGCCCGGCCCGCCGGGGCCGCCCGGGTCCATCAGGACCGACCCGATGCGCGCCTGCGGATCCGTGGCTTTCCGCCGGGCGAGCGCGATGCTCGCCGTGCCCCGGTCCGGGTGCGCCCAGTCGATCGGCACGGTGACCGCGCCGCACTCCACGCCGGGCGCGTCCGCGCACGGCTTCCAGTCGATCGACGGTGCGGCCGACGCCGGCGCCGCCGCCAGCAGGCTCCCCACTACCGCCGCTGCCGCCGCGACCGTGGCCAACCGCTTCGATACCCCCGACATTGCCAGCCCTTCCCCTTACCGACAGTGGTTGATCGGCTCCAGGAAATCACCAAACCGGTGATCGCGCCAGGTTCCCAGGTGAATCACCCCGGGACGTCCACTGTGGACGATCGCTCGGCGTGCCGGAGCCACGCCGCCGCCACCGTGCCGAGCACACAGACGCCCCCCAAGACCCCGAACGCCCAGCCGAACCCGGTCGCCGGGCCGGCGACGAGCCCGCGGGACAGCACGATCACGCACAACGCGCCCCCGGCCGCGCCGCCCACGCGCATGACGATGTTGACCAACGCCGTCGCGTGGCCCAGTTCGGCCGCGTCGACCGACGCGTAGGCCGCGGTCGAGGCGGGCATGAGCGACAGCCCGAGCCCCGCGCCGCGGACCACGAGCAGCACCTGGACCAGCCACATCGGGGTGTCCGGGCCGAGCCACGGTAGCGGGACGGTGCTCGCCAGCACCACCACCGAACCGGTGAGCGAGACGGTGCCGCCGCCGTAGCGATCGGTCAGTCGCCCGGCCACGAGCACGAACACCGTGGTGGCCAGGCCCATCGGCGCGAGCAGGACACCGGCCTCGGCGGGCCCGGCGCCGAGCCGGACCTGGAACCACAGCGGCAGCAACAGGACCGCGCCGAACATCCCGGCGCCGGCCAGCAGGACGGACGCCAGCGCCGAGCCCAGCACGGGCCGCGCGGCCAGCCGCAGGTTCAGCACCGGGTGCCGCACGCGCAGCGAACGCCGGACGAACACCGCGAGCGCGAGGACGCCGACCGCCGCGAACAGCGCGTCGCGCTCGGCGAGCGTGTAGACCAGGAGCGGCAGGCCGAGCGAGATGAGCAGCAACCCCGGCCAGTCCATCGGCGGCGGCCGCTCGCGGTCGCCGCGCGGGACGTACCGCAGCGCCAGGCCGAACGCGACCAGCCCGATCGGCAGGTTGAGCCAAAACAGCACCGGCCACGAGAAGTGCGCGAGCAGGAACCCGCCGACGCTCGGCCCGACGACCGGTGCCAGCCCGACCACGAGTCCCAGCGTGCCCATCGTGCGGCCGAGGCGTTCCGGTCCGACGGCGAGCCCGATCACCGTCTGCCCGGCGGTGACCATGACGCCGGTGGCCATGCCCTGCAGCGTGCGGAAGGCGATCAGGGTGCCGGCGTCCGGCGCGAGGGCGCAGGCCACCGACGTCAGGAGGAACGCCGCCAGTGCCCAGAGCCACAGCCTGCCGGCGCCGAGCCTCTTCACCAGCCACGGGGTCAGGGGGAGGGCGGCGGAAAGGCCGAGCAGGAACGCCGTCGCCACCCACTAGATTTCGATGAGGCTGACCCCTAGTCGCAGCCTCATCGACTCCAGTCCGACCGCGACGATCGAGCCGTCCATGTTGCCCAGGAAGCCGCCGAGCGCCATGACGCCGGAAGCGATCCAGACCGCGCGCGGGATGGGAGGAGCTGTCATGGTGCCGACGGTAGAAGTTCGAGGAAGGTTGAGGTCAAGGATCGAGCAGCCCCCGTTTTCCACGCTAGCCGAGGGCACCGACAGTACCGACCTGCCGCTCGAGCAGTTCCGGCGTCAGCTTGACGCCGTCGTAGCGGACGGTCGCGTGCCGCTCCAGCCACTCGCGCGCCCCGCGCTTCTCCACCGGTCGGCCGCCTCGGCGCGCCGGACGATCTCCCACTGGTCGATCTCCTCGACGTCGACGCCGAACTGGCGCTGCCACTGGTCGGTGTTGGCCACGGCCGTGGTCATCCCCATCGGCCGCCCGCCGATCCGGCCGAACGTGCTGCCGCGCAGCTTCGCCACCGCGGCCGCGCCGGCGGCCCGTACCCCGATCGCGGCGACGACGTCCGGCGGAGAACCCCAGAGACGCGTGTGCTGCCGCCCGATCTGGTCGAGCGCGCCGCCCGCGGCGAGCATCCCGACCATGCCGGGCTGCACCGGGTCGAGGTGCGCCACCAGGACCAGCGGCCCGCTGAGCGCGCCCGCGGCGAGCATCGTGAAGTGCGGGAACGCCCAGACGCAGTAGTGCAGCACGGTCAGGTCCACCCCGGCCGCCTCGAGCTCGCGCGCGACCGACGTCGCCGGCGTGTTGGCCGACACCGGCGCCGAACCACGGACGACCTCGTGGCCCCCTGAGCCGAGCGCCGTGACCAGCTGGCCTTCAGTCTCACGGACGAAGTCCGCGATTCCTTTGTGGACGTGGTCGCGGCCGTCGGAGAGGGAAATGACGCCGATGCGAGGCATCAGCGATTGCCCTTCGCGTACACCTCGGCGGCGTTCGCCTGGGTGACGAGCTGCGTCGGCAGCATCTGCGTCTTCGCGGGCTTGGCGCAGTCGATGAGAATGCTCTTCGCGGACGCCACGGCCTCGCGCCCGCCCGTCGGGTAGACGAACGTCGCCGCGAGGCGCCCGGCTTCGACCGCCTTGATGCCGCCGGACGGGATGGGCAGCCCGTCGATGCCGATGAACTTGATCTTCTGGTCCAGACCCGCGGCTTTCGCGGCGAGGTAGGCACCTTCGGCCATCGGGTCGTTCTGCGAGTAGACGGCCTGGATCTCCGGGTGGGACTTGAAGATCGCGTCCGCCTGCTGCTGGCCCTTCTCGCGCAGCCAGTCACCGTCCACAGTGGTCACGATGTCGATGCCTCGGCCTTCGATTCCCTTCGCGAAGCCGTCTTGGCGCTCCTTGGCCGGCGTGGACCCGGCGAGCCCGCGGATCTCGGCGATCTTGCCGCCCCGCGGCAGGACCTTGCCGGCCAGGTACTGCCCGGCCTGCCGCCCGATGTCGACGTTGTCGGCGCCGATCCACTGCGTGTACGCGTCGCCGTCGACCTTGCGGTCCAGCACCAGCACCGGGATGCCCTTGTCGTAGGCCTTCTTGACGACCGCGGTCAGCGGCGTGGCCTCGTTGGGGCTGATGATCAGCAGGTCGATCCGCTGGGTCAGGAAGTTCTCGACGTCGGCGACCTGCTTCGCGTTGTCCTGCTGCGCGTCGGCGAAGTTGACGGTGAACTGCGGGTACTGCTTCGCCGCGCGGGCGATGTCGTCGTCCATCTGCTTGCGGTACGGCTCGGCGACGTTGGCCTGGCTGACCCCGATGGTGTACTTCCCTTCGGCGCCCTTGCAGGCCGCCGCGGACGTCGACGCGCCTTGCCCCGAGTTCTCGTGCGTGGTGCCGCAGGCGGCCAGGATCAGGACGAGCGCGGGTAACGCGAAGTGCTTGCCGGACATCTCTTCTTCCCCTCTACGGTGTCGGACGCAGTCGCTGCAGGCCCGCGGCGACCACGATGACCAGGCCCTTGATCAGGAGTTGCACGTTGGGGTCGACGCTGTTGAGCGCCAGGATGTTGTTCAGCACGCCCAGGAGCAGCGCGCCGGCGACGGTGCCGGACACCGAGCCGCGGCCGCCGGAGAGCGCGGTGCCGCCGATCACGACCGCGGCGATGGCGTCGAGCTCGTAGCCGCTGCCGTCGTTGGGACTGCCCTGGTTCAGCTGGCCGGCGTGGATGATCCCGGCGAGCGCCGCGAGCAGCCCGCTCAGCCCGTAGACCAGCACCTTGACCCGGGTGATGGCGACGCCGGAGAGGCGCGCGGCTTTCTCGTTGCCGCCGATCGCGTAGACGTGCCGGGCGAACGCGCTGGTGCGCAGGAACGCGATGGCCGCGACGGCCACCACGACGAAGATCACCGCGGGGATGGGCACCAGCCCGTTGAACGTCCGCTCGCCGAGCAGGGAGAACGCGACGGGTGCCTCGCCGGGCCCGTCGCCGTACGCGATGGCGACGCCCTGTCCGCCGGACCAGATCCGGGCGAGCCCGCGCGCGACCTGCAGCCCGGCCAGGGTGACGATGAACGCCTGGATGCCGAACACCGCCGACGCGACGCCCTGCAGCAGCCCGAAGACCAGCCCGGCAGCGAGCACGACGAGCACCGCCGGGAGCACGCCGAAGCCGTCGTTCACCAGCAGCACGGCCGAGCCGACGGCGGCGAGCCCGAGCACCGCGCCGACGGACAGGTCGATCCCGCCGAGGAGGATCACGAACGTCATGCCGATGGCGATGATGCCGATCTCCGAGATGGCGCGGACGACGTTGAACAGGTTTTCGCTGTCGAGGAAGAGCAGCTCACCGTCGTGCGTCGGCGAGAACACGACCGCCGCGACCAGCACGAGTACGAGGCCGAAGAGGCTCTGGAAGCGGAACAGCGTGTCGACGACGGCGGCTCGCCGGGTGGGGATGAACTCGGTGGTGGTCATCGTGCTTCCCCCATCGCCGCGGCGAGCAGCTCGGCTTCGCCGGCGTCGTGCGTGTCGAGCTCACGGCTCGTGCGGCCGTCCTGCAGGACGATGACCCGGTCGCACAGCCCGACCAGCTCGGCGGGCTCGGACGACGCGAGCAATACACCGATGCCGCGGGCGGCCGCGGCGGCCAGCAGCTGGTAGATCTCCGCCTTCGCGCCGACGTCGACGCCGCGGGTCGGCTCGTCGAGCAGCAGCAGCTTCGGCTCGGTCAGCAGCGCCCGGCCGAGCACGACCTTCTGCTGGTTGCCGCCCGAGAGCGTGCCGACCGGGTCGGCGAGCGCGCCTTTCACCCGCAGGTCGGTGAGGACCTTCGTCGTGACGTCGTTCTCGCGCCGGCGGGCCAGGAACCCGGCCGTCGCAAGTCTGTCCACAACGGACAGTGCGGTGTTCGCGCGGACGGAGTGGGGCAGCGCCAAGCCGGCGATCCGGCGGTCTTCCGGCACGAGGGCGAGGCCGAGCCTGACGGCGTGCCGCGGGCTCCTCGGGTGGATTTCTTCGCCGTCGAAGGACAAGTGCCCGTGCCACCGGCCCGGTGTCCCGGCGCCGAAGAGCGTCTCCAGGAGTTCGGTGCGGCCCGAGCCGAGCAGGCCGCCCACGCCGACGATCTCGCCGGCGCGGACGGTGAGCGAGATCCCGGCGGGCTCGCGGCGGCCGGGCCGGTGCCGCCGCGGGCGCAGCGCGAAGTCGTCGAGGCGCAGCAGCTCGCCGCCGGTTTCGCCGTGCTTGCTGTGCCGTTCGTTAGTAACGCGAAACAGCGCCTGGACCGGGCGGCCGATCATCGCCGCCGTGACCTGCCCGGCGGTCAGGTCGCGGGCGGCGAATCCCGCGGCGACGCGGCCGTTGCGCAGGACGGTGGCGCGGTCGGCGATCCGGCCGATCTCCTCGAGCCGGTGGGAGATGTAGACGATCCCGGCGCCGGCGTCGCGGAGCTCGGTGATCACCTTGAACATCCGCTCGACCTCGGCACCGGTGAGCGCGGAAGTGGGCTCGTCCATGACGAGCACGCGCGCGTCCAGGGCGAGGGCCTTGGCGATGGCGACGAGCTGCTGCTCGCCGGTGCGCAGCTCGCCGACGGCGCGCTTCGGGTCGAGCGCGATCCCGGTGCGGGCCAGCAGTTCCCGGGTCTCGCGGTGCATCCGCCGCCGCGCGACCGTGCCGGCCTTCGTGCGCAGCTCTCGGCCGAGGAAGATGTTGGCGGCGACGGAAAGCCCGGGGACGAGGTCGAGCTCCTGCGGGATCATCGCGATGCCGCGTCTTCGCGCGTCGGCCGGGTTGCCGAAGACGGCGGGCTCGCCGTCGATCTCGATCGTGCCGTGGTGATCGGTGACGTCGCCGGAGAGGATCCGCACGAGCGTCGACTTGCCGGCGCCGTTTTCCCCGAGCAGCGCGTGGACTTCCCCGCGGCGCACGGTGAAGTCGACGTCGTCGCAGGCGAGCGTGCCGCCGTAGGCCTTGCGGACGCCGGTCATCGCGACCAGCGGGGTACCCGGCTCTTCCATGACACCCTCGCGCCGGCGGAAGATGGGAGTAATCGATTACTCGACGCTAGGGGTGCCGCGGGGGTGTGTCAAGCGTCACTTCGGGCAGACTCAACGGCGTCCCGCTCAGCGGGTGGAACTGCCTCGGACGATCAGCTGCGCGGCCATCGTCGTCGTGGTCGTCGCGCGGGAGCCGCCGTCGGCGATGCGGTCGAGCAGGAGGCGCGCGGCCAGCCGGCCCATCGCGTGGGCGGGCTGGGCGACGACCGTCAGCGCCGGCGAGATCAGCGTCGCCCACGGCGCGTCGTCGAACGACACGATCCCGACGTCGCGGCCCGACCGCAGGCCCAGTTCCGCCATCACCTGCAGCACGCCGACCGACATCGTGCTGCTGGAGACCAGGAGTGCGTCCGGCGGGTCGGGTTTCGTCAGCAGCTGCGTCGCGGCTTCACGGCCGCCGGTTTCGCGGAATTCGCAGCGGCGCACCAGTCTCGCCGCGTACTTCCGGCCCGCGGCTTGGAGCCCGTCGCGGTAACCGTCGAGCCGGTCGTCCGCCGTCGTGACGCCCGGCGGGCCGGCGATGCAGCCGATCCGCTGGTAGCCCTGGGAAACCAGGTGCCGCACGGCTTCCCGGGCCGCGGCGCGGGAATCGAGGAGCACGGCGTCGCAGTCGGCCGAGCCGAGACGCCGGTCGACCGTCACGATCGGCGTCCGGTGGGTGGTCAGCGGCCGGACGTCGCTGTCGCCGGTGGTCGGCGACATGATCACGCCGGCGAGCCGCTCCTGCGCCGCGACCTCGACGTACCGGCGTTCCTTGGCGGTGTTCTCGTCGGAGTTGCACAGCATCACCGAGTACCCGGCGGCCTGCGCCGCGTCCTCGACCCCGCGCGCGATCGCCGTGAAGAACGGGTTCTCGACGTCGGAGATGATCAGTGCCAGCACCGCCGTCTCGCGGCGGCGCAGGCTGCGCGCCAGGCCGTTCGGCGTGTAGCCCAGCTCTTCCACGGCCCTGGCCACGCGCTCGGCCAGCGCCGGGTCCACAGTGGACTTGCCGTTGAGCGCCCTCGACACGGTCGCGGTCGAGACCCCGGCCAGCGCCGCCACGTCGGAGATCGTCGCCACCGCGTCCTCGTTCGCTCGTTCGTTGACAGTGCTTCCGGCACACCATAGCGTGGTGGTAATCGATTTCCCGCGGTTTGGTCCGTGGAGGGGCGGATGACGGGACTGCTGCTCGGCGTGGACATCGGCACCGCCAGCTCGAAGGGTGTGCTGGTGGACCCCGATGGCGCCGTGCTCGCCCGGTCGGTCCGCGAGCACGCCGTCTCGACGCCGCGGCCGGGCTGGTTCGAGCACGACGCCGAAACGGTCTGGTGGGCGGACTTCACCGGGATCGTCGCCGACCTGCTGCGCGCGGCCGGTGGGCGGCCGCTCGCCGGGCTCGGGATCAGCGGTATCGGGCCGTGCCTCCTGCCGGCTTCCGGCGCGGGCGAACCGCTGCGGCCGGCGATCCTCTACGGCGTCGACACCCGAGCGGGCGAGGAAATCGCCGAGCTGAACGAAGAGTTCGGCGCGGCCGAGATCCTGGCGCGCGGGGGATCGCCGCTGACGAGCCAGGCGGTCGGGCCGAAGGTGCGCTGGCTGGCCCGGCACGAGCCGGACGTCTACGCGCGCACGGAGAAGCTGCTGATGGCCAGCTCGTTCCTGGTGCACCGGCTGACCGGCCGGTACGTCCTGGACCACCACTCGGCGAGCCAGTGCACGCCGATGTACGACCTCGTGGCCGGGGAGTGGGCCAGGGACTGGGCCGAACGCGTCGCGCCGGGGTTGCCGCTGCCGGAGTTGCTGTGGCCGACGGAGGTCGCGGGGGAGGTCACCGCGGCCTCGGCTGCGCTGACGGGGCTGCCCGCGGGACTGCCGGTGACGGCGGGGACGGTCGACGCCTGGGCCGAGGCGGCGAGCGTCGGCGTCCGCGAGCCGGGCGACGTGATGGTCATGTACGGCACGACGATGTTCCTCGTCCAGGTGCTGACGGAGCCGCGTCCGCATCCCGGTCTGTGGGGCACGCGCGGGGTCGTCCCGGGCAGTTTCACGCTGGCGGCGGGCATGGCGACGTCCGGCGCGGTGACCGACTGGTTGCGGAAACTGGTGGGGGCTTCGTACTCGGATCTCGCCGCGGAGGCGGCTTCGGTGCCGGCGGGGAGCCGCGGGCTTCTCTTGTTGCCGTACTTCGCGGGGGAGCGGACGCCGCTGTTCGACCCGGACGCGCGGGGTGTGCTGGCCGGGCTGACGACTTCACACGGCCGGGCCGAGATCTACCGCGCGGCGCTGGAGGGGACCGCTTACGGCGTGCGGCACAACCTGGAGGCGATGGCTGCCGCCGGCGGTGCGGCGGGGCGGCTGGTCGCGGTCGGGGGCGGGACGAAAGGTGGTCTGTGGACGCGCATCGTTTCGGACGTGACCGGGTTGCCGCAGCAGATCCCGGCGGAGACGATCGGCGCGTGCCTGGGTGACGCGCTGCTCGCGGCGGAGGCGGTGGGGATGGACGCCGCTCGCGGGAACCCGATCGCCGCGACGGTGACGCCGGACCCTGGGAATCGCGAGCGGTACGAGGGGTTCTACCGGCACTACCGGTCGCTGTACGAGGCGACGGCGGAGACGGCGCACTTCCTGGCGGAGCACCAGCGCGCGGCGACGTCCTGACCAGCGTCGTGAGTGAGAAACAGGGTTAGAACACGGTTTCTCGCCCACGACCGCATCGCACGGGCAAGCCTTGCCCACCCAACGGGTGATGTGTTATGCATGAGTGATGCATGAGTCCCGGCTGGCGAACCTCCTCGGCGCGACGGTCCTCACCCTGTCCGACCGGATGACCGCCGCTGCCGCGGCGGCGGCCGGGGTCAGCCTCAGCGGGACCGCCGCCCTCGTCGTCCTCACCGAGTTCCCCGGGCTCGGCGGCACCGATCTCGGCCGGCGGATCGGGCTCAGTCAACCCGCCGCCGCCCGCATGCTCGACCAGCTCGAAGCCCGCGGGCTCGTCGAGCGCCAGGACAAGCAGGGCCGCGCCGTCGCCATCGTGCTCACGCCGGACGGCCGCGCGGCCGCGAAGCGGGCTCTCGAAGCGCGGCAAGAAGTCCTGGTGAGAGCGCTGCACGCGGTGCCTGACCAAGCGAAGCTCGAACCGGTGCTCGAGCAGCTGCTGCGCGGCCTTCACGGCGAAGTCCGCGAAGGCGACCTCATGTGCCGGCTCTGCGACCGCCCTGGCTGCGTCGCGAACCAGGAGATCTGCCCGGTCGGCCAAGCGGAACGCGAACTCGGGAGGTCCTGATGGGGAACGTCCTCGCGCTGATCTCCGCTCTGTGCTTCGGAATCACGCACTTCGTCAGCGGGCTGGCTTCCCGCCGCGCGCCCGGGATGACCGTTTCTCTCTACGCCCAGATCGCGGGCACCGTCGTCACCGTCCCATTGGCCATCGGCTCCGGAACGCCGACGGCGGCCGCGCTCGGGTGGGGTGCGCTCTCCGGCGCGGGCACCGGCGTCGGCGTCGCCTTCCTCTACCGCGCCATGGGCAAGGGCGCGATGAGCCTCGTCGTGCCCGCGAGCGACGTCGCCGCCGTGGTGCTCCCGGTCCTCTTCGGACTGCTCCTGTTGGGGCAACGGCTCTCGCCCGCCGCCGTCGCCGGGGTCTGCTGCGCCATTCCCGCGTTGTGGCTGGTCTCCCGGGGAACGCGCGAAAAACGTACCGGGGCGGGCATTCCGGACGCCTTCGTCGCGGGGCTCGGGTTCGCGGTGCAGTTCGTCGCGCTGTCGCGGATCCCCGCCGAAGCCGGGTTCTGGCCGGTCGTGATCAGCCGCGCGGTGTCGGTGGTGGCCATCGCCGGCCTGGTCACCGCGACGCGGGCGCCGTGGCGGCTGCCGGCCCGGCTGCTCGGGCCCGCGGCGTTCGCCGGGGCGTGCGGCAGTGCCGCGATCGTGCTCTACCTGCTCGCCGCGCAGCACCAGCAGCTCGCGGTCGCCACCGTGCTGGCCGCGCTCTACCCCGCGGTGCCGGTGCTGCTGGCGCTGGTCTTCCTGCGGGAACGGCTGAGCCGCGCCCAGGTGGCCGGCCTGCTCGGCGCCGGTGCGGCGATCGCGCTCGTGTCACTCGGCTGACCGGCGGCCGCGCCCCCGCCGGCCCGGGACCGCACCCCGGTGGTGCTCCAGCGCCGCCACCGACTGAGTGACCTGCTCGAAGCTCGGCAGCGCGTGCACGTTGGCCACGAGCGTCATGTCCTTGCGCGGGATCTCCACGAAGCACACCTCGATGCCGGACCCCGCCGCGTGCGTGGCCACCTCGGCGCGCCAGCTTTCCAGATCGTGCTCGTCGCCGAGCCATTCGTGCAGGTAGACGCACCACTTGCCGCGCAGCAGCTCGCCGGCGATCGCTTCCAGCCCGACCAGGTACGGCTCGGTCACCCGGTCGTCCATGACCGTCCCCGAGAACACCAAGGCACCGCTTCCCTCCTGCCCCCCGGTGGTGACCCATACCACCGGAAAGCGCTATCCCGGTGACAGCCTCCCCGCCGTGCCCGAGCAGCGCGAACCCCCGCGACCGATGTCGGCACTCCGGGGACGGCGCAAACATACCGACGGATTTGGCGCACAGCAACCATTTCCCTGTATGCCGAGGTCCGAAACGTCGAGCGTGCACCGCTCGCGTGCGGATGCACGTGCCGATCACCGGCCGGCATTTGAATATTCACCGAAAGGAAACGACGAACGCCGCTTCGACGCGACCTACGTCGTCGGCGATTGCTCTCTGCAAGATGCAATCCCGGGAGGCGGCGCACGCTCGACGCGGTGAAGATCGCCGAGGGATATGCCCGCCCAGGACGGCGCGACGACCGTCCTGGGCAAGAACACGCGGACCGGCCCGGCTTATCCGGCGACGCCGTGCCGGGTGTTCGCGACCTCCGTCCCGCTGGCCGCGGGCAAGGAGGTCGTGGTGGTGACGCTGCCGTCGAACTCGGCGCTGCACGTGTTCGCCGCGAGCGTCGCCTGAAGGAGGTTCGGCGATCCACCGAAGTAGGCGCCGTCCGTGACGTACACCGCGTCGTCGCGGACGGCGATCGCCGTCGGGTTCGCCAGGCCATCCGAAGTGGACAGAATCGGATGAGTTCCGTTGCGGTCGACCGCGACCACCCGGTTCTCCTGGTTGATCGCGGCGATGACGGTGCCGCCGTGGAAGGCGAAGTCGTCGACCGGCCCGAGGCCCGTCGCGACCACCCGCCCGGGCCCGCCGGTGAGCGGGAACCGGACCAGCGTGCCGCGGTCCAGGTTGGACACCCAGACCGCGCCGGCGTGGACCTTGATGCCGTTGGCGCCGAAGCCGTTCACCGGCGCGAGCAGCTCGCCGGTCGCGAAGGCGGTGACACGGCCCCGTGAGACTCGCCAGATCGTGGAGCCGAACGAGTCGGCGACGAACAGGTCGCCGGTGGCCGGGTCGCGCGCGACGCCGTTCTGGAACCCGGCCGGCGGCAGCGCGGCCATCTGGACCGGCGCGGTTCCGGGCCGCACCCGGTAAAGCCCGGTCGCCGCGGTGCCGGTCGAGACGGCGACGTACAGGTCGCCGCCGGGCGCCCGGACGATGCCGCCGAGGAACAGTTTCTGGTGGACGACCGGGACATCGCCGTCGGCCGGCACCGGAATGCGGGCGATGACACTGACGCGTCCGCCGGGCGTGACCCGGCCGATTTCGCCGGTGTAGGCGAAGGTGAGGTCGGCGGAGCCGCCGGGCTCCAGGGCGATGTTTTCCGGCTGCTGCCCCGTGGCGAGGTCGAGGGGAACGATCCTCGACGCCGCCAGCGCGGGTGTGGCCGGTGACGCGAAGACGGCGGCCGCGGCCAGCACGACGCCGATCTGCTTGATGCGCAAGGAGAACTCCAGTTGACGAAGGGAACGGCGAAAAGAACCCCAGATCGCCGTGCCTTCGACGGTAGGCCGGGTGCGCCCCGGCCACCAATAGCTCAGGCTGGGATGGCCATCGGTAATCCGATCACAGGTCGCGGGCGAAGCAGCGCGATAACGGTTCGCCGACGTACGGCCCGTATGCCTCGATGGGTTCGTAGCCTTCGCGCCGGTAGAAGCGGATCGCGTCCGGTTGCCCGGTGCCCGTCTCGAGCAGCAGCCGGGCGATGCCGAGGTCGCGCGCGTGGTTTTCGAGCGTGCGCAGCAGGGCGGCCGCGACGCCGGTGCCGCGGGCCGCCGGCTCGACGTACATGCGCTTGACCTCGCCCGAACCCGGGCCGAGCAGGCGGAGCCCGCCGCAGCCCACGGCCGTCCCGCCGGCGTCCCGGGCGACGAGGAACACTGCGACGGTCTCGGCGGTCGGCACGGCGCCGGGCTCGTGGTCGTCGGTGCCGTAGCGGGCGTCCAGTTCGGTGCGCTGAGCCGCCCGCAGCCGGACGGCATCGGGATCGTCCCAGTTCACCGGCGTGATGTCGATCGTGGTCGGCACGAGGCCTCCTTTCCGTAACAAGCGTTACCGTAGCATCTGTTACGCTTCCCGGAAAGAGAGGATCCAGGGTGCCGAGACAGCGTGACGTGGTGGCGCAGCGGGAGCTGCTGTCGAACGCGACGTGGCAGGTCCTCGCCGAGGACGGCTTGCCGGGCCTGACACTGCGGGCGGTCGCCGAGCGCGCCGGCTGCACGACCGGACTGGTGATGCACGCTTTCCCGACGAAGAAGGCGTTGCTGCTGCACGCGCGTGACCTGCTTTACGAGCGCACCGCCGTCCGCGCCGACGCCGCCGAGGCCGCGAGCGTCGACGCGTTCGGGGCCCTGGACGCAGTGCTCGGCCAGGCCGTCGACCTGCCCCACGGCCACCACGAGGAATCCCGCGTCTGGGTGGGCTTCCTCGCGGCGGCCCTGGCCGACGACGCCCTGGCCGAACGGCACCGCGCGGCGAACCACTCGTTCCTGGCGCGGATCCGCCGGCTGGTCGCGACTTGTCGTCCGAAGTGGACGGACGAGCGCCTCGAACTGACGACGAAGAGCCTGGTGGCGCTGGTGGAAGGCCTGAACGTGCTGGCCGCGGCGGACCCGGCGGCCTACCCGGCGCGGCTGCAGCTGGACGCGCTGGCGAAGGCGCTCACCGAGCTGCGGCCCGAGCCGGCATGACGTCGAGGTCCTCACCGCGATCGCGATCGTCGGCACCGTCGGCGGGGTGCTCGCGCTCGACGCGGTCCTCGCGATGGACCGACGCGCGGGACCGGGTGCGGGCGTCCCAGGCGGCGGGGCCGAAGCGACGGCGGTAGGCGCTCGGGCTCAACCCCGTGTGCCGCCTCAGCTGCAGGCGCAGGTTCGCCGCCGTCCCGAAGCCGCTCGCCTCGGCCACCCGGTCCAGCCGCAGTTCGCCGCGCTCGATCAGGCGGCAGGCCAGCGACACGCGCTCCGTCGTCAGCCACGCCAGCGGGGTCGTGCCCAGCTCCGCGCGGAACTTCCGGTGCAGCGTCGCCGGGCTGCTCGCCGCGCGCGTCGCCAGGTCGGCGACCGTCAAGGGCCGGTCCAGGCGGCCGAGCGCCCACGCCAGCACCGGGGCGAGCGAGGCGTCCGGCACCTCGGGCACCGGGCGGACGATGAACTGCCGCTGCCCGCCGTCGCGGTGGCCGGTGAACACCAGGCGGCGGCTGACCGCGTTGACGACTTCGGCGCCGTGGTCGCGCTGGATGAGGTGGAGGCCGAGGTCGAGCGAGGCCGCGCTGCCGGCCGCGGTGAGGACGGTGCCTTCGTCGACGAAGAGCACGTCCGGCTCCCAGTGCACCCGGGGAAACCGCGAAGCGAACTCGGCGGCCCGTTGCCAGTGGGTGGTCGCCCTCTTGCCGTCGAGCACGCCCGCTTCGGCGAGCGCGAACGCGCCGGTGCAGAAGCTGACCAGCCGGGCGCCCCGGTCCGCGGCCCGGCGGATGGCCGCGATGACCGCGGGATCCGTCGGCCTGCCGGTGTCCGGCCGCGCCGGCGCGATCAGCGTGTCCGCCGTGTCAGCCGCCTCGATGCCGGCCACGCCGGTGAGCGTGAACATGCCGAGGTTCATGCGCACGTCCGGGGTCGCGGAGCAGAGCGCGAAGTCGTACCAGGGCCGGTCCAGCTCGGGCCGCCGCAGCCCGAACAGTTCGGTCGCGACGCCCATCTCGAAGGGGTTCGACTCCTCGGTCACGATCGCGACGACTCGGTGCGAGAATTCTTGCGGCATGTGTGATTCCTAGCACCCGTGCGACGGGAACACCAGGTCGCCCTGAACTTCAAGGAGACGCCCGCGCAGGGCGCTCGGGCTGCTGACCTGCTGAGTCCTTCTGGAAAACGGGGTACTCTCGCCCGCATGAAACGGACCTCGTTCGCGCAGTGGCCGTGCTCGATCGCGCGCACCATGGACCTGCTGGGGGACTGGTGGACCCCGCTCGTGCTCCGCGACGCCTTCTACGGCGTCCGCCGCTTCGACGAGTTCCAGCAGGCGCTCGGCATCGCGCGCAACACCCTCGCCGACCGCCTCAAGCGGCTGGTCGACGAGGGCCTGCTCGAGAAGGTCGCCTACCAGACCGAGCCGGTCCGCTACGACTACGTCCTCACCGAGAAGGGCCGCGACTTCTACCCCGTGCTGCTCGCGATGACGCGCTGGGGCGACAAGTGGCTCTCGAGCGAGGCCGGCCCGCCGATCACCGTGCACCACGCCGCCTGCGGGCACGACACCCACGCCGAAATCGTCTGCGCGGAGTGCGGCGAGCCGATGACGCCGGAGGACACGCGGATGCGCCGCGGCCCCGGCTTCCCGCCGCGGCTGGCGCGGCGCCCGGACGTCGAAGCGCGGTTCGCGCGGCAGGAGTGACGTTGACAGCGTAGGTCTATCTACGCAACTATCGTGGTCAGAGGCTCACCGAGAGGAGTGGCGACCACGATGGAGTGGACGGGTGCGAGGTACGCGGACAAGCCGACGGCCGAGGTCTCGACCTGGATCGACGCCGCCCCCGAGGACGTCTGGCCGGTCGTCTCCGACATCGGGCTGATGCCTTCGCTGAGTTCCGAACTGCAGTCCGTCGAATGGTGCGAGCCCGGCCGCAAGTTCGTCGGCAAGAGCAAGCACGACGCGTTCGGCGAGTGGGAGACGACGTCGTACGTCGTCGAGTGCGAAGAGCCGCGCGTGTTCGCCTGGGCCGTGGCGGATCCGGCCGAGCCGAGCGCGGTCTGGAAGTTCAGCCTCGAACCCGCCGACGGCGGCACGCGGCTGTCGCAGTGGATGCAGATGGGGCCGGGCCGATCCGGGCTGTCGTTCGCCATCGACCGGATGCCCGAGAAGGAGCAGAAGATCGTCTTCGTGCGGCTGCGGGAGTTCGAAGCCGCGATGACCGGCAACCTCGCCGCGATCAAGGAGCGGGTGGAAAGCCGGTGAAGACGGCGACGACGGTCGAGTTCTCGAAGGACTCCCGCACGACGCTGGACTTCGTGCTGGAGGCGGAAAAGCTCGGTCTCGACGTCTGCTGGGTCGCCGAAGCGTGGGGTTCGGACGCGCCGTCCGCGCTCGGCTACCTCGCCGCCCGCACCGACCGCATCCGGCTGGGTTCCGGCATCATCCAGCTCGGCACGCGCACACCGGTCGCGATCGCGCAGGCCGCGCTGACGCTGGCCGACCTGTCCGGCGGGCGGTTCGCTCTGGGCCTGGGCCCGTCCGGGCCGCAGGTGATCGAAGGACTGCACGGCGTCCCGTTCGCGAAGCCGTTGACGCGGATGCGCGAGACCGTCGAGATCATCCGCCAGGCCTTCGCGGGGGAGAAGATTTCCTTCTCCGGCAAGGCTTTCGAGGTCCCGTTGCCCGGCGAGGCGCGGCCGATGCGGCTGTCCACCACGCCGAACCCGGACATCCCGATCTACCTCGCGACGCTGTCGCCGAAGCTGCTGGAGCTCACCGGCGAGGTCGCCGACGGCTGGCTCGGCACCAGCTTCGTCCCCGAAGGCGCCGACGCGTACTTCGGTCCCCTCGACGCCGGACTCGCGAAGTCGGGCCGCACGCGGAAGGACATCGACGTCTGCCAAGGCGCCGAAGTCGCCTTCGCGGACAACGAGGACGAGCTGCGTGCCATGGTCGGCAGCCGCAAGAAGGAGCTGGCCTTCAGCCTCGGCGGGATGGGCTCGGCCACCACGAACTTCTACAACGACGCCTACAGCCGCCAGGGCTGGGCGGACGTCGCCGCCGAGGTCCGCGAGCGCTGGCAGGCCGGCGACCGCGACGGCGCGACCGCGCTCGTCACCGACGAGATGGTGCTCGGCACGACGTTGATCGGCACCGAAGAGATGGTCCGCGCGCGGCTGCGTGTCTGGCGCGACACCGGCATCGACACGGTCCGGCTCTACCCGGCCGGCGAAACGCTCGAAGCGCGCCTCACCACTCTGGGCCGCGCGCTCGACCTGCTCTGAAGGGGAACGTCATGAGCGAGTGGCAGCGCACCGCGTGCAGCCTCTGCTACCTCAACTGCGGGCTGGAGGTGCAGCTCGACGGGCGCAAGATCACGCGCGTCCGCGGCGACAAGGCGCACCCGCGCTCGGCCGGGTACCTGTGCCAGAAGGCGCAGCGCCTGACCTGGTACGGCGACCACGAAGACCGGCTGACGACGCCGCTGCGCCGTCGTCCGGACGGCACCCACGAGCCCATCGGCTGGGAGACCGCGCTCACCGAGATCGCCGCGAAGCTGCACGCGATCCGGGACGCCGACACCGCGGCCGGCCGGCCCGGCTCGTTCGCCTACGTCGGCGGCGGTGGCCAGGGCAACCACTCCGGCGGCGCGTACGGCGCGTCGCTGCTGAAGTGGATGAACTCGACGCGCCACTTCAACGCGCTGTCGCAGGAGAAGACCGGCGACTTCTGGGTCAACGGGCAGCTGTTCGGCTCGACGCTCGTGCACACCGCCGAAGACGTCGAACACTGCGACCTGCTGGTCGTGCTCGGCTGCAACCCCTGGCAGGCCCACGGGTTCAGCAACGCCCGCCACGCGCTCAACACGATCAAGAACGACCCCTCGCGCAAGATGCTCGTGATCGACCCGCGGCGCACCGAAACCGCGGAGATCGCCGACCTGCACCTGCCGCTGCGCCCGGGCACCGACGCCTACCTGCTGGGCGCGATCCTGGCCCTGGTGCTGGAGCGCGGCGGTGCGGACGAGGAGTTCCTCGCCACGCGCACCGAAGGCTTCGACGAGGTCGTGGCGGCGCTGGGGAAAGTGCCGGTGGACGAGTGGATCGCGCACGCCGAAGTGTCCCGTGTGGACGTCGAACGGGCGGTGGACCTGATGCTGGCGGCGCGGGCCATGGTGGTACGGGTCGAGCTGGGCATCCAGCAGGGGCGCCACTCGACGTTGAACAGCTACCTCGAAAAGCTGCTGTACCTGGTCACCGGGCACTTCGGCCGCCGTGGGACGAACAACCTGCACTCGTGGCTGCTGCCGCTGTGGGGCTCTTCGGGCGGGCAGCGGTCGGAGGTGACGGGGTTCGAGTACATCGGCGGCCTGCTGCCGGCGAACACCCTGGCCGAGGAGATCCTCACCGACCACCCCCACCGGGTGCGCGCGCTGTGGGTCGAGTCCTCCAACCCGGCCAACACCTACGCGGGCACGCGGGAGGTCGAACGGGCGGTGCGGGAGGCCGAGCTGTCCGTGGTCGTCGACGTCGCCTACACCGAGACGGCCGCGCTGGCGGAGTACGTCCTGCCGGCGGCGTCCCAGCACGAGAAGTGGGAGTTCACGCTCTTCACCTTCGAGTGGCCGACGAACTACTTCCAGCTGCGGCCGCCGTTGCTGGATCCGCTGCCGGGCACGCTGGTCGAGGCCGAGATCTACACGCGGCTGTTCGACGCGCTGGGCGTGCTGCCGCCGTCCGACGTCCTCGCGTCGCTGGCCGCCGGGCCGCGGGCCGAACTGCAAGCGGGGATCGGCGCGCTGGTCCAGGCGATGCCGGAGCGGTCCGCGATCCTGCCGGTGCTCCTCTACCGGACGCTGGGTGCGTCGCTGCCCGACGGCGCGGCGTCGATCGCGCCACTGTGGGCGGGTTGTCACCGCGCGGCGAAGACGATGACCGTGCCGGTGCAGCGGGCTTTGGGCAGCTCTGCTTCCGGACCGGAACTCGGCGAAGAGCTGTTCGCGCGAGTTTTGGCCGGTCCGACGCCGTTTTCGACGCACGAGCAGGACGAAGTGTGGAGCCTGATGCGCCGCTCGCGGGTCCGGCTGGCGGTGCCGGAGCTGCTGGACTGGCTCGGCTCGTTGGATCCGGCGGCCGAACGTCCGGATCCGGCGTTCCCGTTCTCCCTGATCAACGGCCAGCGCCGGGCGCACAACGCGAACCAGATCCTGCGCGACCCGCGCTGGCGCCGCACGGATCCGGACGGTGCGCTGCGTGCGCGTCCCGAAGAGCTGGCTTCCATCGGCGCCTCGGCGGGCGACTGGGTGGCGGTGGTGACGCCGGCGGGGCGGGTGGTCGTCCGCGCCGAGACCGACCCGGCGCTGCGGCCGGGTCAGCTTTCGCTGCCGCACGGCTACGGCATGGCCCACCCGGACGCGCACGGGCACCGCGTGGTCAGCGGCCCGCGGATCAACCTGCTGACCGACGCGCTGGACCGCGACCCGATCGCGGGCACCCCGCACCACAAAGACGTCCCGGCTCGCCTGGAGCCCGCGACCGAAGAGGAGCGGACCCGGGCCGAGGCGGACAGCGCGCGCGTCCGCGAGACCGTCGCGAGTGGACGATCCTGACGCATCGCCCGTTAAGGTGGGAGCCCTCAACCGAAGGGGGCCCGGTGCGCAAGATCGTTTCGAACCTGTTCATCTCGCTCGACGGCGTGGTCGAGGCGCCCGACAAGTGGTCACTCCGGTACTGGAGCGACGAAATCGGCCAGGCGGTCGGCAGCGGGATGGCCGCGGCCGACGCGATGCTGCTCGGGCGCGTCACCTACGAAGGGTTCGCCGAGGCGTGGCCCGGCCGGACCGTCGAGGACGACGAAGGCGCCGAGTTCATGAACAATGTGCGCAAGTACGTGCTTTCGTCGACTTTGTCCGAAGTAGCCTGGAACAACTCGATTCTGCTGACCGGCGATTCCGCCGAGGCTGTCCGGGCGCTGAAGGTTTCGCCCGGGGGCGACATCATGACCAGCGGCAGCACGACGGCGGTCCGCTGGCTGCTGTCCGAAGGCCTGGTCGACGAGCTGAACCTGCTGCTGTACCCGATCGTCGTGGGGCAGGGGAGGCGGCTGTTCCCCGCCGAAGGGCCGACGTTCCCGTTGGTGCTGAAGAAGTCGGCCACGTTCGGCAACGGCGTCGTCCAGCTGACCTACGTCCCCGCGTGATCACACCGTTCCGGATCGACGTCCCCGAGGCCGACCTCGACGACCTGCGCGCGCGGTTGCGCCGGACGCGCTGGCCCGAAGCCGAGCCGGTGGACGACTGGAGCCAGGGCACGCCACTGGGGTACCTGCGTTCTCTGTGCGATTATTGGGCTTCCGGCTACGACTGGCGGGCTTCGGAAGCGCGGATGAACCGTTTTCCCCAGTACCGCACGGAAATCGACGGGCTGGGCATCCACTTCCTGCACGTGCGCTCGGCCCGGTCCGACGCGCTCCCGCTGATCCTCACCCACGGCTGGCCCGGCTCGTTCCTCGAGTTCACCAAGGTGATCGAGCCGCTCTCGCGCGAGTTCCACCTGGTGATCCCGTCGCTGCCGGGCTACGGCTTCAGCGACAAGCCGTCGTCTCCGGGCTGGGGGATCGAGCGCATCGCGGTGGCGTGGGCGTCGCTGATGGCCCGCCTGGGTTACTCGCGGTACGGCGCCCAGGGCGGCGACTGGGGGACGTCGATCACGACGTCGCTGGCCCAGCAGGACGCGGCCCACCTGGCGGGCATCCACCTCAACCCGCCGATCGCGGCCCCGGACCCGGCGACGTTCGACGACTTGACGGCTTCTGAACGTGCGTCGCTGTCTGCGTTGGAACACGCTTCGCGCTGGGAGGACGGTTACTCGGTACTGCAGTCGACCCGCCCGCAGACTTTGGGCTACGGGTTGCTGGACTCCCCGGCGGGCCTGTGCGGCTGGCTGGTGGAGAAGTTCCACGCCTGGTCGGACGGCTTCCCGTTCACCCGCGACGAGCTCCTGGACGACGTGACGCTGTATTGGCTGACGGGGACGGCGGCGTCGTCGGCGCGGTTGTACTGGGAGAGCATCCGGAAGGTCCAGCGGTGGTTCTCGGAGTCGACGGACGACACGGTGGACGTGCCGACGGGCTGTTCGATCTTCCCGGCGGAGATGCCGCGGCCCTCGCGCCGATGGGCGGCGAAGCGGTACACGGACATCCGGCATTGGAACGAGCTGGAGCGCGGCGGTCACTTCGCGGCTTATGAGCAGCCCGAGTTGTTCGCCGACGAGGTGCGCACGTTCTTCCGCCTGGTCCGTTAGCCGCACCAGGCGGACGAGTTCGCCGTTCAGGTACGCGTGTCGTCCGGCCTCAATTGACCTGGCGGTCCTGACCCTGCCAAAACGGCTCCCGGAGCTTGAACTTCTGGATCTTCCCCGTCGCGGTCCGTGGCAGCTCGTCCAAGAACTCCACCCGCTTCGGACATTTGTACCCGGCCAAATACTCCCGGCAGTGCTGGAGCAGTTCCTCCGAAGTCACGGCCGACCCGTAGGTGACCACCAGAGCCGTCACCAGCTCGCCCCACTTCTCGTCCGGAATCCCGATCACCGCGGCCTCGCGGACCGCCGGGTGCGAGTTCAGCGCGTCCTCCACCTCGATCGACGACACGTTCTCGCCGCCCGAGATGATCACGTCCTTCTTGCGGTCGGCGATCGTCAGGTATCCGTCGTCGAACGAACCGCCGTCGCCCGTGTGGAACCAGTTGCCCTCCTGCACCCGCTCGGTTTCGGAAGGGTTCTCCCAGTAGCCGTCCAGGTTGTGGTTCGACTGCGCGAGCACCTCGCCGTCCGAGTCGAGGGCGATCCGGACGCCCAGCGCCGGCGTTCCCGCGCGGCCCAGCAGCCGGGCCTGCTCGTGCGGGTCCAGGTCCGCCCACTCGCTGCGCATCCGGTTCACCGTCAGCAGCGGCGCCGTCTCGGTGAGCCCGTAGATCTGGATGAACTCCCAGCCCAGCTCCGCCCGCACCCGCTCGATCGTGCGCGTCGGCGGCGGTGCGCCGGCCACCACGATCCGGACGCGGTCGCGGCCCGGGATCTCGCCTTCCCAGGTCGCCGCGCCGTCCAGGGCCGCCGTGACCACCGCGGGCGCCGCGCACAGGATGGTCACGCCGTGCTCCTCGATCCGGCGCAGGATCTCGGTCCCGTCCACCTTCCGCAGCACGATGTGCCGGCCGCCGAGCCCCGTCACCGCGTACGGCATGCCCCAGCCGTTGCAGTGGAACATCGGCAGCGTGTGCAGCAGGACGTCGTTGTCGCTCAACGTCGTGTGCAGGCCGAACACGGCCGCGTTGAGCCAGATGTTGCGCTGGGTGAGCTGCACGCCCTTCGGCCGCGCGGTCGTGCCCGAGGTGTAGTTGATGGTCGCCGTCGCGGACTCGTCGCCGGCCCACGGGCGCGGTGAGCCGGCGCCGCCCCAGATCGTCTCGTCGTCGCGGCCCAGGACGAAGACGTGCTTCGCCGTCACCGTGTCCAGCAGGTGCTCCAGCTCCGGGTCGACGATCAGCACCTCGGCCCCGGAGTGCTCGACGATGTACTTGACCTCGGCCGGCGCGAGCCGGAAGTTCACCGGCACCAGGACCCGGCCCCAGCCGGACACGCCGAAGAACGACACGAGCAGCCGCGCGGCGTTGTGCGACACCATCGCGACGCGCCCGCCGATCGGCACGCCCAGCTCGTCGAGGTGCGCGGCCTGCGCGCGGGCCCGGCGCGCCACCTCGCGGTAGGTGAGCGAACCCCAGCTCGGTGCGGGCTGGTCCGGCTCGTCGACCACCGCGACGCGGTCCGGGTACACCGTTTCCGCGCGGTCGAGGAAGTCCCGGACACCCAGATCGAAGAACATGCCCCCGATGATGACTCTTCGCAGGTGCTCGCACCAGTCCGATGTGGTTCGCTGGAGCACGATGGACTTCGACACGGTGGCCGGCGAGCTCTACGGGGGTGACCTCGCGGAGTTCGTCAGCGCGCGCAACGCGGCGGCGAAGGCCGCGAAGGCCGAGGGGGACGCCGAGCTCGCGGCGAAGATCCGCGAGCTGCGGAAGCCGACCACGGCCGCGGCGATCGTCAACCGCCTGGCCCGGGAAGACGCCGCCGAGCTGCGGGAACTGGCCGAACTCGGCGACGAGCTGCGCGACGCCCACACGCGCCTGGCCGGTGACGACCTGCGGGCGCTGACCCGGCGCCGCGGCGACCTCGTGAGGCGGATCGTCCACGGGCTGCCGTCGATGAGCGACACCGTCTCCCGCGAGGTCGAGGCGACGCTGGAAGCCGTCGCGGCCGACCCGGGCACCGCCGAACTCGCCGTCGCCGGGCGCCTGACGTCGGTGGCGCATCAGGACACCGACCAGTGGTTCACCCTCGCCGCGAGCGCCGCCCCGCCGTCGACGGGCAAGCGCTCGGCGAAACTGGTGGAAAAGGCCGAACCGGCGAAGCCCAAAAAGGACCACCGGCGCGAGGAAGAAGACCGCAAGGAGCGCGAACGCGCCCGAGCCGAGCGCGAGCGCCTGCGCAAGGAGGCGGCAGAGCTGGCCAAGGAGCGCGCGGTGGCCGAGCGCGATCTCGTCCGCACCGAGCGCGCGGCCGAGCAGGCGACGACCCGCGTCGACGACCTGCGCACCCGCCTGGCCGAGGCGGAGGAACGGTCCGAGCGCACGACGACGGAGTTCGAGAAAGCGAAGGAAACCTACGAGCAGGCCGACAAAGCCGCCGAGGATGCGCGAAAGGCCGCCGAAGCGCGCTGATCCCGTGGTAGCGTGAAAGCGCGCCCCGGATGGGCCTACGCACGGAGGTAGTGGCTACTCAGCCCCCTTGAATCGACACGTTCTGCCTACCCAGGCGGAAGTGTGCCTTCCGCGCGCCCGTTCCGTGTCGGTTCACGGCCTCCGGTGATCACTTCATCGGAAAGGACCAGCTTGATCCAGCTCACCACGACCGGTGCCCGCACGGGCCGGCCGCACCGGGTTACCTTGGGTGCCTTGGACATCGACGGTCGCGTGGTCGTCGTCGCTTCCGCGATGGGCTCGCCGAAGCACCCCGCCTGGTACCACAACGTCCGCCACAATCCGCTGGTCACCGTGGAAACCGGCACCGAGACGTACGAAGCGATGGCCGCGCTCCCGCCCGACCGCGACGCGTTGTTCGCCGAGGTCGTCGCGCGCGAACCGGGCTTCGCGGACTACCAGGCGAAGACGGTCCGCGTGCTGCCGGTCGTCGAGCTGCACCGGCTCGATGCCGTGCGCCGCATGGGCGACTGGCTCGTCGAGGTGCACGACTGGCTGCGCGCCGAGCTGCGGAAACTGCGCGACGGTGGGTCGCGGCGCCTGAGCACGCGGTGCGCCGGCTTCTGCACCGCCCTCACCCGGCACCACTCCGGGGAGGGCGCCGCGATCTTCCCCATGCTGGCCACGCGGTTCCCGGCGCTCGCGCCCACACTGGACAAGCTGGCCGACGACCACGTCGTCGTCGCGCGGTTGCAGGAGGAGATCCAGCGGCTCGTCGACGAAGAAACCGATCCGGCCCGGCTGCGCACGGAGTTCGACCGGCTGGCGTCCGCATTGGACGATCACTTCGCCTACGAGGAGCGCACGATCGTCACCGCGCTGAACGCCCTCCTGCCCGCGCCCGGCTGATCAGAGCTGTTCAGAGCAGGACCTCGGCCAGCTGCCGGTGGTTCTCCGCCTCGACGTCCGGTGACGGGCCGAGCACCTGGACGGCGACGTGGTCGGCGCCCGCGTCCACATGGGACCGCAGCCCCTTCGCGATCGTCTCCGGCGTGCCGTGGAGGACGAGGTCGTCGATCAGGCGGTCGCTGCCGCCGTCGGCGACGTCGGCTTCGGTGTACCCGTGGCGCAGCAGGTTGCGCACGTAGTTGCGCAGCCCGAGGTAGGGCTGGTGGACGAACGGGCGGCCGATCGCGCGGGCGGCGACCGCGTCGTCGTCGACGACGACTTTCTGCTCGGGGGCCAGCAGCTTGCCCTCGCCCAGGATCGACCGCGCGTGCCGCGTGTGCCCGACCGGCACCAGGTAGGGCTGCGCGCCCGCGGTGCGCTCGGCGGCCAGCTTCAGCACGCGGTCGCCGAGCGCGGCGAGGACGCGCGCTTCGGCCGGGACGCCCGCCGCGTCGAGCCGGTCGAGGTAGTCGACGATCTTGTCGTACGGACTGCGGTATTCGGTGACGGACTCCGGGTGCCCGACGCCGATGCCCAGCAGCAAGCGCTTTCCGTAGCGGCCGGCCAGGCGGTGGTACGAGTCGGCGAGGGTTTCCGGCTCGTCGACCCACATGTTGACGATCGCCGTCGCCACGGTGATCCGCTCGGTCGAGGCGAGGACGTCTTCGACGAACGCGAGGTCGCCGACCGAGTTCCGGCCGGTGCCGAACCAGACCGTGCCGTAGCCGAGCCGGTCGGCCGCGACGGCGTGCCGCTTGCGGACTTCGTCGTCGCGGTGCGGGGCCAGGAACACGCCGAACTGCTTCACTACATTTGTCATAGCAGTCAATGTAGCAAATGTAGCGTCAGCTCGCGAGGCGGTGCAGCCACTCTCGCAGCAGCTGCCGCTCGGTCGTGGTCAACTGGTCGACGTCATCCGCGAGCGCGGTCGACAAAGCGACCGCGAGTGCGCCGACGGACGAGCCCCCGGCCGGCCGCTCGGCGAGCAGCCCGGCCAAGACGGCCTCCCTGACCTGCGTGGACATCGTCAGTTCGCGGCTCTCTTCGGGTTCGGCGATCAGGCTCAGCGTGACCCCGCTGTTCGCCGCCGCGAACTGCCGCGCGGCCTCCTCTGCGTCGACCCGCAGCCGGCCGTCCCGCGCCAGCGGCGTGAACAGCTCCAGCAACATCGCCTCGGCGCTGGAGGTGAGGTTGCACGGCACGCCCGGCTCGATCTGGCCGTAGAGCAGCACGTAGAACCGCGGGTTCTCCAAGCCGTACTCGACGTGCCGGTCCCAGCCCGCGCGAATGCGGTCCACCGGGTCGCCGCCGGCCGCGGGCGCCTGCACGTACTGCGTGAAGCCGTAGTTCACGACGGCGTCGAGCAGGCCCTGCTTGTTGCCGAAGTGGTGGTAGAGCGTGGGGGCCTGGACGCCGGCGCGCTCGCAGATCGCCCGCGTCGACACCGGCCCGCCCGGTGCCTCGTGCAGGAGCTGCCCGGCGGCCAGGAGCAGGCGGTCGCGGGTGCTGGTGGCGTTGCTCGATCGTCCGGCCATGTAGCAATTGTAGCGCCGGTGTATAGCGTCAGGAGCGCAGCCGGAGTTGCACCCGGCGAAGCCCGGCGAAGGCGTTCAGCACCGCCGGGTCGGTCGTCGCCGCGTCCGGGCGCACCGACCGGTAGCCGTCCAGGAGCGCCTCCCGCAGCTCGTCGCGCTGCGGCAGGTGCTTGAGCTCGTCGAGCGCCACGGCGAGGTCGTAGGCGTAGTGCCCGTATCCGCAGTCGTCGAAGTCGATCGCCCGGACGCGGCCGCGGTGGAACAGGTAGTTCTCCTGGCGCAGGTCGCCGTGGACCAGGCCGAAGACGTCGGCGCCGCACCCGAGTTCGGCCCGCACCGCGCGGACCCGCCCGACGGCGGTGCGGACCCGTTCGTCGCCACCGGCCAGCACGACCGCCCGGTCGAGCACGGCGTCGGAGAAGCCGTCGACCTGCGAGCGGCCGAACTCGGTCAGGTCGTCGACGCGGCCGCGGTCGAGGCCGTTCATCCGCGCGCCGTGCAGGTGCAGCCGCGCGGCGAGCTCGCCCACCGCGTACAGCTGCGGCGCGCTGAGCCGTTCGTCGACGAACCGGCCGTCGACCCAGTGGCAGAGCACGCAGGTGCGCGGTTCCGGCACCGCCGGGTCGGCGACGACGGTGACCAGGTCCCGCGCCCGCGTCGGCACCGGCCGCGGGACGACGAGGTCGGTTTCGCGGCCCAGCGCGGCGAGCCACGCCATTTCGGCCCGCACCTGCGCGGCGCCGGGGCCGTCCGCGCGCTGGACGCGCAGCACGTAGCGGTAGCCGTCCGCGCCGTCGACGCGGAACGTCGTGTTGAGCCCGCGGCCCAGCGGCGTCAACCGGGCCACCGGCACGTCGTAGGCGGACAGGGCGGCTTCGGCGAGGCGGCGCAGGCGTCTGGTCCGGCCGGAGCGGTCGAGCCCGGCGAACGGCCGCTCGTTCGCCGTCGAGCCCGCCATGGCCCACGTGCTCAGCTGATCGACCGTTCCGGCTCGCGGGAGTGCGCGACGAGCTCGATCGGCGGCGTGTGGCGCCCGCCGCCCCCCAGCCGCTCGACCCCGCGCAGGCCCTCGACCAGCCGCTCGACCTCGGTGTCCGGCCGCACCCCGAAGCGCATGAACTGGCTGGTCATGCCGATCTTGTTGCCGCACTGGCGCACCAGCAGGTGGTGCTCGGCGAGCAGGTAGTCGCACAGCTCGGCGCCGTCGACCGAGCTGGGCAGCTTGACGAGCAGGAAGTTCGCCTGCGACGGGAACACCGTCAGCTCCGCGAACTGGTTCAGCTGCGAGTTCATCATGAACCGGTCGAGGGCGAGCTTCTTGAGGCTGTCCGCGTACTCCGCGCGGTGCTCGGCGAGCATGAAGATCACGGCCTCGGCCAGCGAGTTCAGGTTCCACTTCGGCAGCGCGCCCGACAGCTTGCGCGTCAGCGCCGGGTTCGACACCTGGTAGCCGAAGCGGATCCCGTGCAGCCCGAAGTTCTTCCCGAGGCTCTTCAGCACGATGACGTTCGGCCGCACGACGGCTTCGGCGGCCACCGAGGGGCTCATCTCGGCCTCGACGAAGTCGATGAACGACTCGTCGATCACCACGAGGTCGAGGTCCTCGAGGGCGTCCATGAACCGGATCACCTCGCGGCGCGGCAGGTACCCGCCGTCGGGGTTGTTCGGGTTGCAGAGCACCGCGACCCGCGAGCCGCGGCGTTTGATGAACGCGACGTACTCGTCGACGCGGAGCTCGAAGTTGTCGGATTCCTTGAGCAGGAACATGTCGACGCGCTTGCCGGTTTCCAGCGGCTGGTCGGTCCAGCGGCCGAACGTCGGGATCGGCACGGCGACGCTGGCGTCGATCAGCAGCCGGTCGATCCAGGTGATCAGCTCGGTCGAGCCGTTGGCCAGGGAGATCGTCGACGGGTTGAGCCGCAGCACGCTCGCCAGCTGCGCGGTGATCGCGCCGGCGTCGCTCGGGTAGAACTTGAGGATCGTGCGGAGGTTGCGCTCCAGCTCGCCGAACATCTCGTCGGTGGGGAAGTACGGGTTGCAGGGGATGCAGAAGTCCGCGAGGTCGTCCGCGTGCTGGCCCATCGCCCTGGCCACGGAGAAGAACGATGGGCTGTGGGCCGCACTCTGCTGGAAAAGGCCTCTGGTGGTCATACCGTGCCGCACGCGTGGTCTCCGTCCGCCGCTTTACCGGCCCCTTGCCTTCCCGATGGGGATACGTGTGAATCGGACGGCCGGTTCAACACCGGTCACCGCGTAGACCCCGATGCCGGCCAGCGCGGCGCCGGCCAGTGCGGAGAGGGCGAGGAGCGGCAGCGGTGCGGCCAGCGGGTCGATGCCGGTGAAGGACTCGACGCCGATCACGGCGGTGAGCAGGGCGTCGGCGGCCACGGCTACCTTCACGACGCGCAGCCGGTGCGCCTCGGGCCAGCGGGTGAACCGCAGGACCCACGCCAGCGCCGGGAGCACGAGGATCGCGTGCATCGCGACGGCGTGCAGCGGCTTGAGCGAGCCGGCGGTGGTGTAGGCGCCTTGCGGGTCGCCGCCGCGCGCCTCGACGACGCCGCGGGCGATCATCACCGCGCCGGTGGCCAGCGCGACCAGGAGGACGACCAGGCCCGCGCGGACGGCCAGGCGCAGGCTCGCCGCCTCCGGACCGGGCTCGACCAGCGCCGCGGCCGTGAAGCCGATGATCGTCAGGATGATCACCCCGCCGCCGGCCGCGAGCGTCATCGACACGACGTTGTCGAACGGCGTCTCGAAGTTGAAGTGCGACGGCACCCCGCGCCAGGCCTGCGTGCTGACCAGCGCGACCTCGGCGACGCTCGCCGCTGTGAACGCGCCGAGCAGGGCGGTGCGCAGGCGGGGGCGGACGGTGAGGAACGACGTCGCCCAGGCGACCGACGCGAGCGTCAGCCCGAACGACAGGCCGAACGTGACGGCCTTGCGCATCGACAGCGGACCCAGCCACGAGCCGCCGGTGGCGATGAGCACGATCGCGTGCACGACGCCGCTCAGGAACAGTGCCGCGCCGACGGCGTAGGCGGCTTTTTCGGCTCGCCGGCCGTCGTGCCGGATCCGGGTCAGTGCGTTCATGGCTCCGAGTGTCGCGCCCGGAGGCGGGCCACCGCGTCGGCCCGGTGGCGACACTGTGGTGTACGACGACGGGCGTACGGCAATCGTGGAGAAATGTCGAAAAGTGTTGGTAAAGGAATTTTGTTGTCCTTGACCGGAATATTGCCGAATCGCGTGCCCGGCGCCACTCGCGAGGCGGATGCATTGTGGGCGAAAGAGTTCTACCATCGAGTCATGTACATCGCCCTGCTGACCTACACAGCGCCCGAAACAGAAGTCGACTACGCGCTCCCGGATCATTCGGACTGGTTGCGCAAACAATTCACAAAAGGGGTCTTCCTCGTTTCCGGAAAGGGGAACGGCGCCACCGACCACGTGATCCTCACGCGGTCGGTGCTGCGCGGCAAGCTCGACGCGGTGCTCGCCAGCGATCCGTTCGTCATCCGGCGCCTCGCCCGCTACGAAGTCATCGAATTCACCGCCACGCGCACCGCTCAGGAGCTGCTGGCGATCAACGAGGCCCTCGCCTCCTGAGGAGTTCCGCCACGGTCGGGTGGCCCGGCGACGAGGCCCCGCCACCTGCCGGCGAAAAGTGTTCACCTGCTGGTCTCGCTTATGATCGGGACGCCCGGATGTCCAGCAGGGAGAGTGCGATGAAGACCCCCGACCTCGTCTTCCGGGGCCGCCGGTTGAGCGGTGACCGCGCGCTGGTGCTGGCCGCGGTCCAGGTGCTCCCGGAGCCCGACGCGGCGCGGGAAGCGGTCCTGAGGGTCGTCGAAGACGGCGCCGATCTCGTGGGTTTCGCCGGAACCGGCGTCGAGCCCCTGGTCGCGTGGGCACGCTCGAAGTTCCCGGATCTCTGCTTGGCGGTCGACACCGCGGACGCCTCGGTGGCTGCCGCGTGCTGTGAAGCCGGAGCCGACCTCGTCCTCGCGCGGACCGACCTCACCGAGGTCGCGGCGCGGTTCGGAGCCGGTTACGCCGGCCCGTCGGTGCCTTCCGGACCTGGTTTCGTCCTGGACGTCGGAGTGGTGCGGGCGGCGCCTTCGCTGCCTTCGGGAGTGCCGGTGCTGCTGGAGGTCGAGGGCGACGGGACGCCGGGCGGCCTGGCGCTGGCGGCGCTGGCGGCGTCGGCCGGGGCGGCGATCATCCGGACCCGGCACGTGCGCGCGACGAGGCACGTGGCCGAGATGGCGGCGAGCATCGCGGGCACGCGGCCGCCGGCGAAGGCGCTCCGGTGGGAGTGATCCGGCAGATCTGGCCGGTCGAGCGCCGCCTCGACGACCACGACCTGGAGCAGCTCTACCGGTACCCGGACGGCCCCCGGTGGGTCGCGGTCAACTTCGTGTCCAGCGCGGACGGCGCGATCACGGTCGAGGGCCGGTCGGCGAGCCTGTCGACCCCGGCCGACCGCATCGTCTACCGGCTGGGCAACGACCTGGCGGACGTGGTGCTGGTGGGCGCGGGCACGGCGATGGCGGAGGGGTTCGAGGGCATGCGCCCCGACGAGCGCACGGCCGAGCGCCGCCGCCGGTTCGGGCTGGCCCCGATCGCCCCGGTCGCGGTGGTGACGACGGGACGCTCCCTGCCCCCGGACGCCCCGGTGATCACGAAGGCGGCGGTCCCGACGCTGGTGTTCACGTCGGCGGCGGCGCCTTCGTCGTTGCGTGCCGAATGGGCGGCGAACGGGGCCCGGGTGTTCGTGGCGGGCTCCTCGGCGGTGTCGGCTGCCGAGGTGGTCTCGACGTTGGCGGCCGAGGGGCTGGGCCGCATCGACTGCGAAGGCGGGCCTCGGTTGTTCGGGTCGTTGATCGAGGCGGGCGTGGTCGACGAGTTCCGCTTGACGGTGGCGCCGTTCCTGGTGGCGGGAGCGGCCGGCCGGGCGGCGGTGGGCGGGGCGATCGACCCGGCTTCGCTGGAGCTGGCGTCGGTGCTCACCGATGGGGCGAGCGTGCTGCTGAGGTACTTGGTTCCGCGGTAGCCCACCCAAAGGTCTTGAATGAGTCATTCAGGACCTCCGAAGACCTGGATGACTCATTCAAGACCTTTCCGGGGTTCCCGCCGGCTCAGCTGTTTCCGTTTTTGTCGGTGCCTGCTGGTAGCGTGTAAATCGGGGGCTCCCTAGGCCCGTTTCCGTTGCGGTACAAGGGGAATCGCGCGCGAACGCGGCGTCCGGAGTTCACCCGATTCAGCGATGATCTTCGCACGGGTGTTCGGTATTGTCAGGGGCATGACCACTCTTCTCTCGTCCGGCCACCGAAGACCGTCGCCGCACCCGCGGCGATCACAGCAGCCGGCGAAAATGTTCCGCCATCTCGAGGCGCCGGGCTTCCCGCGGCGCAAGCCAAGCGAAGTCGTCGTGCTCTTCCGGGTTGAGCACGACGGCTCCGGCGCCGTCTTCTTCCACCGTGTAAACGAAAGCGCGGATGTGCATCGCGCGCCCGGCGACGTCCGGCCAGGAATCGCGGGCGAATTCACCCGTGATCCGCACCCGCAACCCCGTTTCCTCGGCCGCTTCCCGGACCGCGGTGGCTTCGAAGGACTCGCCCGGTTCGGCCGTCCCGCCGGGCAGTTCCCACCGTCCCGCGAGGAACACGCCGGGCCCGCGCCGGAGGAACAGCACCAGGTCGCCGCGGGCGATCCAGCAGTAGGCCAGGTGCTTCCGCGCGATCTCCGTCATGCGCGCGATTCTCGCTCAGTTGGTCTTCGACGTCGGCAGGTGGGCGCCGAGGTACCCGACGTACACCGTGCCCGTGCGGTCGGTGTCGTCGAGGAAGTGCAGCCGCGGCGCCGGCGACTTGAACCGCTCCAGGGCGATGTGCGCACCGAAGTAGTCGCGGCCGCAGGGATTCGTCCGCGGGTCGACGCGGAAGGTTCGCGCCTGGCGGAGCCGTTCGTTCGTGGTCACCGTGTCCGACTCGGCCAAGGCGATGATGTTGGCGCTGATCAGCGAACCCGGCTGACCGGTGCGGGCGAACGCGAGCACGTCCGAAAGCTCGGGCCCGGGGTCCTGGCCCGCGTCGAGCAACGTGGTCCGCGCGCACGCATACGCGTCGAGGGTGCGGAGCGCGTCCCACGCCTTGCGTCGCCAGGCGCCGGCTTTCGGGTGGTGGTCGAGGATCGCGGCCGGACCCGGCTCGGCCGTGATCGCGAGGTGCTTGAGCGTCGCCGTCGCGGCGCCGATCAGCTCGGCGAAGCTCGGGAACTCCTCGGGCGGGCGCTCGGCGGCGGCGACCTCGTCGTCGGCGTCGTGGTACCGGGCCAGCGTGCCCGCCAGCAGCCCGTTCACCCGCCTGAGCTCGTCGCGCTCGGTCTCCGTCTCCTCGAACGCGCGCGCGTAGTCGTCGACCTCCCCCTGAAGCTGCGCGAGCTGCGTCCGCAGGCACGCGACGTCGATCGCGGACAGTTCCTCGAGCTGCCGGCGAAGCACCTTCACCTCGCCGGCGTGCCGGTCCCGGTTCTCGGTGTCGGCCTTCGACTGCTTGCGCAGGATCGTGATCACGCCCCGCGCCTCCGCCAGCTCGCGCTCGGCGCGGTCCAGCTTCTCCGTCAGCTCGGCGTCCGGTTTCCGTTCCGGCGCGTCGAACGGATCCGCGGCGTACCAGGCTTTCACGCTGGGAACCTCCGCCCACTCGTCGGGAAGCGGCGTCCGGCCGCGGGTCTGGAGCAGCCGCGTGATCGCGCCCTGGAGCGCCTCGCCGGACACCGGGCTGGCGGTTTCGACGAAGTCGGGGAGCTGGTCGCACAGCGGCGCGTACAGCCGCGCGCCTTGCGGCACCTCGTAGCCGAGGGGCACGTTCTGGTTGAGGGTGCGGCGGAAGCGGTCGTCGACGTCGAACACGTTGACCAGCCCGGGCCAGCCGTCGACCGGGACGGTCGGCGGTTCGGTGAGCACCAGCACCGCCGACGTCCGCCACTCCGCCACCAGCGCTTCGCCCAGCAGTTCCGCGACGCGGTCGCACTCCTTGCGAGACCAGCCGCGCATCGCGAGAACCGGCGCTTCGATCGGGATCTCGTCACTCCCGCTCGCGCCGAGCTCCTCCAGGCCGATCCGCTGCGCCGGCGCTTCGTGGCAGCTGCGCCACGGCCGCGTGCACGCGGCGGCCAGCAGCCACGCCACCCGGTCCTCGCCGGCGTGGTAGCACAGCGAAAGCAATACCTGAACGGAGTAACGGCCCTCGCCGCCCGACCACCCGAACTTCAGGTCGCACCGGCGCGAGCCGCCGTCGTCGGAAGAGCCGAGATCGGCGACCGTGTAGTCGTCGTGCTGCCGCTGGCGGGTGATGAGCCTGCTGCGCAAGGCGTCCAGGGGGCGTTTCCCCTCGGTGGGGACCAGTCCGTGGTGCCAGATCCGGTGCACCCCCACAGGACTCAACTCCGTTCGCCGGAAACAGGACCTCAGGCGAACATAGCGGATCCTGTGATCGGACGAACGCGGGGCGTCACCTCATTCACGCGTCCAGAGGCAGAAGGGATGCCCGGCCGGATCGAAGCAGACGCGGACGTCCTCCTGCGGCTGGAAGTCCGAGACCACGGCACCCGCGGCGGTCGCTACCGCCGTCGCGGAGTCGAGGTCGTCGACCTCGATGTCGAGGTGCAGCTGCATTTGCTGGGCGCCGCCGGCGGGCGGCCACACCGGCGGGAGGTGCTCCGTCTCGAGCTGGAACGACAACCCGGCGCTGCCGTCGTCCGGGCGCAACGTCACCCACTCCGGCTCGTCGGTTTTGATCGGCCAGCCGAGCAGTTTCGAATAAAACTCGGCGAGCGCACGCGGTTCCGGCGTGCCGAGCACGGTGGAGGTCAGCTTCATGATCCGGTGGTACCCGCCGGCGCGCGACTTCTACCGGGCCGGGCCGGGTTGGGTGTCGAAGTAGGCGACGGGCGGGCCGATGGTCCGCCACGACGTCGTCGCGAACACCGCGGCCCCCGACAACGCGAGCAGCGCGGTGATGACGGCGAGCGTGGCGCCGATCCGGCCCGCGCCGGGCCGGGTGCGCGCGCCGGCGTAAACGCCGAAGACCAGCGCCAGCACGCTGATCGGCAGCAATGCGAACCACAACGCGCCGAGGACCAGCACGAACGCCTGCGCGACCCAGGAGTACACCCACGCGGTCACGACCGGCGGCCGGACGATCAGCCAGGCCGCCCAGGTGGCGACGGCGAGCGTGAGCCCGGACGCGCCGATCGCGAGCGAGGCGATCGCCAGGCCGCGGCCGGGCCGCGTGGTTTCGGTCGGTTCGGCTTCGAACTCGGGTGCCCCCATACGGGGAACATCCCGGCGGGACGCCCCGGCGTTACGCGGAATACCCCGTCGCGGCGTGGGTTGACTCCAGGCGTAGGCGAAAGATCACTGAGGGAGCCGCCATGTCGTCCGAGCACATCCAGGGAACCGTCGCCGACGGGTTCGAGTCCGTCCGGGAGGAGTTCGCCGCCGTCGCGACCGGCGAAGGAGGTGACTACGCGGCCCAGCTCGTCGCGCACGTCGACGGCGAGCGCGTCGTCGACTTGTGGACCGGCCCCGAGATCACCGCCGACTCGCTGACCGGCGTGTTCTCCTCGACCAAGGGGGCGGCGCACCTGGTGGTGGCGCTACTCGTCCAGGAGGGCGTGCTCGACCTCGACCAGCGGGTCAGCCACTACTGGCCGGAGTTCGGTGCGGCGGGCAAGGCCGCGATCACGCTGCGTGAGCTGCTCGCGCACCGCGCGGGCGTGGTGGGCGCCGACGCCGGCTTCACGGCCGACGAGATCGCCGACGACCGCGTGATCGCCGAGCGGCTCGCCCCGCAGCGGCCGTACTGGCGCCCCGGCACGGCGTTCGGCTACCACGCGCTGGTGATCGGCGCCCTGACCGGCGAGGTCGTCCGGCGCGTCACCGGCCGCAGCATCCAGGAGCACTACGAGGAGCGCGTCCGGAAGCCGTTCGGCCTGGACTTCTACCTGGGGCTGCCGGAGGAGCTGGAGCCGCGGTTCCTGACGACGCAGCCGATGCTGCCGACGCCGGAGCAGCTGGCCGAGCTGGAGGCCAACGCGACGGGGCCGGACAGCATCACCGGGATCGCGTTCAACCGCAACCACCCGAAGGCGCCGGAGCTCTGGGACTTCCCGAACATCGAGCGGGTCCGCCGGCTGAGCCCGGCATCGGTGGGCGGCGTGGCATCGGCGCGCGGCCTGGCAGGGATGTACGCGGCGGCGATCAGCGGCCCCGAGCCGTTGCTGACCCCGGAGACGGCGGCGGAGTTCGCCCAGATCCACTCGACGGGCGACGACCTCTCGACCCGCAACCACAACGCGTTCGGCCTGGGTTTCGCGATCGTCTCGGACGACTACCCGGTCCTCGGGCAGGGAGCATTCGGCCACAGCGGCGCGGCGGGTTCCCAGGCGTTCGCGGACCCCCGCAGCGGCTTGGCATACGGCTACAACCGCCGCCGGTTCGCCTTCCCGGGCGGAGCGGCGCCGGAGAACGCAAGGCTGGTAAGCACGATCCACAAGGCGGTGACGGAACAACGGGCCTGACGAAGTAGCGGTCCACAAAGGACTCCCTGGCCGGTCGGCCAGGAGAGTGGTGGGAGTACGCCCGAAACCGGCTTGCGCCGCAAGGATCGCCGGGCGTCGGAGGGTGGCAAGGCGCCGGCGAGCCTGAGGCGGGCCCGCTGAGCGCGGTGCGCTAGAGGACGGCAAGACGCCGGCGAGCCTCGCCAAGCCGGGCTTACTGGCGCGCGAAGACCGGTGCAGCGGCCTTCCGGTCTCGCTCGGCGACGCCGGCCGCCCAAGCCGCGGCCGGCTCGCTCCTCGAACCGCAGTCCTGTCCGCGCCGCAAGGACGCCGCCAGCGACTCGAGCCCTCCGACGCCACACCTGACGACCCACTCTGCCCACCCGCGCCTGGACTCCCCACGTCGGACCTCGCCGTTCGCACCCGGCGGAACACCTCACCCCGGACGGCCCCGGGTCCCGCTCGGCCACCCGGCGGGATGCACGTCCGCAATGGACGTCGTTACAGAGTTCACTCGTTAGGACGTTCCGGCCGGGGCGTTTGGCCTGATCACCGGGGGCGGACTGACTTTCCGTAGCGAAAACCCTCCCGATCATTGCTCCGTTGTGGAACTATTGGCCCATTCGCGGGGAGAGGGCCTCGCGAGGGGGACTCACCGTCACGGCGAGCGGCCCCATGCAGATCCCCAGGGGAGAGGAGATCGACCATGTCGACGCCCACGGACACCAAGCCGGAAGAAACCCCGGAGCCGGTCGAAAAGGCCGGCCCGGTGGTTCCGCATCCGGAAGCCGACGAACACGGCTGGGTGCACATCGACCACCCGCCGCTCAAGGATGGCCCGGTCATGACGCCGAACTGCGGCACGCCGTGCTACCAGGTCGCCCACTGACCTTCACCAATTTGTGATACCCGCCTGCCGATCTTCGCCTGGCAGGCGGGCTTCTTTGGTAACGGGCTGTGCTGTCATAGGAGAGTGCCTGTGACAAACCTGGACCCGGTCTCCGTCATCGAGAGGGTCCGCGCTCTGCAGAAGGCCGCCACTGACGCATCCTGCCTCGGGCGCTATCGCGAAGGTGTCCGACTGCTCAAGCGCGGGATGAGCATGCTCGAGACCGTTCGACCGTCGACGGAGCAGCTTCACCTCGACTGGCTGGTCACCCGGATTCGTCTTTCGAGCACCCTGACGGCGATGTCATCGGAGATCAGTGGCGATCTCGAAGCCGGTTTGGCCGGTTTGAACGAGGTGCGGAAGCTGATCGCGGATGTACCGGACCCGATGCTGCGGGCCGAGCTCGACGGCTCCCTGAACTACAACTACGCGGCGAGGCTGATGAGCGTAGGCCGCAACGAAGACAGTCTCGTGTCCTTCGACATCTCGGTGGCGCATCAGGAGCATCGGCTGGCGCACGGGCCCGCACCGGAATCGCGAATGGGGGGCTTCGTCCAGACCCTGTCGTCGAGGGCCTGGGTGCAGGTACGGCTGGGCAACGTCTCCGCGGCGCAGGACGATCTCGCTCGCGCGCTCGAGCTGGCCGAGAAGTACGAACTCCGGTCCGTGGCCGCCGACGTACGCCGGACGATGGGCATGCTCGCGCTCCGCGTACGGGACGTGCCGGAAGCTCTCCGGTTCTACGAGGAAGCCGAACGCAACTACCGGGCGCTGGACCTGGACGTGCCGGCCGCGCTGCGGTTCGAGCAGGCCGAGGCCCTGTTGGCGGCCGGCTTGGCCGACGAGGCCGCCTCTCATCTCGATGACGTGCTTCCCGTGCTCATCAAGGAACAAAGCATCAGCAAGGAGCTCGCGCGAGCCGAGTTGTACCGTGCGTCCGCAGCCCTGCTGGCCGATGATCTCGAGCCCGCCCGGCAGATGGCGGATTCGGCCCGGCGTCGCATGCTGCGCGTCGGGTGCCAGACCTGCGTGGCCAACGCCATGATCATCGGGCTGCACGCCGATGTGCGAGAGGCCGTGCGTTCGGATGAGGTACCGGCCGCGTTGCCCACCAGGGCCATCCGCATCGCGGCGAAGATGCCCTCGCCGAGGCTCACCGAGCAGGCCGCCACCGCTCGGATGCTGGCCGTCCGCCTCGACATCCGGCGTGGCAACCTCAAGCGCGCCGTCGAGACCCTCCGGAAAGTCCCGCGCCCCGGGCAGCTCACCCCCATCGACTACCGGATGCTGCGCCGCCTCTGCCGGGCCGAGCTGGCCGTCGCTCAGGGGAGCCGGGCCAAGGCGCTCACCGAGATCCGGTCCGGGCTCACCGAGCTCGACGCCGTCCGGGACCGGATGGGCGGGCTCGACCTCCTTTCCGGGACCGCGCTGCACGGTCAGGAGCTCGCCGACCTCGCCGTCAAGCTCGTGCTCGAACGCGGGGATGCCCGGCGTCTCTTCGTCTGGCTCGAGCGGACCCGCGCCCAGACCTACCGGTACGAACCGCTGTCGGCCGGGACCGATCCCGCGCTCGCCGCGCGGGTGGCCGAGGTGCGGGGCCTCGGGCAGGCCATCCAGGAGGCCCAGCACGACGGCCGTCCCATCGCCGGGCTGCGGGCCAAGTACAACGAACGCCTGCGCGAGGCCCAGCGGCTCGGCTGGCACACCGGACGCTGGGGCCGGCCGCGGCCGGTGGCCGGGCTCGGTGAGGTCGTCGCGCAGCTCCGGGAGCGGGCCTTGGTCAGCTTCGCCGCCTCCGGGGACGAGCTCGTCGCCGTCGTCGTCGCCGGGGGTGAGTGCCGGCTCGTGCGGCTCGGGTCCGCCGGGTCCGCCGCCGAGTCCGCGCGCGTGCTCAACGTCGACCTCGATGCCCTCGCGCCCGACAACCTGCCCGAACGGCTGGCCGAGGTCGTCATGACCTCCGCGCGCAAGCAGGCCGACAAGCTCGACGTCCAGCTCATCCAGCCCCTCGCGGACACCATCGGCGACCGTGAGCTGGTCATCGTCCCCACCGGACCCCTCTACGCCGTGCCGTGGGGCGTGCTGCCCGGGCTGCGGGGGCGGCCCACCGTCGTCGCGCCGTCGGCGACCGCGTGGCTCGCCGCCGAGCGGACGAAGTCGCCGCGAGCCCGCAAGATCGTGCTCGTCCGCGGGCCCGGGCTGGCCGGCGCCCGTGGTGAGCTGGAGAAGCTGACCACCCACTACCGCACCGCGACGACCATGACCGGCGCCAAGGCCACCGTGAAGTCGGTGCTGCGCGCGATGGACGGCGCGAAGCTCGCCCACTTCGCCGCGCACGGCGCGCACGAGCCGGAGAACGCGCTGTTCTCCCGCCTCGAACTCGCCGACGGCGCCCTCTTCGGGCACGAGATGGCCGGGCTGCGGCAACCGCCGCGCCAGGTCGTCTTCGCCGCCTGCGAGCTGGCGCTCAACCGGATCCGGCCGGGCGACGAAGCCCTCGGCTTCGCCAGCGCCCTGCTCGCCAGCGGGTCCCGCACGGTGATCGCACCGCTGTCGCGCGTCGGCGACCTGGCCTCGGCGGCCGCGATGGACGACTACTACCGCGCGCTGGCCGTCCGGGACCGCCCCGCGCTGGCGCTGGCCGACGCGATCGCCGTCGACCCGTTCCGCCGGCCCTTCGTCTGCCTCGGCTCAGGCTGAGGACGCTGAGGACGCTGAGAACGCCGGGGGCGACCACACCAGCCGCGGATCGGTCTGGACGAAGCTGCCGAGCAGATGATCGACCCGGGTCAGCACGTCGAGGTCCAGCCGGATGCCGGCGGCCTTCGCGTTCTCCGTGACCTGCTCCGGCGTGCTCGCCCCCACCACCGTCGACGCGACGGTCTCGTGCTGCAGCGTCCACGCCAGCGCGAGCTGCGCCATCGTCAGGCCCGCGTCGTCCGCGACGCCGCGCAGCAGCTCCACCCGTTCCAGCAGCTCCGGCATCAGCAGCGGCCGCGCGTGCGCCGGACCGGCCGCGCGGGATCCCGCCGGGATGTGCCCGTCCCGGTACTTCCCGGTCAGCACGCCCTGCGCGAGCGGCAGCGACGCGAACTGCCCGACGCCGATCCGCTGGCCCACCGGCATCACCTGCGCCTCCGGCACCCGCCACAGCATCGAGTAGTGCGGCTGGTTGGCGATGAACGGCACGTCGTGGCGCGAAGCCGCTTCGTGCGCCTGCAGCAGCTGCTCGGCTGTCCACTCCGACGTGCCTACGTACCGGATCTTCCCCTGCCGCACCAGATCCGAGAGCGCGAGGAACGTCTCGGCGACCGGCGTCCGGTAGTCGAAGCGCAGCAGCTGGTAGACGTCGACGTGGTCGGTGCGCAGCCGCCGCAGCGACCCTTCCAATGACGCGATCACGTGCTTGCGGCTCAGCCCGGTGTCGTTCGGACCCGGGCCCTCGGCCCAGAACACCCCGGTGCACAGGACGAGTTCGTCGCGGCGCACGCCGGCGAACGCCTCGCCGAAGGACGCCTCCGCCGCGCCGCCGTCCCACGCCGCCGCGGTGTGGAACGTCGTGACGCCGGCGTCCAGCGCCGCGGCGACGCACCCCGGTGCGTCGTGCGTCCGCCAGTTGCCGTAGGCGATCTCGCTCACGGCGAGCCCGCTCGCGCCGAGCCTGCGGTACTCCACGTCAACCTCCCTGGACGGCCATCTCGTCGATCCACGCGTCGACCGCGCCCGCCTTGCGCACGAACGACTCCCGCACACAGGCGTGCGGCAGGATCAGGAACTCTTCCGTGCCGAGGCCGCGCACGACCGCGTCGGCGACGTCCTCGGGTTCGAGCAGCGCCGTCCGGACGCCGAGCGGGCACAGCGCGCTGACTCGCACCCCGCGTGGCCGGTAGGTGATCGCCAGCCACTCGGCGAGGCCGACGGCCGCGTGCTTGGTGACCGAGTACGGCGCGTCGCCGGGCGTGCCGAGCAAACCGGCGCCCGACGCCGTGATCAGCAGGTAGCCCTCGCCGCGCGCGAGCATCGCGGGCAGCACGACCTGCGCGGCGTGGACGTGCTGCATGACGTTGATCTCCCACGACTTCGCCCACTGCTCGTCCGCCGCGTGGACACCGGTGCCGAACGCCGCGCCCGCGTTGGCGCAGAACAGGTCCACCTCGCCGAACTCGGCGCGGGCCGCCGCGACCAGCGTCTTCAGGTCCTTTTTGGACGTCGCGTCGGCGGTCACGGCGACGGCGCGGCCGCCCGCGTCGGCGATCTCGTCCGCCACCCGCCCGGCGCCGGCGGCGTCGACGTCGGACACGACGACCCCGGCCGCGCCCTCGGCGGCGAAGCGCCGCGCCATGGCGGCCCCGATTCCGTGTGCGGCGCCGGTCAGCACGACGACCCGTCCGGTCAGTTCCACGCGGGCTCCAGTATTTTCCGGGCTATTGTTACGCAGGTGAGTGAATTGTATTTCCACGTTAGAAGGTAGGTGATAAAAGCCCTGGTGGGGGCCATGATCGTGCGGTGTTCACAGTTTCCCACCCTAGCACGGCTATTGCTTTTTCCAGACCTGGTGCGTTATTCCTGTGATTGGTCTGCGTGAAGATCACCCCACCCCGCACAGGAGGTCCGCCGATGGCCGAGCTCGTCCCGCCGTCGCACGCTCGACGGCTGCGGTGCCTGGGCATCGGCGACCCCGACGCGGTGGCCGCCGTCGCGCGCGGTGGCGGCCTCGGGGTGCTCGACGGTGCCGATCCGGCCGACCTCCGGCTCGTCGCGGCGCGGCTCCGGGTGCCCTACGGGGTGCGCACGGACGGCCCGGTTCCCGAGGGGGCCGCCTTCGCGGTCCGCACGACGGCGCCGTGGACCGGCGCACTCGCCGAGGTGCCCGACCTCGCCACGGCCGGGGAGGCCGTCGAAGGTGGTGCGCTGGGACTGCTCGCCCGTGGCGGCGAACTCAGTGGATTCGTTCTGCTGCAACAGCTCCTCGGTAAGTTCGACGTTCCGGTGTGGGGTGGCGTGGCGGGCCCGCGCACGGCGCTGGGGGCACTCGCCGGAGGTGCGGCCGGCGTGCTCCTCGAGTCCACAGTGGAAGCGGACGTCCGCCGGATCGTCGGCGCGGAGGTGCCCGCACCGGCAGCTTCCGATCGCTTGTGCCGGACCTTGGGCTGCGCGCTCCCGGTCGTCCAGGGACCGATGACGCGGGTCAGCGACCAGCCGGGCTTCGCCGCCGCGGTCGCCGAAGCGGGCGGGTTCCCGTTCGTCGCGGTGGCCACGGCGAACGGCACGCGCACCGCCGAGCTGCTCACGCGCACCGCCGAACGCCTCGGCGGCCTTCCGTGGGGTGCGGGCATCCTCGGCTTCGTGCCCGACGACCTGCGCGTCGAGCAGCTCGCCGCGATCCGTGCGGCGCGGCCGCGGTGCGTGCTGGTCGCGGGCGGGAAACCGGGGCAGGTCAAGGCCTTGGAGACCGAGGGGATCGCGACGTTCGTGCACGTGCCGTCGCCGATCCTGCTCGGCCAGTACCTCGACGCCGGGGTCCGCCGGTTCGTCTTCGAAGGCGCCGAATGCGGTGGCCACGTCGGTCCGCGCGCGAGTTTCGAGCTGTGGGAAGAGCAACTGGCCGTCCTCGGCGCGGCCAAGGACGTCGAAGTGCTGTTCGCGGGCGGGATCCACGACGCCCGGTCGGCCGCGATGGTGACCGCGATGGCGGCGCCGCTCGACGCCGTCGGCCTCCTGATGGGCACCGCGTACCTCTTCACGGAGGAGGCCGTGACGCAGGGCGCGATCACCGGCCTGTTCCAGGAGCGCGCGCTCGCCGTCGACACCACCGTCACGCTCGAGACCGCGCCGGGCCATCGCACGCGGTGCCTGCCGAGCCCGTACACGACGGAGTTCGAGCAGGTCAAGGCCGGTCTGTGCGACGTGCCCGCGCAGGAGGCGTGGCAGCGGCTGGAAGAGCTGAACACCGGACGGTCGCGCGTCGCGAGCAAGGGCGTCCGGCGTGACGGCGAGCGGCTCGACGAAGGAACCCAGCTCGCCGAGGGGATGTTCATGGCCGGCCAGGTCGCCGTGCTGCGCGACCGGCGGACGACGATCGCCGAGCTGCACGCCGACGTGACTTCCGGGAAAACCTTTGCCCGCGCGGCGGAACCTGCTTTGGTGCCGGACACAAGGGACATCGCCGTCATCGGCATGGCCTGCACGTTTCCGGGTGCTCCGGACCTCGAAGCGTTCTGGTCGAACGTCCTGCGCGGCGAAGACGCGGTGACCGAGGTTCCGCCGGAACGCTGGGACCCGGCGGTCTACTTCGGACAGTCGACGTCCAAGTGGGGCGGGTTCCTGCCGCCGCTGGACGTCGATCCGCTCGACCACGGTATCCCGCCGTCCGCGATGGGCCGCATCGATCCCGCGCAGCTCGTGTCGCTGGAGACCGCGCGCCGGGCGCTGGCCGACGCGGGGTACGGCGAGCGCGGCTTCGACCGCGAGCGCACGAGCGTCGTGTTCGGCGCGGAGGCGGGCGGCGACCTCGCGAACGCGGGCACGCTGCGGTCGCTGCTCGACGGTTACCTCGACGAGGTGCCACCCGAGCTGCTCGCGCAGCTGCCCGAACCGACGGAGGACACGTTCCCCGGCACGCTGGCGAACGTGATCTCCGGCCGGATCGCGAACCGGCTGGACCTCGGCGGCGCGAACTACACGGTGGACGCGGCGTGCGGTTCGTCGCTGGCGGCACTCGACCTCGCGGCGAAAGAGCTGCGTGCCGGGACGAGCTCGCTGGTGCTGTGCGGCGCGGTCGACCTGCACAACGGCATCCACGACTACCTGATGTTCACCTCGGCCGGCGCGCTCTCGCCGACCGGCCGCTGCCGCCCGTTCGACGCGGCCGCCGACGGGATCGCGCTGGGTGAAGGCGTCGCGTGCCTGGTGCTGAAGCGCCTGTCCGACGCCGAGCGGGACGGTGACCGGATCTACGCCGTGGTCAAGGGAGTGGGCGCGGCGAGTGACGGCAAGGCGCTCGGCTTGACCGCGCCACGTCCGGAAGGGCAGCACCGGGCGCTGGAAAGGGCTTACCAGAACGCGGGAGTGTCCCCGGTGGACGTCGGCCTGGTGGAGGCGCACGGCACCGGCACGGTGGTCGGCGACGCGACGGAGCTGCGGACGTTGACCGGCTTTTTCGCCGAGGCCGGTGCCGCGCCTGGGTCGTGCGTGCTCGGCTCGGTGAAGAGCCAGATCGGGCACACGAAGTGCGCGGCGGGACTGGCCGGGCTGATCAAGGCCGCGCTCGCGCTGTGGCACGAGGTGGTGCCGCCGACGCTGCACCTGAGCCGGCCGAACGCGGCTTGGGACGCGGCGACGAGCCCGTTCACGTTCACCACGACGGCGCGGCCGTGGGCGGATCCGGCCCGGTTGGCGGGGGTCAGCGCGTTCGGCTTCGGCGGGACGAACTTCCACGCGGTGCTGGGGGCGGGCCCGGTCGCCCCGGATCGGCGCCATGGCCTACGGGATTGGTCCGCTGACGCCGAAGAGATCCTTCGGAACGTCCGGAAAAGCGACTCCGATCCGGGCCAGGTCGCCTTCCTCTTCCCCGGCCAGGGCAGCCAGCGCACCGGCATGCTCGCCGAGCTGTTCGTGCACTTCCCCAAGCTCGCCGACCTCCTCGAGCTCGCCCCCGACGTCGCCGCGAAAGCGTTTCCTCCCCAAGCCTTCGACTCGAACGCCGCCGAAGCGCAAGAACGGGCCCTCACCGACACCCGCGTGGCCCAGCCCGCGCTCGGGCTGGTCGAGACCGCCGTGGCGAGGCTGCTGGAGCAAGTCGGCGTCCGACCGGACTTCCTGGCCGGCCACAGCTACGGCGAGCTCGTCGCCTTGTCGATCGCCGGCGCTTTCGACACCGAGACCCTCCTGCGCCTCAGCCGAGCCCGTGCGAAGGCCATCGCGGAGGTCGCCCAGCCCGGCACGATGGCCGCCGTCAAAGCGGCGAAGGATCTTCTCACCCCGACCCTCATCGGCCCGGATGTCGTGATCGCCAACCACAACGCGCCCGAACAGGTCGTCCTCTCCGGGCCCACCGCCGCCATCGAACGCGCGATCCGGCGGCTGCGCGAGACCGGCGTCACCGCCCAGCGGATCCCCGTCGCCTGCGCCTTCCACAGCCCGCTGGTCGCCGGAGCGGGGGACCTCTTCGGCAAGGAACTCGCCCGAGAGTCCATTGAGGACCTCCAAAGGACAGTGTGGTCCAACCGGACCGCGAAGCCCTACGAAGCTGACGTCAAAGAAGAACTCGCCGCCCAGATCGGTGCGCCCGTCCGGTTCCTCGAGCAGATCGAAGCGATGTACGACGCCGGCGCGCGAACGTTCGTCGAGGCCGGGCCGGGCCGGGTGCTGTCCCGGCTCGTCGGGGAGATCCTCGGCGACCGCCCGCACACCGTTGTCGCGTGCGGGCCCGATCTGAAGAGCTTCCTGACCGCCCTGCGCACCCTCGCGCGAGCCGGTGTCGACGTCCGCACCGAGCGGCTGACCCGGCAGAAGCGCCCCGCCCCCTCCCCGACCGCCTGGGCCGTCGACGGGCGGTCCGCCCGCGCGCCCGGCGCCGAGGCACCCGCCCTGCCCCCGGCCCGACGAATCCGGAGTTCCGCCATGACCCAGCCCGCTCCCGGCCGCGACCAGGCCGTCGTCGATTTCCTGCGCACCACCCGTGAGCTCGTCGCCGCGCAGCGGGAGGTCATGCTCGGCTACCTCGGCAGCGCGCCCGCCCCCGCACCCGTCGTGATCCACGAGCCCGAGCCGCAACCGGAACCGCAGCCGGAACCGCAGCCCGAAAGAGCCGAAGCGGACGTCAAAACCACCGTGATCGGCGTGATCAGCGAGCGCACCGGCTACCCGGCCGAGATGATCGCCGGCGACCTCGATCTCGAAGCCGACCTGTCGATCGACTCGATCAAGCGCACCGAGATCGCGGGCACGCTGCTGTCCCGGCTGGGGCTCCCGGCCGACGACCGCACCGATCAGCTCAGCCGCGACCGGACCGCCGACGCGCTGGCCGCGCACCTGGAGAGCTGGCTGAACCCCACCCCGGCGGCCGCCGCGCCCACCCGGTACCGGCTCGAACGGGTGCCCGTTCCGCTGGATCCGGATCCCGGGCGGCTGCGGGGGAAGACCGTGGCGGTGCCGGGCGACGACGACGCCGTGCGGGCCGCGTTCGCCGCCGCCGGGGCGGCGGTCGTCACCGGGGACGCGGACGTCACCGTGCTGCTCGCCCGCGACCTGACGGAGGTGTTCGCCCAGCTCAAGGTGCTGCGGGGGACCGTGCTCGTGGCGGCGGAGCCGGACGCCGTGGCCGGGCTCCGCGGCCTGGTGCGCTCGGCCGCGCTGGAACGCGACGGCGTCACCCGGCTCGTCGAGGTGACGCAGGACGTCGCGAAAACCCTGGTGGACGAGGCCCTCAGCGAGGGACCGGCGGTGGTCGGTCACGACGAGACCGGCCGCTTCACGATCGAGCCCCGGCCGGCGGACCTCGGGTCGATCGCCTATTCGGGCGCCGGGCCGGGCGGGGGTGAGCTGGCCGCGCTCGGCCTCGGCCCGGACTCCGTCGTCCTCCTGATCGGCGGGGCCCGCGGGATCGCCGCCCACACGGCCGTCGCGCTCGCCGCGTCCGGCTGCCGGATCGAACTGGCCGGCCGGACGGCGTGGCCCGGCGAGCCGGACGACCTGCCCGCCGACCCGACCGCGATGCGCGCGGTGCTGGCCGGCCGCGGTGGCTCGGTCGCCGACATCGAACACCGCGTGCGGACCGTGCTGGCCCAGCGCGAAATCGGCCGCACCCTCGACGAGATCCGCGCCGCCGGCGGCGAACCGGCTTACCGGACCCTCGACGTGCGTGACCCCGACGCCGTGCACCACCTCGTCGAGAACCTGCACGGCCGGATCGACGGAGTCGTCTTCGCGGCCGGCGTGATCGACGACAAGCTGTTGGCCGACAAGGACGAAAAGTCGTTCCGGACCGTCTTCGAAACCAAGGTGGCGGGGGCCAGGACCCTGCTCGGCGCGCTCACCGAACGAGGCGTGAAGCCCGGGTTCGTCACGTTCTTCGGCAGCATCGCCGCGGTGTTCGGCAACCGCGGCCAGACCGACTACGCCGCGGCGAACGACGCACTGGAGTCGCTGGCGAAGAGCTGGCGCGGCCGCGTCGTGACCGTCCACTGGGGACCGTGGGCGCCCGCGGAAGACCACAGTGGCATGGTGTCCCCGGAACTCGCGCGCGAGTACGAACGCCGTGACGTCGGCCTGCTCGACGCGGGCGAGGCCACCGCCGCCCTCCTGCGCGAACTCGCCTACGGCACGGACCGCGCGGTCCTGTACACGGCGTCACTGTGGTGAGCCAGGAGCACGTCGTGCTGGCGGCCGGGGACCCGGCGCCGAAGCGGCGGGTGCGCGTCGACGAGCCGGAACGTGTGCTGCGGCTGGCCGCGAACACCCCCGGCGAACTCCTGGACCGGCTCGACGAGGCCGGCTCGGGCGACGGTCCCTGCCGGATCGGGATCGTCGGCCCGGACGAGCGCAAGCTGGCGACGGCCCGGAAGGTACTCGCCAAGGTGGCGGCCGAGGGCCGCTCGTGGCACGGCGGCGGCGACATCTGGTGCTCGGTCGATCCGGTGCTGCCGAACGGGAAGATCGCGTTCGTCCACCCAGGACTGGAGGCGGGTGCCGAGCCGCGCATCGACGACGTCGCGAAGCACTTCGGACTGGACCGTCCACAGTGGTCCACGGCGAGCGTGCTCGACCGAGCGGCGAGTGTCTCGGCGACCGGACTGGTGCTCGACGAGGCCCTGCGCCGGCTGGCGATCCGGCCGGACGCGCTGGCCGGGCACAGCGTCGGCGAGTGGACCGCGATGCAGGCCGCCGGGATGTACCGCGCCGAGCCGGGCCTCCTGCAGCGGTACTGGCCCGGCGGGTTCGAGCTGCCCGACGCGGACTACCTGGTACTGGGTTGCCCGGCCGCGCGGGTGGCGGAGCTGCTGCCCGGTGACCTCGTCGTCTCGCACGAGAACGCGACGAAGCAGACGATTGTGTGCGGTCCGCCCGACGCCGTCGCGAAGTTCGCCGAGACGTGCCGCGGCCTGGGGATCGTGGCCCGGACGCTGCCGTTCCGGTCCGGTTTCCACACGCCGCTGATGCGGCCGCACCTCGCGCCGTTCGCCCGGCTCGCCGCGGAGCTGGACCTGCGCGAGCCGGCGCTGCCGGTGTGGTCGGCGACGACCGCGCGGCCCTACCCGGCCGACCCGGACGAGGTCCGCGAGCTCTACCTCGTGCACCTGATCCGCCCGGTCCGGTTCCGGGAGCTGACCGAAGCCCTGCATGAAGACGGGTTCCGCGCGTTCGTGCAGGTCGGGGCCGGCCAGCTCGGCTCGTACGTCACCGACACGCTCGGCGAGCGGCGGCACCTGGTCGTCGCGGCCGCGTCCGGCACCCGGTCCGGCCTCGCGCAGCTGCGCCGCGTCGCGACCGCGTTGTGGACCGAAGGCGGGAGTACGGACTTCGCGGCCCTGGAGCCGCGGCAAATCCGGCTCACCACCGGGAACTCCCTGCTGACCCTGGCAGACTCGGCTCGCGGGTTGCTCGACGACCACGCTCTGCCCGCCGGGGTGCCGGACGCGATCGTCGCCGAGTTCACCGCCCTGCTCACCGAGACCCGCCGGACCGCGGCGGACGTCGTCGCGGCGGCCGCGAGCCGGCGAATCGAGTCCACTGTGGACGTCTCGCTGGCCGCGATGCCGTACCTGCGCGACCACCGGTTCTTCCGGCAGCGCGAAGGCTGGCCCGACGAGTCCGACTTCCGGCCGGTGGTGCCGGCGACGACGCTGGTGGACCTCGCCTGCCGGGCCGTCGAACGCGCCTGGCCGGACACGACGGCCGTCGCGGTGCGGGACGCCGTGTTCTCCCGGTGGCTGGTCGCTTCGCCGGCGCAGCGGGTGCCGCTGTCGATGAGCCGCGAGGGCGATCGTGTGAGCGTCGAGATCGGACCGTACGCGCTGCTGACCGTCGAGCTGGGCGCGTTCGCCCCGCCGCCGTCCCCGGCCGGCGTGCCCGGCCCGGAGACCACGCCGCCGCTGACCGCGGAAGAGATCTATGCCCAGCGCGAGATGTTCCACGGCCCCGCGTACCGGGGCCTGTCGCGGCTGACCGGCCTCGGCGAGCAGCACATCCGCGGCGAGCTCGTCGTCCCGGAGGCGCCCGGCGGCCTGCTCGACAACGTCGGCCAGCTGCTCGGCTGCTGGCTGATGGCCGCCCGCTCCGACGGCCTGCTCGCCTTCCCGCGGTCGATCGGCCGGCTCACCTGGCACGGCCCCGAACCCGCGCCCGGCGCGCGGCTCGGCTGTCTCGTCCGCGTCCGGCTGCCCCGGCCCGACGTCCTCGAGATGGACGCCGAGCTGGTGCGCGACGGCCGGGTGCTGGCGAGCATCGAGGGCTGGCGGGACGTCCGGTTCCCCTGCGACCGCGCGGCCCACCGCGTGTACGCCTTCCCGGACCGCCACCGGCTCTCGGACCGGCGGGACGACGGCTCGGTCGCGGTCACCGACCGCTGGCCGACGGTCGCCGCGCGGGACATCTACGCCGGCATCTACCTCAGCGCCGAGGAACGCGCCGAGTTCGCCGCCGTGCCCCCGCGGCGAGCTCGCGGCTGGCTGCTCGAGCGCATCGCCGCGAAGGACGCCGTCCGGGCCCGGCTCGCCGAACCCGTCTACCCGGCGGAAATCCGCGTCCACGACGACGGCCGGGTGTCCGGCCGCGGCCGGACCCTGCCGGACTTCGCCGTCACGGTCGAGCTGACCGGGGACACCGCCATCGCCCACCTCAGGAGCACGCCATGACCATCGACCACGCGTCCGCGACCTTCGACATCGTCGCCGAGCTGCTCACCGAGCTCGTCGGCGACGTGCTCGGCATCGAGATCACGCCCGAGACGACGTTCCACGAGGACCTGCAGCTGGAGAGCATCGACCTGGTGACCTTCGCGAGCATCCTCACCGAGCACTTCGGCGCCGAGGTCAACCTCGCCGAGTACCTGGCGGAGCAGGACCTCGACGACGTCATCGGGCTGACCGTCGGCGACATCGCCCGGTTCGTGGGGGAGCGCACGTGCCCACGATGACCGTGAACGGGCTGCGCACCAACGTGCAGCTCGTGCCCGCCGGCGGCACCGAGACCGTGGTGTTCCTGCACGGCATGGGCACCGACAGCCTGGCGAGCTTCTACCTCACGCTGGCCCCGCCCGTCGCCGCCGCCGGCATCGACGTGATCAGCTACGACCTGCGCGGGCACGGCAAGACCGAGCGGCCGGTGCGGGGCTACACGCTCGGGGACTTCGTCGCCGACCTCGACGACCTGCTCGAGCAGCTCGGCGTCGACCGGCCGGTGCACCTGGTGGGCAACAGCTTCGGCGGAACCCTCGCCTACAGCTACGCCGTGGCTCAGCCTTCGCGCGTTCGCAGCATCGTGTGCATCGAGTCGGAGCCCGCGACCGAGGTGTGGGCGGGCAAGATGGCCGAGATCCTCGCGCACACCGTGAAGTTCCTGCAGGTGGAGGAGAGCTTCGACTGGATCGAGGCGAACTTCAGCGCCCACCACCGGCGGCTCGCGAAGATGGCGGCCGAGCGGATCACGTCGACGAAGATGGCGGAGGAGGTGCCGCTCGGGCCGTTGCTCACGTGGGAGCAGGTGGCGGCGATCGGCTGTCCGGTACTGTCCATTTTGGGCAGTCACGGCTACCAGGCCGACGACCTCGAAGCGCTGACGTCGGTGCTGCCGCACGGCGAGCTGCACGTCTTCGAGGGCCAGGGGCACTCGGTGCTGGTGGAGCAGCACCGCGAGGTGCGCGAGCTGGTGCTGCGCTGGATCGAGCGGCACGCGGCGTGAGGTTCCTGCTGGTCGTGCCGCCGCTGGCCGGGCACGTCGCGCCGTTGCGCGGGGTGGCTGCGGTGCTGGCTTCGCGCGGTCATTCCGTGGCTTGGTGTGGTCCGGAACCGGAAGTGTCCACTTTGGTCTCCGGCTCGGTTTTCCCGGCGGGGGACTCTTCGCCGTTTTCCCTGGCGCTGCGCCCACCCGAGCTGCGTGGGTTCGCCGCGTTGAAGTACCTGTGGGAGACGTACCTGGTTCCCCTCGCGGACGCGATGGTGCCGGGGGTGCGGGCGGCCGTCTCCTCGTTCGCGCCCGATGTGGTCGTGGTGGACCAGCAGGCGATGGCGGGAGCGCTGGTGGCCGCGCGGTGCGGGCTGCCGTGGGCGACGTCGGCGTCGACGTCGACCGAGCTGGCCGACCCGCTGCGTGCGCTGCCGAAGATCGCGTCCTGGGTGGACGAGCTGCAGGCGGGGCTGCGGGCCCGGCACGGCGTGCTGCTCGGCGATCTGCGGTTCTCGCCGCACCTGGTGCTGGCGTTCACCACGCGGGCGCTGGCCGGTTCGTCTCGCCTGGCGGCGCCAGTGGCCTACGTCGGTCCTGCGTTGCCTGCCGCGTCCGGCGAGTGGTCTCTTGTGGACGATCGGCCGCTGGTCGTAGTGACGCTGGGGACGTCGAACGCCTCGGCGGGGTCACGGTTCCTCGCCGAGAGCGTCGACGCGCTGGCCGGGATGCCTTCCGTGCAGGGTCTCGTCGTCGATCCGGCGGGTGAGCTGGTCAGCGAGCAGGTGCTGCTGGCGCGCCGGATCCCACAGGTCGACGTGTTCGCCCGGGCGTCGGTGGTGGTCTGCCACGGCGGGCACAACACGGTGTGCGAGGCGCTGGCGGCCGGGGTGCCGCTGGTGGTCGCCCCCATCCGGGACGACCAGTCGATGCTGGCCCAGCAGGTGGCCGCGGCGTCGGCGGGGGTCCGGCTCCGGTTCGACCGCGCGAAGGCGAGGGACATCCGCAAGGCGATCGAGTCGGCCGGGACATTCCGGCCCGGCGCGACCCGGATCCGCGACTCGTTCGAAGCGGCCGGAGGTGCGGAGGAGGCCGCAGCCCACCTGGAATCTCTGGCCTGAACACGTTACGTGCGGTTGCGGAACGTGCGGGCTGCCAGCGTCGAGCCTGCTATCGCGGCCACCGCGGCGATCGCCAGCGCCGCCGCCAGGGACCAGCCGATCGGGCGGGCCAGGGCCAGCGCCCGGGTCGCGTCGATCGCGTACGTCAGGGGGTTCACCGCCGAGACCGCGCGGACCCACGCCGGCATCGTGTCCAGCGGCATGTACGCGCTGGAGGAGAACATCAGCGGGAACATCACCACGAACGACGCCGCCTGCAGCGTCTCGGCCTTGCGCAGCCACGTCGTGATCGCGACGAACACCCAGCTCAGGCACCAGCCGACCACCATCGTCAGCAGCAGCGCCAGCCCGAGGCCCGCCACGCCGCCCGCCGGGCGGAAGCCGAGGAAGACCACGCTGGCCAGCGCCGTCACCACCAGCTGGACGCCCAGCCGGGCCGAGTCGGCCAGGGTGCGGGCCACCAGCATCGAAAACAGCGAGATCGGCAGACAGCGCAGGCGCCCGGTGAAGCCGCCGTAGATCTCCGCCAGCAGGCCCGCGCCCGAGCTCATCGCCGTCGTCATCGCGATGTTGACCAGCGTCGCCGGCACCAGGAAGTTCACGTAACCCTGGTACGCCGCGACGCCCGGCAGCGCGCCGACGCCGCTGAACACCTGGCTGAACAACAGAAGCAGGACCACCGGCTGCAACAGTCCGAAGAAGACCAGCCGCCGGTCGCCGAACGCCGTGCGCAGCGAACGGGCCGCCAGCACGCGGACCTGCGTCCAGAAGCCGGATTCGGGCCACGCCGCCGGGTCGGCGAGCGCGGCCACCGCCAGGTGGTGCCGGGCCTGCGTCACGACGCCACCGTCCGGTGCAGCGAAAGGTAGACGTCGTCGAGCGTCGGCTCGGTCACCGTCAGGTCCCGCAGCGGCGCGCCGGCCGCGTCGAGCGCGCGGACCAGCACCGGGATGTCGCCCGGCCCGCTCAGCGGCACCGAGAGCACCAGCCCGGTGCGGCCGGCCGTGAGACCCAGGCGGGTCAACGCGTCCACCGCGCGCCGCAACGCGAGTTCGGTGCCGAAGGTCAGCGTCGCCGTCCGGTTGCCGAGCCGCGCCTTGAGCTGCGACGGCGTCCCGGACACGGTGATGTGGCCGAAGCCGAGGACGACGACGTGGTCGGCCAGCCGGTCGGCCTCCTCGAGGTACTGCGTGGTCAGCACGACGGTCGTACCCCGCGCCGCGAGGCCCTCGACGACCGACCACAGCCCGGACCGGCTGACCGGGTCGAGGCCGGTGGTGGGCTCGTCGAGGAACAGCACCTGCGGCGCGCCGACGAGGCCCGCGGCCAGGTCCAGCCGCCGCCGCATCCCGCCGGAATACGTGCCGGCCGGTCGGTCCGCCGCGTCTTCCAGACCGAACGACGCGATCAGCTCGGCGGCCCGCGCCTGCGCCTGCCGGGGCCGCGCGCCCAGCAGCCGGGCGATCAGCACGAGGTTGCCGCGGCCGGACAGGGCGTCGTCGACCGCGGCGAACTGCCCGGTCACGCCGATCCGGCGCCGGACCGCGCGGCCGCGCTGCACGACGTCGTAGCCGCAGACGCGGGCGGTGCCGGCGCTCGGCCGGACGCGCGTGCTGAGGATGTCGATCAGCGTCGTCTTCCCGGCGCCGTTGTGCCCGAGGACCGCCAGCACCGCGCCGCGGGCGACGCTGAGGCTGATTCCGGCGAGTGCGGTGACTTCGCCGTACTGCTTCGCGAGGTCAGTCACGGCGATGACCGGCTGGTTCATGGCCGCTCCTTTCCCTGCCTTGAAAAAAGGTATCGGGACACCGTGGTGGCGGGCAAGAAGCCGGCCACCATTCGCCGTGGGCGTGACAATTTCCGCGGACGCGGATCGTCCGCACGTGACAACCGCTGACCTGCGTGACCCTTCACGAAGGGGGCGATCCCCTGCGCGTGACAAAGAATCCGGGGCAGCTTGTTGATCCGGTTTCGCGGAGGTACTTTCGCTGAAATTCCCCCATTCCCCGAGGTGACGCGCCGTGAAGTTTTCGTGGAAGTCGAGAAAGCCCGCCTACGGCCTTGCCGTCGCGACGGTCGCGGGCATCGCGGCGACGGTCGCGCTGGTCGGGGCGGGGCCGACCCAGGCCGCGCCGGTGAGCCTGACGCTGAACTACAACTGCCCGTTCCCGCTGATCGGCGACCAGGTCCTGACGGTCAAGATCGACACGAACCTGCCCGACGACGCCGTCGCGGGCGCGTCGTCCACGCCGATCACCTTCGATGTCGACGTCACCGTGCCGGAGACCGCGACGGAGGGCTTGACGCTGGTCGGCGCGACGTCGCTTGACGGCTCGGCCAAGGCCGCGGCCCAGCTCAAGTACCCGGTGGACAAGACGCTGAACTTGAACCTGCCGCTGACCATCGCTTCGACGCCGGTGCCGCCGTCGGGCGCGTTCCACGTGAAGAGCAGCGGCAAGGCGCCGGCCGTGACGTTCCCTAGCACGGGCACCGCGTTGGTGACGGTCGGGAACTTCAGCACGACGATGACCCCGCGCACCGCGGACGGCCAGCCCACCGACCTCGGCACGTTCACCTCGGACTGCGTCGCCGTGCCGGGGCAGAACCAGCAGCTGGGCACGTTCGAGATCAAGCCGGCGGGCGGCACGACGAGGCCCACGACGCCCACGACGCCGACCACCGAGCCCACGACGCCGACGACTCCCACCACCGAGCCGACGACTCCGACGACTCCGACCACGCCGACGACGGAGCCGACCACCCCGACGACGGAACCCACGACTCCGACGACGGAACCGACGACGCCCACCACGGAACCGACCACGCCGACGACCGAGCCGACCACGCCAACGACGGAACCGACAACGCCGACGACCGAGCCCACGACTCCGACGACCGAGCCGACGACTCCCACCACCGAGCCGACGACCCCGACAACGGAACCCACGACTCCGACGACGGAACCGACGACTCCCACCACCGAGCCGACGACGCCCACCACGGAACCCACCACGCCGACGACCCGGCCGACCACGCCCCCGACCGGCGTCGACGTCAAGTACTCGGTGACGGGCAAGTCGACCCTCAAGCAGCTGCACGCCACGCTGCCGCTCGGCCCCGGCAGCCTCGACGCCAAGCTCGACGCCGCGTCCGGCAAGTTCGGCGCGCAGCTGAAGCTGCCGAAGTCCGATGTGGACTTCCGCGTGCTCGGCTTCATCCCGGCGTCCGCGACCGTGAAGCTCACCCAGGTCGGCGCGATCAACGGCACGCTCACCGGCGGTGCGGTCAAGGCCGCCGCGCAGGTGGACGTCCAGCTCACCAAGGTCCGCGTGTTCGGTTTCCCGATCCTGGCGTCGAACTCCTGCCACACGGTGAAGCCGGCCGACGTGCCGCTCGCCTCGGCGCCCGGGTTCGACCCGCTCAAGGGCGGCAAGCTGACCGCGACGTACGGCATCCCGCGGTTCACCGGCTGCGGCTTCCTCACCGGCCTGATCACCGGCATCACCTCCGGCCCGGGCAACAAGCTCGAAGTGAACTTGACCAAGAAGTGAACTTGTGACTACGAACCATGAGGAATTCCTGATGTCAGTGCTGACACGCGCGGTGCCGCTCCTGCTCGTGCTGGTGCTGACCGCGTTCTCGCTCGGCGCCGCGGAAGCCGCGCCGAGCGAGGCCGTGTCTGATAGAGATGCGTCTGCACCCCAAGCCGCCACCCAGATCCCCTTCGGATTCACCCTCGGGGACGCGCAGCAGCCGACCACGAGCCACGTGGCCAAGCTCGGTTCCGACATCGCCTTCCCGCCGGGCACCTTCGACGGCGCCCTGGGTGGCCTCACCAGCACCGTGCCGATCACGGGAAAGCTGAGCATCCCGCCCACGGACGGCTACTTCGTCGCGTTCCGGTTCATGGCCACCACCGGCCGGGTCGAGATCATCCCGGACGGCGACGCCACCGGAACGGCCACGGTGCACACGGGCAAGGACAAGGACTGCAAGGCCACACAAACGAACATCTGCGCCGACACCGACGTCACCGCGAAGGTGTTCATCAAGCTCTCGGAAGCGAAAGTGGACGGCAAGACCCTCGACGTCGGCCCGAACTGCCGGACCGCTCAGCCCGCCGCGGTGACCATCAAGGCGCTGGTGCCGATTTCGCTGCCGGCCCCGCCGGTGAAAGTGACCTCCACCTTCACCGCACCCCCGTTCGCCGGCTGCGTCGGACGCGAGGACCTGAGCCGGTTGCTCACCGGCCTGGTTTCGGGGCCGGGCAACACCTTCGTCTCGAACCTCACCTTGCGCTGCTTCAGCACCGGGTGCAAGGCATGACGATCCAGGTGCAGCAGCGGGCGGCGAACGGCCTGCGCGAGTTCGGCCGCATGTGCGCGATGGGCCTCGACATCATCCTCGCGATGTTCCGCCGCCCCTACCAGATCCGCGAGTTCGTCCAGCAGTTCTGGTTCATCGCCAGCGTGTCCATCGCGCCGGCGATCCTCGTCTCCATCCCGTTCGGCGCGGTGATCTCGCTCCAGCTCGGCTCGCTCACCAGCCAGATCGGCGCCCAGCAGTTCAACGGCGCGGCGAGCGTCCTGGCCGTCGTGCAGCAGGCGAGCCCGATCGTGACGACGCTGATCATCGCCGGCGCCGGCGGAAGCGCTATCTGCGCGGACCTCGGCGCGCGCAGCATCCGCGAGGAGATCGACGCGATGGAGGTGCTCGGCGTCTCGCCGATCCAGCGCCTGGTCGTGCCGCGGGTGCAGGCCGCCGTCTGCGCGTCCGTGCTGCTCAACGGCCTGGTCAGCGTGGTCGGCGTGCTCGGCGGCTATTTCTTCAACGTGATCATCCAGGGCGGCACGCCCGGCGCGTACCTGGCCAGCTTCAACGCCCTCGCGCAGCTGCCCGACCTCGTCGTCAGCTCGGTGAAAGCGGTGATCTTCGGCTACCTCGCCGGCGTCGTCGCGTCCTACCGCGGCCTGAACCCCAAGGGCGGCCCCAAGGGCGTGGGCGACGTCGTCAACCAGTCCGTCGTCATCACGTTCCTGCTGCTGTTCTTCGTCAACACCGTGCTCACCGCCCTGTACCTCCAACTCGTTCCGGCGAAGGGGACCTGAGTGGCCATCCTCGGCAAACCCGGCGACCGGCTGTTCGACCTCGGCGACCAGCTGCTCTTCTACGTCCGCGCGCTCGCGGCCGTCCCCCTCGCCGTGACCCGCTACTTCCGTGAAGTGGTGCGGCTGCTGGCCGAAGTGACGTTCGGCAGCGGCGCGCTCGCGGTCATCGGCGGCACCATCGGCGTGATGGTCGGGCTGTGCGTGTTCACCGGTGTCACCGTCGGCCTGCAGGGCTTCAGCGCGCTGAACCAGATCAACATCTCCGCCATGACCGGCTTCTTGACCGCGTACTTCAACACGCGCGAGATCGCGCCGCTCGTCGCCGGGCTCGCGTTGTCGTCCACTGTGGGCAGTGGGTTCACCGCACAGCTCGGCGCCATGCGGATCTCCGAGGAGATCGACGCGCTCGAGGTGATGGCCGTGCGGAGCATGCCGTACCTGGTCACCACCCGGATCATCGCCGGGTTCATCGCGATCATCCCGCTCTACGTCATCGGGCTGCTGATCTCCTACCTCGGCTCGCGGCTCACCACGGTCGTCTTCTTCGGACAGTCCGGTGGCACCTACGACCACTACTTCACGCTGTTCCTGCCGCCCGGCGACGTGCTGTGGTCGTTCGGCAAGGTGCTCGTCTTCAGCGTCGGCGTGATCCTGACGCACTGCTTCTACGGCTATCGGGCCAGTGGCGGACCGGCCGGTGTCGGCGTCGCGGTCGGCCGGGCCGTGCGGACGTCGATCGTGCTGATCAGCGTGCTCGACCTCTTCCTGTCCCTCGCCATCTGGGGCGCGACGACCACGGTGAAGGTGTCGGGATGAGCCGGTTCGGCACGCAGCTCGCCGGGGTCGCGTTCCTCGGCGTGCTCGTCCTGCTCGGCTACCTCGCGGTCGCCATCTACGACAAGGACTTCGACGACTCGGAAGTGGTGACGCTGCGGGCGGATCGCGTCGGCAACCAGCTCGCGCCGACCGCCGAGGTGAAGGTCAAGGGCGTACCGTTCGGCGAGGTCCGGGCGGTGCGCAGCACGCGCACCGGCGCCGAGATCGACCTTGCGCTCGACCCGGCCAAGATCGGGATGCTGCCCGAGAACGTCTCCGCGCGGCTCCTCCCGAAGACGGTGTTCGGCGAGCGGTACGTCAACCTCGTGCTGCCGGACCGTCCCCAAGGGAAGCTCGGCGCGGGCGACGTCATCGCGCAGGACCACTCGTCGAGTGCGATCGAGCTGGAGCGCGTCCTCGGCGACCTGCTGCCGCTGCTGCGCGCGGTCCAGCCGCAGAAGCTGAACAGCTCCCTCGGCGCGATCTCGCAGGCTCTCGACCACCGCGGCCGGCCGATCGGCGACAGCATCGTCAAGCTTCAGGACCTCCTCGGCCAGGTGAACCCGCTGATGCCGCAGTTCAAGGCGGACATCACCGGGCTCGCGAACGCCGCCGACGTCTACGCAGGCGCCGCGCCGGACATCCTGCAGGCGCTGAGCGACCTCTCGACCACCGCGAAGACCATTGTGGACACCCGTGCGGACCTCGACCACCTCTACACGAGCGTCACCAGCGCCACCGGGCACCTGAACGACTTCCTGCGGAAGAACCAGGACAACATCATCGGTGTCTCGGTCGAGAGCCGGCCTTCGCTGGAGCTTCTTTCCCAGTACTCGCCGGAGTTCCCGTGCCTGTTCGACGCCGTCAACCGGCTCAAGCCGCTGATGGAGAAGGCCCTCGGCAAGGGCACGAACGAGCCGGGCCTGCACGTGACGCTCACCGTGCAGGACCCGCGCGCCAAGTACGTGCCCGGCCGCGACACCCCGCGGTTCGACGCCACCGGCGGGCCGAAGTGCTACGGCGGTGGGGCAGCGGCGCCGGGAGCGACCGACGGCGACCTCGGCCCGGCGAACTCGCCGGGTGAACGGCAGCTCGTCGCCGAGCTGCTGAAACCGACGTTGGGCGACGTGCCGGACTGGAGCAGTGTCCTGATCGGACCCGCGCTGCGCGGGACGGAGGTGACCGTCCGATGAGGAGCGTCGTGGGCCCCGCGATCAAGGGCCTGATCTTCTTCCTGGTCACCGCGGTGGCCACCGGGATCCTCGCGATCACCATCGCCAACACGAACGTCGGCGCGACCATCGGCTACACCGCCCGGTTCACCGACGCCACGTCGGTCAACCCCGGCGACGAGGTCCGCATGGCCGGCGTCCGGATCGGCCAGGTCGACTCCGTCGAGGTGGTCGAACACCGGCTGGCCGATGTCGGCTTCTCGGTCGACCGCGCGCACCGGCTGACGGCGTCGGCCTCGATCACCATCCGCTACCGCAACCTCGTCGGCCAGCGGTACCTCTCGGTCGACCCGGGCGCCACCGACACGTCGCCGACGCTCGGCGAAGACGCGCAGATCCCCCTCGAACGAACCAAGCCCGCGCTCGACCTCACCGCGTTGTTCAACGGCTTCAAGCCACTCTTCCAGGCCCTGTCGCCGAACGACGTCAACCAGCTGTCGTTCGAGATCATCCAGGTCCTGCAGGGCGAGGGCAGCACGATCGAGAGCCTGCTGCGGCACACAGCGTCGCTGACGTCCACTTTGGCCGGCAAAGACGCCGTGATCGGCCAGGTGATCGGCAACCTCAACACCGTGCTCGACACCGTCAACTCCCAGGGTGACCAGTTCGACGCGCTCGTCGACACGACCGCCCAGCTGGTCACCGGCCTCGCCGCGGACGCGAAACCGATCGGGCAGGCGATCGGCGGCCTCGGCGAGCTGACCACCGCCACCGCCGGGCTGCTGCAGGAAGGACGTCAGCCGCTCAAGGACAGCATCACCGCGCTCGGCGACCTGTCGAAGAACCTGGCCGACAACACCCCGGTGTTCCAGCAGTTCATCGACAACCTCCCGAAGAAGTTCGACCGGATCGGCACGCTCTTCTCCTACGGCTCGTGGGCGAACTTCTACCTGTGCGCGGTCGACTCCGACGCCAAGCCCGCGCCGGGCGGCCCCCCGCCGGGCATCCCTGTGACCGCTGCGAGGTGCCGATGAAACCGCCCCGGATCAAGCCGTTCCGCAGCCGCGACCCGATCGTCGTCGGCGCGGTGACCGCGCTGGTCATGGCCCTCGCCGGCAGCGCGACGTTCTTCTCCGACGACCTGCCGCTCCTCGGCGGCGGCACCACGTACAAGGCCGAGTTCCACGAGGCCGCCGGGCTGAAGCCGAACGACGAGGTCCGCGTCGCCGGGGTGAAGGTCGGCGAGGTCACCGACGTGCGGCTGGCCGGCGACCACGTCGAGGTGCTGTTCCGGGTCAAGGACACCTGGGTCGGCAACCGGACCACGGCGGCGATCAAGATCAAGACGCTGCTCGGCCAGAAGAATCTCGTGCTGGATCCGGTCGGCAATGCCGAGCTGAACCCGGACCAGCCCATCCCGGCCGAGCGCACCAGCTCGCCCTACGACGTCACCGAGGTGTTCAACGACCTGGCGAGCACGGTCGGGGCGATCGACACGAACCAGCTCGCGCAGGCGTTTCGCGTGCTGTCCGACACGCTCGGAGCGTCGGCACCGAGCGACGTCAAGACGGCGTTCAACGGGATCGCCGCCTTGTCGCAAACGCTTGCGTCCCGCGACGACGAGCTGGTGAAGCTGTTCCAGAACACCAACCAGGTGTCCAAGACGCTCGGTGAGCGCTCCGACCAGATCCAGGCCCTGATCCGCGACGGCACCACGCTGCTCACCGAGCTGAACGCCCGGAAGGACGCGATCGCCTCCCTGTTCAGCGGCATCAAGAACCTCTCGATCCAGCTGCGTGGGCTCGTCGCGGACAACCAGAAGACGCTCGGCCCGGCGCTCGACCAGCTGGACCGCGTCGCCACCGTGCTCCAGCAGAACCAAGGGAAGCTCGAGGACAGCTTGCGCCTGGCCGGGCCGTTCTACCGGCTGCTCGGCAACGCCGTCGGCAACGGCCGGTGGATCGACACCTACATCTGCGGGCTCATCCCGACCGGCACCACGCCGGGCAGCTGCCTGCCGCCGAAGAACGGGGGACGCTGATGGCGCACCAGCTGATCGACCTGGGAGCGCAGGCGCGCCGGCGGACGAGACTGCGGGCCCTCGCGCTCGGCGTCGTGCTCGCGCTCGTCGTCTCGGCCGGGTGGCCGGTGGTCACCGCGCCCGCCGAGCGCACGCTGACCGCGTACTTCGCCGCCGCGGTGGGCATCTATCCGAACTCCGACGTCCGCGTGCTCGGCGTCGCCATCGGCTCGGTGTCCGAAGTGGAACCGAACGGTACCGACGTCAAGGTGACGATGACGCTGAAGCCGGACGTCCAGCTGCCGGCCGACGCCGGCGCCGTCGTCATCACGCCCAGCCTGGTCGCGGACCGGTACGTGCAGATCACGCCCGTCTACCACGGCGGGCCGCAGCTGGCCGACGGTGCGTCGATCCCGCGGGAGCGGACCGCCACGCCGGTCGAGGTCGACGACCTGCTGCACAGTTTGAATCAGCTGATGACGGCGCTGGGGCCGCAGGGCGCCAACCAGGACGGCGCGGTCAGCGAGGTGCTGACCAAGTCGGCCGAGTACCTGAACGGCAACGGGCAGACCATCGGCACGGCGATCAAGAACCTCGGCGAGTTCGCTCGCGCGGCCAGCGACTCCAAGGACGACCTGTTCGGTTCCGTCGACAACATCAGCAAGTTCACCGCGATGCTCGCCGCCAACGACGGGCAGGTCAAGCAGGCCATCTCGCAGATCGCGTCGCTCAGCAAGGTCCTGGCCGACCAGCGGGACCAGTTCTCCGGCGCGCTGACCGAGTTGACCCAGGCACTGAGCGTCGTACAGGGGTTCATCAAGGACAACCGCGGCAAGGTCCAGTCCGATGTGGACAAACTGGCCGACGTCACCAAGGTGCTGGCCGACCAGAAGGACTCCCTCGCCGAGGCCCTCCAAGCGGCCCCGAACGCCCTGACGAACCTGCTGGGTGCCTACGACCAGGCGAACGGGACCATCGACGGGCGCGGCAACCTCCTCGAGTTCCCGGAGCCGAAATGAAGTCCCTGGTCAAGGTGGCCGCGGTGGTGACGCTCGCACTCGTCACCACCGGCTGCGGACGCGGGGTGAGCGTCTACGACATCCCGCTGCCCGGCGGCGCCGCGCTCGGCGACCAGCCGATCCACGTCACCGCCAGCTTCACGAACGTCCTCGATCTGGTGCCGCAGTCCGGCGTCAAGGTCAACGACGTGCCGGTCGGGCAGGTCGTCAAGGTCGAGCTGGCGCCCGATGGGCGCAGCGCGCTCGTCGACCTGCTGCTGAACGGCGACGTCGACCTGCCGGGCAACGCCGTCGCGCGGCTGCGGCAGGCCGGCATCCTCGGCGAGAAGTTCGTCGAGCTGGCCACGCCCGACGACGCGACGCCGTCGGGCCGGCTCCTCGACGGCGCGGCCATCCCCCTGGATCGGTCCACTTTGACCCCGGAGATCGAGGAGGTCTTCGGCGCGTTGTCGCTGCTGCTCAACGGCGGCGGAGTCGCGCAGGTCCAGAACATCAGCCACCAGCTCAACGAAGCCCTGGGCGGTCGCGAAACCGCGGCGCGCAGTCTCTTGTCCAGTTTGGACGCATTTGTGAAGGGCCTCGACGAGCACCGGACGGAAATCACTCGCGCCATCGAGAGCGTCAACAAGCTCGCGGAGACGCTCAACGCGCACACCGACCAGATCACCACGACGCTCAACGGCTTGACGCCCGGCATCGGCGTCCTGAACCAGCAACGGGAAGCGCTCGTCGGCATGCTCAAGTCGCTCGACGGCCTGACGTCCGTCGCCGTCGACACGGTGAACCGCAGCAAGGACGACCTCGTCGCGGACCTCAAGGCCCTCGAACCGCTGCTGCGGCGCCTCGCCGACTCCGGGGACAAGCTGCCGAAGGCGATGGAGATGATCTTCACCTTCCCGTTCCCGGACGCCGCGCTCGACACGATCCGCGGCGACTACCTCAACGGGTTCCTCAAGGTGGGCCACTGATGCTGACCCGGTTCGTGCGTGTCCAGGTGACGCTCTTCGTCGTCATCGCCGTGCTCGGCGTCGCGTACGTCGGAGCCACCTACGCGGGCCTCGACAAGGTGTTCTTCGACCGCGGCTACACCGTGAAGGCGCAGTTCCCGACGGGTGGCGGCATCTTCACCAACGCCGAGGTCACCTACCGCGGCGTGCCGATCGGCCGCGTCGGCGAGCTGCGGCTGACCCCGGCCGGGATGGAAGCCGACCTCGAGATCGACTCGGGCACCGCGCCGGTCCCGGCCGACACCGCAGCCGTCGTCGCCGACCGGTCCGCCGTCGGTGAGCAGTACGTCGACCTGCGGCCGCGCACCGACGGTGGGCCGAAGCTGCAGGACGGGTCGGTGATCACGCAGGCCGACACGAAGATCCCGCTGCCGGTCGACGTCGTCTTGTCGACCGTGGACTCGTTCGCGAATTCCGTGCCCAAGCCGGCCCTGCGCACGGTCGTCGACGAGCTGTACGACGCGACGTCCGACGCCGGCCCGGCGCTGGACCAGCTCGTCGGCCGCGGCATCGAGTTCGTGCAGGCGGCGAGCGCGCACGTCGCGCCGCTGACCCGGTTCGTCACCGACGCGCACGTTGTGCTCGACACCCAGGTGCAGCAGGCCGACGCGATCCGCGAGTTCGGCGCGAACGCGAAACTCCTGGCCTCGACGTTGAAGCAGGCCGACGGCGATCTGCGCACGCTCATCCCGGCGGTGCCCGCGGCGGCGAACGAGGTCGGTGCGCTGATCCGCGACTCCGGGCCGCAGCTGGGCGTCTTGCTGGCCAACCTGCTGACCACCGCGGACGTCCTCGAAGCGCGCCGGGACGGGCTGCGGCAGCTGCTGATCACCGCGCCGGAGGCGGTCGCCGCGGGCAGTGCGGTCGTGCGGCCGGACGGTGCGCACTTCGGGCTGTCGCTGACGTTCTTCGACCCGCCGCCGTGCACCACCGGGTACCCGACGCCGTACCGAGACGGCCTCGACACGTCGACCCGTCCGCTGAACACGGCGGCGCGCTGCGCGCTGCCGAAGGGCGACCCGACGAACGTGCGGGGCTCGCAGAACGCACCGGGAGGACGGCCGTGAGGATCTTCGCGTGGCTGGCCGTGGTCTTGACGACCGTCGCGGCCGGCTGGTCCGGGTTCACCTGGTGGCAGGCGGCGCACGACGACGGCGTCGCGCGGGCGGTCGTCCGGGAAGACGCGCTGCAGGCAGGCCGGACCGCCGTCGCCGGACTGACCACTTTGGACTACCGGCAGGCGGCGCCGGGGTACCAGCGCTGGCTCGAGCTGTCGGGCGGCGCGCTGCACGACGAGCTGGCGGCCGATCGCCAAGGCAGCCTCGACCGGATCGCGCAGGCGAAGACCGTCACCACCGGCAAGGTGACCGACGCGGCGGTGACCGAAGTGGACACCGGCGCGGGCACGGCGAAGCTGATCGCGTCGGTCGAGCTGGTGGTGGCGCCCGCAGGCGGGGACGCCGTGACGAAACGCAACCGGTTCCAGGCCGACCTGACCCGCGGCCCCGAGGGCTGGCGGGTTACCGGGCTGGGGCAGGTCCCGACGGGGGAGGCGCCATGACCGTGCCGACGAAGAAGCGCTCGGTGAAGGTCGCGGGCCGCCACCACGACCCGGCGCCCGAAGCCCCGGTCGTCGCCCCTCGCCGGCGGGCGCCGTGGGCGGTGGCCGCGGTCGCCGTCGTGATGGCGGGGCTCGCCGGGTGGTTCACGCTCGAAGCGCGGAGCACGAACGCCGTCGTCGAACACAACACCGCGCTTTCCGACGTGGCCGGCACCGCGGACGCCGGTAAGCAGATCAGTGCCGCGCTCGGCACGCTGTTCTCCTACCGCTACGACGACCCGGCCAAGAACGAGCGGGCGGCGAAAGAACTCCTCGCCGGCCCCGCCCTCGCGCAGTACGACCAGCTCTTCGGCCAAGTCCGCACGCTCGCCGCCGACCAGAAACTCGTGGTCACTTCGACGGCCGTCGCCGCCGGCGTGAAACTGCTGGACGGCGACCGTGCGGCGCTGCTCGTGTTCCTCGACCAGACCGGCACGAGAGGCGACGGGCAGCACAGCACCGGCGCCGCCCAGCTGAGCGTCACGGCCGAGCGCGTGGCCGGGAAGTGGCGGGTCACGGGGATGTCCGCCGCGTGATTGTCACGGTGACAACAGGCGTTGCCCGTCGCGCAGTGAACGGAATGACAAAGTATTTACGCGCATTCTCGGTTCGTTGACAGGGATTCAACGCGGGAAATACGGTGAATCACCGATCCACCGCGAGAAATGCGCGAGGAATCCATGCTCACGAGCTCTGCACGGCCGTCTACTTCGGACCCGGGTGGGTACCGGGTGCCGGTCATCGAAATCGTCGATGACCTCGGCGGCCGGCGATGACCGGCCCCGGTGAGCTGCGCCGGTGGCTCACCGAGCGGATCGCCGGGCTCGCCGGGCTCGCGCCGGACTCGGTCGACGCCGCGGTCCCGCTGGCCGAGCTGGGCTTGTCGTCGCGGGACGCGGTGACCGTCGCCGCCGAGCTCGGCGCGCTGCTCGGCCGCGAACCGGACCTCGGCCTGCTCGGGCGGTACCCGTCGATCGCCGCGCTGGCGGCGGCGCTGGCCGAGCCGGGTACCCGGCCGCGGCCCCGGGCCGCCGAGCCCGTCGCCGTGCTCGGCATCGGCTGCCGGCTGCCGGGCGGGATCGAGTCACCGGACCAGCTGTGGCGCGCGCTGCTGACCGGCGCCGACGCCAAGCTGCCCGGCGGCACCGGCTTCGACGCCGCCTTCTTCGGCATCGACCCGGCCGACGCCGCGGGGATGGACCCGCGTCAGTGCCTGCTCCTGGAGACGACGTGGGCCGCGCTCGAGCACGCCGGCATCGCGCCCGGCACGCTTCGCGGCAGCCGGACCGGGGTGTTCGCGGGCGTCTCGGCTGCGGACTACGCGCTGTTCACCGACCCTGGGCGGCACGTTGGCGCGTCGATGATCGCGAACGGGGTGTCGGACCGGTTCGACCTGCGCGGGCCCAGCCTCGTCGTGGACACGGCGGGCTCGTCCGCGCTGGTCGCCGTGCACCACGCGGTGCGCGCGCTGGCCGCCGGGGAGGCCGACCTGATGCTGGCCGCCGGGGTCCACGTGTTGTTCGGGCCGCGGGGGACCGGGGAGGGCTGCGGGGTGGTGGTGCTGAAACGCCTCGCCGACGCCCGCCGCGACGGCGACCGCGTGCTGGCGGTGATCCGCGGCAGCGCGACCGGGTGGTCCACCGGACCGGCTGCGCAGGAGCAGGTGGTGGCCGACGCGCACGCCGTCGCCGGGTCCGATCCATCCACTGTGGACTACCTCGAGACGCCGGGTGACCCGGTCGTGCCCGACGTCGTGCTTGGCCGGACCCGCGACCCGCGGCGGCCGTTGCTGTCCGGTTCGGCGGCGACGGTCTTCGGCGACCTCGAAGCGGCATCCGGGATCCTCGGGCTGAGCAAGGTCGTGCTGGCCCTCTGGCACGGCCGGATCCCGCCGCGGCTGTCCCCTTTGGACAGGACCACCGGCTGGCCGCGGTACGCCGGCACCGCGCGCGCCGGCGTCTCGGCGTCCGGCTCCGGGGGCACGGGCGCGCACGTCGTGGTCGAGGAATGGCCGAAACCTCTCGAACCCGCCACGCCCGGCTCGCGGTGGAACGGCCGGCCGCAGGTCTTCACCGTGTCGGCCACCTCGGAGCTCGCCCTGCGCCGCCGGGCCGGTGACCTGGCGGACTGGCTCGCCGGGCCCGGCCGCGGCACCGCCCCCGGCGACCTCGCCGCGGCGCTCGCCCGGCGCCGGGAACAGCTGCCGCTGCGGGCCGCCGTCGTCACGTCGTCACGCGCCGCCCTCACCGCGGGACTGCGGGCCGTCGCCGGCGGCGGCACCACGGCGGACGTCGTGCGGGGCACGGCCGGGCGCGAACTGCCGCGTCCGGTCTTCGTGTTCTCGGGGGCCGGTTCGCAGTGGCCGGCGATGGGACGGCGGATGCTGGGCGCCGAGCCGGAGTTCCGGGCCGCGGTGGCCGCCCTGGAACCGTTGTTCCTGGCCAAGGCGGGGTTCTCGCTGCGGGGCGCGTTGCGCCGGCCGCTCGGTGACCCCGCCGTGGTGCCGCCGCTGGTGTTCGGCCTGCAGGTCGCCCTCGCGGGGTGGTGGCGGGCGCACGGCGTCGAGCCCGCCGCCGTGCTCGGCCACTCGGCGGGCGAGATCGCGGCGGCTGTCGTCGCCGGCGCACTGGACGCCGGGGCCGGGCTCGACATCGTCGTCAGCCGGGCGAATCTGCTCGCCGAGCTGCCCGCCGCCACGATGGCCGTCGTCGAGCTGTCCGCCGCCGAAGTGCTCGAGCTGGGGTTGCCGGGGCTCACGGTCGTCGAACACGCGTCGCCGGCGCAGTGCACGGTCGCGGGCAGCGCCGAAGACCTCGCCGTGCTGATGTCCCATGTGGACGGACTCGGGCGGTGGGTGCGCCCGATCGCCGGAACCGCGAACTCGGCCGCCGTCGACCCGGTCCTGGGCCGGTTCCGCGCCGGGCTCGGTGACCTGCGGCCACGGCCGCCCGCGACGACGTACTACTCGAGCGTGTTCGACGACCCGCGCGCGGTGCCGGCGTTCGACGCCGGGTACTGGACGGCCGGCCTGCGAAGTCCGGTCCGGTTCACCCAGGCCGTCGCCGCCGCCGTCGCGGACGGCCACCGCTGGTTCGTCGAGCTCTCGCCGCACCCGATCGCGCTGCCCGCCGTCGAGCAGACCGCGACTGAGCAGACCGTGATCGAACAGACCGGGGCCGGCGTCCGGACGCTGCCCACCCTGAGCCGGCGCGACGGCGAAGAAAACGCTTTCGCGCGCTCGCTGGCCGAGCTGCACACCGCCGGCCACCCGGCGGTGCTCGATCGGCGGTACCCGGAGGCGCCCGTGCTCGACCTGCCCCCGCCCCCGTGGGAGCGCCGGACGTTCCGGCCGCCACGGCGGGCCACTGCCCATCCGCTGCTCGGCACCCGCGTCGAGGTGCCGGACGAGGGCCGGCACCTGTGGCAGACGACGATCGCGCCCGACGCGCCCGTGTGGCTGGGCGAGCACCGGGTGCACGACGTCCCGGTGTTCCCGGCGACCGGGTTCCTGGAGCTGCTCGTGGCCGGCGCCCGGGAGCTGTTCGGCAGCGACCGGGTCCGGGTCGACGGTCTCGAGGTGCACCGGGTGCTCGCGGTGACCGGGGAAACGGTGCTGAGCACGGAGATCCGGGCCGACGGCACCGCCGTGGTGCGGGCGAAGGCCGGCGCGAGCTGGGTGCGGCACGCGACGGCGTGGGTCTCGGCCGACACCGAACCCGCGCCGATCCTGATGTCCGAAGTGGACGGAGAGTCGCGGGTAACGGGAGACGTGCTGCACCGGATCCTGTCCACCGCCCTCGCCGCGATGACGCCCGAAGGCTTTTCGCCGACGGGGTTCGGCCGGGTCCGGCTACTGGGCGATCCGGGCCGGGGCGTGCGGTGCCTGGCCGGCGACGGCGCGGTGCAGCTCGTCACCGAGGACGGCGAGGTCGTGGTCGACGTCGGTGACGTCCGGGCCCGGCCCTTCGCCGGAGTGCCGCTCGCCGCCCGCGCGTTCGGGACGACCTGGCCCGAGGTGCCGCTGCCCTCGACCCCGCCGGAGGGACGGGGTTCGTGGCTGCTGCTCACCGACGAGCACCCGGCGGCGCTCGGCCGGGCCGTCGCGCTCGCCCTGGCGCTGGCCGCGGCCGGGGACGAGGCGCTTTCGCTGCCGCAAGACGACCTCGACGAGCTGCCGGGCTTCCTGGCCGAGCGGCCGGTGCGCGGCGTCGTGTTCCTCACCGGGGCGCCGCACGCCTACCGCGATCCCGAGGACGCCCAAGACCTGCTGCACACGGTGCTCTCGGTGCTCGCCCGCCTCGGGTCCGGCGTCCGGTTCCACCTGGTCACGCAGTCGAGCGCCGAGCCGGGGCAGGCGTTCCTGCGCGGTTTGGTGCGGGTGCTCGCTTTCGAGCGCCCAGGGCTGCGGGCGACGCTCGTCGACTGCGACGCCCGGTCCGATGTGGACGTTCTGGCGCGCGAGCTGCGTTCGGACGCCCCCGACGACGAGGTGCGCTGGCGCCACGACATCCGGTACGCGGCCCGGTTGACCCGCGTGCCGCTCGTCGACGGCGCGTCGACCGGCCCCGGCGCGTACGTGATCACCGGCGGTTCCGGCACGCTCGGGCCGGCCACCGCGCGCTGGCTGGCGAGCAATGGCGCGAGCCGGATCGTCCTTTGCGTACTTTCCAGTGACGAAATCGGACTGTCCGGAGTGGACGTCGTAACCGTCGCCGGGGACATCGCGGAACCCGGTGTCGCGGACCGGCTCGTCGCCGCGGCCACGGCCGATGGCCTGCCACTGCGGGGAATCGTGCACGCGGCGGCCGTCTCGGGCGACGACGTCGCGGCCGTGTGGCGGCCCAAGGTCCTCGGTGCGCGACGGCTGCACGAGGCCACGGCCGACACACCGCCGGACTGGTGGCTCACGTATTCGTCGTCGGTGGCGCTGTTCGGCGCGCCCGATGCGACGGCCGTCGCGACGGCGGACGCGTGGCTGGACGCGTTCGCCGCTTGGCGCCGCTCGCGCGGACTGCCCGCGACGACCGTGAACTGGGGGATGGACCCCGTGCTGGACCCGGTACCGGTGGCCGAGGGACTCGAAGCCCTGCCCGCGGTGCTCGCCGCGGACCGGCCGTCGGTCGGGATCGCGCGGCTCGACGCGGGCCGCGTCGCCGGACGGTTCCCGGAGCTCGTCCGGCGGCCGTTCTTCGCGGGTGTGCTGACGGCCGATCCGGCGCCGCCGGCCGCGCCCGAACGGCTCGCGGACATCCTCGCCGGGCTGCTCGGCCGCGCGGTGCCGCGGGACGTGCCGCTGGTCGAGCTGGGCCTGGACTCCCTGACGGCGATGCGCGCGCGGGCGGCGGCCGAGCGCGAGTTCGGCGTCACGCTGCCGGTGCCGCTGCTGCTGCGGGGGGCGAGCCTGGCCGACCTCGCCGGGTACGTGACGGGCACTCCGGCCCCCGAGCCGACCCTCACCGGTCAAGGCCGCGCGGAAAACCAGGATCCCGTCCCTTGACCCGTGTCGCCCCCTCAATCACGCGTGATCGGGGAGTCGACCCGGGGTCAGGTCAGGGTCGCGCGGAGGGCGAGGATCATCTCGAAGCGGTCGTCCGGGTCTCGCAGGTGGTCGGCGAACAACGTCTCCAGCTCCTGGGCCCGCGCCCGGACCGTCTGCGGGTGGATCGCCAGACGCGCGGCGACCTCGCGGACGTTGCCGCACGTCTCCAGCCACGCCAGCAGCGTCCCCGCCAGGCGGTTGTACTGCTTCGGGTTCAACGCCGTCAGCGGGGCCAGCCGGCGCCGGGACACCTCCGTCGCGAGGAACGGCTCCTTGCGCAGCCACAACGTCGCCAGGTGGTCCTCGCACCAGGTCAGCGGCTCGTCCGGCAGGACGTCGGGGACCAGGCGCAACGCCTCCTGCGCCGTCGCCAGGGAACGCCCGGCCTGGCGCGGGGGCCCCGGGGGACCGACGGCGGCCCGGTGACCGGCCAGTGCCGCCGTCAACCCCGAACGGTCCGATGGCGCCGGCAGCAGCAGCCGCGGCGTCCCGTCTTCGAAGTCCTCCAGAGCGTCCAGCCCGGCGATGTCCACCGGCCCGTCCAGCGCCACCGCGACCAGCCGGTGCGGCAACGGCCAGTCCGCCGCCGTCGCCGCTTCCTGGACCGTCCGCGACGGCGACGGCGGGTCCGCCAGCAGCAGGTCCAGCAGCCGGCGGCGACGGCGTTCCCGCGCGCCGGCCGCCCGGGCCTGGGCTGCCGCGTGCCCTTCGATCGACAACGCCGACAGCTCGTCGATGTAGGCGAAGATCGCCTCGGCCAGCAGGCACAGCGTCGCCGACGGCACGCCCGCCCGCGTCCCCACCTCGGCCATTCGCCGCCAGGTGACGCGCGCGCCGACGCGGTACGCCGCCTGCAGGACGTCGAGGTTGCGGCCCTGCGCGAGCTCGTGCACGCCGAGCCCGACGAACAGCTTCCGGCGTGAGTCCGGCACCGGCCCGGACGCGGCGATCCGGTCGATGAACTGCAGGATCGCCGCCTGCACGCCCGCCCGCAGCGCCTTGCCGAAGGCGCCGTCGAGCGGCCGCGCGTAGTCCGGGATGGTGCGCTGGATCTCGCGCAGCACCTCGTCGGCGACGTCGAGCATCCGCGGCCGGAACACCGCGGCCAGCTCGCGGGGGAGCATGGCCCACAGCTGCCCGGGCCGGCCGTCGCCGCTCAGCATCGGCCCGAACGCCGTTTCGCCGGACGGTCCCGTCACAAGCCTCACCACTCCTTCGGGATGAGCCGATCTCAGGAACCGAGCAGGGTCTCCGCCCGCAGCGCGATCTCCATGTCGAGCCGGTCGTCGGCGTTGTCGAGCCGGTCGCCGAACAGGTCGATGAGCTGGTGCATGCGGTACCGGACGGTCTGCGGGTGCACCTTGAGCTTCTTCGCGATCTCGGGCGCGCTGCCGCGGGACTGCAGCCAGATCAGCAGCGTCTCGCCGAGCCGCGCGCGCTGCTTCGGGGTGAGGTCCCGGAACGGCTCCAGGCTGCGGGTGCACAGCTCGCGGACCAGGAACTCGTCGGCGAGCAGCCACAACGTGGACAGGTGATCGGTGCAGCGCGTGACCGGCGCGTCCGGCAGCACGCCGCGCTGGACGAGCTTCAACGTCCTCCGCGCCCACAGCAGCGACCGCGGCGCGTCGGTGAGCCGCACGGTCGGGCCGACCACCGCGCGCCAGCCGCCCAGCCGCTCGGTGAGGTTCTTCAGGTGCTTCTCGGGGTCGCCGGTCACCAGGCACGGCTCGCCGCCCTCGAGGTCGACGAGGACGTCGGAGTGCAGATCCGGCGCGGCGAGGTTGTGCTGGTCGGCGCGGGGTTCGAGGGCGACGACCGTGACCTCGGCGGGCAGCGCCCACAGCGCGGTCGAGGCCTGCGCGCTGATGGTCTGCGGCGCCGCCGGCGGGTCGGCGAGCAGCAGTTCGAGCAGCCGTCGCCGGCGCCGGGCGCGGGTGCCGGCGGCCCGGGTCTGCGCCGCCGTGTAGCCCTCGATCGAGAGCGCGGAAATCTCGTCGACGTAGGCGAAGATGGCCTCGGCGCTGGTGCACAGCGTGTCCGCGGCGACGCCGTTGGCCTGCCCGAACTCCGAGATGTGCCGCCACGCGACGCGGCCGCCGACCCGGTAGGCCGTCTGCAGGCAGTCGAGGCTGCGGCCCTCGTTGAACTCGATCTTGCCCAGGTTGCGGAACACGGTCGTCCACGTCTCGAGCGGCACGGCACCGGGGGTACCGACACTGTCGAGACACTGGATGATCGCCTGCCGGACACCCTGGGTGATGATGTGCCCGAACGCGCCTTCGAGGGGCCGGCGGTACTCGGGCACCGCCCGCTGGACCTCCTGCAGGATGGCGCGGGCCAGCGGGTCGACCCGCGGCTTGAAGCGGATCGCCAGCTCGCGGGGCAGCGACGCCCACAGCCCGATGGCGCCGGAAGCGCGCACGGGCCGGGGTTCCCCCGCGGTCCGCTGGGTAGGAGGGTAGGTGGTCCGGGGCCGGTCGGCCGACACGGACTGCTGCCGGTACGCCGGTCCGGAAGAGCGCTCGCCAGGGTTGGGCCGGCCCGTCCGCAGTGCGGGGGCGGCAAACCCGGTGTCCACGTCGGTCATGTGTTTTATCCTTGCTGGCAACAAAATTGGCCTCTTCGTCGTCGAAGCCGGTCCGGATTTTGTGGCTCAGGCAACATAATTTCGCGCGAACGGCACTGTCAACGGGTTCTCCGCTGACTTTGCGGTAACCCGTCCGGACTACACCCGAACGGGTGGAAGGGCGCGATGTGAGGTGACACTTCCGCTTCGGGCGGATGGTGCGCGGATGACAACTTTTCAGGCGGGTGGTTTCCGGCCTGCCGCGGCCGTGAGCCGCTCGACGACGTCGTCCAGGGTCAGCCGCGCGGGTTCGGTGCCCTCGACGAACTCGGTCAGCAGCCGGCAGAACCCGTCCGGATCGGACACATGTGGAAAGTGTTTCGCGTTTTCCCGCACGGTCAATCGGCCGTTCGGCAGCAGTTCGGCGGTCCGTCGTCCGTGCGCCACCGGGATGAGCGGGTCCCGCGCGCCCCAGACCAGCAGCGTCGGTACGGCCTCGGCCAGGTAGAGCTTCTCGACGGCGCTCGCGCGCTGCCCGCGCAGGTCGATGAGGCTGCGCGCGATGAACAGGAACGCCCGCCGCCGCGCGGGGTCGGCCAGCGAGCCGAAATGCCGGGCCAGCTCCCGTGTTTCGATTTTCCACGATCCGCCGAGCCGGCGCCCGAGCCGGGCCGCGGCCCGCGCGATCGCGAGCGTCACGCGGTTCACCGCCAGCGCCAGCACGGCCGGCGCCCCCGGCAACGCCGTGGCCCGCAGCACCGGGCTCCCCTCCGGGCCCAGCCCGGCGCTGCCGACCAGCACCAGCCGGTCGCACATTTCCGGGAACTGGTAGGCGAACTGCATCGCGACGCCGCCGCCGAGCGAGTGGCCGACGACGGTCGCGTGCCGCACGCCCGACACCGCCAGCACGTCCCGTACGGTGCTCGCCATCGCGCCGAGGCCGTAGTCCGCGCGCGGTGCCTCCGACGCGCCGTGGCCGGGCAGATCGGGCGCCAGCACGCGGCGGCCGAGCGCGGCGCACCGCGCCAGCACCGGTGCCCAGGTCTCGGCGCTGCCCGCGATCCCGTGCAGCAGCACGATCGCTTCGTCGCCCGCAGCCGACGGCGGCGTGTGCTCGTGCAGCCGGATCCGGCGGCCGTGGAGGGTGATCGTGTACGTCTCGATGGTCATCGGCGGCCCTTTCTCGCGAACCCGAAAATAGGGCATCCGACTACTTGCGCCCGATGTGGCGAACACCACTTCCGCCGAATGCACGCGAGCATGACAAGAACGGGGGAGGAAAGGCGATCGCGGGTACGAGTTTTCCCGGATTCACCGGTAATGCGTATCGACATTCCGCCGGTATCCGCGTATTCCTCGAAGGCATGGTCGCAATGACGCACCGGACGCAGTGATGTCCTGCCGCGCGAGTTTCCACGTCACCCACCAGCCGCCGCGGCCGGGACGCCGTGCTTGGCGGCGCGTGCTGCCGATGCCGGTGCGCGCGCTCGACCGCCTGGTCAGCGCTCCCGTTCACCGTCCGGCCGGTGCGCGCGCATGAGCCGCTGAGCCCGCAGGGCGAGCTGCATGCCGAGGCGGTCGTCGGCGTCCTTGAGGCGGTCGCCGAACAGCTCCTCCAGCTGCCGCAACCGGTTGCGCACGGTCTGCGGGTGGACGCCGAGGCGCTGCGCGATCTCCGGCGCCCCGCCGCGCGTCTCCAGCCAGGCCAGCAGCGTCTCGCTGAGCCGCTCACGCTGCTTCTCGCTGAGGGAGGCGAACGGGTCGAGGCTCTGGCGGGCCAGCTCGGCGGCCAGGAAGTCCTCCGCGAGCAGCCAGAGCGTGGCGAGGTGGTCGCGGCACCAGATGATCGGGCCGGGGATGTCCGGGCCGGACAGCAGCAGCGCCCGGCGGGCGGTGCGCAGCGCGGCCGGGGCGTCGGCCAGCGGCACGGTGGGCGACACCGCGGCCCGCCAGCCGTCGAGCTTGGCTTCCAGCGGCGCGAGGTCGGCGTCGGGATCGCGGGTGAGCAGGTGCGGCTCGGAGCCGTCGAGGTCGGCCAGGACGCCGTCGCCGAGCAGGTCGGCCGGGAAGTCGGCGGCGTCGGGACCGCGTTCGAGGGCGACCATCGCGGCGGTCTCCGGCAGCGGCCAGCCCGCGCCGCCGGCGAGCCCGGCGATGCTGGTCGCGGCGCCTTCGGGACCCTGGACGATCAGCTCCAGCAGCCGCCGCCGCCGGACCGGGACGGCGCCCTCGGCCTCGGCCTGCGCCTGCTGGTAGCCCTCGATCGCGGTGGCGCACAGCTCGTCGACGTAGGCGAAGATGGCCTCCGCGGCGACCGAGATCACGGCCGGGTCGACGCCCGCGGCGACGACGCCGGGGTGCATCGCCCGCCAGGCCACCCGGGCCCCGATGGTGGCGCTGTCCTGCAGCGCGTCGAGGTTGCGGCCCTCGGTGAACTCGACGCGGCCGCGGCCGCGGTAGAAGTCGGCCCAGTGCTCGTGGGCCAGGTCCGGCTCGCCCATCGAGTCGACGCAGTGCTGCACGGCGTACTCGACGCTCCTGACCAGGACCTTCCCGAACACGCCCTTGAGCGGCTGGCCGTAGGCCGGGACCGTGCGCTGGACCTCCTGGATCATCGAGGCCGCGGCGTGCCCGACGTGCGGGCGCAGGCCCGCGCCCAGCGCGCGCGGCAGCGAGGCCAGCAGGCGGAAGCTGCGGTACTCGACCACGAATCCCCCTTCGAGTTCGTCCGGGCGGAGCAGAGCGTATCCGACGGTTGTGTCACTGAAAAATCAACGACGTGTTCCCGGAAAGGGTGACGCGATGGCGTCCTTTTGACACGGACGGGTGGGCGTTCTACGCTCCGTGTCAGGTGGTGGGGGGTATTTCTGGGCCACCAATTCCCGAGTGGAGGACCGAATTTCCATGCGCGGTTCCGCTGCCTCGGACGGCTCCGTGTGGGCCCGGCTGCCCCACGAGCTCGCCGACGCGGTGCGCCCGCGGATCCCGGAGATCGCCCGGGCCTGCGTCGACGGCATCGCCGCCGAGATTCCGGAATATTCCGGGAGTTTCGGCCGCGGTCCTTCGCGGACCGAGGCGATCGAGCAGGCGCGGCGCGGGATCGAGCGGGACATCGACCGCGTCGGCACGCCCGCGATGTGGCAGGCCGACCGGCTGGCCGAGTTCCGCGGGCACGGGCGTACGGCGTTCCACAGTGGTCTGAGCCGCGAGGCGGTGCAGGCGGCCATCCGCGTGTCGAGCCGGGTGACGTGGCGGTGGATCGCCGACATCGCCCGGGATGCCGGCCTGTCCGGTGACGTCCTGTACGGCGCGGCCGAGGGGATGTTCGCCGACGTCGAGACGTCGATGACGGCGGTCGCCGAGGGCTACCGCGCGGCCGAGGCGGCGATGTCCGGCACCGGCGAGCGGCACCGCCGGCTGCTGCACGCCCTGATCGGCGGCCGCACACCGGCCGAAGTGGACGGTCTGCTCGCGGCGTCCGGGCTGCCGGTGCCTTCGCGGGTGGCCGCGGTGGCGTTCCGGGCGCTGCCGGGCGCGCCGGAGTTCCCCTCGGGCTTGCTGCCTTCGCACGTCCCAGCCGATCCTTCGGGGAGTCCGCCTTCCGCGCTGACGCCGGCCCCGGACACGGACCTGACGGGGCTGGCTGCGTTGCCGGCCGGCTGGCTGGCGGCGGTCGGTCCCCTGGTTCCGCCGGTAGCGGCCCCGGAGTCGTTCCGGGTGGCCCGCCGCGCGCTGGATTTGGCGGCGCGCGGGCTGCTGGACGCGCCGGGCCCGGTGGTGTGGTGCCGCGACCACCTGACGACGCTGTTGCTGCTGGCGGACGAGTTCCTGGTGGCCCAGCTGGCATCGACGACGTTGGAGCCGCTGGCCGGGTTGTCGGGGCGGCGGCGGGAGCAAATGGCGGAGACGTTGCTGGCGTTGGTCCAGACTCGGGGGAGCGCGCCTGAGCTGGGGCGGCTGCTCGAGTTGCACCCGCAGACGATCCGGGCGCGGTTGCGGAAGCTGAGCGAGTTGTTCGGGGCGCGGTTGGACGACCCGGGGGAGCGGTTGCGGCTGGAGCTGGCGCTGCTGGCGGAGCGGGCACTGCCGGGCGAGGAGTGAGCCGGGGCGGCCGGGCGGGGAGGGGGCCCCGCCCTTCCCTGGGGGGCGTGCCCTGGTCCAGTCTACCGGCCGGGCACGACGGAAACCGGGGATTGCCGGTCGAGCGCCCGAGGCGTCCACAATCGCGCCGGGCTGTGGACAAACCGGCGCTTCCCATGGTCGCGAATGACTCATTCGCGGCGCCGGAGGTCCCCAATGACTCATTCGCGACACCGCGCCCCGGCCGAAGTGGCCCGGTTCGCCGGGTGTCGATTGGCTCTGGGGAGCAGGCCTTTGCCGTCCTAAGCTGCCCGCATGACCGGATTGCTCGCCCAGCGGCTGAGCCAGGCCTCCGACAACGCCGTCGCCATGTGGACCGCCCTCGCCCGGGCTCGCGGTGACCGCGTCCACGAGCACCCCACCTTCACCGCCATCGACGGCCGCCGGTTCCGGATCATGGTCAGGACCGCCACCCCGGACCACGCCGAGCTGACCGCGCTCGCGAACCGGCAGCGGGAAAACGGCCGGACCGTCGTCGTGGAAGATCCCTTCCGAAGCCTCGACCTCAGCGAAACCGGCATGACCCCGCGGCAGCTGCCCGTCATGGTCCGCGAACCCGCGCCTGTGCCGGACGAACCCGGTGTCACCCGCGCGAAGACCCCCGCTGAACTGCGGAAAGCCGAGGACATCATCGTCCACGGCTTCCCGCTGGAGGAGTACCAGCCGCTCGCGCCCGGGAAAGTCTTCCCGGCCGGCGCGCAAGGCCAAGTCTTCTTCCTCAAAGGGGACCAAGGCGCCTGTCTCGCCATGGCCCACGGAGGTGTCGCCGGCGTCTACTGGGTCACCACGATGCCCGAACACCGGTCGAAAGGCGTCGGGCGCGCCCTCATGCACGCCGTTCTACGGCACTTCGAGGACCGTCCCGTCACGCTGACCGCCTCGCGGTCCGGGAAGCCGCTCTACGACAAGCTCGGCTTCACCACTCTGGGCGACGCCGACTGGTGGCGTTGACCCTGGGAACACCCACCGCCGGTAGCCGTACCAGCGGAAGGCCGTTCCCGACAAAGTGCCGAGCACCATCCCGGCCACGAAGTCCGCGACCTCCTGCGCCAGGTAGCTCACGTGCGGGACCGACAGGTGCAGCGCGTACCGCGAGACCAGCGGCGGCACCAGGTTCACGGCTACCGCACCGGCGTTGACCACGAAGAACAGCATTGCCTCGCGCGTCCGCCGGTGGCCGCCGCGGCCCGCGAACGACCAGCGCCGGGACAGCAGGTAAGCGAACGCCGTCGAGGCCACCGTCGCGCAGAAAAGCGCCGTCACCGGTTTCTCACGGAACACGGTGAGCTTCAGGCTGTAGTCGCCCAGTAGGGTGACCCCGTACGCGGCCAGGCCGACGACAGCGAAGCGGAGCAGCTCTCGCGGCTCGGGCATGGTTCCTCCAGGTGGCGCCGACAGGGTGGAGGTCTTTCGATGGCACGCACGGGCGGTGAGGGCGAACTCCCCTCGGTCGCCGAGCTGGTGAACCTCTCGCAGACGAAACCGCTGATGATCCGCGGTGACCTCGACGCGATGCTCGCCGAGGAAGCAGCGAAAGCCGAGGAAGCGGCTCCCGAACCCCGGCCCGATCCGCTCGCCATCCTCGACGCCGAGCTGGCGGCCCCGGAACCCGAAGACGAACGTCCCCGGGAAGCGCCGCCCGCAGATTCCCACCGGACCAAGCCGTACGTCCTCGCCGCGGGCGCGGCCGTCGCGCTCGGGCTCGCCGCCGTCGTGCTGTTCCAGCCGCATCAGGTCGGCGGGACGGCCACGCCGCCGCCGGGCGCGGCCGTCCCCGTCGCGCCGCCGACCTCGAGCGACGCCGTGGAGACGATGAGCGCCTCGGCGGCGCCGCCCCCGCTCACCGCCGAGGTGCACGACACGCCGGTCCGGACCACGAGCGCGCCGGCCGCCGCGGGGCGCAAGCCCGCGCGCCCCTCGACGTCGCCGCCGCCGGCCCAGGACACCTGGCAGCAGTACGTGAGCTCGGTGATCAGCTCGTGGCAGCAGCAGCACCCGCACGGCAGGCCGAACCGCTGATCAGCAGCTCGACGTCGCCGGCTTCCCGGCGATCCGGTCCTTGACGAACGCCAGGACGTCGGCGTTGCCGGTGTAGACCAGCGTGATGTGGTCGGTGTCGTAGGTCTGCCACGTCTCCGCCACCCCGGCCGCGCAGTACGCCTTGTGCAGCGCGTCGGCCTGCGCGAACTGCACCAGCTGGTCGCCGGTGGCGTGGTACTGGAACACCGGGACGCGAGGCGGGCTGCCGCCGAGCTTGTTCTCGTTCAGCCGCGCCACCCACGCGGGCTGGATGTAACCCGGGCCGGTGGTGTAGTCCGCGATCTTCTGGTTCGCGTACGTCGTGAGCAGCTCGAACGTGCACGCGCTCTGCTTCATCTCGGCCAGTTTCGCGCGGCCGTTGTCGCTGAGGAACGAGTCCAGCTGCAGCTCGGGGTAGGCCTGGTCGAGGCCGAGCAGGGCGTAGGCGAACACGCCGAACCCGGATTTCCCGTCGAGCTGCAGCGTCACCTGGACGAGGTCGGCCGGCACCCCGCCCGCCGCGATGCCGACGAGGTTCAGCTCCGGCGCGTACGCCGGCTGCAGCTCCCCGGCCCACGCCGCGGCGCCGCCGCCCTGGGAGTACCCCCGGAAGACGACCTTCGACGTCGTGGACAGCCCGGCCGCGGTGAGCCGCTGGGCCGCGCGGACCCCGTCGATCACCGCCGGGCCTTCGGACCGGCCCACCACGTACGTCGTCTTCGGCGTGCTCTGGTAGCCCTCGTAGTCCGGGACGGCGACGGCGTAGCCCGCGTCGAGCAGGTCGTCGAGGCCGGGCTGCTCGTAGAACGCGCCGATGTCGATCATCTTCGACGGCGTGCAGCCGAACGCCGGGCCGTGCGTGCCGGGGTCGAACGAAACGATCGGCGCGGTCGCGCGGTCGGCGTTCTTCGGGACGAGCACGGTCCCGGTGACGGCGTCGGGCTGCCCGAGCGCGTTCGTGGACAGGTACATCACCTGCCACGCGTCGACGGATGCCTTGCGCGGGCCCGCGTTCGATGTCCGCCAGCGGATGACGTCACCCGGCTTGCCCGCGGGCAGCGGCGACGGCGGCGTGGAGAAGGAGTCGTCGGAAGGGCCGGGAGCCGGTGCCGCCGAAGCCGCCGGGGTGAGCGCCGCGGCGACGACCAGCGTGACGACCACGGCGAGCGCGCGGCGCGTCACGAGCCCGTCCCGTAGACGCGTTTGCAGGTCGCGGACTCGCTGAAGGCCAGGTTCAGCTCGGGGTTCGCCTTGAGGTCCTTGATCGGGCCCTCCGGGTCGGCGAGCCGGCCCATCGTCGCGTCGGCCTCGGAGATGACCTGGCGCAGGCTGGGCTGGTCGGTCACCTTCGCCTGCTCCATCTTCGTCTTCGTTTCGCCGAGCTTGGTCTTCGTCTCGGTCAGGTTGCCGGTCGCTTTGTCCACGACGGACTGTCCATCCGGGACGGGCGGGACGCCGGCGGTGCGGAGTCCGCCGGCCATGTCGTCGAGGGCCGAACCCAGGCGGCCGAGGAAGTCGACCATCGCGTCCCGGGTCCGCACCGGGTCGGCGTCGTCGACCGCCGGTGGCTGCGACAGCTTCGCCGAGCCCGCGGCCACGCCGGCGCACACCTTGTCGACCCAGGCCAGCGCCGCGGGGTCGGCGTGCCGGCCGGGGTCGGCCGGGGCGTCCGACCCGCAGGCGGAGCACGACAGAAGCGCGGCCGCCGCCATTGCGAGCACCGCGCTGTGCATTCTTTTCATGGGTTTCGAAGCTACGCGGCGCGGTTGTGCGCGAGCAAGGAGAGAATGCCCGGTTGGCATCCGCGTCAACATTTCGCCGCGAGGAATTGTCACCCGCGTCAGCGGTCCGGCGACCGCGCCGTGCTGGGCAAACCTTCCCGCGCCTGCTAGGAACCCGGGCCGGGCGACGTGCCGGTGTGACAATTTGCCGGTATGGCGTGACGTTTTCACCAAAAGCTCTTGATTGCCGCCATCGGCGCTCGTTAGCTTACGGTCGGTCGCGATTCTCGCAGAATGTGCGCGCCGTTTCGTATCACTGTTGATACACGGAAGGACCATCGTGAGTCACCCAAGAGGCAAGAAGAAGACGGTCGCGGCCGCCGCGGCCACGGCCGCGGTGGGGCTCGTCGCCACCGCACTGGTGGCCGGGGCGCAGACCAGCGCCGCCGACCCGATCTCGCTGACGCTGAACTACCACTGCACGCTGCCGCTGGTGGGTTCGCAGTCGCTGAAGGTGGTGATCAACACCGACCTGCCGACCACGGTGAACACCGGCCAGCCGACCGGCGCGTTCGACATCAAGGCGGTGTCCACCATCAACGCGGACACCGTCGCCGGCCTGAGCCTGATCGGCGCCACGACGATCGAGGGCACCGCGACGGCCGCCGCGACCGTCGCCGCGCCGAGCCTCAACCTGCCGGTCAACGTCCCGATCACGCTGGACAAGACGACCATCCCGGCGTCGGGCGAGCTGAACATCAACGCGGCGGGCAAGACGCCGTCGCTGACGTTCACCCAGCCCGGCCAGGCGAAGATCACCGTCGGCGACCTGAACCTCAAGGTCACCCCGCGCAAGGCCGACGGCTCGGTCACCGGCATCACCCCGGACGGCACGATCGACGCGCCCTGCACGCAGGACGCCGGCCAGGCCAACACGCTGGCCACGATCACCATCAACGGCGGCGGCACGACCCCGCCGACCACCAACCCGCCGACGACCACGCCCCCGACCACGACGCCGCCGACGACCACCCCGCCCACCACGACCCCGCCGGGCGGGGGCATCAAGTACTCGTTCGGCATCACCGGGTCGACGTCGCTGAAGTCGCTCGGCAGCACCGCGCCGATCACCGGCTCGTTCGACGCCGACGTCAACCTGTCGGCCAAGACGTTCGTCGGCGACCTGAAGCTGGACCCGACGCACACCGACTTCAAGCTCCTCGGCTTCCTGCCGGGCAGCTCGGACGTCAAGGTCGTGCAGAACGGCCCGCAGACCGGTGAGCTGGTGGGCACCGGCTTCAAGGCGCACATCAAGTTCGACACCTTCCTCACCACGGTCAACCTGTTCGGCATCCCGATCAGCACCGACCCGAAGTGCGGCACGGTCAGCTCGTCGACCAGCGAGATGACCACCGGTGCCGACTTCGACCTGCTCAAGGGCGGGAAGCTCGCGGGTACCTACTCGCTGTCCGCGCTGCAGAACTGCGGTCCGTTCAACGACATCGTCAGCGCGTTCGCCAAGAGCGACGGCAACTCGCTGGATCTCGTGCTCGCCAAGAAGTGACCCGGACTGCCGGCCCCCGTCGCGCCGCGGCGGGGGCCGGTGCCACGCCCCGGAAGGGAAAGCCCGTGCCGAAAGCCCGGTCGTCGCTCGCGGCGGCCCTCGCCTGCCTGGTGCTGCCGCTCGTGGCCGCGCCCGCGGAGGCGTCGACGCCGATCGACAAGAAACTCAGCTTCACCTGCCCGTTCCCGTTGATCGGCAAGCAAACGCTGGACGTCGAGGTCAAGGCGTCCTTCGAGGTGCCCTCGGCTCCCGGCGGCACGTTCACGACCGCGGACCTCTCGGTCGCGGTGACCGTGCCGGACAAGTCCACCCGCGGCCTGGCCCTGGTCGGCGCGGCGAGCATCGAAGGGACGGCGTCCGCAGGGGTGACGCTGGCCAACGGTGCGCTGACGCTGCCGCTCGCCCTGCCGCTGACGGTGGCGAAGACGCCGGTGCCGCCCTCGGGTCCGTTCACCACGCAGGCGGCCGGCTCGGTCCCGCCGGTGCGGCTGCCGAACGCGGGCAAAACAACAGTCGCCATCGGGGACTTCAGCACCCGTCTGACGCCGAAGAAGGCGGACGGCTCGTTCACCGGGCTCGGCTCGTTCACCTCGGACTGCACGCTCGATGCCGGTCAGGACCCGGTGCTGCTGAGCTTCGACCTCGGCACGTCTTCCCACGACTACGGCGTCACCGGCACGACGACGCTGAAGGCGCTCGGGGCGACCGCGCCGCTCACCGGGTCGTTCACGGGGTTCAGCCCGGCGTTCGACCGGACGCGGGCGGAGTTCAAGGTGCTCGGGTTCGTGCCCGGGACGGCCGACCTGCAGTTCAGCCCGGACGGTCCGCAGACCGGCGAGCCGATCGGCGACGGGTTCGTCGCGCACGCGAAGCTCGTGCTGGCCCTGCCGCAGGTGACGCTGTTCGGGCTGCCGGTCGCCGACGCGGGCTGCCGCGCGAGCGCGCCGATCCCGGTCGACCTGAAGACCGGCAGCGGCTTCGTGCCGGCTTCGGGCGGACCGGTGAGCGGGGAGTACACGATCCCGCCGCTGACCGGGTGCGGTGCGTTCACGGCGTACCTGAGTTCGCTGGTCCAGGGACCGGGCAACCCGTTCGCGCTGACGTTGACCGCACGCTGAAAGAAGTCCCCCGGCGTTGTCGATTCCCCCGCGGCCCGCGTGACGGGTAGACAAGGAACCGACGACCAGGAGGAACGGACATGGCGCAGTACGCGGTGCTCATCTACGAGCGGGTGGCCCCCGAGGACCTGCCGAAGGAGATCATGGACCGGCACATGGGCCTGCCCGACCGGATCGGCGCGCTGGGCGGGAAGGTCACCGCCGGCCTGGCCCTGCAGCCCAACGAGACGGCCACCGCGATCCGCGGCGACCTGGTGACCGACGGCCCGTTCGTGGAGACCAAGGAGGTGCTGGCCGGGGTGTACATCCTGGAGGCTCGCGACCTGGACCACGCGCTGGCCTGCGCCAAGCTGACGCCGGTCGTCGAGGGCGGCGTCGAGGTCCGGCCGCTCGTCGACTTCCAGGTGGTGCCGGACTGAAGTCCGTCAAGGACGCCGTCGCCGAGGCGCACCGTCGCGAGTGGGCCTACGTGCTCGCCGCGACGGTGCGGGTCACCCGCGACCTCGACGAAGCCGAAGAGGCCGTCCAGGACGCCTACCTCCAGGCGCTGAAGCGCTGGGCGAGCGACGGCGTCCCGGACCGGCCCGGCGCGTGGCTGACCACGGTCGCGCGCCGGACCGCGCTCAACGGCGTCCGGCACCGCGAAGTGCTGCGGCGCAAGCTGCCGCTGCTGGTCGAGCCGGACGCCGCCGAGCCGCCCGAGCCCACCGGGCCGATCCCGGACGACCGGCTCCGGCTCGTCTTCACCTGCTGCCACCCCGCACTGGCGCAGGAAGCGCAGATCGCGCTGACGCTGCGGCTGGTCTGCGGCGTCGCGACCGCCGACATCGCGCACGCCTTCCTGGTGCCCGAGCCGACGATGGCGGCCCGGATCACCCGCGCCAAGAAGAAGATCGCCGCCGCGCGGATCCCGTACGCGGTGCCTTCGGCCGAGGAGCTGCCGGCGCGCGTATCCGTCGTGCTGACCGTGCTGCACCTGCTCTACTCGGCCGGGCACACGGCGCCGTCGGGCGACGACCTCGTGCGCGACGAGCTGACCGGCCGCGCGCTGGACCTGGCGCGGATGCTGCGGGCCCTGCTGCCCGCCGACACCGAGGTCGCCGGGCTGCTCGCGCTCCTGCTGGTCCACCAGGCCCGCCGGGCCACCCGGACCGACGCCGCCGGACGGCTGCTGCGCCTCGAAGACCAGGACCGTTCGCGCTGGGACACCACGATGATCGCCGAGGCCGACCGGCTCGTCGTCGAGGCGCTCGAGGGCGGTCCGCCCGGGCGGTTCGGCGTCCAGGCCGCGATCGCCGCCCTGCACGCGCAGGCACCCGCCTACGCCGAAACCGACTGGCCGCAGATCCTGACCCTCTACGACGTGCTGCTGCGCCTGTGGCCCTCGCCCGTGGTCGCGCTCAACCGGGCGGTCGCGCTGGCGATGGTGGACGGCCCGGCGGCGGCGCTGGCCGAGATCACCCGGCTGGAGGACGGCGGCCGGCTCGCCGGCTACCGCTACCTGCCCGCCACCAAGGCCGACCTGCTGCACCGCCTCGGCCGCGACGCCGAGGCGGCCGAGGCCTACCGGGCCGCGCTCGCGTTGAGCGACAACGCCGTCGAGCAGGAGTTCCTCGCCGCGCGGCTCAGCGGCGCCTGAGCAGCAGGACGTACGCGGCGGCCGAAAGGACCAGCGCGGCCAGGAAGAACGCGCCGTGCACGACGGCGCCCGCGGAGACGTCCCCGATCAGCTGCAGCACCAGGTCCGCGAGGCCGAAGACGCCGACGATCGCCAGCGCGACACGGGTTCCCTTGACCCCGCGGTGCACGCCGAGGACGAGCAAGGCCCACAGCCCGGCGCAGACCACGTACGCGAGGATCGCCACCGGGAGCGGGACAGCGGCCTCGACAGCCGTCCGGCGCCCGCCCAGCAATGAGCCGAGGAACCAGCACGCCGTCGCGCCCCACCAGGCGAAAACGGCGCGAGGGGACATTCCCGCAGCGTAGAACCGGACCGCCGGATTCCGGCACGGTCACGACCCGAACCGTTACCCGCCCGGTGTCACGCCGGGGTGCTATAAAGCGCTACCTGTCGTGGGAGCGGTTCCACGGCCGTAGGCGGCCGCCGCCGGTCCGCTAGGGTGATCGTCTGGATGTGCTGGCTCACGAGCAGCCGAACGGGAGAAGCCGGTGACCGCCGCGCACGACTCATCGTGGGACTCCAGCACCCGCTTGCGCGTGCTGCTGGTCGAGGACGACGACGGCGACGCGCTGCTGGTCGAGGAGATGCTGGCGGACACGTCCGTGCCGTTCTCGCTCGAACGCGTCGAAACGCTCGCCGCCGCGCTGGCCGGCCCGCTCACCGCCGACTGCGTCGTCCTGGACCTGCAGCTGCCCGACGCCATCGGCCTGAGCGGGCTGACGAAGCTCGGCCAGCACGCGCCCGGCGTCGCGGTCGTCGTCCTGACCGGGCAGCACGACCAGGCCACCGGTGTCGCCGCGGTCGCCGCCGGCGCGCAGGACTACCTCGTCAAGGACCAGGTGGACGGCCCGCTGCTGGTGAAGGCCCTGCGCTTCGCCCGCGAACGCAAGCGCGCCGAGCAGGTCGAGCAGCAGTTCCTGCAGCAGCAGCTGCTCGCCCGCGAGAACGCGCGGCTCGAACGCGGGCTGCTGCCCGTCCCGCTGCTGCGCGACCCGCACCTCGAACTGGCCTCCCGCTACCGCCCGGGCCGCAACGGTTCCCTGCTGGGCGGCGACTTCTACGACGCGATCGAGCTCGCCGACGGCACCGTGCACATGATGATCGGCGACGTCTGCGGCCACGGTCCGGACGAGGCCGCGCTCGGCGTCGCGCTGCGGATCGCGTGGCGCTCGCTCGTGATGGCCGGCCTGCCGATGGCCGACGTGCTGAGCATGGTCGAGCGGGTCATGGTGCACGAGCGGATCGAGCCGCTGTTCGCCACCGTCTGCATGGTCGTCGTCGCGCCGGACCGAAGATCCCTGCGCCTGTCGCTGGCCGGGCACCTGCCGCCGCTGCTGCTCACCCCCGGCGACGGGCACCTGCTCTCCGGGAGGGGACTCGGCGTCCCGCTCGGCGTCGTCGAAGGCACGAAGTGGGAGGCCGTCGACGTGCCGCTGGAACCGGGCTGGTCGCTGCTGCTTTACACCGACGGCGTGTTCGAGGGCCGCGTCGGCGCCGGGTCGGAACGGCTCGGGCACGAGCGGATGGCCGCCATCGTCCTCGAGATCCAGCACCAGGCCGGGCTGGCCGGGACCGACCTGCTCGACGAGCTGATCGCCCGCGCCGAGCGGCTCAATTCCGGCCCGCTCGACGACGACGTCGCCCTCGCCCTGCTCAGCCACCACCCGGGGGAGCCCGCCCGATGAGCGCTGAAGCGCGCGGCTGGTCGATCAGCCGCTGGTTGACCCTGCTCGCGGTGACCGAAGCCGTGCTGCTGCTCGCCGCGCTGGTCGGCGGCGGGATCGCGATGAGCAACCTCACCGACGCCCGCAACCGCCTCCTCGACGTCATCGCGCCGCAGCGGCTCGGCGCGCTCCAGCTGTCCACCGCGCTGCTGAACCAGGAAACCGGCGTCCGCGGCTACCAGCTCGGCCGGCAGCCGGACTTCCTGACCCCGTACACCGACGGCGTCCGCGCGCAGGCCGACGCCGTCGCCCAGCTGCGGCAGTACGGCGCGACACCGGGCACGCAGATCGGCGAGGACCTCGACGCGGTCCTGCGGGCCGCTTCGGCGTGGCAGGCGACGGTCGCGCCCACCATCGCGCCGGGTGCGGCCCCGGTGACCCCGGCCCAGGTCGACCGCAGCCGCACCCGGTTCGAGGAGGTGCGCAAGGCGCTCGACGCCCAGATCGCGCACCTCAGCGCGATCCGCGACACCGGCCGCGTGGACCTGGACGCCGCGGCGAGCTTCCTGACCGCCATGCTCGTCGCGGTCGCCGTGCTGGTCGTCCTGCTGTTCATGGTGCTGTTCCTCGGCCTGCGGCAGGTCATCACCCGGCCGATCCTGCGGCTGGCGGGCGAGGTCCGCCACGTCGCCGACCAGGACGTCCGCCGGCCGGTGAACGGGGGCGGGCCGCGCGAGATCGCCCAGCTCGGCGCCGACGTCGAGGCCATGCGGCAGCGCATCCTCGACGAGGTCGCCGAACTCGAGCGGGCGCACGCGATGCTGGACCGCCGGACGCGCGAGCTGGAGCGGTCGAACGCCGACCTCGAGCAGTTCGCCTACGTCGCTTCGCACGACCTGCAGGAGCCGCTGCGGAAGGTCGCGAGCTTCTGCCAGCTGCTCCAGCGGCGCTACCAGGGCCTGCTCGACGAGCGCGGCGAGCAGTACATCGAGTACGCCGTCGACGGCGCGAAGCGGATGCAGGTCCTGATCAACGACCTCCTGGCGTTCTCGCGGGTCGGCCGGAAGCCGGGCGAGCACGTCGTGGCCGACGCGGGCCGGCTGGTCGACGACGCGCTCGCGAACCTGGAGGTCGCGCTCTCGCTGAGCGGCGGCAAGGTCGACCGCGGTGAGCTGCCCGAGGTGCGCGTCGAGCCGGCGCTGATGACGGCGGTGTTCCAGAACCTGATCGGCAACGCCCTGAAGTTCAAGGGCGAGACGCCGCCGGAGGTGCGGGTCGCCGCGGACCGCGACGGCGACGACTGGGTTTTCACCGTGTCGGACAACGGGATCGGCATCGACGCGGAGTACGCCGAACGGGTGTTCGCGCTGTTCCAGCGGCTGCACACCCGCAGCGCGTACCCGGGCACCGGCATCGGCCTGGCCCTGTGCCGGCGGATCGTCGAGTACCACGGCGGCCGGATCTGGCTCGACACCGAGGCCGAGGGCACCACGTTCCGCTTCACCATCCCGGCAGGCGAGGACAATGGGGACGCATGACGCAGGCGCATGAGCCGATCGACATCCTGCTCGTCGAGGACGACCCCGGCGACGTGCTGATGACCCGCGAGGCCTTCGAGCACCACAAGATCCGCAACGCGCTGCACGTCGCGAGCGACGGCGTCGAGGCCCTCGAGTTCCTGCACCGGCAGGGACGCTTCGGCGAGGCGCCGCGACCGGGGCTGATCCTGCTCGACCTCAACCTGCCCCGCAAGGACGGCCGGGAGCTGCTCGGCGAGATCAAGCAGGACCCGGACCTGCGCTCCATCCCGGTGGTCGTGCTGACGACGTCCGAAGCGGAGGAGGACATCGTGCGCAGCTACGACCTGCACGCCAACGCCTACGTCACCAAGCCGGTCGACTTCGAGAAGTTCGTCGAAGTGGTCCGGAAGATCGACGATTTCTGGGTCACGGTCGTCAAGCTGCCACCCCGGTGAGGGCGCCGATGGCGTGGCGGCGGAGTTTGGGGCACCATAAAGCGCCGTGACCTCATCATCCCGGGATCTCCCCGCCGTCGAGCTGGCGGTCACGCTCGACTGGCGGGACACGGCCGCGGTGCTGTGCGTGGCGGGGGAGATCGACCTGCTGAGCGCGCCGGAGTTCGAGGAAGTCGTCGACGTCGTGCTGGCCGGCGAACCGCGGACCCTGGTGGTCGACCTGCGCGCGGTGACGTTCTTCTGCTCGGCGGGCCTGCAGGTGCTCGCGGCGGCGCACCGCAGGCTGCCCGAGCGCGCGCTGCGGGTGGTGAGCGACTCGGCGGTGACGTCCGGACCGCTGAAGACCACCGGCCTGGACACGTGGATCGGCATCCACGCGACGGTCGACGAAGCGCTGGCCCAGTGACGAGCCCGGAGAGGCAATCGATGGACGAACCCCCGGGACCGTTCCGCCGCCACGGCGTGCAGGCGGTGCCTCAGGCTCTGCGGAGCCTCCGGCACGACCTGATGGCGTGGGTCCTCTCGGCGGGCGTCGACGCGGGTCGCGCGCAGGACATCGTGCTGGCGAGCTACGAGGCGCTGGCGAACGTCGCCGACCACGCGTACGACGGCGCGGGCGCCGGAGCGGTCGACCTCGACGCGTCGGTGCACCCGGACCGGATCGAGGTGGTCATCACCGACCAGGGGAAGTGGCGCACCCCGGTGCTGGACCCGCGCCCGATTTCGGTGCGGGGGCGTGGGTTGATGCTGCTGCGCGCGAGCGCCGACCGGGCGGACATCTCGTCCGGCGAGGCGGGGACCGTGGTGACGCTGGCGTGGGACCTGGTGCCCGTCCACCCGTCGTGAGCATTCAGGGCGGTTCTAACCCGCCCTGAACACTCACGACAAGCTGCGGCAGACCGGACTAGCTGTGCGTCACAGCACCGGTCTTCGGGTCCAGCGTGACCTTCTTGGCCTCAGGCCACCAGAAGTTGAACATCCCCGTCATCGACCCCGCGCGGGAGTCGAACGACGCGTCGCCGATCCGGCCGGCGAACCAGTTGTCCTCGACGAACTTCAGCACCGAAGTCTGGTCCGTCAGCGTGTGGTCGACGTGGTTCACCTTGCTGTACGGCGAAATCACCAGCAGCGGCAGCCGCGGGCCGTAGCCGCAGCGGTCGGCGTACTTGCCCACCGTCGTCGGCTTGCCCGTGCACACCGCCTGGTCCTGCGACGCGTCGTGCGAGCCGTTGACGACCTTGGACTGCTGGTGGTCGTACCAGCCGTCGGAGTCGTCGTAGGCCAGGACGATCGCCGTCGACTTCCAGTCCGGCGACTGCTGGATCTTGTTGATCTCACCGACCACGAACTGCTGCTCGTCCAGCGGGTCCGAGTAGCCCGCGTGGCCGTCCTGGTACTCCGGGGCCTTCAGGAAGCTGACCGCGGGCATCGAGCCGGCCTGCAGCGCCGCGTCGAAGTCCGCCGTGTCGTACTGGTGGTTCGCGCGGTCGGTCTGGCCGATCGCCTGCACCGACGACGGCGGGAGGTGCTTCGGGTTCGCCGTCGACGGGTAGTACTGGAACGGCTCGTGGTGCGGGCTGTAGTCCACCGCCGCGTTGCCGCCGACGTTCGTGTGGGTCTGGCCGCACACCGAGTAACCGTTGGCCGAGCCCGTCGGGCGGAAGCCGCCCTGGAACCAGCCCCACGTCACGTGGCGCTGGTTGAGCAGGTCACCGATGTTGCGGCCGTGCATGGTGGCCAGGTTGTCCGTGCTCGTGTGGTTCTTGTCCGAGCAGTCGTCCCACGCCGGGTCCGGGTCGTTGATCATCGTGCCGATGCCGTTCGCGTCCGGCGACTGCACGGCGTACGCGTCGCTGACCGGTTCGTGCGTCACCGGGTTCACCGCCTGGACGCCATGGGTGTTGCCGGAAATCAGGTCGATCGCGCCCGGGCTGGACGGGCCGAACACCGTGTTGAACGAGTTGTCGTTCAGCGCGTAGTGCTGCGCGTAGTTCCACAAGCCCGTGACGGTGTTTCCGTCGAAGTAGTCCATCACCAGGCCGGGCTCGCCGAAGAGCACCGGCTGGCCGGTGCACTTGTCCGTCTCGGTCTTCTCGACGAACTTGTCCATCTTGCCGCCGTTGAAGGCGGCCTGCTCGGCGCCGTAGTTGTGGTTCTGGTCGCAGGTCAGCGCCTGCTCGTGCGTGAGCCGCTTCGGGTTGTACGCGTTCGGGTTGTCGGTCAGCAGCTTGTGGTCCAGGCCGTTGACCTTCGGGGTGTTGCGCGCGGCCTGGAACGGGGTGCCGTCCGTGTTGGCCGCGTTCGGGTAGGTGCCGAAGTAGTGGTCGAACGAGATGTTCTCGCCGAAGATGACCACGACGTGCTTGATCGGCGTGGCCGTGGGGATCCCGTGCGCGGGGAACAGGTTCAGCGGCTGGGCGTCCGCGGTGCTCGCCGCGGAACCGGTGACGGCGGCCAGCACACCGACCGAGGCGAGTGCCCCGGCGCCGAGCAGGCCGCGCCGTCGCCGGCGGGGTCGAATATCCACAGTGGATTCCTTTCGTGGTGGTTTCGCGGTCAGGCGAGCAAAGAGCGGCCGAAGTGGTCGTCCGGGCCGGTGACGCCCGGCAGCGCGAAGAAGTAGCCGCCGCCGAACGGGGAGATGTAGTCGGTCAAGGGTTCGTCGGCCAGCCGCGTCTGCACCGCTTCGAACTGGCGCTCGAGGTCCTGCTGGTAGCAGACGAAGATCAGGCCCATGTCGAGGTTGCCGTTGCTGTCGATGCCGCGGTCGTAGTTGACCGCGCGGCGCAGGATCCGGCTGGCGTCGGTTTCCGGCGTGCGCGGGTTGGCCTTCCGGATGTGGCTGGTCAGCGGGATCACGGTGCCGATCGGGTCGTCGGCGTAGCGGGGGACGTCGGTCTCCTCGGTGCCGTCGAGCGGGGCGCCGGTGTCGCGGCGGCGGCCGAACATGTTCTCCTGCTCGGCCAGCGAAACCCGGTCCCAGAACTCGACCAGCATCCGGATCAGCCGGACCACCTGGTAGCTGCCGCCGGCGGCCCAGGCGGGTTCGTCTCGGGTGGACGTCCACACGAGACGGTCGAAGTCGGCTTCTTCCGGGTTCACGGTGCCGTCCTTGAAGCCCATCAGGTTCCGCGGTGTCCCGGCCGGCCGCGGCGGCGAGCTGAACCCGTTGAGCTTCCAGCGCAGCTGCATGCCGCCGCGAGTCGCGCGGGCGATGTCGCGCAGGGCGTGCAGCACGGTGTCGGTGGAGTTCGCGGACAGCGTGAGGCTCAGGTCGCCGTGGCACTGCGCCGGGTCGAGGGCGTCGTTCGGGAACATCGTCATCGGCTTCAGCTTGGCGGGCTTGAGCTTCGCCAGGCCGTACCGGTCGTCGAACAGCGACGCGCCGACGCCGAGGATCACGCCCAGGTCCCCACCGGGCACGACGGGCCCGAGCACACCGGAGTCAGCGGGCGGCGCGGTGATGCCGAGGGCGGCGGGCGCACCCCCACCGGTGAGGAACCGCGCCCGGTCGGTGACGGCGCGGAAGAGCTCGGTCAGCTCGGCCTTCGACCCGGCGACGACGTCGAATGACGCGACGATCGTCTGGGTCGGCGGAGTCCGCAGGATGGCGGCCTGGGTGTTGCCGTGGAAGGAAACGGGCGCGGTGCTGTCGGTGGCGCCGGCGGAAGCCCCGAGCCCGGCCCCGGCGGCGACCGTGAGTCCGGCGCCCATGGCGGCGCGGCGGAGGAAGGAGCGGCGGGGAACGCCGGTGGTGGGCGGCTGGGCCGGGTGCGGCACGGGACAGCGGGGCTGGTCGGTCACGAGGCCCTCCGCGGCCGGGTGGTGGCGGCCGTGGCCTTGCGCACCGGGTTCTCGCGAGGCCGGTTCATCACGAAACCCTCCTCGGCTCCGCGATCGCCGCGATCGGGGCCAGCAGCTCCGTCAGCTCGCTCACGTCGGCGTTCAGCTTCTGCCTCTCCTTCTGCGGCAGCTGCGCCAGCGGTGTCCAGCTGCCGTCGGGCCGGCGGGCCGCGTCCAATGCGGACTGGGTGCGCGTCAGCCAGCTGTCCACCTTGGACAGATCCGGGTACCTCGGCGTCAGCAGCGGGCGGAGCACGTCCAGCACCGCGCGGGTGCCGTCGAGGTTGGCGCGGGCCGTGGCCAGGTTGGTGCCGCTGCCGTAGTCCGTGCGGCCCGTCAGCTCGAACTGCAGCGTGTTCTCCACGATCTCGTGCGCGCGCAGGCCGAGGTCGTTGCCGTCGACCTGGCTGTCGCCGAAGGACGTCTGCAGCGCGTGCGCGTCCGTGTCGAGCTGGTCGGCCACCGGGCCGAGCGCGCCCAGGTCTTCGCCGTGCCACAGCCCCTGCTCGAGGCGGTGGAAGCCGGTGAAACCCGCGTCTGCTGTGCCGTCCGGGAGGCCGTCGGCGGTGCCGTTGAGCGCGCCGTCGGAGTCGCCGAACGCGTCGTACGCCGCGCCCAGCCGCTCGTACGTCAGGTGGGCCGTCAGCCACGCGGCTTCGCTCGCCGCGCGGTCGCCGCCGTGGACCGCGTTCTTCAGCGCGCCCGTGTTCGCGACCAGCTCGCCGAGACCCGTCGTGACGTGCTGCTGGTAGGCCTTGAGCGGCCCGAGCAGGTCGTTGTGCGTCACCGGCGCGACACCCGGGCCACTCCGCTCGGCGCCGCCGCTGATCCGCACGGCCGGCCCGACGATCGCGCCGGCGTCCTCCGGCAGGCAGCGGAACGCGTAGCTGCCGTTGCCGAGGTTGACCTGCAGCGGCCGGGTGGTCGCCGGGCCGAGGCCCTCGACCTCGCCGTAGATCACGCCGGTCGCCGGGTCGATCAGGTCGACCTCGGCCGTGACGGAACCCGTGTTGTGCACGCGGAACGTCTGCGGCCCGGGCTTTGGGTCCGACCAGCCGGTGCCGCACGACGAGCGCGACACCGCGATCTCGGGATCGCCGGCGGCCGCGCTGTCCGGCCAAAACGCCACGACGGCGGCCGCCGCGGCGACCACGACCACGGCCGCCACGCTCCAGCGAGTACGCACTGACCCCGGCACACACTCTCCCCGTCACTCGATCGGACCATTCTCGGTCACGGATTATGCGAGCCTAACGCTCACAAATCCGCAACGGAGGACGCCGAGAGTAGGAAATTCACCGGGACTTCGGCCGGGCGACCACGAAAGGGGGAGAATTCAGACGTTTGCCTGTGCCAGATCTGTCTGGTTAGGCAGGTTCGTCCGGTTGGTCACGCCCGCGGCAGCGGCGAGCCGGTCTCCAGGAGCGTCTTCAGGCTCGACAGCAGGGCCGGCCAGCCCTGGCTGCACATCGCCATGACCGTGCTGCCGGGCTCGAAACCGTCGTGCAGCACCGTCAGCTTCACGCTTTCTCCCTGCGGTTCGAGGGTGAAGGTGACCTTGGAACGGCCTTCCCGCTGCAGTTTCGCGAGGGTTTCCGCGTCGACGCCGGTTCCGTTCGCCCATTCCTCGGTGAACGTGTGCCAGGTGTAGGAAAGCCGGCGGTACGGGTCCGATTCGAGCACGACCTGCTCGGGGTGGCTCGTTTTCGCGCCGCTTTCCGCCCAGACCATCGGCGAGCCCTTTTTCCAGTCGGTTTCGAAAGCGACGCCCCAGTACTGCCGGGTGAACGCGGGATCGGTAAGCGCTTGCCAGAGCTTTTCCGGGGTCGTGCTGATGTAGGTGGTGTACGCGAATTCGTTCATGGGGGTGGCCTCCAGGGCTCGTTTCAGATCGGCCAGCGCGCCGGCCCGCCGCCGGTCGTAGCGGGTCATCCAGCGCTCGGCGATGGCGTTGATCGGCGCGGCGTCGAGGTGGTGCAGCTTTTCGCGGCCGCGCCAGGTCGTCGTGATCAGTCCGGCCGCCTCGAGCACGGCCAGGTGCTTGCTCACCGACTGGCGGGCCATGTCGAGTCCCGCGCACAGTTCGCGCAGGGTCTGGCCGTTGCGCTCGTTGAGCGCGTCCAGCAGCCGGCGGCGGCTGGGGTCGGCCAGGGCCTTGAACACCTCGTCCATCGCGCCTTCCCTCGACATGCAGCCGTTCGGCTGCCTATGCACGATAGGCAGCCGGACGGCTGCATGTCAACCGGGGGTCAGCGGAAGCGGATCACCGTGCTGCCCGCGAGCACGAAGAACACGAGGATGACCAGCGTCCCGGTCTGGCCGCCGGACGACCGCGTGACGACCTGGTCGACCGCGCCGGTCAGCCGCACCCCGCATTCGGCGACGACGGTGTGCCGCCCCGCCTCGATCCGCGTGAACTCGATCGGCGCGGTGAAGGCGCCCGAGGCATCGGTGTAGGCGGAGCCGACCTCGGACCCGTCGGAGGTCAGGGTGACCATCCGGCTCGGCCGGCAGCCCTTCCCGGACGCGGACAGCTCGTCGCCGGGCTGGACGCTCGGCCGGTCGAGCACCAGCTCACCGGGCTTCGGCTCGGTGCTGGTGGTGGCCGGGGTGCCGGGTGTGGCCGGCGTGGTGGACGACGGGGGTGTGGTTGTCGTCGTCGGCGGGGTGGTCGTCGTCGAAGGCGGGGTCGTGGTGGTGCCGGGCTTGGTCGGCCGGGTGGTCACGGGCGGTGCCGGGGTCGTGGTCGGCGGTGGCGGTGTGGTGGTGACCCCGGTGACGACGAAGGTGCCGCTCGCCGTTTCCTTCTGGCTCGTGCAGGTCGCGGTCACCGTGTAGGAGCCCGGCTTCGCGCCGGCGGGCACGGCCGTGGCGAACGATCCGCTGGTCGCCGGAGCCACCTTCGAGCCGAGCGAGGTGCCGGCCCAGGTGAAATTGATGATCCGGCACACCGCGAAACCATTCCAGGAAATGGTGAAGGAACTGCCCGCCGGACCACTCGACGGTTTCAAACCAACCGAAGGCGGAACTTGTGCGCCGGCGTTACCCGCGAACGTGAGCAGGAGTATCACTCCGGCCACGGTGCCGAAAAACAACCGAACCACGAATCGCATTGGGACGTCCCTCCCCGGTGTGTGCTCGCTGTAGCATTCCGGACCAGTCGGATAACGCAAGTAGGGGATGCCCAATGGGACGTGTCATCGCGGCGGGGGTTGCGTTGGGTTTGTGCGGGGTGCTGCTCGGCGCGCCACCCGCGTCGGCCCAGTCCGGCTCGGCCCAGTCCGACTCGCTCGGGGTCCAGGTGTCGATCGACCGGCGGCCGATCGCCGACGTCACGGTCCCGATCGACCCGGCCCAGCAGGTCGAGCTGCAGGTCGTGGCCACCAACCCGGGCACCGCGCCGGTGAAGGTCCGCAGCGTGCGGCTCTCCGGCGTCGCGCTCGCCCTCACCTTCTTCGCCTACGACACGACCGCGCCGTTCGAAGTGCCGGCGCGGGGCTCGATCACCCGGACGTTCGTGCTCGACCTCGGCGACCTCACCGGACAGGCGACCGGGCTGCTGCCGTCGTCGGTCGAGCTGCTCGACGCCCAGCGCGCGACGCTCGGCGAGGCGACGACGGTCGCCGACGTCCAGGGCTCCTTCTGGTCGGTCTACGGCGTGTTCGGCCTGGCGATGCTCGTGCTCACCGTCCTCGCCTGGCTGACCGCGCTGCTCGCGCTGGCCCGGCACCGCCTCGCGCCCAACCGCTGGCGCCGCGGCCTGCGGTTCCTGCCCGCCGGGTTCGGCACCGGCCTGGTCGCGGTGATCACGCTGTCGGTGCTGCGGCTGGTCCCGCCGGAGCCGGCGATCGAGATCCCGGTGGTGCTCGGCGCCGCGGCGATCGCGTTCCTGCTCGGCTACCTGACGCCGCACCCGGCGCCGCCCGCCGTCCCCGGCCGGGACTCCACCGGCCGGGACTCCACCGACCGGGGCAGCACCGACCGGGACGCCACCGTCCGGATGGCGATCCCGCCCACGCAGGAATTCACCCGATGAGCGCACCGGCCGAGCTGGTCGCCGCGCTGCCGCAGTACGACATCGGCGCCGAGATCGGCGAAGGCGGCATGGGCGTCGTGTTCGCCGGGACGCACCGGACGCTCGGGCGCAGCGTCGCGATCAAGCAGCTGCCCTGGGACGTGCTCGACCACCAGGCGAGCAGCGAGCTGTTCGACCGCGAGGCCCGCGTGCTGGCCAGCCTGGACCACCCGCACATCGTGCCGGTGTACGACTACGTCCGCACCGGCCGCGAGCACCTGCTGGTCATGGAACGGCTGGACGGCGGCACCGTGCACAGCCGGTTCCACGGCGGCGGCGTCAGCGGCGAGCAGGCGTGCGCGATCGGGCTGGCGATGCTCGCCGGGCTGCACGCGGCGCACCGGGCCGGCGTGCTGCACCTCGACGTCAAGCCGCGGAACCTGCTGTTCAACCTGCAGGGCGTGGTGAAGGTGGCGGACTTCGGCATCGCGCGGGTGATCAGCGAGGGCGCCACGCTCGTCACGCACGGTGGCGAGATCCTCGGGACCCCGGCCTACATCGCGCCCGAACAGGCGATGGGCAACGCGCTGAGCCCGGCGGCCGACGTCTACGCGGCCGGCACGGTGCTCTACGAGCTGCTGTCGCGGCAGCTGCCGTTCGACAACACGCGCGGCGCGATCAGCATGATGCGCCAGCACATGTTCACCGACCCGCGGCCGATCGCGGGCGTGCCGATGCCGATCGCGGGCGTCGTCATGCGCAGCCTCGCGCGCGAACTCGATTCGCGTTATCGGGAAGCCGAGTCCTTCGCGGCCGACCTGGCCGGAGCCGCGACCGCCGTCTACGGGCCGGGCTGGCTCGAACGGTCCGGGGTGCCGGTGCTGCACCTGACGCCGCGGGTGATCGCCGGGCTCAACTCGCCCACCGCGCCGGAGGAGGCCCCGACGCGGCCGGTGGCGCGACCTTCGGGACCCCACGCGACGCTGGTCGCGCCGAGCGGGTCGCCGGACACCGGCTCCGGGCCGGTCGGCGGCGGTCCGGACTCCGGCCGGCCGGGTGACGGTTCCGGCCCGCCGGATCCGGGACGCGGCCCGCGGGCCACCGTGCGGTGGCTGCGGCTGGCCGCGGCGGCGGCCGCGCTCGTGCTGGTCGTCCTCGCTCTCCTCAACCCGGAGCGGCTGCCGCACCAGGCGTCGCCGACGTTGAACCTCGGCACCCAGCCCGTCGCGGTGCCGGTCGAGGTCGACCTCAGCAAGCCGCTGACGCTGGCCGGCACCGGCAACCCCGGCCGCGTCGCGCTCACGCTGTCGGCGGCCGGGATCCCGCTGGGCTCGGCCGAAACCGACGCGAAGGCGGCCGGCAACGGCTTCACCGCGCAGCTCACCCTGCCGGCGATCGCGCGGTGGGTCGTCGGCGGCGCGGTCACGGCGACGGTGCGGACGGGGCCCGTCACGCAGACGTTCACGCTGCTCACCAGCCAGCACCCGCTGGCCAGCGCGATGGGCGCGGGCAGTCTCATCCTCGCGCTGTTCGCGCTCGCCTACCTCGAGTCCGGGCTGCGGACCGTCCGCAACGGCCACCGCTGGCGCGGCGCGTCGGTCGGCGGACCGGTGCTGGGCCTGCTGTTCGGTGCGGTGGCGTGGCTGTGCGTGTCGGTGCTGCGCGTGCACGAACCGGCCCCGGGGTACGGCGCCGGGTGCGCGGTGGCGGGCGCGGTCGCGGCCGGGCTCGTCGTCGCGGCGGCGCGGCGGCGGGCGTCCACAGTGGTCAGTCGACCATCCGGACGGTGACGTGCGGGCTGTAGTTCTTGCGCCGGCTCCACCCGGATTCGGCGCAGAGGCTCAGCTGGATGGCGCGGTCGGCCGGCGCCCAGTAGCCGGTGCGGACGAAGTAGCCCTCCATCGTGTTCAGCGCGGCGAGGCGCTTGCGGGCCGAACACATCTCCCAGCCCCACTGCCTCCCGGTCTTTTCGACGCCGTTGCGCCGCACGGACAGGCACGGGTTCCCGACGGCGCGGATGTCGGCGTCACCCTCGGTGACGTAGACGACGCCGTCGATCTTGTAGAACCGGTTGTCGTCGAGCAGGGAGACCTGCCCGGAGAGCGTGACCCCGACCCGGCCGCCGTCATCGCCCGTGAGCGTCCACTCGAGACAGAATTCCTGTACCGGGAGTTCCAGCGACTGGGTCATGGCGAGTTCCCCTGTTCTAGCAGTGCGTTCCTTCCAGAAGATAGGGAAAATCCGGACGCCGGGAAGGGGTGCGGACGATCTTCACCCGAAGCGGTTCCCCGGCGACGGATGCCTTGCCGCGCATGGGTTTTCAGGCGACTGGGTGACTTCGGGCACGGGAGGTGACATCAGGGCGTCTCGCCGGGTGGCGCGGGCCGTACGGTCGGGTCTGTGCTCGGTCGGATTACACTCCGTGAGTTAAAGGTAAAGGAACCATTACCTTCGTCGGGGCGTTGACGGGGCATGAGCGAGACCACGGTGATCGAGCTCGGGCCCCGCGACCTGCTCGTGGTGGCGGGCCTGCCCGGCGCGGGCAAGACGACGATGCTCCACCACGCCGCGCCCGGCCTGGTGGTGCTGGACTCCGACCAGGTCCGCGCCCGGCTGGCGGCGGCGGTCCCGTCGGTGCCGTACCGGTGCTACCGGCCGGTGGTCCACGCGTGGCACCGGGCCCGGGTGGTCCGGCGCGCCTGGGCGGCGGGGCCGATCGTGGTCCACGAGCCGTCGACGCGAGCGTCGACTCGCGCGTTGCTGGCATTGGTGGGCGCGGTGAGTGGCCGCCCGGTGCGGTTGTTGTTCCTGGACGTGACGGCTTCGGAGGCGCTGGCGGGGCAGCGCAGCCGGGGCCGGATCGTGCGGCCGCGGTCGTTCGCCCGGCACGTCCGCCGGGTGGGGCGGTGGCGGGAGGCGCTGCTGGCGGAGCGGGTTCCGGCCGGGTGGAGCAGTGTGCAGGTGATCGACCGGGCTCGCGCGGGGCGGACGCGGGTGGTGGCCGCGTCGCTGGTGAGGTGCTGACGGGCGAGCGCTACCGAGGACACCGCCGGGCCCACCGTTCGCCTGGGCTCGACGCCGCCTTCGGCCGGCGACGCAAGGCCCGCCGTCACCCTCGGTTGGTCTGGACATTTTACATATTGGTCTAGACAATATCGGTATCTCCCCGACTGGAGGACCCGATGAGGCGTTCCAGACTGTCCGCAACCCTCGCCGCCTTCGTGCTGGCTCTCTCCGGTCTCGCGGCCGGTCACGCCGAGGCGGCCAACCTCCTCGCCAACCCCGGTTTCGAAGCCGGCTCGCTCTCCGGCTGGACCTGCGCCAACGCCACGACCGTCACCACGCCCGTGCACGGCGGTGGTCACGCCCTCGCCGGCACCCCGGTCGGCGCCGATTACGCCCAGTGCGCGCAGACGGTGTCCGTGCTGCCGAACACCACCTACACCGTCTCCGCCTGGGTGCGCGGGAACCCCGTCTACCTCGGCATCACCGGCGGCGCCTCCACCTGGTCCGGCAACTCGGGCGCCTACAACCAGCTGTCCCTCACCTTCACCACCGGCAACCAGACCTCCGCCCAGCTCTACCTCCACGGCTGGTACGGCGCCGGCACCTACTACGCCGACGCCGTCGTCCTCGACGGCCCCGGCGGCAGCACCCCCGGCACTCCCGGTGCGCCCGGGACCCCGGCGACGGGCGGCGTCACCACCAACTCCATCGCGCTGAGCTGGGGCGCCGCCGCCGGCACCGTCACCGGATACCGCGTCTACGAAGGCAACACCGCCGTCGCCACCGTCACCGGGACCAGCGCCACCATCTCCGGCCTGAAAGCCTGCGAAACCCACAGCTACGCGGTCGCCGCGTACAACTCGGCAGGCGAATCACCGAAGAGCTCGACGACCAGCGCCACCACCACCGGCTGCGTCGACACCGGCCTTCCCAAGCACTCGCTCATCGGCTACCTGCACTCCAGCTTCGCGAACGGCTCCGGCTACGTCCGGATGGCCGACGTCCCCGCCGCCTGGGACATCATCGACCTCGCGTTCGGCGAACCGACGTCCGTCACGTCCGGGTACATCCGCTTCACCCGCTGCCCGGCCGCCGAATGCCCGAACGTCGAGAGCGACGCCGACTTCACCGCCGCCATCAAAGCCAAGCAGGCGCAGGGCAAGAAGGTCCTGATCTCCATCGGCGGCCAGAACGGCCAGGTCCAGCTGACGACGACCGCCGCGCGCGACAAGTTCGTCAGCTCCGTCTCCGCGATCATCGACAAGTACGGCCTCAACGGCCTCGACGTCGACTTCGAGGGCCACTCGCTCTCGCTCAACGCCGGCGACACCGACTTCCGCAACCCGGCCACGCCGGTGATCGTCAACCTGATCTCCGCGCTGAAGTCGCTCAAGGCCAAGTACGGCTCGGGTTTCGTGCTCACCATGGCGCCGGAGACGTTCTTCGTGCAGGTCGGCTACCAGTTCTACGGCGGCTCGGGCGCCGGCGACGCGCGGACCGGCGCCTACCTGCCGGTGATCCACGCGCTGCGGGACTCCCTCACCGTGCTGCACGTCCAGGACTACAACTCCGGCCCGGTCATGGGCCTGGACAACCAGTACCACACCATGGGCGGCGCGGAGTTCCCCATCGCGATGACCGACATGCTCAAGGCCGGCTTCACCGTGGCGAACACCGGGCAGTTCTTCCCCGGGCTGCGGCCGGACCAGATCGCCGTCGGGCTGCCCGCGGCGGTCAGCGCCGGCAACGGCTACACCTCGCCCGCGGACGTCCAGACGGCGGTCAACTGCCTGGTCAAGGGCAGCGGCTGCGGCTCGTACACGCTGCGTGGCGGCACGTCGCCGGCGCTGCGCGGGCTGATGACGTGGTCGATCAACTGGGACAAGTACTACAACTGGGAGTTCCAGAACAGTCATGAGCCGTTCCTGAACTCGCTGCCGTGATGCGTCGCGGTGTGCCCCGCCGCGGGGTGGGGCACACTGCCTGACGTGGTGAAACGCGACTCCGTGCTGACGCGCGTCGTCCGGATCTTCGAGGCGTTCGAACCGGACGCGCCCGCGTTGCGCGTCACCGACATCGCGCGGCGGGCGGGCCTGCACGTCGCGACGGCGTCGCGGCTGATCGAGGAGCTGGTCGGGCACGGCTGGCTGCTGCGCGACACCGATCGGAGGATCCGCGTGGGTGTCCGGTTGTGGGAGCTCGCGTCGCGCGCGTCGCCGACGCTCGGGTTGCGCGAGGCGGCGCTGCCGTTCATGGAGGACCTGCACGCCGTCGTCGGGCACCACACGCAGCTCGCCGTGCTGGAGGACCGCGAGGTGCTGTTCGTCGAGCGGCTCTCGGCGCCCGGCGCGGTCGTCAACGTGACGCGGGTGGCCGGGCGGCTGCCGCTGCACGCGTCGTCGTCCGGGCTGGTGTTGCTCGCTCATGCGCCCGCTGACCGGCAGGAACAGGTGCTGGCGGCCCCACTGGAGGCCTTCCGGCGCACGACGCTGACCGAGCCTGAGCGGCTGCGGCGGTTCCTCGCCGACGTCCGGCGCGACGGCTACGCGTTCTGCGCGGGCTTCATCGACGAGGAGACCACGGGGATCGCCGTACCGCTGCGGGGGCCGCACGGTGACGTCGTCGCGGCGCTGTCGGTGATCGTGCCCAACGACCCGGACGCGCGGATGCAGATCCCGGCGTTGCGTGCTGCGGCGCGCGGGGTCTCGCGCGCGATGCGGAATTCCTCTCACTGAATGAGAATGTCGTAGAGCGAGCCGCGGCAGGCGTTCCATGCTCGGCTCTCCGCGTGAAAGGACGTTCCCGTGCGCACCCAGGTCGTCATCGTCGGCGCCGGCCCCGCGGGGCTGCTGCTGTCCCACCTGCTCGGCCTCCAGGGCATCGACTCGGTGCTCGTCGAACGGCAGACCGCCGAGTACGTCCAGGCGCGGATCCGGGCGGGCGTGCTCGAAGCGGGCACGGTCGAGCTGCTGCGCTCGGTGGGTCTCGGCGACCGGCTCGACGTCGAAGGCATGGAGCACCGCGGCATCCACCTGCAGTGGCCCGGCGAGCGGCACCACCTGGACTTCGTCGACCTCGTCGGCCGGTCGGTGACGATCTACGGGCAGACCGAGGTCACCAAGGACCTCATGGTGGCGAGGGAGAAGGCGGGCCGGCCGGCGTACTACTCGGCGTCGGACGTCGCCCCGCACGACGTGACAGGCTCGCCGTACGTGACCTTTGTGGACGCTGACGGTGCGGAACGGCGGGTCGACGCGGACGTCGTCGTCGGCTGCGACGGGTTCCACGGGCCGAGCCGATCGTCCATTCCGGACGCCCAGGTCCGGGAGCGGGACTACCCGTTCGCGTGGCTGGGGGTGCTGGCCGACGTCGCGCCGTCGGCGGACGAGCTGATCTACGCCTGGCACCCGGACGGCTTCGCGATGCACAGCATGCGGTCGCCGCGCGTGAGCCGGTTCTACCTCCAGGTGGCGCCGGACGAGGACATCGAGCGGTGGAGTGACGACCGGATCTGGACGGCGCTGTCCACGCGGCTCGCCTTTTCCGGCTGGACGCTGGAGACGGGCACGATCACGGAGAAGAGCGTCCTGCCGATGCGGAGCTTCGTGTCGACGCCGATGCGGCACGGAAACCTCTACCTGGCCGGGGACGCGGCGCACATCGTGCCGCCGACGGGCGCGAAGGGGCTGAACCTGGCGGTGGCCGACGTGGCGCTGCTGGCGCGCGCGTTGACGGCGTCGTTCGGGGGGAACGACGAACTCGTGGATGCGTACTCGGAGACGGCGTTGCGCCGGGTCTGGCGCTGCACGCACTTCTCGTGGTGGATGACGTCGATGCTGCACCGCCACGGCGACGACTTCGACGCCCAGCTCCAGCTTTCCCAGCTCCGCCGCACGGTGACTTCGGTGCCGGCGGCGACCGAGCTGGCCGAGAACTACGCGGGCCTGCCCCTGTAACCCGTGACGGAAGGGTCGACACGCGTGATTGGGAGGTCGACACGCGTGATTAAAGGGTCGACACGCGGCGTAGCCCCAGCCCGCGCCGTGTCGACCCGGCAATCACGCGTGTCGACTCTCCAGACACGCGTGTCGACCAGCTGATCACGCGGTCTGTCTGGTTCTGGCTCTTGACGTCCGGACCTGTCCCGGCGCACCATACCCGCGTAGTAATTCGAATTATCAGCGCGGGAAGGCTTCATGAGGGAACTGGACACGGAGATTCTGGTGGTCGGCGGGGGACTCGGCGGGGTCGCCGCCGCGCTGGCCGCGGCGTCCCACGGCCGGCGGGTCGTGCTCACCGAGGAGACCGACTGGCTCGGCGGGCAGCTCACCGCCCAGGCCGTGCCGCCGGACGAGAACCCCTGGATCGAGCGGTTCGGCTCCACCCGCACCTACCGCGACCTGCGCGAGGGCATCCGCGACCACTACCGCCGCCACTACCCGCTCCGCGCCGAAGCCGCGAAGCGCCCGGAGCTGAACCCGGGCGCGGGCAGGGTCAGCAAGCTCTGCGGCGAACCCCGCGTGGCGCTGGCGGTCATCGAGGCGATGCTCGCGCCGCACGTCAGCGCCGGGCGGATCCACGTCCTGCGCAACCACCGGCCAGTCGAAGCGCACACCACCGGCGACCGCGTCGACGCAGTGGTCCTCGAAGGCGAAGAACGCATCGTCGTCAAAGCCCGGTACGTCCTCGACGCCACCGAGAACGGCGACCTCCTGCCGCTCACCGGCACCGAGCACGTCACCGGCGCCGAATCCCAGGCAGACCACGGCGAGCCGCACGCGCCCGGGAAAGCCGCCCCGGCGAACCTCCAGGGCATCACCTACTGCTTCGCGGTTTCCCACCACGAAGGCGAAAACCACGTCATCGACAAACCGGAGATGTACGGCTTCTGGCGCGGCTACCAGCCGGATTTCTGGCCCGGTCCGCTCCTCGGCTTCGTCGCGCCCGACCCCCGGACGCTCGAGCCCGTCAAACGCACCTTCGTCCCGAACCCGCCCGGCGACCCCCTCGCGGTGAGCGCCGACCAAAGCGCCGATGCCGGCGACAAGGAACTGTGGGCCTTCCGCCGCATCCTCGCCCGCAACCTCCACACCGACGGCGCCTTCGACTCCGACATCACGCTGGTCAACTGGCCTCTCAACGACTACTGGCTCAAGCCCGCCCTCACGATCCCCGGTCACACCACCGAGGCGGACGTCGCGAAGGCGCATGAAGAAGCCAAGCAGCTGAGCCTGTCCGTCCTGTACTGGCTGCAGACCGAAGCCCCTCGCGCGGACGGCGGCACGGGCTTCCCCGGCCTCAAGCTCCGCCCCGACGTCACCGACACGAAGGACGGTCTCGCGAAGTCCGCGTACGTCCGCGAAGCCCGGCGCATCAAGGCCGCCACGACCGTCACCGAGCACGACGTCTCGGCCGAGATCCTCGGCGTCGACGGCCGCGTCCGCCGCGAGGACGCCGTCGGGGTCGGGAGCTACCGGATCGACCTGCACCCGTCGACCGGCGGGGACAACTACATCGACGTCGCCAGCGTGCCGTACGAGATCCCGCTCGGCGCCCTGCTGCCCGTCCGCACCCGAAACCTCCTGCCCGCCGGCAAGAACATCGGCACCACGCACATCACGAACGGCTGCTTCCGGCTGCACCCGGTGGAGTGGAACATCGGCGAGGTCGCCGGGCTGCTCGCCGCGTTCGCGATCAGCGAGGACGTCGAACCGCGGGCGGTGCGGGAGGACCCACGGCACTTCGAAGACTTCGCCCGCGTGCTCGACGCCGCCGGGGTGGAACGCCGGTGGCCGGAAGTGCGGGGGTACTGACCGTGTCGCCGGTACTGATCCGGCCAAAAGCAGGCCGGCCCTCGAGCGGTACGTGCCATTGCCACGAGAGCCATCCGGCCGTGACTGTGGTCGGATCGGTACCGAACGGCACAGTAAGGTCTCACGGAGTCGCGCGGGAAGGAGTCACGGATGACGGCGGGTTCGGGCCGGGTCACGCAGGCCCAGGTGGCGCGCCTGGCCGGCGTCTCGCAGGCCGTCGTCTCGATGGTGCTGAACGGCTCCGACAGCCTGCGCATCACCCCCGAGACCCGCGACCGCGTGCAGCAGGTGCTCCGCGAAACCGGGTACACCGTGGACATCATGGGCCGCCGGCTGCGCGGCGGGACCAACCAGATCCTCGGCGTCTTCACCTACGAGTCGGTGTTCCCGTCCGGCGTGGCCGATTTCTACCGGCCGTTCCTGCTCGGCATCGAGGAGGAGGCGGAGGAGCAGGGCTTCGACCTGCTCCTGTTCACCAGCGGTGGCCGCCGCGACGGGCGCCGCCGCATCTACGACCAGGGCACGAACCGGCTGCGCATCGCCGACGGCTCGGTCCTGCTGGGCCGGCACAACGACCCGCAGGAGCTCGCGCAGCTCGTCGAGGAGCAGTTCCCGTTCGTGTTCGTCGGGCGCCGAGAGTCGCCGACCGGGCCGATCAGCTACGTCGGCGCGGACTACGTCGCGGCCACCCGTGACGTCCACGAGCGGCTGTGGACCCTCGGGCACCGGCGGATCGGCCTGCTCAGCGTGACCGAGGAGAACGAGCCGACGCTCGATCGCCGCAGCGGCTACGAAGCCGCGGCGCGCAAGAGACGCCGTCCGCCGTCGGTGTTCGTCGAAGAGGACCCGGCGATCGCGCTGCGGCAGGTGCTCGACGAGGGCGTCACGGCGTTGCTCGTCGAGAGCTCGGCGATGGCCGACGGCATCCTCGCGTGCGCGCACGACCTCGGCCTGGAAGTGCCCGAAGACCTTTCGATTGTGGTGCTGGGCGACGCCGACCCGTCGCAGCAGCCGCACGCGCACGCCGTGCCGAGCACCGGCACGGACTGGTCGATGTTCCGCATCCCGCGGCACGAAATGGGCGCGCACGCCGTGCGCGTCCTCGTCGGGCTGCTGAAGAACCCGAAGCACCGGCAGCTGCTGCTGCCGTGTTCGTTCCACGAGGGCGCCACCACGGCGAAACCCTCCACTGTGCACACTCGCTGACCGGTCGTGTCGCCGGTTGACAGTCCGGGACGCGACGCTTACGGTCGCTGCTAATTCGAATAACCAGGAGGCATTGTGGCCTACCGTAGAACCCGGTTGCTCGCCGCCGCGGCCCTGTCCGCCGTCGCACTGGCTTCGACCGCCTGCTCCGGCGGCGCCGGCGACGACACGAACATCGCGCTGCGCATGACGGTCTGGACGACCGACAAGAACCAGCTCGCCCTCTTCGACTCCATCGCCGCCGAGTACCGCAAGGCCCACCCGGAGGTCGCGTCGGTCAAGTTCGACGTCGTCCCGGGGGACACCAGCGCCTACTCGGCCGCGCTCACCACCCAGCTCTCCGGCGGCAACCCGCCCGACCTGGCGTGGATCCTCGAACGCGACGCCCCCGACTTCGTGCAGTCCGGTGCCCTGACGAACCTGAAGCCCACTTTGGACGCTGCCGCCGGCTACAACGCGGGCGAGCTGGTCCCGTCCGCCACGAAACTGTGGACCAAGGACAGCGGCCTGTACGCCTACCCGTTCTCGACGTCGCCGTTCGGCATGTTCTACAACAAGAACCTGCTCACCCAGGCCGGGATCACCGAGACGCCCGACCAGCTGCTCGCGAGCGGACGGTGGACGTGGGACGCCGCCAAGCAGATCGCCACCCAGGTCGCCGCCCGCGACACCGGCAAGGCCGGCCTGGTCATCCGCGAGTTCGAGTACAAGCAGTGGGTGCTGCTGGCTTCGGTGTGGCGCGGCTTCGGCGCCGACGCGTGGGGCCCGGACGGCAAGACGTGCGGCTTCACCTCGCCCGAGATGACGTCCGCGATGACGTTCCTGCACCAGGCGATCTTCACCGACAAGGCGCTGCCCGGCCCGGGCACGACGGCGGACTTCTTCGCCGGCGAATCCGGCCTGACCATCGCGCAGATCAGCCGCGCCGGGCTGCTCAAGGCCAAGCCGTTCGCATGGGGCATCGTCCCGCTGCCCGCCGGGCCGAAGGCGAACGCCCAGGTCATCGGGCAGGCCGGGATCGGTGTCCCGGTGAAGGGCAAGCACGCCAAGGCCGCCGCGGACTTCCTCGCGTTCTTCACCGACCCGGCCAACTCGGCGAAGCTCGGCCAGTACTTCCCGCCGGCCCGCGACAGCCTGCTCAACGCGGCCACCCTGGCCAAGGCGAACCCGCTGTTCAGCCAGGAACAGCTGCAGAACGTCGTGGTCAACGGGATCAAGACCGGCGCGGTGCTGCCTTCGCACACCGGGAGCGCGCGGATCGCGTCGCTCGTCCAGTCCGCTTTGGACCCGATGTGGAAGGCGGACGCGAACGTGCCCGCCTCGCTGGCCGGCGTCTGCCAGGCCATCGACCCCGCGTTGAGCCAATGACCCTCACTTCGAAGAAGCGCGACGAGCTCGCGGGGTGGATCTTCATCGCCCCGCAAGCCCTCGGCTTCCTCGCCTTCGTGGTGGCACCGCTCGCCGCGGTGGTCTGGTACAGCTTCCAGGACGTCAACCTGCTGGCCGGGACGTCGGCGTTCGCCGGCGCGGACAACTACGCGAAGCTCTTCGACGACCCGACCGCGCCCAAGGTCGCCCGCGCCACGGCGATCTTCTGCGTCGGCCTGGTCGTGCTGAACCTCGCGCTCGCGCTCTCGCTGGCGTTGCTGCTCAACCTGAAGCTGCGCGGTACCACGGTGTTCCGGACGGTCTTCTTCTCGCCGGTGGTCGTCACGCTCGTCGCGTGGACGATCGTCTGGAACTTCCTGCTGCAGGACAACGGCGGGATCAACGCGCTGCTGCAGACCATCGGGGTCGACGGCCCGAACTGGCTGCGGGGCAACGGCACCGCGATGCTGTCGGTGATCGTGGTGCAGGTGCTGAAGAACGTCGGCCTGAACATGGTGCTGTTCCTCGCCGCACTGCAAGGCATCCCGGCGTCCATCATGGAAGCGTCGCAATTGGACGGTGCCGGGCCGTGGCGGCGGTTCCGCTCGGTGATCCTGCCGATGATCAGCCCGACGACGTTGCTCACGGCGATCATCACGGTCGCCGGCGCGTTGCAGGTGTTCGCGCAGATCCAGGTGCTGACCCTCGGCGGGCCCGCGGACAGCACCAACGTGCTGGTGTTCTACTTCTACCAGCAGGCCTTCGCCAACCACGACCTCGGTTACGGCTCCGCGCTCGCCGTCGTGCTGTTCCTCGTCATCCTCGTGCTCACGCTGCTGCAGTGGCGGATGCGGAAGCGGTGGGTGTTCCATGAGTCGTAGGGCCAAGATCGCCTGTTACGTCGTGATGGTCGTGCTGGCCGTGCCGTTCGTGTTCCCCACCTGGTGGATGATCACGGCGTCGCTGCTGCCGGCCAACGAGGTGCTCGCGTACCCGCCGAAGCTGTTCCCGGCCCAGCCGCAGTGGGAGAACTACAAGACGGCGTTCACCGACTTCCCGTTGGCGCAGCAGTACTTCAACAGTCTCTACATCGCCGTGCTGGTCACGCTCGGCACGATGTTCTTCTCTTCGCTGGCCGGCTATGCGTTCGCGCGCATCCGGTTCCGCGGCGAGAAGTTCTTCGGCCTGATCCTCATCGGACTGATGGTGCCCAGCGAGGTCACGATCATCCCGCTGTTCCGGCTGGTCGACGACCTCGGGCTGACCAACACGCACTGGCCGCTGATCGTCGTGCCGATCTTCGGCGCGCCGAGCGTGCTGGCGACGTTCGTGATGCGGCAGTTCTTCATCACGATCCCCGGGGAGCTGGAGGAGGCGGGCCTGCTCGACGGCCTGTCGCGGTTCGGGCTCTACCGGCGCGTCGCCCTGCCGATCGCGAAACCCGCGCTGGCCGCGGTCGCCATCTTCACGTTCCTCAACACGTGGAACTTCTTCCTGGAACCGCTGGTCTACCTGACCGACAAGAGCATGTTCACGCTGCCGGTGGCGCTGACGCAGTACGTCGACGTCTACGGCGGCCACCTCTGGAACGTCCAGCTCGCCGCCGCGACCACCACGGTCGTGCCGGTCCTGATCGTCTTCATCATCGCGCAGCGCCAGTTCGTCGAAGGGCTCGCCCAGAGCGGCCTCAAAGGCTAGGAGGCAGTTGTGATCGATCGCAGAACCATGCTTGCCGGGACCGCCGGGGCGGCCCTGCTCGGGCTCGCCGCCGCGGGGACGGCGTCGGCAGCGGTGACCGCCGTGCCGCCGCCGGCCGGTCCGTTCCCGCCGCTCGCCCCGCTGCCGCCCGGCGCCCCGGTGCGGCGGCTCTTCACGCCCGCGGAGCAGCGCTTCGCGCCCTACCTCGCCATTTTGCCGGGCATGGTCAACGATGTCATAACCACCGATCCGGCTACGGTGGGTTTCTTCGGCGGCGGCTGGTGGCGGACGCCGAGCGAGCCGTACAACGCACGCGTCCAGGAGCACGTCTACACACTCAGCTGGTTCTACGCGAACCGGCGGCCGTGGAACCCGTACTACCTGGACCCGGCCCTGCGCGACCGGCTCGAAGCGGCGATCGTGCACTACCTGAACCTGCAGCACGCCGACGGCTCGTTCCCGGAGTACTCGATCACCGAGAAGTCCAAGGCCGCCACCGGGTTCGGCCTGGGCTACCTCGCGAAGACCCTCGCCAACCTGCGCCAGGTCAACGCGCTGCCCGCCCGCCGCGCCGAACTGGAAGCCGCGCTGCACCAGGGCATGACGTGGTTCCTCGACCCGGCCAACCCGATCTGGGCCCACCCCATCGAGTTCGCCAACCAGAACACGTCCGGGCTGTCGTCGTCCCAGCTGGCGCTGAAGCTCAATCCCGACGCCGGACTTTCGAAAAAGCTGCACGACCGGATCGAGTTCCTCGCGGCGAACGGCCAGAGCGCGGCCGGCTTCTTCTACGAGCCGACCGGGATGGACATCAACTACAACTTCGAGGTGCTGCTCCCGGAGCTGGCCGAGATCTACGCGCTGACCCGCAACCGCACGGTCGTCGGGATGGCCCGGAAGTTCGCGGACTGGTTCGGCTACAACGTCGTCCGCGAGCCGGACGGCTCGGGCTCGCTGACCTACGTCGCGACGTCGAGCCGCACGCACGTCTCCTACTACGACGACGTGATCCCGGATCCCGACCGGACCAACCTCGGCTCGCTGTTCGTGCCGGAGGTCCCGGACCTGGCCGCGTTCTTCACCACGCGTGAAGACCGCGCCGAGACGCGCAGGCAGTGGGCGAGGACGCCGGGCCCGGTGCCCGGACCGGCCAAACAGGACACCTCGCCGCGCATCCTCGCCCACGTGTCCTACGGCGAGGCGTTCCCGTCGCACGGCGAGAAGCAGGCGTCGATCCGGCAGCTGCCGTACCTGCGCTCGAGCGACTTCGCCGTCCAGCGCCGGGACACCGAGCTGAACCAGACCTACGTCTACGTGCGGCGCCCGCAGCTGTACCTGGCCGGGTTCTGGGGCACGCGGCCGTCGAGCTACGTCCGGGGCGCGCAGGGCCTGCTGTGGCACCCGCGGGCCGGCATGGTCGTCCACTCGCAACAGGACGACACGCAGTGCTGGGCGAGCGTGCTGCCCGCCGGCAGCGCGGACGCCCGTGGCACCTTGGACGCGACGTACTTCATCGGCGACCGCGCCTGGGACGGCAGCCGGAAGGTGCCCGGCTCCGCGCCGGTCGTCGTCCGGTACGGCCTGGACACCCGGATCCGGACCGACCTGACGATCACGGGCGACACCGTCACCCGCGCGGTCCGGGGCACCACGCCGCTCACCGAGCAGGTCCCGCTGGTCCTGCACCCGGGCGACGACGTGCGCTTCGCCGACGGCACGCCGGTCACCCACGGCGCCAACGCGAGTGCGACGGCGTCAGGGCTGACGATCCGCCGCGGCCGCACGACGGTCACGATCGGCTGGGGAACGGCCCTGAGCGCGACCGTCACCGCCACCACCGTCACGTTCCTGCGCGACGGCGCCCGGCGGCTGCACGTCCTGCGCGTCCCGCACCCCGGCACCCTCACCACGGAGATCCGGCTTCGGTAGCCGGACGGTGAACGTCGATCCGGAGTCCACTTCGGACTCGACGTCGATGCTGCCGCCGTGCGCCTGCACCAGGTGCCGCACGATGGCGAGGCCGAGCCCGCTGCCGCCGGTCTGGCGGCTGCGGGACTTCTCGGCCCGCCAGAACCGGTCGAACACGTGCGGCAGGTCCTCGGCGGCGATGCCGGTGCCGGTGTCCGCGACGGCGATCACCACCTCGTCCACAGTGGACGAGACGTGGATCGTCACGCGGCCGCCGGCCGGCGTGTGCCGGACCGCGTTGGTCACCAGGTTGGAGACGATCTGGCGCAGGCGCACCGGGTCCGCCTCGAACCCCGTCTCGCCGTGCGCCGACACGGTGAGCGTGACGCCGGCTTCGGCGGCCCGGTCGGCGTGCGCGGCGGCGACGTGGCCGGCCAGCTCGGCCGCGTCCACCGGCTCCGGGTGCAGCCGCAGCCGGCCGGCGTCGGCCGCGGCGAGGTCCTGGAGGTCCTCGACGATGTGCTGCAGCAGCACTGTTTCCTCGAGCAGCGACGTCGACAGCGCCCGGTCGAACGGCAGGTGGCCGTCCTCGGCGGCCTCCAGTCGGCCGCGGATGACGTTGAGCGGGTTGCGCAGCTCGTGGGCGATGTCGCTGACCATCGCCTTGCGCTGCTCCTCGATCCGTTCGCGGCGGGCGGTGAGGTCGTTGAAGGCGGCGGCGAGGTAGCCGACCTCGTCGCGGGTCTTCACCGGCGCCGGCCGGTCCTGCTTCGCCGCCTCGGTCAGCGCGCGCAGCGGCCGGGACAGCCGGCGCGCGACCAGCACGGTGATCGCGGCGGCCAGCACCAGGACGACACCGGTCACCGCGAGGATCCGCGTCAGGTTCTCCTGCGACAGCGTGAACGTCGGCAGCTGCGACCCGCCCGGGCCGAGCGTGAACAGCAGCGCGGGCGGCGCGACGAACGGCGTGAGCTGCTCGCGGCGGCCCGAGTCGAGGCAGCCGCGGCTCGGCTCCTGGTCGGAAACCGCGAGGACTTCGAGGTCGAGGTCCAGTTTCACCGGATCCGCGCCCTGGCTCTGCAGGCAGCGGTTCACGGCCTCGTTGAGGCTGTCGAGCGCGGCTTGCTCGGTCGGGGTCGGCGTGGCCAGCTCGTAGATCCCGCACTTGGCCGCGAAGTAGCGGACGCTGAGCGGGTCGGTCCCGGTGAGCTGCGCGCGCCCGCTCGCCGACTCCCGCACCTGGCCGGTGATGCCCATCGAGTCGAGGCAGGCGACGGCCTTCCTGGCCAGCCCGTCGAGGTCGTCGCGTTCCTTCGGCGGCAGCCGGAACGGGCCCACCGCGCGCGGGTCAATGCCGCTGGTCCCGGCCTGGGGCAGCAGCACCGCGTCGACGTGCAGCGGGTCGACCGACGCGGTCGCCTTCACCGGCAGGGTGACCGGCGCGCCGCCGGAGTCGCCGAGGACGTGGCGGTCGAGGGTGGTCAGCACGATCCGCCGGCCGGTCTGCTCCGACAGCGTCTTCAGCTTCGGCCCGACCTGGTCCCAGGTGTGGTTGGCGGCCGCGTAGCCGAGCACCTCGGTGTAGATGGTCGCGTCGCCGGAGAGGGCTTGGCCCTGTTCCTGCTGGATCGCACGGGTGGTGGTCTGGACGGCGAGCCACGCGGTCGCGGCGATCGAGCCCAGCGCGATCAGCAGCGAGACCGCCGTCAGCCGGACGACGAGGCTGCGCCGGAGGGGGAAGCTACGCGTCATCGTCCGCCGTCAGCTTGTACCCCACGCCGAACACGGTCCGCAGGTAGACGGGGTTCTGCGGGTCCGGCTCGAGCTTCTTGCGCAGGTTGAGCACGTGGACGTCGATGATCCGGGTGCTGACGAACCGGTCGTCGCCGCGGGTGAGCTCCAGCAGCTGCCGGCGGGTGAAGACCCGGCCCGGCTGCCGGATCAGCGTTTCCAGGAGCTGGAACTCGCCCGGCGTCGTCTCCACCGGGCGGCCGCCGACGGACACCTCGTGCCGGACGGGGTCGAGGCGCAGCGCGCCGGCGCGCAACGCCGGGTCGGGTGGTTCGTCGCGCGTGGCCGTCCGCCGCAGCAGCGTCCGGACGCGGGCCATCAGCTCGCGCGGGCTGTACGGCTTGGTCAGGTAGTCGTCGGCGCCGAGGTCGAGGCCGAGCAGCAGGTCGTCCTCGGTCGCGCGGGCGGTGAGCATCAGGACCGCGACGTCGGACTCGCCGCGCAGGATGCGGCAGACGTCGAGGCCGTCGACCTCGGGCATCATCACGTCGAGAACCAGCAGGTCAGGGCGATCTCGGCGGGCCTCGTCGAGGGCCGCCCGGCCGTCCGGGGCCAGCACGACGGTGTGACCTTCGCTCTCGAGGTAGAGCCGGAGGACCTCGGCCTGCTTCTCGTCGTCCTCGGCGACCAGTACACGTGCGCACACGGCGTCGAGGTTAGGCGCCCTGACACGGTCGCCACCCGATCCTGACCGGATCTTCATACCTCCGGGCACGAGCCAGGTCTTTGTCAAAGTGTTGACCCGGGGTCCGGAGCAGGTAAAGGTCGGATGAAAAGGTCGGCGTCGATCGGGAGGCACCCGGTGCGGTTCAGATTCATGGCGGCTCTCGTGACGACGGCGGTGATCGGGGTGCCCGCCGTTGCCTCGGCGGCGCCGACAACGATGTCACCCGGTGCTCCGCTGGTGGGAGACCCTTCGGCGTACGTCGACCCGCTGATCGGCACCGGCCGGGGTGGCAGCTCGGTTGGCGAAATCAACAACTTCCCCGGGCCGGCGGCGCCGTTCGGGATGATGCAGTTCTCGCCGGACACGCAGGGCGCGTACGCCGGCTACCAGTACCACTCCGATCAGATCCGAGGTTTCAGCCTCGACCACGCCTCGGTCGGCTGCAACGCGTTCGGCGACGTGCCGATCCTGCCGGTCACCGGCGACGTCGGCAGCGCGCCCTGGGACCGCGTCGAGCACTTCACCCACGACGACGAGCAGGCCGAGCCGGGCTACTACGCCGTGACGCTCGCCGACTCGAACGTCCGGGCCGAACTGACCGCGACGACCCGCACCGGGCTGGCGACGTTCACCTACCCCGCCGGGTCGACGCCGCAGGTGCTCGTCAAGGGCGGTGCGAGCCTCGCCGGGAACTCTCGTGCGGACTTGAAGATCACCGGCGACCGCGAGGTCAGCGGCTCGGCTACCACCGGCAACTTCTGCGGCAAGGGCAACTCCTACACCGTCTACTACGCCATCACCTTCGACCAGCCGTTCACCGCGCACGGCACGTGGGACGGCTCGTCCGTCAAGCCGGACACCGACAGCGTCGACTCGCCTCGCGCGGGCGCGTACCTGACCTTCGGTTCCGGGACCGTGCACGCCAAGGTGTCGATGTCCTATGTGGGCGTCGACGGCGCGAAGGCCAACGCGGCCGCGGAAGTCCCGGGCTTCGACTTCGCCGCGGTCCGGAAGTCCACTCGCGACAAGTGGACGCAGGCGCTGGGCAAGATCCGCGTCGCCGGGCGCGATGTGGGGCAGCTCAAGACGTTCTACACTTCGCTGTACCACTCGCTGATGCACCCCAACACGTTCGACGACGCGGACGGGCGGTACATCGGCTTCGACAACCAGGTCCGGACGCTGCCGAAGGGGCGGCACCAGTACGCGAACTTCTCCGACTGGGACACCTACCGCTCGCTCGCGCCGCTGCACGCCATGCTCTTCCCGAAGGAAGCCGGCGACATGGCGCAGTCGCTGACGAACGACGCCGTGCAGGGCGGCTGGTGGCCGCGCTGGCCGATGGCGAACGACTACACCGGCCAGATGACCGGCGACAGCTCGGTCGCGCTGATCTCCAACCTCTACGCGTTCGGCGCCCGCGACTTCGACGTCAAGACCGCGCTGAAGTACCTGGTCAAGGGCGCGACGTCGGTGGACGACACGCCTGGTGCGTACCAGGAACGCCGTGGCATCGCGGACTACGTCGCTCGCGGATACCTGCCGAACAACGACGCCTCCCGTGGTGACCACGCCCGCGTCGGCGCGTCGATCACGCTGGAATGGGCGATCGACGACTTCGCCATCGCCCAGTTCGCGCAGGGCATCGGTGACCGCGACGTCGCGCGCGAGTTCACCAAGCGCGGTCAGAACTGGCAGAACATCTTCAACCCCTTGACGGGCTACCTCCAGCCGCGCGCGCAGGACGGCCGTTTCCCGGACGGCCCGGCGTACGTGCCGCCGCCGCCCGGCAAGTTCGGCCAGGACGGCTTCGACGAGGGCAACGCCGCGCAGTACACCTGGCTGGTGCCGCAGGACCCGGCCGGCCTCGTCACGGCGATGGGCGGGCCCGCGGCGGTTTCGCAGCGGCTGGACACCTTCTTCCAGAAGCTGAACGTCGGCCCGAACGAGCCGAACATGTGGGCCGGCAACGAGCCCGACTTCGGCGTCCCGTTCCTGTACAACCACGTCGGGCAGCCGTGGAAGACCCAGCAGGTGGTCCGCGAAATCGCCACGACGCTGTTCAGCGCGACCCCGGACGGCGAGCCGGGCAACGACGACCTCGGCGCGCAGTCGTCGTGGTACGTCTGGGCGGCGCTCGGCATCTACCCGGCGACCCCGGGCACGCCGGACCTGGTCGTGGCCAGTCCGCTGTTCGAGCGGGCGGTGTTGTCCCTCCCGAATGGACGGACGATCGACATCCACGCGCCGAAGGCCCCGGCGACGTACGTGCACGACCTGTCATTCGACGGCCACGACTGGGACCGGACGTACCTGCCCGCGAACACCGCGCGCGACGGCGGGCGGCTGGACTTCTCGCTGGCGTCCACTCCGGACCAGCGGTGGGCGGCGAACTCGGCGCCACCGTCCTATCGGGACAAGGAGAAGCCGTTCCTGGCGTCGACGACCAACCAGGTCGTCGTCGAACCCGGCACCAGCGGTGAGGTCACGGCGAGCGGGCAACGGCTTGGCGGGCACGACCGGGTGCTGGACGTGTCCACCCAGGCGCCGGCCGGGATCACGGTCACCGGCCCCCGGCAGCTGCGGCTCGACGACCGGACCGGCAGCGGCACCGCGAAGCTGACGGTCGCGGTGGCCGCCGGGACACCCGAGGGCTACTACCAGGTGCCGGTGACGGTCCGCGGCGGCGGGACGTCGGTGCCGGGGTCGGTGATCGTGCTGGTCGCGCCCCAGGGCGGGCCGGCGGCCGCGTACGGAGGCGTGGGCATCTCCGACGACGGCGACACCGGTTCGGCGGACATCGACGGCGCCGGGAACAGCCTCTCCCGGCAGGCCCTGGCCGTGGCCGGGCTGGTCGGCGGGAAGGCGTCCCAGGCGGTGGGGACCACGTTCACCTGGCCCGCGGCGCCGGCGGGACGGCCGGACAACGTCGTCGCGGCCGGGCAGACGATCCGGCTGTCCGGGACCCGGCTGTCGTTCGTCGGCACGGCCTCGAACGGCGACCACCGTGGCTCCGCGACGGTCACCTTCACGGACGGCAGCACCGCGGTGGCCGATCTGTCGTTCGGCGACTGGGTCTTCCCGGGCGGCGGCACCGACCCGGTGTTCGGCAACACGCTCGTCGCGCGCACCGACCACCGCAACCAGCCGGGCGGCCAGGGCGGCGGAGCGTCGGTGTACGCGACAACCCCGCTCGACGCCCCGGCCGGGAAGCAGATCGCTTCGGTGACCCTGCCTACCGACCCGAACCTGCACGTGTTCGCGATCGGCCTCGGCTAAGCGGCAGACCGCTCAGCCGGGGGAGCCCACCGCGCAGACCTTGATCGGGGTGGCGTGCGCCGGGTCGAGGGCGCCCGAAACCAGGTGCCACACGTTCAAGTCGTAGGCCTCGCCGATGTGGCCGACCGGGTCGAACGGGCACAAATCCTGGACGTAGCGGTTGTGCACGCCGGGCTCGCGGATGAACGACGTCTCGGTCGGGGTCACCAGCTCGTCGTAGCGGGAGGTGATGATCGTGTAGTCGATGCCCGGCTGGGCGACCGGACCGGTGTTGAGCGCGACGATCGCCGCGCCGCCGTCCAGCTCGTCGGCGAAGATCGGCAGGCCGATCGTCTTGACGATGGTGTCCCACGTGGACTTGCCGAGCAGCGTGTAGGCCAGCGTCAGGAGCCCCGACGCGTTGGCGCCGTGCGTCGGCGGGGCGATCGCGACGACCTTGCCGATTTCGCTCTGGATGCCCTGCATCTTGGCCAGGTAGATCGCCTGGAGGCCGCCCTCGGAGTGCCCGACGACGTCGACCTTGGCCGCGCCGGTGGCCGCGCGCACCTTTTCGACGTAGTTCTTGATCTCCAGCGACGACTCCGCGACCGGCTTGAGCCCGCCGACGAACGGGAACTGCGGGTAGGCGCCGTAGGTCAGGGAGAACGTGCAGTAGCCACGGGCGGCCAGGTCGGCCTGGAGGAAGTTGAGGTCTTCGTAGTAGGTGGCGAAGGTGCCGTGGAGCAGCACGACCGGGTTCGGGTGGGCCGCGCCCGGGCGGCAGCCGAAGTCGTTGTTGCCGCCGGTGGCCGCTTCGGCCGGCGCCGCCGCGCCCAGGGCGAGCAAGCTCGCGATGCCGAGCCCGGCCAGCCATCGTTTCGTTCCCCGCGCCATTGCCGAGTCCCTTCGTCTGGTTGGTATGCACAGCATGCGCTGGTCGATCAACGCTGTCTGCTGGCAGAACGCGCAGAAACTTGCCGTCGGCGTTTGTGCATGGTGACAATGTGGCATGGATCCGGTGGCCGAGCTGTTCCCTCGATCGGGTGAGATCGCGGCCGCGATGATCGCCCGGTGCGCCGCCGAGATCCCGGCGTACCGGCTGCTGCCGGCGAGCGTGCTGGAGGGCGACCTGGTCGCCAACGCGGCCGCGGTGTTCGAGCTGTTCCTGACCACGGTCGCCGAGGACCGGCGGCCGACGCCGGACGAACTGTCCTTGCCGATCGCCTGGGGCGCCGAACGCGCCCGCGACGGCCTGCCGCTGGACGCCGTCCTGAAGATCTACCCGCTGGCCGCGAGCGTGGCGTGGGAGCTGGTGGACGGTGACCGCCTGGCGCTGGGCGCCCGGATGCTCGACTTCCTCGGCGAGGTGATGCCCCGCGTCGCGCAGGCGTACCTGCGCGAGCGCGACGACCTCGACTGGGAGCACCGGGAGGACCGGCAGCACCTCGCCGCGAGCCTGCTCGCCGGCCGGCCGGTGCGCCGCCGCGAGCTGGCGGAGCGCTACGACGTCGTGGTGTTCCACCTCCCGGCGCTGCCCGCGTCGGCGGGATCCCGTGCGGCGACGGACCTCTTCCGCGCCGTCCGGTCCGGTTTGGACAGTCAAGTCCTGGTGACGTTCAAGGGTGACGGCGGGGTGCTCCTGGTCCCGGCCGGCGTCGCGGCCGACGCCGTGGCGGCCCGGGTCGACGAGATCTGCGGCCGTCGCTGCACGGCCGCCGCGGCCCACGCGGAAACCCGGTCGGACATCCCCGCCGCGCACTCCGAAGCCGTGGAAATCCTGGCCCTGGCGGAGAACCTGCGCCGCCCGGCCCGGCTCTACCGGCTCGCCGACCTGGCGATCGAGTACCAGCTCGCGCAACCGGGCCCGGCGCGGGACGCGCTCGCGCTCGTGCTGGCCCCGCTCGAGGACCACCCGCACCTGATCGACGCCCTGCGCGCGTTCGTGACGTCGGACTACAACCGCGGCGAAGCGGCGACGGCGTTGAACATCCACCGCAACACGCTGACCTACCGGCTGGGCCGGATCCAGCTGATCACCGGCTACGACGCGACGCGGCCCGCGGACGCCCGCCACCTGGCCGCCGCGATGACGGCTCACGACATCGTGCGGCAGAACGGCTGAATTCAACCGGGTACTGTGCCGTTAATTACCAATCCGGCCACGGCCACGGCGGAAACCGGCGCCTTGTGCTGATCGGCTGAGAAACGTGTCCGCCTGCTTTTGGCCGGATTGGTAACGCTTGTGTCGCGTTCTCGGGAATCCGTTGCGAATCCGGCCGGGCGGCCGATTCCAGGGAGCGGAGACGGAAGAAGTTGATTCCCATGAAAGCCGCCCGAATTCTCGTCGCCGCCGTGGTCTCGGCGAGCGTTGCCGCTTGTGGAACGCCGGTCGTCGGCGTGCCCGTACCGGTCGCCGCGCCGCCGGCGCCGACGACCAGCACGGCCGTGATCGCCGTACCCGCGGCGCCGCAGACGGTGTACGTGCAGCAACCGCCCGCGTACGTCGCACCGGCGGACACCGCGGAGGCACGCACGGTCATCGCGTACTACGACGCGATCAACCGCCGCGACTTCGCCACGGCGTGGTCGCTCGGCGGCAGCCGCATCGCCGGCGGCGGCGGGTTCGCCAAGTACGCCGACGGTTTCGCGACGACGGCGTGGGACACGGTGACCGTCACCGGCGTCCGGGGGAGCACGGTTTCGGTCGTGCTGTCCGCCGTCCAGACCGACGGCAGTACGCGGACGTTTTCCGGCACCTACACCGTTTCCGGCGGCATTCTCGCCGGCAGCCACATGACCCGGACGAAATGAGCCAGCAAATGCGTCTCTTCCGCGCCACCGCCGCCCTTTCCGCCGTGCTCGCCCTCGCCGCGTGCGGGGTGCCGGTCGCCGGGAACGCCGTCCCCGCCGGGATCACCGTGGTCACCACGGCACCGAGCACCCCGACCGTCACGGTGTCACCCCCGCCGACGCAGACGGTGACCGCCGTGGTGCCGCAACCGGTGTACGCGCCGGCGAGCGGCCAGTGGTACGCCCAGTCCAGCTGGATCTACGCGCAGCCCTGGATCGCCATCGCCCCCGCCGCCGGGCAGACGCCGTGCCAGTGGCTCCACGCGCGCGGCTACAGCTACCCGCAGGCTTTCTCGGCCTGGGCGCAGAACGGCTACCCGGCGAGCTGGTCGGCCACGAACGACGGCTACCCGTGCCAGAAGTCCTACGGCCTGCAGCACTAGCCCACCCAGGCGCGGACCACGTCCCCCAGTACCTTCAGTGGCAGCGGGCCGCCGCCGAGCACGACCTCGTGGAAGTTCTTGATGTCGAACGCGTCCCCGAGCTTCTCCTCGGCGAACCGGCGCAGGCGCAGGATTTCCAGCCGGCCGGTCATGTAGGCCAGCGCCTGGCCGGGGGACTCGATGTACCGGTCCGTTTCGGACTGGACCTCGACCTCGGTCAGCACGGTGCGCGCGCGGAGGAATCCGACGCACTGCTCGCGCGTCCAGCCCAAGGCGTGCAGGCCCGTGTCGACCACCAGCCGCGCGGCGCGCACCGAATCTTCGGCGACCATGCCGAGCCGCATGATCTCGCCGGAGAACAGGCCCATCTCGTCGGCGAGCCGCTCGGTGTAGAGACCCCAGCCTTCGCTGTAGGCGGTCACCGGCGCGATCCGCCGCAGCTGCGGCAGGTCGGTCCGCTCCAGCGCCAGCGAAGTCTCGAAGTGGTGGCCGGGCACGCTTTCGTGGAACGCCACGGTCTCGGCGATGAACCGGTCGCGCGTGCGCACCTCGTGCGTGTTCGTGAAGTAGATGCCCGGGCGCGAGCCGTCGAGGGCGGGCGGGAAGTAGTACGCCGGGGCGGCGACCGGCGCGTCGGCCTCGGGGACGGCCCGCACGACGCACTCGGCGCGGGGCATCCGGTGGAACCAGCCCGGCGCCGCGGCGGTCGCGCGGGCGACGGCGGCGCGCGCGGTCTCCAGCATCTCCTCGGCGTCGCGCCAGCGGAGGCTTTCGTCGGTCCGCAGCCGGCGGCGGACGTCGGCCGGGTCGGTCAGCCCGAACTCCCGGCCGCCGATCTCGGCGTACTCGGCCTCGAGCCCGGCGAGCACGTCGAGGCCGAGCTGGTGCAGCTCCTGCGGCGTGTGGTCGGTGGTCGTGTGCATGCGCGCCAGCGCCGCGTAGTGCGCTTCGCCGTCTTCGAGCCAGCACAGCCCCGGCCGGTCGTCGGGCCGGCCGTGCCCGGCGATCTCGGTGGCGAGGAACTCGCGGTAGCGCGTCACGGCGGGCCGGACCACCTCGGCCACCAGCCGGTCGCGGCGCTCGCCGCGGTCGCCGGCCAGCGGCTGGGTGAACAGCTCCGCCTGCGCCAGGTACCGGTCCAGGAACGCGACCGCGTTGTGCGCCATGCGGTCGACCGGCGTCCGTCCCGCGCGAAGCCCGTCGCGCTGGCGCTGCGCCAACGCGTCGTAGAACGCGGGGAGCGCCGCCAGTCGGGTCAGGTAGTCCTCCTCCGCCCGCTCACCGGACGGCGTGAGCTGCGGCAGGAAGAAGAGGTGGCTGATCCCGGTCGCGAACATCGGGTCGGCCAGGGTGAACTCCACGACCCGCGCGTCGAGCTGGGTAAGCACGGCCTCGGCCTGCTGGACGACGACGCCGAGCGTGACCCGGTCGGCGTCCTCCGACGCCCGGGCCCGCGCGAGGATGCCGGCGGCCCGCTCGCGGATCTCCCGCTGGGCGGCCTCGCCGGGGTCGGTCAGTTCGGTGTCGTGGCCGGGGATGCCCACGAGGGTCGCTTCGAGCGGCACCCAGGTGCCCAGGACGTCCAGGAGTTCGTCGGCCAGCGCGCTCGCTTCGGAGGTCATCACCCCATTCTGTCGGCGCCGCTCAGCCTCGATCCAGGGGATTTCGCACCGGGGCGAGCGCGAGCTCCCGCGACAACGCGAGCGCCGCGGTCCGCACGGCCGGGGCCAGCCGGTCGAGGTCCAGCTTCGTCGCGTTGCCCGTGATGGACAGCGCCGCGAGCACCTGGCGCCGCGCGTCGAACACCGGCGCGGCGACCGCCGACACGCCGACCTCGTACTCCTCGTGGTTGACGCCGTAGCCGCTCTCCGCCGCGCGGGACAGCTCCTGCCGCAGCCGCCCGGGTGCGACGATCGTGCGCGGCGTCCAGCGCGCCAGCCCGGCGACGGCGAACTGGCGGAAGTAGTCCGGCGAGCCGAGGGCGAGGAACACCTTCCCGGTCGCGGTGCAGTGCAGCGGCAGCTTCCCGCCCACGCCGGACTCGATCAGCGTCGAGCGCCGTCCGCTCACCTTTTCCAGGAACAGCGTGTGCGGGCCGTCCTGGACCGCGAGGTGGATGTTCTCGTGGGTCGCCTCGTACAGGTCCTCCAGGTACGGCAGCGCGGCCTCGCGCAGGTCACGCCGCCGCGGCACCCGCTGGCCGAGCTCGAACAGCTTCATGGCGAGCCGGTACCGGCCGCCGCTGCTGCGTTCCAGCCCGCCCCAGCCGACCAGCTCGGCGGCGAGCCGGTGGACCGTCGGCTTCGGCAGGCCGGTCCGCGCCGTCAGCTCGGCGAGGGAGAGCGTCGTGTCGCCGTAGGAGAACGCGTCCAGCAGCGTGAGGCCGCGGGCGAGCACGGACTTCGGCGGGCCGCTCATCCCGTGATGATGATCCGGTGGGGGCGGGGAGGCAACGTCGCTGAGCCGAGCGGTCACAGGATCGCCTCGGCGACCTTCGCGGCCAGCGCCAGCACGGTCAGTTCCGGGGCCACCGAGAGCACGGCCGGCAGCAGCGACGCGTCGGCGACGTACAGGCCGTCGACGTCGTGGGATCGCCCGTCCGGGCCCACGACCGAGCGGGCCGGGTCGTCGCCCATCGGCGCGCCGCCCTGCGGGTGCGCCGCGAACAGCCCGCTCCACACGACGTCCCGGGCCCCGGCCGCGCGCAGGTGTTCCACCGCGAACTCCAGCGCCCCGGCCAGCCGTCGCCGCTCGGCCGTCGAGAACCGCTTGCCCACGACGACCGCGTCCCCGACGCCGAGGTCGGCGACGGCGGTGTTGTCGTCGGTGACCGGCACCCGCAGGCCCGTCCAGCCCGGATAGCCGCGCATGACCTCGGCCAGCCGCCCGCCCCACAGCGGCCGGTGCCCGGGGTCGACGAGGCTCGCGGCGAAGGCGACCGGGCCGGGCAACGCGGCCGGTTCGACGGCGAACCCCGCGCCCGTGTGGGGGTCCGGCGACCGGGCGAGCAGGCCGTACACCAGCCGGGCCGGGCGCAGGCCCAGCGTCCGCCCGGTCAACCGCGCCGACGGTGAGTCGATCTCGGCGGTTTCGTGGGTGTGCAACAGGATCCGGGGTGTCGCGAGCGGGCCGGCGGCGAGCACGACGACCGGGGCGCGCAGTACGCCGTCGCCTCCGTCGCACGTGTAGGCGACGCCGGTGACCTTCGGGCGCGGTCCCGCCGTGTCGACCAGGACGCGCCGGACATCGTGCCGCCGGCGCACCCGTGCCCCGGACGTCGGCACCGGGCGTTCGTACCACGGTTCGAGGTCGTCCGGCCCGAACGGGCCCGCCGCGCCGAGCAGCCCGGTGTGCTCGTGGAACTTCGCGACGTCGGACGCGGGCGCGCGCTCGGCCTTCGCCGGGCCGGGCGCGGTGGACGGCCCGATCGGCTCCTCATCCGTCGTGGACACGAAACAGGCGCGGCCGGGTCCGCTGTCGAGCAGCAGCACGTCGGCCCCCCGCGCGGCCAGCACCGCGGCGATCGCCCCGCCGCCCGTGCCGACGACCAGGACGTCGGCCCGGTCGGGGCCCCGCCGGCCCGGCGGGGTGTGGTCGCCGTAGAACGCCTCGATCGCCAGCAGGCGGAACCGGTCGAAGGCGGCGCTTCCGGCTACCCTCGCCAGCGCCGGTCGGTTCGTCACCCCGGCCATGACCCCGATCGCGGCGTGCACGGCGTCCTCCTCGGCGGGCGCGAGGGCGGGCAGGGTCGCGGCGAGGTACCGGTCCGGCCGGGTGGCGGCCGAGCCAGGCACGAGCAGCTCGCAGACCCGCGCCACGACGGCCGCCTCACCGGCGCCCAGCAACTGGTTCACGCGGCCCCCTCGGTGGACTCAGTGGAACGCCGACCCGCCGTCGACGTTCAGCGTCTGCCCGGTCAGGAAGCCGCTGCCCTCGTCGCACACGTACCGCAGCGTCGACACCACGTCCGCCGGGCTCTCCGTGCGCGGCACCGCCTGGCTCGCCCGGACGCGCTCGAACCCGCCACCGGCACCGGTCGTCCGCGCCGCCGTCTCCGTCGACGTCAAGCCCGGCGAGATCGCGTTCACCGTGATGCCTTCCGCGCCGACCGCGTTGGCCAGCGCGCGGGTGAACCCGACCAGGCCCGCCTTCGACGTCGTGTACGCGACCAGGTCCGGCGGCCCGAGGAAGACGACCGCCGACACGATGTTCACCACCCGGCCCCAGCCGGCGGCCCGCAGGTGCGGCAGCGCGGCCCGCGTCACCAGGAACGGGCCCTCCAGGTTCAGCCGCATGACGTCGCGCCAATCGTCCACAGTGGTCTCTTCGAACGCGATCGGCGGGTAGATGCCGGCGTTGTTCACCACGATGTGCAGCGCGCCGAAGGCGTCCACCACCTGTTCCACCGCGGCCTCGACGGCGACGGGGCGGGTCACGTCGACCGTCACCGGCAGGAACTCCCCGCCCGCGGCGACCACCCGCGCGGACGTCTCGGCCTGGTTCTCCACGTCCCAGCCGGCCACGCGGTGGCCGAGCCCGGCGAGGGTGACGGCGAACTCTTGGCCGAGCCCGCGCGCGGCTCCGGTCACGACGGCGACCCGGCTGGTGAGCGGCATGGCGGGCAGCGTGGCGGCCGGTGCCGGGTCGCGACAAGGTCACCGTTTCACCCACCGAAACGCGCGTCTTGCCGAACCCGCGGCCGCCTGGTGACCTTCGCGGCTATGTCCGCCGACACCGCCCCGCGTCCGTGGTACCGCCACGTCCTGCGCGACGAGCTCGGCGTCGTCCTGGTCCTCGCCGTCCTCGTGGGCGTGGTCGGGCTGGCGCACCCCGACTTCCTGCGCCCGATCAACCTGCTGTCGACCGCGCAGAGCTCGGTCTACGTCGGCCTGATGGCCTGCGGAATGGTGTTCCCGCTCGCGATGCGCGAGGTCGACCTCTCGCTGGGCGGGCAGTACGCGCTCGGCATCGTGCTGGGCGCCGTGCTGATCCGCGACGGCTGGTCGCCGTGGCTCGCGCTGCCGGCGATCCTGGTGGTCGCGACCGTGCTCGGCTGCCTCAACGGCGCGATCACGACGTACCTGCGGCTGCCGTCGTTCATCGTCACCCTGGCCGCCGCGCTGCTCTTCCGCGGCGCCGCGCTCGCGCTGGCCGACGGCAAGCAGATCAGCGGCATGCCCCTGGACCACGCGTTCTTCACCGTGCTCGGCGGTGAGCTGGCCGGCGTGCCGACGTCGGTCTGGGTGCTGCTGGTCGCGACGATCGCGCTCACGGTGGTGTTCACCCGGACCCGGTTCGGGGCGCGGGTGCGCGCCGTCGGGTCCAACCCGGACGCCGCCGAGTTCAGCGGCCTGCCGATCGCCCGGACGCGGATCGCCGCGCTGGGGCTGTCCGGGTTCATGGGCGGGGTCGCGGCCGTGCTCGGGCTGGCGTTCTTCACCGCGGGCGATCCGACCGTCGGCAACGGCTACGAGCTGACCGCGATCGCCGCGTGCATCATCGGCGGCACCCCGCTCGCCGGCGGGCGCGGCTCGGTGCCCGGCGCGATGCTCGGCAACCTCATCCTCACCACCGTCGCGGCCAGCCTGGTGTTCCTGCAGGTGCCGATCAACTGGACGACGTTCGCCACCGGCGCGGTGATCCTGGTCGCCGTCGCCTTCGACAGCGTGCTGCGCCGCACACGCGGCCACGGCCTGTTCCCTCGCTCGAGGAGGAACCATGAAACGCACCCCGGTCCTGATCCTGATCACGTGCCTGACGCTGAGCGCCTGCGGTAGCTCCGGCGGCTCCGGTTCGGGCGGTCAGCTGAAGATGGGCATCGCCGTCGCGAACATCAGCCTCAACTTCGCCCACGAGATGGTCGAAGGGGCCGAAATGGCGGCGCAGCACGAAGGCGGTGTCGACTTCAAGGCCGTCGGACCGCCCAACACCGACGGCCCGGCCGAGCAGCAGCTGTTCACCAACCTCACGCAGACCAACCCGGACGGCGTGGTGCTGATGAACCTCGACCCGCCGATCTTCACCCGGCCGGCCGCGACCGCGATCGACCGCGGGGTGCCGGTGGTCGCGCTCGACACCGCGCCGACCGACGGCAGCAAGGTCACCTTCTACGTCGGCAACGACAACTACGACCTCGGCGCGCAGCTGGCGCAGGAGCTGCTGAAGCGGTTGCCGGCCAACCCTTCCGGCACGGTCGTGGTCGGCGTGCCCAACCCGGGGACGCCGGTGCTGGACAACCGCGCTCGCGGCATCGAGGAGACGTTGACCGCGAAGGCGCCCGGGATCAAGGTGCTCGGCCCGTTCCAGACCTACAGCGACCCGAACCAGAACTACGGCGCGTGGTCCGCGCTGGTGCACGCGAATCCGTCGGCGCTGGCGTTCCTCGGCGTCGGCGACGCCGACAGCTACGACCTCGCGAAGATCAAGCAGACGGAGAGCGGCAAGTACCTCGTCGCGGGCGCCGACGTCGACGCGAAGACGTTGCAGGGGGTCAAGGACGGCCTCGACTTCGTCACCATCGACCCCGAGCACTTCCTCAAGGGCTACGTCGTGACCGCGTTGCTGATCCGCTCGGTGAAGGACAAGAAGCCGCTCCCGCAGGGCTGGTTGAAGACGCCGGGCCTGGTCGTCGACTCGTCGAACATCGACGTGGTGCTCAAGCGCCAGCTGACTCCGCAGGCGGCGTACGACTTCTACAAGCCCGAGATCGACCGGCTGCTGGCGAACCCGGCGGGCCTGGTGCGCCCGTTGACCGAGGCCCGCTGACGTGCTCCGCGCCACCGGCCTGACCCGGCGCTACGGCGGTGTCACCGCACTGTCCGAAGTGGACATCAGGCTGGCACCCGGTGAAGTGCACGCGGTGGTGGGGGAGAACGGCGCGGGCAAGTCGACGCTGGTGAAGATCCTGTCCGGGGTGCTCCGGCCGGACGCGGGCTCGCTGTCGCTCGGCGACTCGCCGGTGGCGTTCTCTTCCGCTCGCGATGCGGTCGGCCGCGGGGTCGCGCTGGTGGCGCAGGAGCTGGCGGTGTTCCCGGACCTGACGGTGCTGGAGAACCTGTTCCTGCTCAACCGGCGGCGGTTGGCTTCGCGCGCGGCGCCGGTGCTGGCGGAGCTGGGACTCGACGTGCCGTTGGACGCCCGGGCCGGTTCGCTCACGCTGGCCGACCAGCAGCTGCTCGAGATCGGACGGGCGCTGCTGCGGGACCCGGCGGTGCTGATCCTGGACGAGCCGACGTCGGCGTTGCCCGCCGAGGCCGTGACGCGGCTGATGGGCGTGCTGCGGCGGCTCGTCGCGCGCGGGGTGGCGGTGTTGTACGTGTCGCACTTCCTCGAGGAGGTGCTGCGGATCGCTTCGCGGATCACGGTGCTGCGCGACGGCCACGTGGTGCTGGACGGCGTCGAGACGGAGTCGGTGGACCTGGACGGCGTGGTCGCGGCGATGCTGGGGGATCGCGCACTCGCTCCCGTCGCCGAGCGGCCGCCACCGCGGCACCGGCCGCCGGCGGTCGTGGTCGAGGAACCCGCCTTCGCCGTGGCGGAAGGGGAGATCGTCGGTCTGGCCGGCCTGCAAGGTGCGGGACACCTCGAAGTCCTCGCCGCGCTGTCCGGGCGGCCGCCGGGCCACGGCCGGATCCACATCGGGGGCCGGCCCGCGCCGCGTTCGGTCCGCGCCGCGGTCCGGGCCGGGATCGCGTTCGTCCCGAGCGACCGCAAGCGCTACGGCCTGATGCTCGATCAGCCCGTGTGGCGCAACACCAGCGCCGCCACCTGGCTCGGAGCCGGCCGCGGTGGCTGGTGGCTGCGCCGCGAAACCCACCGCGCGGCCGCCCGCCGGCACATCGAGCGGCTGCGGATCCGTGGCGGCCCGGATGACCTCGTGGCCACGCTGTCCGGTGGCAACCAGCAGAAGGTGGTCTTCGCGAAGTGGCTTGAGGCCAACCCCCTGCTGCTGGTGCTGGACGACCCGACCCGCGGTGTCGACGTCGGCGCGCGAGCCGAGATGCACGCGGTGATCGCGGAGCTGGCGGCGGCGGGGAAGCCGGTCGTGCTGGCGTCGACGGACCTGGCGGAACTGTGCGAGCTGTGCGACCGGGTGCTGGTGTTCCAGCGGGGCCGGGTGGTGGCGCGCCTGACGCGCTCGGAGCTGTCCGAACGCGCGCTGAGCGTGGCGATGAACGCCGGAACGTAAGCCGGGCCGGGAGCTTCGCGCTCCCGGCCCGGCCGGATACCTTGGTGCTAGGTCAAACTCGAACAAGGTCTCGCATCAGGATCCTTCGCCCCGTTGGGGACCCAGCGCACGTTCGCGAACGACGCCTGGAACGCGGCGTCGGTGTAGACCAGGAACGGCGTGTTGATGTGCTCGAAGTCCAGCCCGTTGTTGAAGCAGGACAACGGGATCTTGACCGTCGTCTTCGCGCCGCCCGCCAGGTCGGTGAACAGCTTCGTCGCGTTCACCTCGGAGAAGCACGGGTAGACGCAGTGCATGCTGATCACCGTCCGGTTGACCGGTGCCTGCTGCACGACCGTGTCGAACTCCAGCGCCCCGTCCGCGTTCAGGTAGCTGCGCAGATCGTCCGTGCCCGCCGGGTTCTGCAGGTACAGCTGGGCCGCACCCGTGCCGGTCCAGGTCGTCTTCAGGCCGTCGCCCTGCACGTTGACGTCGGTCGGGACGGTGGTGATCTCGGGGTGGTCGGCCGTGCCGTCCGCGCCGATCTCCGTGCCGCCCCAGTTCGAAGCCGAGCCGATGAAGCTCTTGTACGGCGCGACGTCGGTCCGGTCGAAGATCGACAGGTCCTCGGTCGCCGTCCCGCCGCCGCCGGTGGACCCGCAGGTCGCCGGGCCCGGCGTCTCGTCCAGCTGGCCGATGGTGACGCGCTGGCCCGACTTCAGGCCGTAGCCCAGCTTGAACAGCGGGTCGTAGTCCGGGGACCACGGGTTGAGCGGCGACTGGCACGCGCTCTTCGGCCACGAGTACGACAGCGTGCCCTGGTAGCCGGTGCCGTCCTTGCCCTTGACCAGCATGTCGGCGACGCCGCCGCCCTCGGTGCCGGGCAGCCAGGCCGCGACGAACGCGTCCGAGCGGTTGATCTCCTTGTTCATGTACAGCGGGCGGCCGCCGACGTAGACGGTGACGACCGGGGTGCCCTTGCCGCTGACCTTGTCCAGCACGGCCAGGTCCTCGGGGTAGAGCTTCGACGCCTCGAGGGTCTTGCGGGTCAGGTCGCCGACGCCCTCGGCGTACGGCGTCTCACCGATGACGGCGATGACGGCGTCGTAGCCCTTCGGGTCCACGGTGCCGGTCGCGTCGAAGGTGACGTTCGCGTCGCCGAGGTCCTGCTTGATGCCGGTCAGGATCGAGGTGGCGTTCGGGAAGTCGGCGTTGGTGTTGCCGGTGCCCTGCCAGCTCAGCGTCCAGCCGCCGGTCTGGTTCGAGATGTTGTCGGCGCTCTTGCCGACGACCAGCACCTTCGACTTCGGCTTGAGCGGCAGCACGTTGCCGTTGTTCTTCAGCAGCGTCTGCGACTCGCGGGCCGCGTCGCGGGCCAGCCAGTTGTCCTTCAGCGCGTCGTCGGAGTTGGCGTAGGAGCGGTCGGACGGCTTCTGCGACTCGAAGAGGCCGTCACGGATCTTCACACGCAGGATGCGGGTCACGGCGTCGTCGATCCGCGACATCGGGATCTGGCCGCTGGTGACCTGCGCGACGGTGTTGGTGATGAACGCCTTCCAGTCGGCGGGCACCATCACGACGTCGATGCCGGCGTTGATCGCCTGCGGGCACGAGGAGTTGGTGCAGCCGGGGACCTGGCCGATGGCGTTCCAGTCGGACACGACCAGGCCGTCGAAGCCGATCTTGCCCTTCAGGATCTCGTTCATCGCCTTGCTGCTGCCGGTCAGCTTGCCCTCGTTGATGCCGAGGTCCGGGTTGGTCCAGCTGTTGAACGACACCATCACGGTCTGGGAGCCGGCGGCGAGCGCGCCGTAGTAGCCCTGGCCGTGGATGTTGATCATGTCGGCCTCGGACGACGGGTTGACGCCCTGGTCCTGGCCCTTGATCGTGCCGCCGTCACCGATGAAGTGCTTGGCGGTGGCGATCACGCCGTTGTAGCCGATGCGGCTGGTGGCGCCGTCCTGGAGGCCGTTGATGTCCTCGTAGCCGTAGGAGCGGGTGATCCGCGGGTCCTCGGAGAAGCCTTCGTAGGTGCGGCCCCAGCGGTCGTCCTGGACGACGGCCAGCGTCGGCGAGAACGCCCAGTCCTGGCCGGTGGCGCGGACCTGGCGGGCGGTGGCGCCCGCGACGTCGCGCACCAGGCACGGGTCGTGCGCCGCGCCGAGGCCGATGTTGTGCGGGAAGACGGTGGCGCCGTAGACGTTGTTGTTGCCGTGCACGGCGTCGATGCCCCAGATGACGGGGATCTTCGTGCGGCTGGTCTTGGAGGCGTTCCAGTAGGCGTCGGCGAGGTTCAGCCAGTCCTGCTGGGTGGCGTGCTTGTTGCCGCCGGGCCACGCGCCGCCGCCGTTGAGGACGGTGCCGATGGCGTACTGGCGGACCTCGTCCGGGGTGATCGAGGTGATCTCGGGCTGCGTCATCTGCCCGACCTTCTCCTCGAGGGTCATGCCCTTGAGGATCTGGGCGATGCGCGCCTCGTCGCCGGCCTTGCCCTTGAGCCGGCTGTCGACCTTGGGCCAGTCGGCCAGGGTGGGGAGGCTGTTCTCGATCTTGGCGCAGCCGTTCTTGTCCTTGGCGGGCTGGCCGATGACGGGCTGGGCCGGTGCGTCTGCTTGGGCCGGCGTCGCGGTGGCGACCCCGCCGAGCAGGCTCAGGCTCATCAACGTGACGAGCGAACTTCGGCGCGCACGGGACCACGCGCGTGATCTTCTGGCCATGGTCTGGTCCATTCTGCGGTGAACGGCGGCGGACCGGCCGATCCTCACCGGGGTGCGGGGGTGGCGTCAATAGTTTGGGGTGGTTGGGACGCAAGTTAATTCTCGACATAAAATAAGAGTCGCCGGGAGGGTGGCCACGCCTAGCGGGTGGTCCGGTGAAGGTCAAGGGCACTGCCGGGCACGGGTTTTGCCCGGCGGTCGCGAGGATGCGTCCGTGCGGGTGATCCTCGGGTGCACGTTCGGCTCAGTGCAGCGCCGAGTCGACCCTTCGATCACGCGAGTCGACCCTCCAGGCACGTGAGCCGACCCTCCAGGCACGTGAGCCGACCCTCCGGGTACGCGAGCCGACCCCCTCGCGCCGCGCAAGGTGGCCCAGGCCGCGTGATCGAAGCCGGAACTCGCGTGCTCGGAGCCGGAACTCGCGTGATCAGAGGGGCATCTCGCGTGATTGGAGGGGCATCTCGCGTGATTGGGGGGTCGACACGGCGTCAGGCGAGGATCGAGCCCGGTAGCTCCTCGAAGATCAGCCACGTCCGCGTCGAGCGGACCCCCTCCAGGGCCTGCAGCCGCTCCAGGACCACGTCGCGCAGGGTCGTGTTGTCCGGCGTCCGGACCAGCAGCAGGATGTCGAAGTCGCCGCCCACCAGAGCCACGTGGTCGACGTACGGGATCTCGTGCAGGTCCGTCGCCATCGTGCGCCACGACGTCTGCTCCACCGTCACCATGATGTACGCCGACGTGCCCAGGCCCGCCCGCCGCGGATCGATCCGCGCGCCGAAGCCCGTGATCACGCCCTCCGCCATCAGGCGCTCCAGCCGCGCGTACGCGTTCGTGCGCGAGATGTGCAGCTTCTCGGCCAGCGCCCGGACCGCCAGGCGGCCGTCCGAAGACAGCTCCGCCAGCATCGCCCGGTCGACCTCGTCCAGGGCCGGGACCGTTCGTCCCGGCAGGGCCCCGACAGCCGAGGCCGAGAAAGACGATTGGTCACCGGAAGGCCCCGAACGAGACTGTTTGTCGCTCATTTCCGCGAACCCTTGAACACACGATCACCAAGAACGACCATTTCAGCATCATATGTCTGCGAGAGGTGGTGTGCGTCATGGCCGCGGAAACCCTGCTGCCGTCCGCGTCGCCGGTGCGGTTCGTCGCCGAGGACGGGACGCGCGCCGACCAGCACGGCGGGTACGCCGAGCCCACGAAAGACCGCCTGAAAGCCGCCTACCGGCTGATGGTCCTGGGCCGCCGGTTCGACGTCCAGGCGACCGCCCTCACCAAGCAGGGCCGCCTCGCCGTCTACCCGTCCAGCGCCGGCCAGGAGGCCTGCCAGGTCGCCGCCGCGCTCGCGCTCCAGGACAACGACTGGCTCTTCCCCACCTACCGCGACTCGGTCGCGCTCGTCGCGCGCGGCCTGAAGCCCGGCGAAGTCCTGACGCTGCTTCGCGGCGACGCGCACTGCGGCTACAACCCCACCGAAGTGCGCGTAGCGCCCCAGTGCACTCCGCTCGCGACGCAGACTCTGCACGCCGCCGGTCTCGCGCACGCGATGCAGCGACGCGGCGAAGACGCCGTCGCGCTCGCGCTCATCGGAGACGGCGCCACCAGCGAAGGCGACTTCCACGAGGCGCTCAACTTCGCCGCCGTCTTCAAGGCGCCCGTCGTGTTCTTCGTGCAGAACAACCGCTACGCGATCTCCGTCCCCTTCGAGAAGCAGAGCGCCGCGCCCGCACTGGCGTACAAGGGGATCGGCTACGGCATGCGTTCGGAGCAGGTCGACGGCAACGACGCCGTCGCGGTCCTCGCAGTCCTCGACGACGCCGTGAAGCACGCGCGCGAAGGCAAGGGCCCGGTCCTCGTCGAGGCCCACACCTACCGCATCGACGCCCACACCAACGCCGACGACGCCACCCGCTACCGCGACGCGGACGAAGTCGCGAAGTGGCGCGAAGCCGACCCGCTCAAGCGGCTCGAGACCTACCTCGAGGACGACCTGACCGAAAACGAAATCGAGCTCTGCCACGCCGAAGCCGAAGAGTTCGCCCAGTCGGTCCGCGACGTCCTGAACGCCGACGCCGAGCTGGACCCGATGTCGCTGTTCGACCACGTCTACGCCGAGCCGACCCGCCAGCTGCAGCGCCAGCGGGCCATGGTCGCGGCCGAACTGGAGGCCTGATGACGACCACGATGGCGCAGGCGCTCAACGCGGCCCTGCGGGACGCGCTCAAGGACGACGACCGGGTGCTCGTGTTCGGCGAGGACGTCGGCACGCTCGGCGGCGTCTTCCGGGTCACCGACGGCATCACCGCCGACTTCGGCGAGGACCGCTGCTTCGACACGCCGCTGGCGGAGTCCGGCATCGTCGGGTTCGCCGTCGGGATGGCGATGGGCGGCTTCCGCCCGGTCGTCGAGATGCAGTTCGACGCCTTCGCCTACCCCGCGTTCGAGCAGATCACTTCGCACGTGGCGAAGCTGCGTAACCGCACCCGCGGCGCGCTCTCGCTGCCGATGGTGATCCGCATCCCCTACGCCGGCGGCATCGGCGGCGTCGAGCACCACTGCGACTCCAGCGAGGCGTACTACACGCACACGCCGGGCCTGCGCGTTCTCACGCCGGGCACCGCGCAGGACGCCTACGACCTGCTCCGCGACGCCATCGAGTCGCCGGACCCGGTCGTCTTCCTCGAACCCAAGGCCCGCTACTGGTCCGGCGAAGAAGTCTCCTTCACGCGCAGCGGCCCGGCGATGGACCAGGCGGTCGTCCGCCGGGAAGGCAAGGACGTCACCCTCATCGCGTACGGCCCGATGGTCGCCACCGCGCTGGAAACCGCCGAAGCCGCGACGGCCGAGGGCTGGGACGTCGAGGTCGTCGACCTGCGTTCCTTGAGCCCGTTCGACGACGAGACCGTGACGGCGTCGGTGCGCCGCACCGGGCGGGCCGTCGTGGTGCACGAGGCCGCCGGTTTCGGCGGCTACGGCGCCGAGGTCGTCGCGCGCGTCACCGAGCAGTGCTTCCACCAGCTGCACGCCCCGGTGCTGCGCGTGACCGGGCTCGACATCCCGTACCCGGCGCCGAAGCTCGAGCGCCACATGCTGCCGGACGTCGACCGGATCCTCGACACGATCGCGCGCCTGCAGTGGGCCGACACCCCGGTGGTGGCCGGTGCCTGACTTCCTGCTGCCGGACCTCGGCGAGGGCCTGACCGAGGCGGCGATCCTCACCTGGCACGTCACCGTCGGCGACACGGTCAAGGTCGACCAGATCGTCGTCGAGGTCGAGACGGCGAAGGCGGCGGTCGAGGTGCCCGTGCCGTTCGCCGGCGTGGTGTCCGCGCTGCACGGCGAGCCGGGGCAGCTGCTGCCGGTCGGCGCGCCGCTGCTGTCCGTCGGCGGGTTCGCCGAGCCGGGCGTCACGACGTCTTCCGGCAGCGGCAACGTCCTGATCGGGTACGGCACCGCGCCCACGACGCGGCGCAAGCGCGTCCGCCGCGTCGAAGCTCCCGCCGCTCCGGTGAAGGCCAAGGCGCCCGGCGTCATCTCGCCGTTCGTCCGGAAGCTGGCTTCGGACAACGGGATCGACCTCGCTCGGCTCACCCCGACCGGCCCGGACGGGATCATCCGTCGCGCGGATGTCGAGGCGGCGCTGAAGAAGCCCATCGCGAAGGGCAAGCGGATCCCGCTGACGGGGATCCGCAAGGCCGTCGCCGACAAGCTCACGACGTCCCGGCGCGAGATCCCCGAAGCCACGGTCTGGGTGGACGTCGACGCGTCCGAGCTGGTCGCCGCCCGCGCGGCCTTGAACGCCGGGTCGGACCGGCCGGTCAGCCTGCTCGGGCTGATCGCGCGGTTCGCCGTCGCGGGGCTTCGCAAGTTCCCCGAACTGAACTCGCGCGTCGAAGGCGACGAGATCGTCCTGCTGGACGAGATCCACCTCGGCTTCGCCGCGCAGACCGACCGCGGGCTGGTCGTGCCGGTCGTGCGGGACGCCGGCGCGCTGTCCACCCGGGACCTGTCGGCGGCGATCGGCGACCGCGCCCGCACCGCGCGCGACGGCAAGCTCGCACCCGCGGACCTCACCGGCGGCACGTTCACCGTGAACAACTACGGCGTCTTCGGCGTCGACGGCTCGGCCGCGATCATCAACCACCCCGAGGCCGCGATCCTCGGCATCGGCCGGATCATCGACCGGCCGTGGGTGGTCGACGGGGCCTTGGCGGTGCGGAAGGTCTGCGAGCTGACCTTGGCGTTCGACCACCGCGTCTGCGACGGCGGCACGGCGGGCGGGTTCCTGCGGTTCGTCGCGGACTGCGTCGAATCGCCGGTCACGGCGCTGGGCGACCTGTAACGACTCACCGCGCGCATTTGGCCGGTGGTGATGGTCGTGGCACTTAAAGTGTTCGCGTGACGACTCCAGCCCAGCACGACCGGGACCAGGCGGAAGCACGCGTGGGCCGGCTCAAGCAGGACCTGCGGGACGGGCTGGCGACCCCGCCCGCCGACGTCGAGGCGATGGACGGGCTCGTCGCGACGGCCCACCGGCTGCTCGACTCCGAGGTGGCGTTCGACGAGGCGAAGCACCGGCTCGCGAACGCCGAGCTCGAGTCGCGGCACGCGGCGACCCAGCGCGCGGTCGTCTACTTCGCGGCCGCGCCGGTGCTGGTGCCGCTGGCGGCCGCGGCGCTGGTGCTGTTCGACGTGCTGTCGCCGGTGTGGCTGCTCGCGCTCGTCCCCCTGTTCGCGGCGGGAGCGTGGATCGGCTTCGGGCCGGTCCGGCGCGTCGGCGACGTCATCCGCGAGCGGACGCGGGCGGCGTGGGCGGGCAGCGTCACGGCCGGGTTGCTGGTGCTGGCGCTGATTCCGTGGTCCGGGGCGGTCGTCTGCACGATCCTGATGGCGCTGGGCGTCGCGGCCACGTGCGGGCTGCTGTGGCGGGAAAGCCGGATCCCATGAGCCACGGCTACGCGACCTACGGCGACGACCCCGAGTTCTCGGCCGACTACGAAGAGCCCGTCGACGAGACGCGGCGCGACCTCGACGAGCTGTTCGCGGCGGTCGACGGGCTGCGCGCGGCCGTCGAGGAGTCCGACGACCGCGCGCGCCAAGACGTCGCCGACCTGACCGAACGGCTCGAAAGTGGTGGCGGGCGCCGGCAGGAAGACCGCATCGACCTGCTCGGCCGGCAGCTGGACCGGCTGCAGCAGCAGGTGCAGGCCCTGGAGCGCGCGGTCCGCGTGTCGGACGGCGTGCCCCAGGTGAACCTCGACGACGTCGGCGCGGAGACCCGGGCGCTCGCGGCGGAGGCGGCGCGCTGGGACGACCTGCACAAGGAGCTGGTCACGAAGGAGCAGCGGGCGCGGTACGAGGAGGAGATCTCGCGCCTTTCGTCGGTGCACGCGGCGTGGTCCCGATGCGATGCCGACCTGCTGGAAGTGATGCGCGTCCTGGCTTCGACGGACCGCGCCTCCCGGGCCCGAGGGGACGCGGATTCGTCGTTGCGGGCGTTGTCGACGCGGCGCCGGACGCTGCTGGACGAGGAGATCCCGGCGGCGACTTCGGCGGCGGACCAGGCGCGGCTGGCGTTGCGCGAGGCGGACGCGGTCGAGGCGCGGATCGTGCCCCAGCTGGAGCGCGCCGAGCGAGCGTGGCACGACCTGCAGGTGCGGTTGCGGACCCGGATCACGGACGCGCTGGGCTCGAACGCGCTGCTGCCGACGTGGTTCGGCCACGCGTTGGGGGTGGCGCCACCGGTCGGTGCCGCGGGAGACGCGTGGATCCGGACGGCGGCGGCGGTGCTGGCGTACCGGGTGACGTTCGGGATCGTGGACCCGGCGTTGCCGCTGGGCCCGCCGGCTTCCGACGACGCGGACACGACCGAGCGTCGCTGGACCTGGCGAGCGCGGCTGGAGTCCGACCTCGACGAGCTCGCCCTCTAGCCCCAAAGCCGTGAAGGCCTCCTTCACGGCCATAAGAGCCGGTAAGGAGGCCTTCACGGCTTTCAGCCGCGGAGGGCCGACTCCAGGCGGCGGTGTAGCTCGCCGAGGCGGGATTTGCCTGGTTTGCCGGGTGGGAAGCGGCGCAGGAGTTCGCGCACCTCGGGTGGTGCGTGGTCGAGGGCCCAGCTGATCTCGGCTGAGGCGTCGCCGTCGGCGAGTTCGTACGCCAACGCCGTCTGCTGCGCGGGGCCGACGATGTGCTTCACCTGGTGCGGCGACGCCAACGGGTGCAGGTAGGCCGCTCCCGCCGCGGCGACTGCCGCGCGGGCGGCGGCTGAAGCGACCGGGTCGGAAGTCGCGCCGGCGGCCGCAAGCGCGGCCCACGCCGCCGTGCGAAGCAGCTTCGTGCGCGCAGCGCCCGAAGCGAACTCTCGCGCCGCCGAGATCGCCGAAGCCGGGCGGGGGTCGCCGGGGACCCGCGACTCGTACAGCGGCAGCGCCCGCGAAGCGCAGTCGGCGGCCCAGCCCGTCAAGGCCCGCAGCTCGTCCAGAGTCAGCTCCATGTGGGTGAAGCGTATCTTTGAAACCCCGGTTGAGACTTTCAGACGGCCGCCGGAAGGCGAAGCGGACGACGCAGGCGGTTGAACAGCTTTGCGTTGTTCAGCGCGAACACTCCGACCGTCGAGCCGTCGCGCTCCCAGACAGCCACGAACGATGACGACGACGGATCGCCGTCGACGAACGTCAAAGCGTCGCCCGGACGCGGGTGCCCGGCCAGCTGCAACGTCCCCGAATACTGGTCCGACCACACATACCCGCTGGGCGTGTACGTGCGCGACGTCCGCCCCGCCAGCAGGTTGGCCACCGCGACCGGCGCCTGCTCCGACGCGTTCGTCCAGTGCTCGTGCCGCCGTCCCCCGTACCGGGCCACATCGCCGACCGCGACCACCGAAGGCAGCTCCGTGACCAGGCCCGCGTCCACGCAGACGCCGTTGCCGACCTTCAACCCCGACCCGGCCAGCCACTCCGTCGCCGGGGTCATGCCGACGCCCGTCACGACCACGTCGGCCGGCACCAGCGAACCGTCGGCCAGGTGGACGCCGGCCGCGGACATGCCTTCGACCCGGACGCCGCAGCGCAGGTCCGTGCCGTGCTCGGCGTGCAGCCGGGCGCAGACGGCCGCCAGCTCGGGCCCCAGGACCGGTGCGAGTGGTGCAGGCAAAGCTTCCAGGACGACCACGTCGAGCCCCAGCGAACGGCACGTCGAGGCCACCTCGGCCCCGATGAACCCGGCCCCGACGATCACCACGCGAACCCCGGGCACCAAAGCCGCGCGCAACGCGAGAGCGTCGTCGATCGTCCGCAGCGGGTAAGCGTCTTCGAAGCCCGGCAAGGTGCGCGCCCGGCCGCCGGTCGCGATGATGACGCCGTCCGCGTGCACCGATCCGCCGTCCGACAGCAGCACTCGACGCGCAGCGGGCTCCAAAGCCGTGGCTCGCACGCCGAGCCGGAAGTCCAAAGCCAGCGAGGCGAGGTCCCCCGCGTCGAGCAGCTCCAGCGAAGCGGCCGACGCCGTCCCGGCGAGGAACGCCTTCGACAGCGGCGGCCGGTCGTAGGGTAGGTGCGGCTCGTCGCCGATCAGCACGACACCGCCGTCGTAGCCCTGCGCGCGCAGCTCCTGTGCGGCGCGGACCCCGGCGAGCGAAGCGCCGACGACCGCGACGCGCTTCACGCCGCGTCCTCGCGAGCCACGCCCTGGACGTAGATGACGCCTTCGTCGACGACGACCGAGTACGTGCGCACCGGCTCCTTCGCCGGCAGGCAGCTCGGCACGCCCGTGCGCAGGTCGAACAGCGCCGCGTGCAGCGGGCACTCGACGAAGCAGCCTTCGAGCCAGCCGTCGGCCAGGGAGGCGTCCTGGTGGGTGCACGTGTCGTCGATGGCGTACAGCTCCCCGTCCTCGGTGTTGAACACCGCGATGGCGGGCGGCCCCGGGATCCGGACGGACTCACCCGGGGGCAGCTCGTCCACGGTGCATGCGCGAATCATGAGTCCTCCGAGACTGTTGCGCATTGGGGAACATCAACTGTGATCCGCAACAAAGTCTGAGTCCCCTGAAGAGCGTCGTCAAGGGGGTACGCCCCGGTAGTTTCGTTACCCGGTAACGGGTATTCCGGGCATGCCGAAGGCCCGTACCGAGGATGGCGGTACGGGCGCTGCGACGTCCGGGCTAGTTCTCCCCGTGCCGGTAGAACGGCGTCTTGATCGGGGCCAGCGGGGTGTTGCCGAGGATGAGGTCGGCCGCCTTCTCGGCGGTCATCATCACCGGCGCGTAGATGTTGCCGTTGGGGATGTAGGGCATGACCGACGCGTCGACGACGCGCAGGCCCTCGGTGCCGTGCACCCGCATGGTCTGCGGGTCGACGACGGACTTCTCGTCCACGCCCATCTTCGCGGTGCACGACGGGTGCAGCGCGGTCTCGGCGTCCTTGGCGACCCAGTCGAGGATCTCCTCGTCCGTGTCGACCGACGGTCCCGGCGAGATCTCCCCGCCGTTGTACGGCTCCAGCGCGGACTGGTTGAGGATCTTCCGCGCCACCCGCACGGCCTCGACCCATTCGCGACGGTCGTTCTCCGTGGACAGGTAGTTGAACTTGAGCGCCGGGTGCTGCCGCGGGTCGGTCGAAGTGATCTTCACCGTGCCGCGCGTGTCGGCGTACATCGGGCCGACGTGCACCTGGTAGCCGTGGCCTTCCGTGGGCGCCGAACCGTCGTAGCGGATCGCCACCGGCAGGAAGTGGAACATCAGGTTCGGGTACTTCACCTCGTCGTTGGACCGGACGAAGCCGCCGCCCTCGAAGTGGTTCGTCGCGGCCGGCCCGGACCGCAGGAACAGCCACTGCGCGCCGATGAAGGGCCGCTTCCACTTCGCGAGCGACGGCTGCATCGACACCGGCTGCTTGCAGGAGTACTGGATGTACACCTCCAGGTGATCCTGGAGGTTCTCGCCGACGCCCGGCAGGTCCTTCACGACGTCGATGCCGAGCTTCTCCAGGTCGGCCGCGTTGCCGACGCCGGAGAGCTGCAGCAGCTGCGGGCTGTTGATCGCGCCGCCGCAGAGGATGATCTCCTTGCCGTACACCTCGCCCGGCATGCCCCGGCCCTCGGCGTATTCGACGCCGATCGCGCGCGTGCCCTCGAAGAGGATCTGCGACACGAACGCGTGCGTCTTCACCGTGAGGTTGGGCCGGTTCTCCACCGGGTGCAGGTAGGCGCCCGCCGCCGACAGCCGCCGTCCTTTCCGGACGTTGCGGTCGAAGGCCGCGAAGCCTTCCTGCCGGTAGCCGTTGACGTCGTCGGTGCGCGGGTAACCCGCCTGCTCGGCGGCGTCGAAGAAGGCCTGGAACAAGGGATTCGACGCCGGGCCCCGCTCGAGTTCGAGGGGCCCGTCATGCCCGCGCCACTGCCCGTCGGGAGCGTCCGCGAGGCAGTTCTCCATGCGGTTGAAGTAGGGCAGGCAGTGCGCGTAGTCCCAAGTGGACATTCCCGCGTCGCCGGCCCAGCGCTCGTAGTCCAGCGGGTTGCCGCGCTGGAAGATCATCCCGTTGATGCTGGAGGACCCGCCGAGCACTTTGCCGCGCGCGTGGTAGATGCGGCGGCGGTTCAGGTGCGGCTCGGGCTCGCTGCGGTAACCCCAGTCGTAGAACTTCGACCCGATCGGGAACGTCAGCGCGGCCGGCATGTGGATGAAGACGTCCCACTTGTAGTCGGACCGCCCGGCTTCCAGGACCAGGACCTTGTTCGACGGGTCCGCGGAAAGCCGGTTCGCCAGCGCGCAGCCCGCCGAACCGCCGCCGACGATGACGAAGTCGTAGGGATCGGAACTCATGCGTCCTCCTCAGCCGGGCAGTGAATCCGGGGCGCTGTCGGGCATGTGCTCGGGGCTCGTGTGCGACGAACCCCAGGTGCGGCGCCGGACGTACAGCATGATCGCACCGATGATCACGATCAGCCCGGTGACGATCACCGCGCCCCACTGGAAGTACCAGTGGTCGGCGCCGTAGACCTCGGCGCGCGGCCAGATCAGGTTGACCGTCATCGCGCCGCCGTAGACGACCGCGACGAGGTTCACCAGCGTGCCCCAGCGGCCCAGCTTGAAGTACGGGCCGTGCCCGGGGCGCGGCCACTGCCCGCGCAGGCGGCGCAGCAGCATCGGGCCGGTGACCATCAGGTAGGGGATGTAGAACAGGATGATCGCGGTCGAGGTCAGGATGAAGAACGCCCGCTGGTTGCCCAGGTTGATCAGCAGCACGACGACGGTGAGGCCACCGGTGAGCAGGGCGGGCAGGACCGGCGTCTTGGAGCGCGGCGACACCTTCGCCAGCGCCTTGCTGAACGGCAGCCGGCCGTCGCGGGCCATCGCCCACGCCATCCGGATCGCCGCGGTCTGCACGGCGAGGCAGCACACGGTGATCGCGATCGCCGAGCAGATGAGGAAGGCGTTGCCCAGCCCGGTGCCGAGGGTGCTCTTCAACAGGTACGGCATGCCGGACGTGCTCAGCTCTTCGGCGTTGATGTCGCCGACGGCCATCATGCCGACCAGCATCACCAGGCCGCCGACGATGAACGACGCCGTGATCGCCCGCAGGATCGCGCGCGGCGCGTGCTTGCGCGGCTGGGTCGTCTCTTCCGCGAGCGAGCCCGCGGTGTCGAAGCCGTAGAAGACGTACGCGCTCATCAGCGACGCCACCAGGAACGCCCCGAGGTACCCGAGTGAGTGACCGTCACCCGTGGCGTGCGTCTCGAAGACCACCTGGGGGCCGCGTTTGATGTGGATGGCCAGCGCGATGATCAGCAGGATGACCGCGGACAGCTCCACCGCGACGCCGAAGTTGTTGATCTTCGCCATCAGCTTGACGCCGATGACGTTCACGATGGTGGCGAACACGACCAGCACCAGGGCCAGGATGATGGCGTTCTGCGCGCCGCCGGGGGTCGACGTCAGGCCGGCGTCGGAGTCGCTGCCGACGATCTGGAACGCGGTCGAGACCTGCGGCAGGATGATCTGGTAGGCGACCGCGACGGCGCCCGCCGTGACGATCGCGCCGATGATCATGATCCAGCCGGCCAGCCACGACGTCGCGGGCTTCGCGATCTGTTTCGCCCATTGGTACACCGACCCGGCGAGCGGGAACTGGCCGGCGAGCTCGGCGAAGCACAGCGCGACCGCGAGCTGGCCGAGGAAGACCAGCGGCCAGGTCCAGATGAACGCCGGCCCGCCCGAGGCGAAGCCGAAGAAGAACAGCTGGAACACGCCGGTCATGATCGAGATGTAGGAGAACCCGGCGGCGAAGCTGGAGAAGGAGCCCAGGGAGCGTTCGAGCTCCTGGCGGTAGCCGAACTTCTCGAGGTCGGAGCTGTCGTCCGGGGCAGGCCCCCCGCCCGCCGGCTTTTCTTGCGTGGTCATGGCAACGTCCTCACATCGTGGGTGGGGGAGGGGATCGGTGAAGCTTATTCAGCTGTCGCCCGCCGCATGACATTCGCGGAGACCGGCAGTGTGCGCGCGGGGCGCGGCGGGCTGACCAGAATAAGCTTCAGCCCTTGAACCAGTGCTGCGGAACCGGATCGATGTTCTGGTAGACGTGCTTGTGCTCCTGGTACTCCGCCAGCCCGGACGGTCCGAGCTCGCGGCCGATGCCGGACTTCCCGAACCCGCCCCACTCCGCCTGCGGCAGGTAAGGGTGGTAGTCGTTGATCCACACGGTGCCGTGGCGCAGGGCCCCGGCGACCCGCTGGGCGCGGGACGCGTCCGACGTCCACACGGCCCCGGCGAGCCCGTACTCGGTGTCGTTGGCCAGCGCGATCGCGTCGGCCTCGTCGGCGAAGCGTTCCACGGTGACGACCGGCCCGAAGACCTCTTCCCGGACGATCGCCATGTCCCGGGTGCAGTCGCTGAACACGGTCGGCCGCAGGAAGAAACCGCTTTCGTACTCGGCGCCTTCCGGTCGCTTCCCGCCGGCCCGGAGCGTCGCGCCTTCGGCGAGAGCGCTTTCGATGTACCCCTCGACCTTGGCGCGGTGCTGCGCCGAGACGAGCGGGCCCGTCTCGGTCGCGGGGTCGAGGCCGTCGCCGACCCGGATCTTCTCGGCGCGCGCGGCGAGGTCCGCCACGAACCGGTCATGGAGCTCATCCTGGATGATCAAGCGCGCGCCCGCTGAGCAGACCTGTCCCGAATGGACGAACGCGGCCATCAGCGCGTAGTCGAGGGCGGTGTCGTAGTCGGCGTCGGCGAAGACCACGTTCGGGTTCTTGCCGCCGAGTTCGAGGGCGACCCGGCGGACGCCCTTCGCGGCGGCCGCCATGATCTTCTCGCCGGTCGCGTAGCCGCCGGTGAAGGAGACCAGGTCCACGGCCGGGTGCTCGACCATCGCGGCGCCGACGTGACCCGGCCCGAGCAGCAGGTTGACGACGCCGGGCGGCACGCCGGCCTCCTCGAGGAGGGCGACGAGCTTGATCGTGGTCAGCGGCGTGACCTCGCTGGGCTTGAGCACGATCGTGTTGCCCGCGGCCAGGGCGGGCGCGACCTTCCAGGACATCTGGAGCAGCGGGTAGTTCCACGGCGCGATGAGCGCGCAGACGCCGACCGGCTCGTGCACGATCCGGCTGACGACGGTCGCGCTGCCCGCGTCGACCAGGCGTCCGGCGTCCTTGCCGGCGAGGTCGGCGTAGTAGCGGAAGACGTTGGTCACGTCGTCGATGTCGATGCGGCCTTCGCCCAGCGTCTTGCCGGTGTCGAGGCTCTCGGTGCGGGCGAGTTCTTCGCGGTCGCGGACGAGCAGGCCGGCTACGCGCCGGAGCAGTTCGCCGCGTTCGGTGGCAGTGGTCTGCCGCCACGGGCCCTCGTCGAAGGCCCGCCGCGCGGCTCTGACCGCGGCGTCGACCTCCTCGCGCCCGGCTTCGGCGACCTGCTCGATCACCTGGCCGGTCGCGGGATTCAGTACGTCGAGGTAGCGGTCCGTCATGCGGCCCTTCCCGGATCGGTAGTGGCTGCTCAGTGCTTGGAGTGCGTACATTTGTACGCGAAGCGTGTACAGATGTCCACAAGGGGGCTCGATGGCGAAGACCGAACCCGGCGCGACGCGGCGCCGTGGTCCGAACGACCCCGAACGGCGGGCGCGGATCGCCAAGGCGGCGATCGAGGTCGTCGCTCAGCGAGGGATCGACGGGGTCACGCACCGCTCGGTCGCGGCGGCGGCCGGCGTCCCGCTCGGCTCGACGACCTACCACTTCGCGACGCTGGACGACCTCCTGGAGGTCGCTCTGCACGAGGCGGCCGAGAAGAACGTCCACGCGCTGAAGGAGTGGGAGTCCGGGCTCCCACCGGATGCCGATTTCGCCGCGGCGCTCGCCGACCTGGTCATGGGCTACATCAACGAGCAGTACCGCGACACCGTCGTCGAGTACGACCTGTACGTCGCCGCCCTGCACCGGCCGGCGCTGCGCAAGGCGAGCGCGGCCTGGGACGACGCCCTGATCGCGTTCTTCGGCATCCGCACGGACGCGCTCACCGGCCGGCTCCTGGCGGGGTTGTTCTGCGGCCTCCTGATGCAGGCGGCCTTGGCCGACCCCCGCCCGACCCGGGCGGAGATCGAAACACTGTTCCGGCGGGCGATCGACGGCCCGATGATCTGAACTCCCGGTGGTAGCCGAAAAACCCGTCTTGACAGCCGTCCGCGGCGGCAGTCACTCTGTTCCGGAGTGAGCAACAAGACGCGTTCTGCGCAACTCCGGAACTGATCCGCGGAGAGGACCACGCCGGTGACCACTACCGATCTCCCGCCGAGCCTGCTGGCCACCCTGCCGGGCTCCGCCTACACCGATCCGGCGATCTTCGCGCTGGAGCAGGCGAAGATCTTCGAGGCCGACTGGTTCTGCGCCGTGCGCAGCGCCGACCTCGCCGGGCCCGGCTCGTTCGAGACCGTCCGGATAGGCAAGGAAAGCGTGCTCGTCTCGCGCGGCCGGGACGGGAAGCTGAACGCGTTCCTCAACGTCTGCCGCCACCGCGGCGCCCGGCTCTGCACGTCCGAAACCGGTACCGTCAAGCGTGCCTTCCAGTGCCCGTACCACGCCTGGACCTACGGCCTCGACGGCAAGCTCATCGCCGCGCCCAACCTCACCGGCATGCCGGACGTCGACCGCACGACGTTCGGCCTCACCAAGCTCCCCCTGCGCGAGTGGCTCGGCTACGCCTGGGTCTGCCTGGCCGACGAGCCGCCGTCGTTCGACGAGACCGTCGTCGGCGCCGTCACCGAACGGCTCGGCGGCGCGCAGGAGATCGACGCCTACGGCATCGACGGCCTCGCGCTCGGCAAGCGCATCGAGTACGACGTGAAGGCGAACTGGAAGCAGATCATCGAGAACTTCATGGAGTGCTACCACTGCGCGACGATCCACCCCGAGCTCACCGAGGTCCTCCCGGAGTTCGCCGACGGGTACGCCGCGCAGTACTACGTCGGCCACGGCGCCGAGTTCGGCGGCGAAGTCCAGGGCTTCACCATCGACGGCGGCGAGGGCGTCGACCGCCTCCCCGGCGTCTCCGAGGCGCAGGACCGCAAGTACTACGCCATCACCGTCAAGCCGGGCGTCTTCGTCAACCTCGTCCCGGACCACGTGATCTTCCACCGGATGTTCCCGCTGGCCCCCGACCGGACGCTGGTGCGCTGCGACTGGCTGTACCTGCCCGAGGTCGTCGAGTCGGGCACGGACCTGTCCCGCTCGGTGGAGCTGTTCCATCGCGTCAACCAGCAGGACTTCGAAGCCTGCGAACGCTGCCAGCTCGCCATGGACTCGCGCTCGTACGCCAACGGCGGGGTGCTCGTGCCCAGCGAGCACCACATCGGTGCGTTCCACGACTGGGTCCGCACGCGCTTGGGTCTCTAGATCAAGGCACGGATGGCCGCTTCGAACCCGGTGACGTGCTCCAGTGTCAGCGCGGCGGCCTTCTCGGCGTCGCCCTCGATGATCGCGGTGAGGAGCGGGACGTGCTCGTCGACGTGGCCGGCCATCCCGGACAGCCGGGGCACGAACACGCACCAGATCCGCGTCGCGAGGTTGTCGTACCGGATCAGCGTGTCCTCGAGGAACGGGTTGTGCACGCACCGGTAGATCGCCCGGTGCAGGGCGAGATCGGTGCGCAGCAGCTCGGCGTTGTCCCCGGCCGGGACGCCGGCGTCGAGCCGCGCGCGCAGCTCGGTCAGCGTCGCCCGGTCGGCCTCGGTCGCGCGCTCGGCCGCGGCGGCCGTGGCCATCGGCTCCAGCGTCCGCCGGACCTCGGAGATGTGCGCGAGGTCGGAGATGTGGACGTCGGTGGCGAACGTCCCGCGCCGCGGGTAAGCGACGACCAGCCGCTCCGACTCGAGGCGCTTCAGCGCTTCGCGGATCGGCGTGCGGCCCATGCCGAGGGTGGTGCCGAGCTCGTCCTCGTTGAGGGGGGAGCCCGGGGGGATGTCGAGCATGACGAGCTGGTCGCGGACGAAGCGGTACGCCTGTTCCGCGAGCGACGGGGGATTGACCTGGGGGTGCACGCCGCTTAGCCTACATCGACGATTGATATATCAGAAGTCGACCAGACGACATCTTGATCAGACGGAGTTCTTGATGACCGCGACGATCGACCAGCACGTGCTCAACCGGTCCCTGGCCGACTACGACCCGGCGGTGGCCGAAGCGATCGGCGCCGAGCTGCACCGGCAGCAGTCGACGCTCGAGATGATCGCGTCCGAGAACTTCGCCCCGCTGAGCGTGCTGCAGGCGCAGGGCTCGGTGCTCACCAACAAGTACGCCGAGGGCTACCCCGGACGTCGTTACTACGGCGGCTGCGAGCACGTCGACGTGCTCGAACAGCTCGCCATCGACCGCGTCAAGGCGCTGTTCGGCGCGGGGTTCGCCAACGTCCAGCCGCACTCGGGCGCCCAGGCCAACGCCGCCGCGATGGCCGCGCTCATCAAGCCCGGCGACAAGATCCTCGGCCTCTCGCTCGCCCACGGCGGCCACCTGACCCACGGCATGCGGATCAACTTCTCCGGCCTGCTCTACGACGTCGCGGCCTACGAAGTGTCCGAAAAGGACTTCCGGGTCGACATGGCCGAGGTCGCGCGCCTCGCCCGCGAGCACCGGCCGAAGCTGATCATCGCCGGCTGGTCGGCTTACCCGCGTCAGCTGGACTTCGCCCGCTTCCGCGAGATCGCCGACGAGGTCGGCGCGTACCTGCTGGTCGACATGGCCCACTTCGCCGGGCTGGTCGCCACCGGCCTGCACCCGTCGCCGGTGCCGCACGCCCACGTCACCACGACGACCACGCACAAGACCCTCGGCGGTCCGCGCGGCGGAGTCATCCTGACCAACGACGCGGCGCTGGCCAAGAAGGTCAACTCGGCGGTGTTCCCCGGCCAGCAGGGTGGCCCACTGGAGCACGTCATCGCCGCCAAGGCCGTCGCCTTCAAGATGGCTTCCGAACCCGAGTTCGTCGAACGCCAGCAGCGCACCCTGCGCGGCGCGAAACTCCTGGCCGAGCGGTTGCTGACCGTCGACGGCATCTCCGTGCTGACCGGCGGCACCGACGTTCACCTGGTGCTCGCCGACCTGCGCGACTCCGAGCTGGACGGCAAGCAGGCCGAGGACCGGCTCCACGAAGTCGGCATCACCGTGAACCGCAACGCCGTCCCGTTCGACCCGCGGCCGCCGATGGTCACCTCGGGTCTGCGGATCGGGACGCCGGCCCTGGCCACCCGCGGCTTCGGCGGCACCGAGTTCCGCGAAGCCGCCGACGTCATCGCCGAAGCGCTCAAGCCCGGCTACGACGTCGAGAAGCTGCGCGCCCGCGTCACCGCGCTCGCCGAAGCGTTCCCGCTGTACCCCGCGGAGGAGGGCCGATGACCGACCTGCCGGACCACCCGGACTTCCTCTGGACCGACCCGGAGCCTCGCAAAACGTACGATGTCGTCATCGTCGGTGGCGGCGGGCACGGCCTCGCCACCGCGTACTACCTGGCCAAGGTGCACGGCATCACGAACGTCGCCGTGCTGGAGAAGGGCTGGCTCGCGGGCGGCAACATGGCCCGCAACACCACGATCATCCGCTCGAACTACCTCTGGGACGAGAGTTCCGGCATCTACGAGCACTCCCTCAAGCTGTGGGAAGGCCTCGAAGAGGACCTCGGCTACCCGATCCTGTTCAGCCAGCGCGGGGTGCTGAACCTCGCGCACAGCCTGCAGGACGTCCGCGACAGCGTCCGCCGCGTCGAAGCCAACAAGCTCAACGGCATCGACGCCGAATGGGTGGACGCGGCCGGCGTCAAGGAGATTTGCCCGATCGTCAACACCTCCCCGGACGTCCGGTATCCGGTGCTCGGCGCGACCTTCCAGCCGCGCGCGGGCATCGCGAAGCACGACTACGTGGCTTGGGGCTTCGCCCGCGCCGCGCACGAGCTGGGCGTCGATCTCATCCAGAACTGCGAGGTCACCGGCATCTCCACGGTGAACGGGCGGGTGACCGCGGTCGAAACGAGCAGGGGCCGGATCGCCGCGGGCAAGGTCGCGCTGTGCGCCGCCGGGCACTCGTCGGTGCTGGCCCGCATGGTCGGTCTCGACCTGCCGCTCGTGTCGCACCCGTTGCAGGCGCTGGTGTCCGAGCTGCTGGAGCCGATCCACCCGACGGTCGTCATGTCGAACGCCGTGCACGTCTACGTTTCCCAGGCGCACAAGGGCGAACTCGTGATGGGCGCCGGCATCGACAGCTACAACGGCTACGGCCAGCGCGGCTCGTTCCACATCATCGAGCAGCAGATGGCCGCCGCGCTGGAGCTGTTCCCGGTGTTCGCACGGGCGCACCTGCTGCGGACGTGGGCCGGGGTCGTCGACGTCAGCCCGGACGCGTCGCCGATCGTCGGGCTCACCCCGGTCGAGAACCTGTTCCTCAACTGCGGCTGGGGCACCGGCGGTTTCAAGGCCACGCCGGGGGTCGGTGACGTCTTCGCGGCGACCATCGCGCGGGGCAAGCCGCACGAGTACGCCGAACCGTTCACCCTCGACCGGTTCACCACCGGTGCCCTCGTCGACGAGCACGGCGCCGCCGCCGTGGCCCACTAGGAGTCTTCGATGCAGTTGATCCCCTGCCCGTGGTGCGGGCCGCGTGAGGAAGCCGAATTCCACTACGGCGGCCAGGCCCACGTCGCCTACCCCGACGACCCGGCCGCACTGTCCGATGAGGACTGGGCGAAGTTCGTCTTCTTCCGCGCCAACCCCAGCGGGCCGTTCGCCGAGCGCTGGAGCCACTCCGCGGGGTGCCGCCGGTGGTTCAACGCCGTCCGCGACACCCGTACCCACGACCTGAAGGCGGTCTACCGCCTCGACGAACCCCGGCCGGTGATCCCGTGACCCGGCTGTCCGGCATCCCGCTCAAGTTCACCTTCGACGGCCGCGAGCTGACCGGTTTCCTCGGCGACACCCTGGCTTCCGCGTTGCTGGCCAACGGCATCCACCGGGTCGCGACCAGCATCAAGTACGGCCGGCCGCGCGGCATCGTCGGCGCCGGCGTCGAGGACTCCAACGCGCTGGTCCAGATCGAAGCGCCGTTCCCGGAGCCGATGCTGTCCGCGACGACGGTCGAACTGTACGACGGTCTGGTCGCACGTGGCCTGCGCGGTCAAGGCCGGCTGGCCGCCGAGCCCGACCCGGCCCGCTACGACGCGAAGCACGCCCACTGCGATGTCTTGGTCATCGGCGCCGGGCCCGCGGGCCGCGCGGCCGCTGCCGCCGCGGAAGGGCGCGTGCTCCTCGTCGACGACCAGCCCGGCGGCGAGGCGCCCGAAGGAGCCCGGTTCCTCTCGCGGACCACGGCGTTCGGCATCTACGACGACGGGTTCGTGCTCGCCTTGGAACGCCGGAGCGAGACTGCGGCCCCCGAACGGATCTCGCGGCAGCGGGTCTGGCGGATCCGGGCGAAGCGGATCGTCATCGCCACCGGCGCCCACGAACGGCCGATCGTCTTCCCGGACAACGACCGCCCGGGCATCATGCTCGCGTCCGCCGCACGCACTTACCTGAACCGGTACGGCGTGCTGGCCGGGCAGCGTGTGGTCGTGTTCACCACCAACGACTCCGCGTACGACGCCGCCTCCGAGCTGGCCGAGGCCGGGGCGGAAATCGTGCGGATCGTCGACGCCCGCGCGGGCTACGGCGTCATCGGCACCGACGGCGACTCCCACATCACCGCTGCCCACGTCGCTCCGCTGGGATCGATGGAGGGGGAGCGGGTCGAGTGCGACCTGCTGCTCGTGTCCGGCGGCTGGAACCCGGCCGTGCACCTGTTCAGCCAGGCCCGCGGCAAGCTCCGGTACGCCGCCGAGCTGGGCGCGTACGTCCCGGACGGCGACCTGCCGACGGTGAGCGTCGTCGGAGCGGCGGCGGGAGAAGGCTTGCCGGAGGCGAAGATCCTCTGGCAGGTGCCTGCCCCGGAGTCCGAAGTGGACACCCGGTTCGTCGACCAGCAGCGCGACGCGACCGTGTCCGACGCCCTGCGCGCCACCGGCGCCGGGTTGCGGTCGCTGGAGCACATCAAGCGCTACACGACCATCGGCACCGCGCACGACCAGGGCAAGACGTCGGGCATGCTCGCCGCCGGCATCACCGCCGAAGCCCTCGGTGTCGACTTGGCGACCCAGCGCCCGACGACGTTCCGGCCGCCGTACACGCCGGTGCCGTTCGCCGCGCTGGCCGGGCGGAACCGCGGTGACCTGCACGATCCCGTGCGCGTCACGGCGATCCACCCGTGGCACGTCGAGCACGGCGCCGAGTTCGAGAACGTCGGCCAGTGGAAGCGGCCGTGGTACTACCCGCGGCCCGGGGAGTCGATGCACGACGCCGTCCGGCGTGAATGCCGCGCGGCGCGCAACGACGTCGCCTTGATGGACGGATCGACGCTCGGCAAGATCGACGTCCAGGGCCCGGACGCCGGCTGGTTCCTCGACATGCTCTACACGAACATGATGAGCAACCTGCGCGTCGGCAGGATCCGCTACGGCGTCATGTGTGGCGTCGACGGCATGGTGATCGACGACGGCACGGTCATCCGCGTCGCCGAGGACCGGTTTCTCGTCACCACCACGACCGGCAACGCGGCGATGGTCCTCGAGTGGATGGAGGAGTGGCTCCAAACCGAGTGGCCGCACCTCGACGTCTTCGCGACGTCGGTCACCGAGCACTGGGCCACGATTCCGCTGGTCGGCCCTCGCTCGCGGGAAGTCCTCGGCGCGCTGGCGCCGGACCTCGACGTCAGCAACGACGCCTTCGGGTTCATGACCTGGCGCGACGCCGAGGTCGCCGGGATCGCCGCCCGCGTCTGCCGGATCAGCTTCTCCGGCGAGCTGGCGTACGAGATCAACGTCCCGTCGTGGTACGGGCTCGCGCTGTGGGAGTCCATAGTGGACTTGGGTGCCACGCCGTACGGCACCGAGACCATGCACGTCCTGCGCGCCGAGAAGGGCTACCCGATCATCGGCCAGGACACCGACGGCACGGTCACCCCGCAGGACCTCGGGATGTCCTGGGCGGTGTCGAAGAAGAAGGCCGACTTCATCGGCAAGCGTTCCTTTGCCCGCGCCGAGAACAACCGGCCGGACCGCAAGCAGCTCGTCGGCCTGGTGCCGGTGGACCCGTCGGTACTGCTGCCCGAAGGTTCGCAGATCATCGAGTCCGACGTTGTCCCCGAACCGCCGGTGCGGATGCTCGGCCACGTCACCTCCGGCTACGACAGCGCGGCCCTCGGCCGGACGTTCGCGCTGGCCCTGGTGCGATCGGGCCGCGAGCGGATCGGCGAAACGCTGTACGTGCCGGTCGGCGACCAGGTGGTCCCGGTGACCGTGACCGAATCCGTGCTCTTCGACAAGGAAGGAGCCCGCCGTGACGGTTGACGCGGTCGAAGAACCGTTCCGCACCCAGCTCACCGTCCGCCTCCGCGAGGGCGACACGCTCCTCGGCGTCGCCTTGCCCGGCCCGTGCACGTTCACCAGCGGCAACGGCGTCGACATCCTCTGGATGGGCCCGGACGAGTACCTCGTGCTCGCCGAGCCCGGTCGCCAAGCCGAGCTGGAAGTGGCACTTTCACGGGAATGCGCCGCCGTCGTGGATGTCTCGGCGCAGCGCAACGTCGTGCGGCTGACCGGTGAGCACGCGCGGGATGTCCTGGCGCACGGGTGCTCGATCGACTTGGCGGTGTCGCCGCCGGGTACGTGCGTACAGACGCTGTTCGCCCGCACCGGGATCGTGCTCATGGTCCGGGACGAGGGCTGCACGATCCTCGTCCGGCAGTCGTTCGCCGGGTATTTCACCGCGTGGCTGGCCGATGCGAGCCTGGAGTACGTCTCGTGACCTTCACCTTGACGCTCAAGTGCCCCGAGCGCTCGGGCATCGTGCACGCCGTCACGACGTTCCTCGTCGGGCAGGGCTGTGACATCGTCGAGCACCAGCAGTTCGACGACGACGTCCGCGGCTCGCTGTTCCTGCGCACGTCGTTCACGTGCGCCGAAGAGTCCACAGTGGATGACATGACGCGCGCGTTCGCCCCGGTCGCCGGGGACTTCGGGATGGAGTTCGGGTTCTCCGACGGGACACCGCCGCGGATCCTCGTGATGGTCTCGAAGTTCGGGCACTGCCTCAACGACCTGTTGTTCCGGTGGCGCGCCGGCGGGCTCGGCGCCGAGATCGCTGTGGTCGTCTCGAACCACGAAGACCTGCGCCCGATGTGCGAGGCGGCCGGCGTCCCGTTCGAGCACGTGCCGGTGACGCCGGAGACCAAGCCCGAAGCCGAGCAGCGGCTGCTCGACCTGGTCGGGGAGTACGAAGTGGACTTGATCGTGCTCGCGCGGTACATGCAGGTGCTGTCCAACGAGCTGTGCCAGAAGCTCGAGGGCCGCGCGATCAACATCCACCACTCGTTCCTGCCCGGGTTCAAGGGTGCCAAGCCCTACCACCAGGCCTACGACCGCGGCGTGAAGTACGTGGGCGCGACCGCGCACTACGTCACGCCCGACCTCGACGAGGGCCCGATCATCGAGCAGGAGGTCCAGCGCGTCGACCACACGTACTCGCCGCGCGAGCTGGTGACCGTCGGCCGCGACGCCGAAGCTCTCGCCCTCTCCCGCGCGGTCCGCTGGCACTGCGAACGCCGCGTCCTGCTCAACGGCAACAGCACCGTCGTCTTCCGTTAGGAGTCCGCCATGACCGCACCGCGAGTCGTGATCATCGGCGCCGGCATCGTCGGCGCGAACCTGGCTGACGAGCTGACCACCCGAGGCTGGTCCGACGTCACCGTCCTCGACCAGGGCCCGCTGCCGCGCACCGGCGGGTCGACGTCGCACGCGCCCGGCCTGGTGTTCCAGACCAACGCGTCCAAGACGATGACGGAGTTCGCGAAGTACACCGTCTCGAAGTTCCTGGAGCTGGACTGTTTCCTGCCGGTCGGCGGCATGGAGGTCGCGACGACACCGGCGCGCTGGGAGGACCTCAAGCGCAAGCACGGCTGGGCGACGTCGTGGGGCGTGCCCGGCTCGCTCATCGACGCCGACGAGTGCGTCAGCCGGTGGCCGCTGCTCGACGGTTCCCGGATCTTCGGCGCGCTGCACACCCCGACCGACGGCCTCGCGCGGGCGGCCAAGGCGGTCGAGGTGCTGATTTCCCGGGCGACGTCCCGAGGTGCTCGGTTCATCGGGTCGACGCGCGTCACCGACGTCTTGCAGGAAGGCGGGCGCGTCACCGGCGTCCGGACCGACCGGGGCGACTTCCCGGCCGACGTCGTCGTGTCGTGCGCCGGGTTCTGGGGACGCGAGATCGGCGCGATGGTGGGCATGGACGTGCCGCTGCTGCCGCTGGCGCACCAGTACGTCCGGACCGGGCAGGTCGGGGAGCTCGTCGGGCGCAACATCGAGGAAGTCGAAGCGAGCCTGCCGATCCTGCGCCACCAGAACCAGGATCTCTACTTCCGCGAGCACGTCGACCGGATCGGCATCGGCTCCTACGCGCACCGGCCGATGCCGGTCGAAGTGTCCACATTGGACCCGTCGGTGACCGGGACGGCCATGCCGTCGATGCTGCCCTTCACCGAGGACGACTTCGCGCCGTCGTGGGAGGAGAGCAAGCTGCTGTTGCCCGCGCTGCGGCAGACCAAGGTCGAGGAGGGCTTCAACGGGATCTTCTCGTTCACCCCGGACGGCCAGTCGCTGGTCGGCGAGTCGGCCGACGTCCGCGGCTTCTGGCTCGCCGAGGCGGTGTGGGTGACGCACTCCGCGGGCATCGCCAAGGCCGTCGCCGAGCTGCTCGTCGACGGGCACTCCGAGACCGACCTGCACGAGGTGGACGTCCACCGCTTCGAGGACGTCCAGCTCGCGCCCTCGTACGTGAGTGAGACTTCGCAGCAGAACTTCGTCGAGGTGTACGACATCCTGCACCCGTTGCAGCCCAAGCTTTCCCCGCGCGATCTGCGCGTGACGCCGTTCCACGCGCGGCAGCGCGAGCTGGGCGCGGTGTTCCTGGAGGCGGGCGGTTGGGAGCGGCCGCACTGGTTTGAGGCCAACGCGCCGCTGCTGAAGAAGCTGCCGCACGACGCGCTCCCGCCGGCGCGGGACACGTGGTCGGCGCAGTTCCACTCGCCCATCGCGGCGGCCGAGGCGTGGCACACGCGCAACGGTGTGGCGCTGTACGACATGACGCCACTGAAGCGCGTGGAGATCAGCGGAAGTGGGTCACTGGAGTTTTTACAGTCACTGAACACAAATCAGCTGGAGAAATCGGTCGGGTCGGTCACCTACACGCTGATGCTGGACGAAGCGGGCGGCATCCGCAGCGACGTCACGGTGGCGCGGCTCGGGCCGGAGCGGTTCCAGGTCGGGATCAACGGCAACATCGACGTCGACCACTTCGTGAAGCACGCGCCGCCTGGGGTGCAGGTCCGGGACATCACCGGCGGGACGTGCTGCATCGGCGTCTGGGGGCCGCGGGCGCGCGACCTCGTGCAGCCGCTGAGCCGGGAAGACTTCTCGCACACCGGGCTGAAGTACTTCCGGGCCCGCGAGGCGCGGATCGCCGGGGTCCCGGTCGTCGCGATGCGGCTGTCCTACGTGGGCGAACTCGGCTGGGAGATCTACACGAGCGCGGACAACGGTCTCCGGCTGTGGGACGCGCTGTGGGCGGCCGGGCAGCCGCTGGGCGTCATCGCGGCCGGGCGGGCGGCGTTCAACAGCCTGCGGCTGGAGAAGGGCTACCGGCTGTGGGGCACCGACATGACGACCGAGCACGACCCGTACGAGGCCGGCGTGGGCTTCGCCGTGCGTCCGGCGAAGGGGGACTTCCTCGGACGCGCGGCGATCGACGGCCGCGGCGAGGAAACCGCGGCCCGGCGGCTACGGTGCCTGACGATCGACGACGGCCGCACGGTCGTGCTGGGCAAGGAACCGGTGTACGTCGACGGCGTCGCTTCGGGCTACGTCACGAGCGCGGCGTACGGGTACACCGTGGGCCGGCCGATTGCCTACGCGTGGCTCCCGGCGTCGGCGGACGTCGGGAGCAGCGTGGAGATCGAGTACTTCGGCCGCCGGGTCGCGGCCACCGTGGCCGCCGAGCCGCTGGTCGACCCCGGCATGGAACGGATCCGGCGGTGAGCCGTGCGTGACCGGGCCGACCGCGGCACAGTGGACGTCCGGAAGGGATAAGTCCAGGCACCTCGGGTACATCCACAGCAAGTCCACGGAACCACGCCAGGAAATTCTCAGGATCGAGGCGTTTCCTGGAACCGCAGGTGACGTGCCGAGGGCTGGAGCTGTGCATGAGCGAGTACGACCGAGGACCGCAGGGCGGCGGCGAGTACCCGTACGGCTACGGCCAGGGCGAGCACTCGCCGGGTCAGGGCTACTACGACCAGCAGCAGTACTACGGACAGCAGCCCTACGACCAGCAGGCCTACGGCCAACAGCCGTACGGCCAGGCTCGTGACCAGTGGGGCCGCCCGTACCCGCCGCAGTACACCCAGCCCCAGGGCTACTACGGCCATGAGGGGCACCCTCATGGCTATTACGGCCGGCCGGGTGCCCCTCATGGCTACCCGCCGCCCGTTCCGCAGCCGCCGCGCAGGCGGCCCTTTCGCGCCCTGACCGTCGCCGTCGTCGCGGTGGCCGTCGCCGTGGTCGCCGGGCTCGGGATCGGGCACCTCATCTCCTCGAACAGCCCCTCCGCGAGCGGCAACCAGAACTTCGGCTTCTCCGGACAGCCCAGCGCGTCGGCCACCGCGCTCGACGCCGACGCCGTGGCCGCGAAGGTCAACCCGGCCATCGTCAACGTCAACACCGAGCTGGGCCTGCAGGGCGCCGCCGCGGCCGGCACCGGCATCGTGCTCACCCCGGACGGCGAGGTGCTCACGAACAACCACGTCGTCGCCGGCGCGACCAGCATCAAGGTCACCAGCATCGGCACCGGCGACACCTACCAGGCGCACGTCGTGGGGTACGACCGCAGCGAGGACGTCGCGGTCATCCAGCTCGAAGACGCGTCCGGCCTGCCCACCGCGAGCATCGGCGACTCGTCGACCGTCAAGGTCGGCGACCAGATCCTCGGCCTCGGCAACGCGGGCGGCAAGGGCGGCGACCCCGTGCCCGCGCCCGGCACGGTGACCGCGCTGGACCAGTCGATCACCGCCTCCGACGAGTCCAGCGGGTCGTCCGAGCAGCTCACCGGGCTGATCCAGGTGCGCGCGAACATCGAGTCCGGTGACTCCGGCGGCCCGCTCGTCAACGCGAACGCGCAGGTCATCGGCGTCGACACCGCCGCGTCCACCGGCTATCAGCTCAACGGCCGCCGCAGCGGCGCCGGCGGCCAGGGCTTCGCCATCCCCATCAACCAGGCCATCGACATCGCGCACCGGATCGTCGCGGGCACCGCGTCGGACAAGATCCACATCGGCAAGACGGCGTTCATCGGCGTCTCGGTCTCCGACGGCCAGGGCGCCCGGATCCGCGACGTCGTCGCGCGCGGGCCGGCGCAGCAGGCGGGCCTCGCGGCCGGGGACGTGATCACCGCGATCGACGGCAAGGCGATCGATTCGGCGACGGCGCTGACGAACGTGATGGACACCCACCACCCGGGCGACAAGCTGACGCTGACGGTGACCAGCGCCGCCGGCGGTCAGCAGCAGGTGCCGGTGACGGCGGCCGAGGGGCCGGTGGGCTGAGCGGTCAGCTCAGCGTTTCGTTGAGCACCTCGCGGTGCGTCCGCTTCGCCGCGAGGTACCGCTCGCGGCCGGCGTCGGTGATGGTCACGAAGATCCCGCGCCGGTCCAGCTCGCACAGCGCGCGCTCGACCAGGCCCTCCTTCTCGAGGCGGGCGACCAGCCGGGACGTGGCGCTCTGGCTGAGATGGATGGCGCCGGTGAGGTCGGCCGAGCGGCACTTGAAGTCGCAGGTCGCGAGCCGTTCGAGGGCCTCGAACTCGTTCGCGCCGATCCCGTGGCGCTCCTGCAGGCGGCATTCGAGCGCGGTGAACACGGCCGAGTAGCGGGCCAGCAACTCGTGCCACTCCTGGACCAGACCCTGTTCAGCGACGTCGCTCACGGCGACCAACCTAGCATGCACGGACATCAGATGCAAACGCATTAAATGCATCGACATTAGATGCGTGTGCATGTACTGTCGCCGACATGAGTTCTTCCGTGTCCTTGTCCACCACCTCGACCCGGTGGGACGCACGTCTCTGGGGTGTCCTGCTCACCGTTTCGATCGTCATCGGTCTCGACGCGCTCGACGTGTCGATGGTCGGGGTCGCGCTCCCCGCCATCCAGGCCGACCTCGGCTTGTCCACCAACGCGCTGCAATGGGTCGTCAGCGGCTACGTCCTGGGGTACGGCGGGCTGCTGCTGCTCGGCGGGCGCACCGCCGACCTGCTCGGCCGCCGCCGCGTGTTCCTCGTGGCCGTCGCCGTGTTCGCGCTGGCTTCGCTGCTCGGCGGCCTCGTCGACGACGGCGCGCTGCTGATCGCGAGCCGCTTCATCAAGGGCCTGGCGGCGGCGTTCACCGCCCCGGCCGCGCTGTCCATCATCACCACGACGTTCCAGGAAGGCCCGGCCCGCAACAAGGCGATCAGCATCTTCGCCGTGTTCGGCGCGAGCGGGTACTCCGCCGGGCTCGTGTTCTCCGGCCTGCTGACCGAGGTCGGCTGGCGCTGGACGTTCCTGCTGCCCGCGCCGATCGCCCTGGTCGCGTTCATCGCGGCGTGGAAGCTGATCCCGACCTACCGGCGGGAAGAGGGCCGCGGCTACGACTTCCCGGGCGCCATCACCGGCGCGGCCGGCTCGCTGCTGCTGGTGTTCGGCGTCGTCGAGGCGCCCGAGATCGGCTGGGCCGCACCGCGCACGCTGATCACGTTCGTCGTCGCGCTCGCCCTGCTGGTGACGTTCGTGGTCATCGAGAAACGCAGCCCCCACCCCCTGCTGCGCCTGGGGATCCTTCGCGCCGGGCCGCTCGCTCGCGCGAACCTCGGCGGCGCGCTGTTCTTCGGCGCGTACATCGGGTTCCAGTTCGTCGTGATGCTGTACCTGCAGCGGGTGCTCGGCTGGTCGGCGCTGCAGACGGCGCTCGGCTTCCTGCCGGCGGCGCTGATCGTGGCGTTCGGCTCGCCGCGCATCGAGCCGCTGATCGACCGCGTCGGCACCCCGCGCACGATCTTCGCGGGCGTCGTCGCGCACGTGCTGGGTTACGCGCTGTTCCTGCGGGTGGACGAGCACTCGGGGTACGCGGGTTTCGTGCTGCCCAGCATGATCCTGCTCGGCATCGGCTTCACGCTGGCGTTCTCCTCGCTGAACATCCAGGCCACGGCCGGGATCCCGGACAGCGAGCAGGGGCTGGCGGGCGGCCTGCTGAACACGTCGTTGCAGGTGGGCGGCGCGATCGGCCTCGCGGTGGTGACGGCGGTCCTGACCGCCAACGGCGGCGGTGAAGCTTCGCCCGCGGCGCTGCTCACCGGCTTGACGCCGGCGTTGAGCGTGGTCACCGGGATCGCGGTGCTGGGGTTGCTGATCGCGATCAGCGGCCTGATGGCCCGAAAGCGCGAGGCCGAGGTTCCGGTCGTCGAGCCGGAGTTGGCCGCCGTCGCGGACTGACCCCAGCGCCCCAATGTGGCCTTCGGTGCGTTGAACGCACCGAAGGGCCCCTTGGGTGCGTTGAACGCAACCAAGGCCACATTGGGGCGCTGGGCCGGGACCGTCACCGGGTCACCCGCTCGTCCGTGCCGGGCACCTTCGCCGTGGTGATGGCGATGCGGTTCCACGTGTTGATAGTGAAGATCAGCGCGAGCAGCTGGGCCAGTTCTTCCCCGCCGAACTGGCCGGCTGCCCGGGCGTAGACGTCGTCGGGGACGCCGCCGGGGATCAGCGTGACGGCTTCGGTCAGGGCCAGCGCGGCCTGCTCCTTCTCACTGAAGAAGTGACCGGCTTCGTGCCACACCGCGACCATGTGCAGCCGCTCCTCGCTCTCGCCGGCCTTGCGGGCGTCCGAGGTGTGCATGTGGAGGCAGTAGGCGCAGCGGTTGAGCTGCGACGCGCGGATCTGGACCAGCTCGACCAGCGTGGGGTCCAGGCCGGCGCGGGCGGCGGCGTCGAAGCCGATCAGGGCCCTGAAGGCCTTCGGAGCGGACTTGGCGAAGTTCAGGCGGGAGTTCGTCATGACCAGAAATCTAGGGCGCGGTTGACCCCCATGTAGGGTGCATTTCCGTGGCAGATTTGTGGGTCAATTCCGGAGTCGACCTCCACCTGGAGCTGACGGGCGCCGGCGGCAGGCGGGCCGCGCTCATCACCGCGCTGCGCGACGCCGTCCGCACCGGGCGGCTCGCCCCGGGCACCCGGCTCCCGCCGTACCGGTCGCTGGCCGCGGACCTCGGGCTGGCGCGCAACACCGTCGCCGACGCCTACGCCGAGCTGGTCGCCGAAGGCTGGCTGACTGCGGTCCAGGGTTCCGGCACCCGCGTCGCCTCGCGGGTCGAACCGCTCCCGGCCGCCCGGACGCCGAAGAAAGCGCCGGGCGTGCCGGCACCGCGGTACAACCTGCGGCAGGGTCAGCCGGACGCGACGTCGTTCCCGCGCACCGAATGGCTCGCCGCCGCGCGCCGCGCGTTGTCCGTCGCTCCGCACGACGCTTTCGGTCCCGGCGACCCGCGCGGCCGGCGGGAGCTGCGGGAGGCACTGGCGCGCTACCTCGCGCGGGCCCGCGGCGTGCGGACGTCGCCGGAGCGGATCGTCGTGTGCTCGGGGTTCGCGCACGCGCTGCGGCTGCTGTTCCCGGCGGTGCTGCGCGGACCGCTCGCCGTCGAGGCGTACGGGCTCGCGTTCCACCGCTCGATCTTCGCCGCGGCCAGCGTCGAGACGATTCCGCTGGCCCTGGACGAAAAAGGCGCCCGCGTGGCGGAGCTGGACGTGCCGGCGGTCCTGCTGACGCCCGCGCACCAGTTCCCGACCGGCGGCCCGCTGCACCACGACCGCCGCACCGCGGTGGTCGACCACGTCCGCGCGACCGGCGGCCTGCTCATCGAGGACGACTACGACGGCGAGTTCCGCTACGACCGCAAGCCGGTCGGCGCGGTCCAGGGCCTCGACCCCGAGCACGTCGTCTACGCCGGCTCGGTCAGCAAGAGCCTGTCACCCGCGCTGCGGCTCGGCTGGCTGGTGCTGCCGGCCCACCTCGTCGACGCCGTGCTGGCGGTGAAGGGCGAGCGTGAGGCGTGGGCGGGGGTGCTCGACCAGCTGACGCTGGCGGAGTTCCTGGCGTCCGGGGCGTACGACAAGCACATCCGCCGCATGCGTCAGCGGTACCGGCGCCGCCGTGACCTCCTCGTCCAGGCGCTGGCTTCGCGGGCCCCCCACGTGGTGCCGACGGGCATCGCCGCGGGTCTGCACGCGGTGCTGCGGCTGCCGCCCGGCACCGAGCAGCCGGCGGTGAAGGCCGCGGCGTGGCAGGGACTCGCGCTGGACGGCCTGGCCGCGTTCCGGCACCCGGACAGCACGATGTCCACAATGGACGGATTGGTGGTCGGGTACGCGACCCCGCCGGAGCACGCCTACCCGGCGGCGGTGGACGCGCTCTGCCGCGCCTTGCCGCCCGCGTGAGTGCGGCTCAGCCCGAGCGTCCCAAGGTGGCCTTCGGTGCGTTCAACGCACCGAAGGGCCCCTTGGGTGCGTTGAACGCAACCAAGGCCACATTGGGGCGCTTCGGGTCCGGGTCAGGCGGGCTGCCACAGCTCGACGCGGTTGCCTTCCGGGTCGGTGACCCAGCCGAATCGCCCCACGCCGTCCATGTCCTGGGTCTCCTCGGCCACCTCGGCACCCTTCTCGCGCAGCTGGGCGAGCATGGCGTCGAGGTCGCGGACCCGGAAGTTGAGCATGGTCTGCTGCGAGCGGGCTCCGAAGTAGTCGGTCCCGGCGTCGAACGGCGCGAACACCGTGGGCCCGGGTTCCTGCTGCCACAGGCCGTGCTCGTCGGCGCCGAGGCCGAGGCAGTCGCGGTACCAGGCACCCAGGGCCGCCGGGTCCGCGGCGCGGATGAAGTACCCACCGATGCCGAGCACGTGTTCCATGCCGCGATCCTGCCAGCGCGGGAGAGGGTCCGGGGCCGCCGACACGCGGAAGGAGCCCCGGACCCCGCGCTACCCGACGATGTCGAGCTCGAACGGGTCGGCCGCGCTGTAGTTGATGTCGGCCCACACCGCGCCCGGCAGGTCGTAGCGCCGGTGGGACGTCAGCTTGTTGTTGTAGCCGACGACCTGCGTCGGGTTGTGGCCGACGCCCTGGTGGTCGTTGCCCCAGGCGAAGATGTCGCCGACCCACATCGGCTTCGAGAAGCCGTCACCGCCGAGCCGTGGGCGGATGACGACCGCCGCGCCGGGGCTGCCGGACAGGAACACCCGCACCGTGTTCTGGTTGGCGTTCGGCGGGGTGACGGTGATGCGCTCCATGATCTCCACTCCAGTCGAGGCGGATCCGTTTCCGTCCACTCCGGGCCAGTAGTCGGCGACGGACGAGACGTCGTAGCCCGGGGCGACGTCCCCGCGGTACTGCTTGGCGACCGCACCGTCCGGGATGGCGGGATCGCCGTTGTAGTGGGCGATCCAGTAGTGCGGCTCCGCGACGCCGGCCGACGAGAACGCCGATCGCACCGAGGGCCAGGTCGAGAGGTTGCAGTAGATCGTCGGGTCCGCGCCGGCCGCGCGGCGCAGCCGGACCCACTCCGGCGCTTCGCCCGGCGTGGCGTCGCCGGGTTCGACGTCCAGGACGTGGCCGTCGTTCGTGCTCGCTTTCTTGACGATGGTGACCTTGACCGCGGTGGGGAAGCGCGCCCAATCGGCGGCCGACCAGGGTTCCAGTTTGATCTTGTCGATGTATCCCGCGACCATCTCCGCGCCGGCGGGGATGTTCGCGGCCGTGACCGCGTCGTACATCGTGCGCACGGGTTGCGTCTCCGTTCGGTGCCGTTCGCCGTTTCGGGGACGGCGAAATCGTCTCCGCGATCCGCCATCGTGCTGTTACCCGTGTGGGACGGGCGTCAAGCGAAAATGTTACGCAGTTTCCGTCCGTCACCAAAACGGCCGCCCCGCGCAATTCCTTCACCACGGGATCACCCGGCGATGGTGACTTTCCGCTATCGGGACTGAACCTTGATTCTGGTTAGGTCGGTGCTACGGACCGTAGGCAGGCTACCTGAGGTGACCTTCGCGCCGGCCGACGGCTGAATAAGGTTCACTGGCTTCCCGCTCGCCCGGCTGGCAAGCTGCCAGGACTTCACGAGGGAAGGGACGTGCATGGCGGCACACCCGGCGCGGACCCGGCGCATCGACGCGCGGGTCGTCGTCCTGAGCGTGCTGCTCGTGGTCGCCCTGCTCGCCTGGTTCGGCGTCGACTACCTGCGCGACCGCCTCGCCGCGGGAGGCTGCGACACCACGACGCCGGTCACGATCACCGCGGCGCCGGACGTCGCGCCGGTGCTCACCGCGCTGGCCCGGACGGTACCGGGGCCGGACTGCTACACCGTCGAGGTCACGGCGTCCGCGTCGACGGCCACCGCGGCGGCGCTGGAAGCCAACGGCGCCAACGGCCCCGACGTCTGGGTGCCGGAGTCGAGCACCTGGCTGCTGCAGGCCCGCGACGGCGGTGCGTGGAACCTGCCCGAATCCGGGCAGTCGGTGGCGAGCTCGCCGGTCGTCCTGGCGCTGACCGACGACGTCGCGAAGCAGGCCGGCTGGCCCGGGAAGTCACCGTCCTGGTCGGACGTCCTCGCGGGAAGCCCGGTCGGGCTGCCCGACCCGGGCCGCGACCCGGCCGGGATCGCCGCGCTGATCGGCCTGCGGCAGCTGACGAAGGACGCGCCCGACCCCGCCGCGGCGTTCACCGAGGAGATCCGCAAGCTGTCGGCGGTGAAGGAGCCGTTCACCGCGTCGCCGGCGTCGGAGCAGTCCGTGCTGGCGCGCAAGCTCGTCGCCGCGTACCCGGCGGCGGGCGTGCCGAGCTTCGACTACCCGTACGTCGTGCTGCCGCGCGCGTCGGAGGCTTCGCGGTCGGCGGCCGAGCGGTTCCTGCGGCTGCTGCTCGACCAGACCGCGACGAAGACGTTCGCCGACGCCGGGTTCCGGACGCCGGCCGGGCAGCTGCTCGGCGACCGGCCGCGCGACACCCGCACGGACGCCGCGCCGCGCCCGGCCGGGCCGCCCGCGCCCGACGCGATGTACGGCGTGCTGCAGGCGTGGGCCGGGGCGAACCTCAGCGCCCGCGTCCAAGTCCTGCTCGACGTGTCCGGCTCGATGGCCGCCACTGTCCCCGGCACCGGCCGGAGCCGGATGGCGCTCACCCTCGAAGCCGCGACGCAGGGCCTCGGGCTGTTCAAGCCGACGACGCAAATCGGCCTGTGGCTGTTCTCGACCAAGCTCGACGGCGCCAAGGACTACAAGGAACTGCTGCCGATGCGGTCCATTTCGGAGCAGCTCGCCGGGGGCGGGGTGGCGACGCTGCAGGCGGTCAAGCCCAAGCCCGGCGGCGCGACCGGGCTGTACGACTCGATCCTCGCCGCGTACCAGAACGCCCGCCAGAACTGGCAGCTCGGCCGGATCAACGTGGTCGTCGTGATGACCGACGGCCGCAACGAGGACAGCGACTCCGTCGGGCTGCCCGGCCTGCTCGCGGAGCTGGGCCGGCTGCAGGACCCGCGCAAACCGTTGCCGGTGATCGGGATCGGCATCGGCCCCGACATCGACGCGGGCGAGCTGAAGCAGGTTTCGGCCGCCACCGGCGGCGAGTCGTTCACCACGCCGGACCCGCGCAAGATCTCCGACGTCTTCTACCAGGCGTTGAGCACGCTCATGTGCCAGCCGCCGGCCTGCAAGAAGTGAGGACCCCCGTGTTGGTGGAGACCGAAACGCCCGCCCCACGGGTGACCCGAAGACCGACCACCCTGGTCCTGGCGGCGTTCGTCGCCGGCGTGGTGCCGTTCGCGTTCCACGCCTGGGCGGCGCTGCACGGGAACCTCGCGCAGGACGACTTCGTCATGACCTACCGGGCCGCCGTGGCCGGGCCGTTCGACCTCGGGTTCCTCTTCCAGGACTACCACGGGCACCTGACGCCCGGCGGGTTCTTCGTCGTGGCGGTGCTGACGTGGTGGGCGCCGCTGAACTTCCCGCTGCTCGTGCTGCCGCTGCTGCTGATGCGGGCCGTCGCGACGGTGCTGTTCTGGTGTCTGCTGGTGCGCTGCTTCGGGCGCCGGTGGTCGATCCTGGTGCCGTTCACCGTGTTCACGGCCTCGACGCTGCTGCTGGTCCCGACGCTGTGGTGGGCGTACGGCATCCAGATCGTCCCGGTGGTGCTCGCGGCCGTCGGGGCGTTGTACTGGCACGTCCGCTACCTGCGCGACGGGGGCCGGTGGTGGATCGGCACGTTCGCGTGGACGCTCTTCGGCCTCGCGTTCTACGAGAAGGCCGCCGTGATCCCGCTGCTGCTGGCCGGGGTCACCGTCCTGCTCGGACAGTCCTTCCGGGAGCGGTGGCGCTACTGGGCGGGGCACTCGGCGCTGCTCGTCGTGTTCGTCGTGGGCTACCTCTCGCTGACGTCGAGCCAGGTGACGCCCGGCGGCCCGCCGATGACCGCCGGGACCGTCGCCGACCTGACCGGCCGGATGCTCGGCGACACCTTCCTGCCCGGGCTGGCCGGCGGGCCGTGGTCCGGCCCCGGCCCGGGCGCGACCTGGGCGCCGACGCCGTTCACGGTCGTGGTCCTGCTGTTCGCCGCGGCGCTGGCGCTGCTGTTCGCCGGCGTGCGCGTGGGCGGGCGCCGGGCCTGGCGGGCGTGGGCGCTGCTCGGGTTGCTGCTCGCCATCGACGTCGGGCTGCTGGCGTTGACGCGGCTGCGCGAAGTCGGCCCGGCCGCCGGCGACGATCCGCGCTACCTCGCGGAGCTGGCGTTCGTGGCTGCCCTTTGTGGAGCGTTCGCGTTTCTGCCACCGGGCGAAATTGCGCCGTCCGGCGGAAAGCGTGAACGGCCGATCGCGCTAGCCGTGTGCGTGCTTTTGCTCGTCAGCTCCGCGGTGGGGTTTTCGCGGCTCGCCCCGGCGCTGCGGTTCGACCATTCCGCGCAGTACCTCGGAAACGTCCGGGCGGCCGTCGCCGAGGACCCCGATCTGGTCTTCTACGACACGTTCGTCCCGTCCGATGTGGTCCACGAGTGGTTCGGCGCGGACTCGCAGGCGTCCCGGGTGGCCGGCCTGGTGCCCGGCACGCACTTCGACCAGCCGACGAACCGGATGCACCTGCTCGACGCCACCGGCACGCCCCACCTGATCACCGGGGTGGCCGCGGAGTCCCACGGCGTCCAGGGGCCGGTGCCGAACTGCGGGTACCCGGTCGGCGAGACCCAGGTGCGCGTCCCGCTCGACGCGCCGGTGCTGGGCCGGCACCTGCTGAAGATCGACTACTTCACTTCCGACGGCGGCGAGGGCCTGGTGGAGCGGACGCCGGTGTGGTTCCAGGCCGGGCTGCATTCGCTCTACCTGCCGGTGGACGGCCTCTTCGACCACATCGGAATCCAGCTGTCGAGCCCGGGCGCGCCGGTGTGCGTCGCGAAGGTCGAGATCGGGAAACCGGTGACTCAGTAGGGGTCGTACGGGCTGTCGTGGCCGAAGATCCGGGCCACCGGCCGCAAGCGCAGGCGCAGCAGCACCTTGATCCCGACGTTGCGCAGGAACCACGGCAGCTGCGCCAGCACGCGCGCGCGGTCCGCCGTGGACGGTGGCTTCAGCTTGAACCGCGCCAGCGACGTCGCCCGGTCCACATAGGTGTACCGACGTCCGAAGAGGACCTTCGCGATCGTGCCCAGCGTGACGCCGATCGAAGAAAAGCAGTCGTGGACCAGGATTTCCGCGCCCGGCGGCAGGTGCGCCGACCAGCGCAGGTCGTCGGTGTAGGTCCAGTAGTCGTGCTTGCCGTCGATGTAAAGCAGCTGTATGGGCCGGTCCCAGTCAGGCCGCAGTTCCGTGCTGTAACCGGCGACGAGCTCGACGACGTCGTCCAGCCCGGCCTGGCGGATGTTGCGCTCGAACAGCTGCCGCGTCGGCGATCCGCCGAACAGCCGGCCGTCCACGAAGGGGTCGACGGCGATCACCGTGGCGCCGACCGTGCGGGCGGCCGCGCCGAGGACGATCGTGGATCGGCCCTGGTGGCTGCCGATTTCCAGGATGACGTCGCCCTTTTCGAGGCGCCGCGCGGCCTGCCACAGCGCCTCGCCCTGCGCGCGCGTCATCCAGCCCTTGACCGGCTCGGCCAGGGTCCAGGCGTCGGCGAAGCCGTCCGCCACCAGTTCGTCCGGAATGGCGCACCTGCCCAGGAGTTTCGGGGACCGGGAACTCTGCCTTCACTAAAACTGTCGGCACATGGTAGCCAGGTTTCGGCCTAGTATCTACCGGATGGTAACCGCCACCCGCGAACGGTCCCGGGACGACGCCCCGCCCTCCGGCGGTGCCCGGAAGTTCTCGGTGGGCGCGTTCTTCCGCCGGCCGAGCACGTGGATCGTGCTGGCGCTGACCACGTTGTCGTTCCTGCAGATGCCGGGGAAGACGACGTTCGACACGAAGCTCGACCTCGCCGTCGACCCGCTCGCCTTCCTCGGCCGCGCGCTGCACCTGTGGAACCCGCAAGCCACGGCGGGGGAGCTGCAGAACCAGGCCTACGGCTACCTCTTCCCGATGGGCCCGTTCTTCGCGCTGTGCCAGGCCGTCGGCCTGCCGGCGTGGATCGCGCAGCGGCTGTGGGGCGCGGTCCTGCTCTCGGCCGCGTTCGGCGGCGCCCTGCTGCTGGCGCGGGCGATGAAGCTCGGCACCGAACGCACGCGGCTGATCGGCGCGCTCGGGTACGCGCTCGCACCGCGCATGCTGACCGAAATCGGCGGTCTGTCCGCGGAAATGCTGCCCGCGGTGCTGCTGCCGTGGGTGCTGGTGCCGCTGGTCCGGGCCGGGACGATCGGCTCGCCGCGGCGCGCTGCCGGGCTGTCCGCCCTCGCCGTGCTGTGCATGGGCGGGGTCAACGGCGCGATGGTCGTGATGGCGCTCGTCCTGCCCGGACTGTGGCTGCTGACGCGCAAGTGGACGCGTCACCACGTCGAACTGGTGCTGTGGTGGTTCGTCTTCGTCGTCGGCGCGACGCTGTGGTGGATCCTGCCGCTGTTGCTGCTCGGCGAGTACAGCCTGCCGTTCCTGGACTACATCGAGTCCGCGACGAACACGACCGCGCCCATGTCGCTGTTCGAGGTGCTGCGCGGGACCAACCAGTGGGTCGCCTACGTCGTGCAGGGCACGCCGTGGTGGCCGGGTGGCTGGTCGCTGATCGACAACCCGGTGCTGATGCTGGCGACCGGGCTCGTCGCCGGCGTCGGCCTGCTCGGGCTGACCCGGCGCGGCCTGCCCGAACGCCGGTTCCTGGTGCTGGGCGTCCTCACCGGCCTCACGCTGCTGACCATCGGCTACGTCGGCACGCTCGACAGCCCGCTGGCCGAGCAGGTCCGGCACCTGCTCGACGGGCCGCTCGCCCCGCTGCGCAACGTGCACAAGTTCGAGCCGGTGCTGCGGCTGCCGCTGATGCTGGCGTTCGTGCACGGCATCTCGAGCCCGGCTCGGGTGAAGTCCGCGCGGCGCTTCCTGCGGCCGGCGCTGGGGCTCTTGCTGGTCCTGGTGATGGCCGCACCCGCGTGGCTGCTGAACCTGCGCTCCGGGCCGGGCTGGGACGACGTTCCCGCCTACTGGTACGACGCGATGGGCTACGTCGCCAAAGCCGACCCGAACGCCCGGACGCTGCTGCTGCCGGCCACCGGATTCGGCGAGTACGACTGGGGCCGCACGGTCGACGAACCCGCGCAGGCCATCGCGAAGAGCCCGTGGGCGGTCCGCAACCAGGTACCGCTGGGGTCCGAAGGAAACACCCGGCTGATGGACTCGGTCGACGCGGCGCTCGCCGACGGCCGCGGCGACCGCGGGCTCGCCGCGTTGCTCGCGCGGTCCGGGTACCGGTTCCTGGTGCTGCGCAACGACATCGACCGGGAACGGAACACGGCGCCGCCCATCGCGACGCTGCGTGCGGGGCTGGCCGGCTCGCCCGGCATCGGCAAGGCGGCGGAGTTCGGGCCGCTCGAGATCTACGAGGTTCGCCAGCAGGTGCCCTTGGCCACGGCGACGTCCACAACGGACGTCCCGACGGTGAGCGGCGGCCCGGAGAACCTGCTCCCGCTGATCGACTCCGGCCAGCTCGACCCGGCGACGCCGACCGTGCTGACCGGCGACGGCGGTTCGCCCGGCGGACCGCGGCTGGTGACCGACGGCCTGCGCCGCGCCGAGCGGAACGTCGGCGGCGTGCGGGACAACCTCAGCCAGACCCTGACCGCCGGGGAGGCGTTCCGCCAACAGCGTGCGGCCGGTGATGTCTTGCCGTTCCCGGGCGAGGAGCACCAGACCGTCGCCGCCTACCGGGGCATCCGCGCGGTGACGGCGTCGACGGCCGCGTCGTTCGCCGACGCGTTCGGCGGGTCCGACCCGGGGCACCAGCCGTTCGCGGCGATCGACGGCGACCCGCGCACGGCGTGGCACTCGTCGTCGTTCACCGGCCCGGTCGGCCAGTGGCTCGAGGTGGAGCTCGACACCCCGCGGCTGGTGAACTCGGTCGACCTGCAGATGGTGGACGACCTCCGCGTCGGCTGGCCGCCGACCCGGGTCCGGATCACCACCGACAACGGCTCGGTCGACCAGCAGGTGATCCGCGGCGCGGGTTCGCACAACTATCCCGTCGCGGCCGGCGTCACGCGCAAGGTGCGGATCACGCTGCTGTCGCTGGTGGTCGGGCGGCAGGACGGCAACGTCGGCGTCGCGGAGCTGAAGATCCCCGGCACCGAGCCGCAGCGCGCCCTGGAAGTCCCGGCCGACCTGCCCGCCGGACCGGCGCCGGGGTTCGCGTTCACGCGCGGCGCGCAGCCCCGGTACGCCTGCCTGCCTTCCGGCGACGCGGTGCGGTGTGACGCGTCCGCCGCTCGTGACGGCGAAGAGCCCGACGGCATCCGGCGGCTGTTCAGCACCCCGGCCGAGCAGACGTTCCTCGTCGGCGGTTCGGTGCTGCCCGCGGGCGGCGGCAAGAACCCCGTGCAGCTGCCGGGCGTCACGGTGGCGTCGACGTCGCAGCTGGCCGGCGACCCGGCGGCGGCCGGGTTCGCGGCGGTGGACGGCGACGCGGGCACGACGTGGCGTCCCGACGCCACCGACCTGCGTCCGACGCTCACCCTGGGCTGGACCGGCTCGAAGCGGATTTCGGGGCTGCACATCGGGGTTTCGCGCCTCAGCGGGGCGCGTGCGCCCCGGCAGGTGGAGCTGGTGGGGCGCACCGGAACGCGCACGGTGGAGCTCGACGAGGGCGGGTCGGCGTCCTTCGAGCCCTTGGACACCGACCAGCTGCAGATCGTGCTGCCCGGGGACGACGACAACCCCGCCGCCCGGGCGGCGGTCGGCATCGGGAGCCTGGAGCTCTCCGGTTCCGAGGGACTGCTGCCCGGGCCGGACCCGGCGTTCACGGTGCCGTGCGGGGCGGGGCCGAACGTCCACCTCGACGGTCTCGACTACCGGACGTCGGTGCAGGGCACGCTGGCCGACATCACCGCGCACCGGCCCCTGGACCTGAAGATGTGCCGGGACTCGGAGGGCGGGATCTCCCTGCCGTCCGGCGGGCACGAGCTGCGGACGGACCGGTCGGACTCGTTCGTCGTCCAGGACCTGTGGCTGCGTCCTTCGGTTTCGGCGGCTCCAGTCGTGCACCGCGCGGTGCAGGTGGAGAAGTGGGAGGCGGCGTCGCGGTCGGTGAAGGTGGCGCCGGGCGCGGAGGCGGTGCTGGCGATCCCGGAGAACGCGAACGCGGGCTGGGTGGCCACAGTGGACGGACGCGAGCTGGCCCGCACCCGCGTCGACGGCTGGCAGCAGGCGTGGATCGTCCCGGCGGGCGCGGGCGGGGTGGTGACGCTGGCGTTCACGCCGGACTCGTCGTACCGGACGGCGTTGCTGATCGGCGCTTCCGCGGTGCTGCTGATGCTGGTCGGGGTCTTCTGGCCGGCCCGGCGGCGGTCCTTCCGCGTGCTCCCCGGGGGTTCGCTGGTGCCGGTGGCGCTGATCGTGCTGCTGGTGGCGCTGGGCGGGATGCTGCCGGTGGTGCTGCTGATCGCGTGCCTGCTGGCGCGGCAGTTCTGGGACCGGGCGCCGCGGTACCTGGCGTTCGGCGGGATGGCCGTGGCGGCGGGGGTGTCGGTGACGGGCCGGATCCTGGGCCACGGCCAGGAGTGGGCGTACGGCCCGGTGACCCAGGCGGCGCTGCTGCTGGCGGCGGCCGCGATGGTGGCCACGTGCGTGGACTGGTTCACCCGCAAGGAGAACCCGACAGAGCCGGCTGGGTAGCGGCGCCGCGGCAGACTGCTCAGGGGGTGCGGCGGGCGCGGAGTTCGAGCACGAATCCCGCCACCGCCAGGCCGCCCGCGCAGCAGGCCGCCACCGTGACCACCTGGGTCGCCGACGCGTGCAGCCACGCCGTGATCAGCAGCGCTTCCACCCCCACCGCCGCCCACATCAGCACCGCTACCCGGCGGTCGCCGTCCGCCAACCGCGCGTACAGCAAGATCTGGACCAGCGCCAGCATCGACCCCGCCAAGGCGAACGGCCACACCGGCATCGAGCTCCCCGCGTACTTCGCCCCGCCGATCAGCGACAGCAACGACGGCCCCAGCACCACCGAAGCCAGCAGCACGAAGGCGTCGAGGAACGCACAAACCGCCAATGCCACCGGCAGCACCCGCCGACGGCCGGAGGACGCGGCGAACCGGGGGAGCACCAGCACCCCCACCGCCTGCGGCAGCCAGTAAGCGATCTTCGTGACGATCGCCCCGAGCGCGTATTCCCCGGCGGAAGACGACGGCAACGTGTGCCGCGCCAGCACCAGGTCCAGGTTCACCAGCAGCACCAGCGCCAGCATCGCTTGCGCCGTATGGAGTACTTCGACGCCGTGGCGATCGGCCCAGCGGGGGCGCGGGCGGCCGCAGATCTGCCAGCCCGCCACGACCACCGCCAGCGACCCGAGCGCCGTCCCCACCAGGGCGCCCGTCGTGGTCCGCGAAACGAGCAACCCGACCAGCGACCCGCCGACCTTGCCCAAACCCTCCAGGGCAATCAGCCCGGCCAGCACCGCGAACCGGTGACTGCCCTGCAGCAGCCCGTGGAACAACCCCAGCAGCGTCAACGGCCCGAGCGCGGCCGTCACCAGCAGCGCGGGCGTCAGCGAACCCAGGTGCAGCAGGAGCACCAGCAACGGGCTGAGCGTCAACGCCGCCGTCGCGACGATCCCGCTCGTCACCAGCCCCAAGGCGAACAGCGAACCCGGGGAAGCCGACCGCGAGCGCGCGACCCGCAGCGCCACCACCGTCTGCAGGCCCATCGCCGGGACGACGCCGATCACCAGCACCGCCAGCAGCGAGCTCAGCTCCCCGAACGCCCCCGGCGCGAGGATCCGCGCGGCCGCGAGGCTCAGCACGTAACTGCCCGCGTTGTTGCCCGCGAGCGCGAGCGAGACGAGGATCGCCGCGACCCGGTTGCCGGTCCGGGCCGGCACTTCGGTGTCTACGCTCAACGGCGGGCTCCCCATTACCGGCGGGTAATTTCCAGGGACCCTAACCGGGCGGACAGCGGAAAGGAAGGGCAGTGGACGCACCGAGCAGGCGGCTCGCGCTCCCCGCCTTGTCCGCGTTGCTGGCGTTCGCCGTTTGCGCGCCCCTGCTCGGCCGCGGGTTCGTCCTGTCCTACGACATGGTGTTCGCGCCCCGGCAGTACTTCGTGCCGGATGCCTTCGGAATCGGCAGCACGCTGCCGCGGTCCGTCCCGGCCGACGCCGCCGTCGCGCTGGCGACCACGGTGCTGCCCGGCGACATCGTCCAGAAGATCGTCTTGCTGCTGGCCATCTTCGGGGCCGCCCTCGGCGCCGGCCGCGTGGTCCCGACCGAGCGCCTGGGCACGCGGCTCGTCGCCGCGACCGCGTACGCGTGGACGCCGTACGTCGCGGAGCGGCTGTTCATCGGGCACTGGCCGCTGCTGCTGACCTACGCCTGCCTGCCCTGGATCGTCCAAGCGGGACTCGCCGCACGCGAGCACGAGCCGAACGCCCTGCCGAAGCTGGTGCTCGCGTGCGCCCCGGCCGTCCTGACCCCACCGGGCGGCGTGCTCGCCGCCGTCGTCATGGCCGTCGCCGCCGGTTCGCGCCGCCTCGGGCAGACGCTCGCCATCGCGATCGTGCTCAACCTGCCGTGGCTGGTCCCGACGTTCCTCAACGCCGGGGGCACCTACTCCGACCCGGCCGGCGTCACGGCGTTCAGTGCCCGCGCCGAAAGCTGGGGACCCGCGCTGCTCAGCGTGCTCGGCCTGGGCGGGATCTGGAACGGCGAAACGGTCCCCGGCAGCCGGGCCATGCCGCTCATCCCGGTGCTGACGCTCGTCGTCGTCGCCATCGCGGTGGCGGGCCTCCGGCCGCTCGGTCAGCGGTGGGGCAAGGCGCCGGCCCGGTCGCTGTTCGGCCTCGGCGCCGCGGGCGTGCTCCTGGCGTCCCTGGCGACGTTGCCGGGCGGCGACGCGCTGCTGAGCGCGGCCACCCGGCACCTGCCCGGCGCCGGACTCCTGCGGGACGCCCAGAAATGGGTCGCCTGGTGGGCGTTGCCGCTCGCGCTGGGCTTCGCGCTGGCCATCGAGGTCGCCGCGGCCAAGCTGAAAACCGAGCGGGGCCGCATCGCGCTCGTCACGGCGGCGGCCGTCTTCCCCCTGCTCACCATGCCGGACCTGGCCTGGGGCGGCTGGGGACGGCTCGGCACCGCGCAGTACCCGGCCGACTGGCAGGCAGTGTCCGAAGTGCTCGGTGACCGCCCGGGCGACGTGCTGACGCTGCCGCTTTCGGCGTTCCGCGGATTCGCCTGGAACGACGACCGCACGCAGCTCGACCCGGCCCCGCGCGTGCTCCCGAAACCCGTGCTGATGGACGACACGCTCCAGGTGGGACCGGATCGCATCGCGGGGGAAGACCCGCGCATCGGCGACGTCCGCGCCGCGACGTCCGCCCGTGAGCTCACCGACGCGGGCATCGGCTGGATCCTCGTCGAGCACGGGACACCCGGCTACGTGGACTCGCGGTTGCTCGCCGGCGCGACGCAGGTGTGGTCGGGTGAGTGGCTGACGCTCTACCGGACCCCGGGTGTGCCCGCGGTGAAAGCGATCTCGTGGACGCCTGTGTCGATAGCGAACGGAGTAGCGCTCACGTCGCTGTGCGTCGCACTGTTGTGCCTGATGTTACCGATGCGTACATTGAGCCGCGGCAGGATTTTCCCGCCGCGGAAGGAGTGACACGTGGGCACGGTCATCGGCTTGGTCGCCGCCGTCATCATCGGAGGCGGTCTGGCGACCGGAGCCGGGTTCGCCCTCACCAAGGGTGCCGACCCGGACAACTCCGCCCAGGTGCAGGAAAAGCTCAACGCGCAGGTGAAGTACAACCCCGCCGACTACCCGAACAAGCTCTACGGGAACCGCTGACGCGGTGACCCGGCTCGCCTCCGACCACGCGCACCGCGTCGTCGGGCTCTACGGCGACCCCACCGTTTCCTGGAGCATCCTCCTCGAAGCGGACCTCGGCGCGGCCGCACCCGAACCGGAGAAGCTCCGGGCCCGGCTCGCGGCCGCCGTCCAGCAGTACCCGCACCTCGGTGCCGTGCCCGAAATCGAGCTGACCACCGACTTGCCGGCCACTCGCGACCGGTTCGCTTCGGCGCCCTACGAACGGACCGCGCCGCTCCTGCGCGTCGCCGTCCGCGCCGAGGAACCCACATTGCTCGTCGCCGCGCACCACGGCGCCCTTGACGGCCTGGGGCTGCTCTCGCTGCTCGGCATTCTCCTCGACGTCCCGGTTTCCTCGGGGGCGAAGGGGATCGGCGAACGCGGCGGTGGCAAACCCTTTGCCCTCTCGGCCGTCCAGCGGCTCGCTGAGGCGGTTTTCGCGCCCCCGGGCCGGATCACGCCCGACCGGCGTGCGGAAGCCGCGGGAGACGTCTTCGCCGCGCGGCACGAGCCGCGGCTGCGCTTGGGGGCCGCGGGGTTCGTCGCGGCCGCGGCCCGCGCCACCGAAAGCTGGAACCGCGCGCACGGCGCCCGCACCGCCCGCGTGGTGGCCGCGCTGGGCGCGTCGTGGCGCTCCGGGGCCGCGCCGGAACCGGTGCACGACAGCGCGTTCTTCCGGCTGCGGCTGCGCCCCGGCGCGGACGTCGCCGCGGTGCTCGGCAGCCAGGCGCCGGAGCCGGACTTCCCGGCCCGCAGCAGCCGGCTCGCCCGGCTGGGCACGCGGCTGCTGGCGAGCCGGCTCGGCTCGACGTTCCTGGTGTCCAACCTCGGCGTGGTGTCCGCGGGGGACACGGTGCGCTCGTTGGCTTTCTACCCGGCCGCGAGCGGCCGGTCAGGCGTGGCTTTCGGGGCGGCGACCACGGGCGGGATCACGACGGTGACGGTGCGGGCCCGGCGCAAGGACTTCGACGCGGCCGCCGCCGGCCGGTTGCTGGCGGAGTTCCGCGACGCGGTCCGGGAGCAGGCGCCTCGGCGATGACATGAACGACTCTTTCATGTCGTCTGGTGACATGAAAGAGTCGTTCATGACGCCAGGGCCGAGCCGCGCGTCACGTGACCCAGCATCCGCCGCCGGGGCGCCGGAAGCCCGGAGACGTCCCGGACCAGCGACTCGAACTGGCCCACACTCACGTCCCAGCTGAACCGCCCGGCCCGCTCGGCGCCGGCCAGGCCCATCTCCGCCCGCCGCAGGCCGTCGGCGAGCAGGCCGTCGACCTGGGCGGTGAAGTCGTCGAAGTCCTCGGCCAAGAGCCCGGTGCGACCCTCCACGATGGACTCGGCCACGCCGCCCGCGGCGCGGTAGGCCACCGACGGCACGCCGTGTGCCGCGGCCTCCATGATGACGATGCCCCAGCCCTCCTTGACCGACGGGCACAGGTGCAGCCACGACCGCGCGAGGATCTCGTGCTTGGCCTGCTCGTCGACCCAGCCGTGCAGGACCACGCGATCGGCTACCCCGCGCGAAGCCGCGTGCGCGCGCAGGACCTCGTCCCACGGTCCCTGGCCCACCACCTCGAGCCGCAGTTCCGGCCAGCGCCGCGCGAGCCGCGCGACGACGTCGATGGCGTGCTCGATCCGCTTGTGCGGCACCAGCCTGCTCACCGCGACCAGCGTCGGGGAAGCGTCGCGCTCGGACACGCACACCGGTGGCGCGTCGAGGCCGTTGGGCACCACGGTGACGCGCTCGCGCTCAATCCCGAGCCCCGCCAGCTCCGCCTTGGTGACCTCGGAAACCGTGGCGTACCGGCACTTGCGGAACAGCCACGGCGCGAGCCGCGACTCGATCCACCAGCCGACCCGGCCCAGCGTCTCGCCGAGCGCGCTGATCCATTGTTCCTGGTGGACGTGGTGCACGAGCACCAGCACGGGACAGCCGGCGGCCAGCCGGGCGAAGAACGGCATGCCGTTCTGGACGTCGACCACGAGGTCGGCGCGGGCGCGGCGGATGGCGCGCAGCGCGTGCGCGTACACGCCGAACTTGTTGCCGCGCCGCCGGTAGCGGACGCCGTCGCGCCATTCGCCGTCGGTCGCGCCCGGGTAGGCGGCGCACTGGATTTCGACCCGGTACCCGGCTCTCGCGAGCCCTTCGGCCATCCGCTCGACGTACCGCTCCGACCCGCCGCCTTCGGGGTGGCCGGTGTCGCGCCAGTTGACGAGGAGCACTCGAGGTCGTTCCATCGGGTTATCCAAACTGTAGCGACGATGCTAGGTTACCGGTGCGTACACAGTAGAGGAACGTATTCGGGAAAGCGACGGTTCAATGGTAGGTAATCCGGTTCTCGACCGGCCTCATCAGGCCACGCTGGGTCGTTCCGTGACGCTGTTCCGCACGTTCCTCACCGAGCAGACGGACCCGGACGGCTTCTATTCGACGCTGGCCGGCGACTCGGTCCGGCAATTGGCGGCGCACGCTCCGCTGTCCGGGCGAACGGTGCTCGACGTCGGCGGCGGGCCGGGTTACTTCTCCGACGCCTTCCGGGCGGCCGGCGCGGTCTACCTCGGTCTCGACCCGGACGTCGGCGAACTGTCCGCACGCGGCGAGCCCGGCGAGAACATGATCCGCGCCAGCGGCACGGAACTGCCCGTGCGCAGCGGTTCCGTCGACGTCTGCTACTCGTCGAACGTGCTCGAGCACGTCAGCGAGCCGTGGGTGATGCTCGACGAGATGTGCCGGGTGACCAAGCCCGGCGGCACCGTCTTCGCGTCGTTCACGCCGTGGTACTCGCCGTGGGGCGGCCACGAGACCGCGCCGTGGCACTTCTTCGGCGGGCACTACGCCCGGCAGCGGTATTCGCGGAAACTGGGGAAGCAGCCGAAGAACAAATTCGGGGAAAGCCTGTTCCCGGTTTCGGTCGGCGCCGCGCTCCGCTGGGCGAAGGCGACGCCGCTCGCCGATTTCGTGGCCGGGTATCCGCGGTACCACCCGAGCTGGGCGATGTGGATCGTGCGGATTCCCGGCCTGCGCGAAATCGCGTCCTGGAACTTGGTTCTGGTCTTGCGCAGGAAGTGACTCAGCTGCCCGCGTAGGCGACCTGGCGCCGCCGGTGCGAGGTCGGGGGCTCCGGCGGCCGCCGGCGGGCCAGCAGCACGATCGCGACGATGATCAGCACGCCGCCGCCGATGCCGAGCCACAGCGGGCCGGTGCTCGACAGGAACTCCAGCCTGCCCTTGTTCGCGTTCACCTGGTCGACCATCTGCGAGATGGTCTTGCCGTTGTAGGCGAGCGTCCCGTCGAAGACGACCGTCGAGCTGCCGCTGGTGCCGACGCGCAGTTCCTGGTGCTGCTGTTGCTGCTGCTTGACCTGGATCCCGGTGACCGGCTCCACCCACATCGTGTTGACGCCGCGGTAGTAGAGGTCGGCGTCCACGGCGGACTGGTCGGAGCCGACCAACGAGCCCGGCACCTGCTTCGAGTCGAGCTTCGTGTCGGGGATGTCCTGGACGAACTTGTAGGTCTCGATCCCGTTCACCGTCTCGGTGCCGGTGTAGCGCGCGGTGACGGCCGCGCCGGTGTTGTCGTCGTAGACCTTGTAGTCCTTCTGCTCGGTGCCGAAGGGGAACTTGAAGTTCAGGCCGGGCTGCGCCTTCTCGATGTTCGTCTCGGGCGGCTTCTGGCCGTCCTTGTCGGCCTTGTCCTTCAGTTCGGTGACGTAGCTGCTCCCGGCGTCGCACTTCGGGTCGGTCGTGCCGCGCGGCTCGTAGCCTTCCCCGGTGCGCCGGTCGAAGCAGACCTGCCGCTTGCTCGCGCTGAGCACCGTGTTGTCGGCGTCGTCGGTGACCTGCACCGCCAGCAGCCAGACCGCGTAGTCGGTGTCTTCCTGCATCTCCGGCGCGGCGAAGTTGGCCTGCACGTGCGCCACCGCGGTCAGCTTGGCGTTCTCGCGGATGTTCGAGACCGGGCCGGACCCGTCGTCGGTCACGGCGAGAACCTTGCTCGCGGTGCCTTCGAGCACCGACGTGGAGTCCTGGTCGAGCGGCACCTTGGCGAGCTTCGGGTAGACGTACGTGGGGAGGAGCACCGCCCCGGCGACCGCGAAAACGCCCAGTGCCAGCAAGATCAGGCCGAAAGCACGTCGCAACGGTCCTCCTGGGTAGTCTTCGTCGACACGCAAATTACCCGGCGGTAATCAGGTGCTGCGGATAGTGGCCCGCGCCACGCCGCACGTCAAAGTGTGACCGGCGGTCACAGACACCCGGTGCCACCGGAAGGTCGCATGTGCGCCGCCGTTCGGACCAAGCGACCAAACAAGTTTGTTCCCGGGCACAACGGGCATGGGCCCACCATCGGACGATCCGCCATCCGCCGCGCCGGACCGCAAAGGAGAAACTCCCTTTTGCCCCAGGACCCTTCGATGGTCGCGATCGCGGCCACCGCGCGCTGGCGGGCCCGGATCGTGGCGGCGGCCGCGAGCGCCGGAATCACGCTGACCGATCCGCTGGCCGGCGTGCCCGGCATCCGCGTGCTCGCGTGCACCCCGGGCGACCTCGGCGTGATCGTGCCGAGGCTCGGCGGCGAGCCCTCGCGAGCGGCGATCGGCGCGCACTCGGACTCGATCGCCGACCGTGAGCTGCGCGACGCCGTCGCCGACGTCGCCGCGCTGCTTTCCCTGCACGGCAACGTGGTGCTCGACCTCGACGCCGGCGGCCGCCGGCGCGTGGTGGCCCGGCCGGACGTGGTCGTCTCGGCCGGTGTGGACCGTCCCCAGTGGACGGAGCCGGCGGTGACGCTCCCGGTGGGCACGGGCCGGCACGGGGGCCCGCTCACGGTGGCGCTCAGCGCGGGCCCCGGCTTCGAGAGCACGCTCCTGGAGCTGGCCCGGCTGGTCGAGGCGGACGCGGCTTAGCCGGTCTTCCACGGGTGGTCGTGAGTGAGAAACACGGTTTCTCGCTCACGACTCCTGCGCGACGAACCGGCTCAGCAGCTCGTGCAGCCGGCGCCGGTCCGCGTCGTCGAACACCTTCAGCAGGCCGGTCATCGCCTCGGCGAACAGCTCGCCCGCCTCGTCGAGCCGCTGCTCGCCCTCCTCGGTGATCACGATTTCGTACGCCCGCCGGTCGTGCGCGGATCGTTGCCGCCGCACCAGGTTCCGCTGCTCCAGGTCGTCGACGATCCGGACCAGGGTGGACTTGTCGACGCCGAGGGCCGCGCCGAGCTCGCGCTGGCTGCGGACCCCGCCGCCCCGGACCGCCGCGAGCACCCCGGCGTGCTGCAGCTCGATGCCGGTCGGCCGCGCCGCGTCGTTGGCGTGCGCGCGGGCCAGCCGGTGGGCGCGGTTGAGCAGCATCCCGATGGCCGTCGGATCGACTGGTTGAGCCTCCATGGCGGGAATGCTAGCATCTGAGATGGTCTCAGTTGAGACCATCTCACCACGGGGGTAGTCATGCGAGTTCTCATCAGCGGCGCCGGCCTGGCCGGCCCGTGCCTGGCCCACGGCCTGCGCCGGCACGGCATCGACGTCCTGCTCTTCGAACGCGACGCCGCCGTCGACGCCCGCGCGCAGGGCTACCGGGTCCACATCGGCGGCGACGGCGACGCGGCCCTGCGCGCGTGGCTGCCGGCCGAGGCCTACGAGCAGGCCGCCGCGACGTCGTGCCGGACCGGGCGCGGGGTCACCGTGGCCGGCCCCGACCTCGGGACCTTCACCGAAATCCCGGTGCCGCCGGACGCCGCCGGGCTCACCGTCGATCGGCTGACGCTGCGCCGGATCATGCTGCGCGACCTCGCCGGCTGCACGCGCTTCGGCGCCGAGTTCGCCGGCTACACGCTGCTGGACGACGGCCGGGTGCGCGTCCGGTTCGCCGACGGCACCACCGAAGACGGCGACCTGCTCGTCGCCGCCGACGGGGTCGGCTCCGGCATCCGGCGGCAGCTGCTGCCGGACTTCACGGTGACCGTCGAGGACGCGCGGCTGATCTACGGCCGCACACCGCTGACGGGCGAAGCCCGCGACCTGACCCCGGACGCGGCGCTCGAAGGCTTCCTCGGGGTGACGGGCCCGGACGGCCGCGGGATCGTCCTTGCCGCGCAGCGCTTCCGGCGCGACCCGGCCGAGTTCGGCTTCCCGCCGGGCGAGGACTACGTCATGTGGGCCGCGGCCGCCTCGACGAGCGCGTTCGGCCCGGACTTCTTCCGGCTGGACCCCGGCGAGCTGATCGACTTGGCGGCGACGACGCTCGCCGGCTGGCACCCGTCGCTCGGCGCGCTGATCCGGCTGAGCGACCCGGCCTACGTCGTGCCGTCGAGCATCTACACCGCCGAGCGGCCGGAGCCGTGGTCACCGGGCCCGGTGACCCTCGCCGGCGACGCGGCGCACCCGATGCCGCCGGCGGGCATCAGCGCGGGAGTGGCATTGCACGACGCGGGCCTGCTCGCCGGCCGGCTGGCTTCGGGCGCGCCGCTGCTCGACGCGGTCGGGGAGTACGAGAAGGAGATGCTCGACCACGGGTTCGCGGCGGCGGAGATCGCCACCCGGCGCCACCGCGGTGAGCACTAGGCCGCGTTCCCAGGTCAGGGGACACCGGCTAGTCGTCGACCCACTCCAGGAGGTCGCCGGGCTGGCAGCCGAGCACCCGGCACATCGCTTCCAGCGTGCTGAACCGGACCGCCTTCGCGCGCCCGTTCTTCAGCACCGCGATGTTGGCCGGCGTCAGCCCGACCTTCTCGGCGAACTCGCCGACGCTCAGCTTGCGCTTGGCCAGTTCGACGTCGATGCGCACGACGATCGCCATCAGATGACCGCTTCCAGGTCGGTCCGCAGGGTGGTGGCCTGCCGCAGCAACGCGCGCATGACCACCATCAACAGGCCGAGCACGGTGGTCCCGACGGTCACCAGGAACAGCAGCATCGGCATCCCCGGGTCGTCCGCGTTGAAGCCGACGAAGATCAGCATGCCGACGAAGACCAGCCACGCGGCGCCGATGGCCCAGACGATCGCGTCGACCCACTTCAGGGACGCGGTGGTGAAGATCCGGTCCTTCTTGACCAGCGTCAGCAGCTGCCAGGTCGAGACGAGCACCACCTGGACGCACAGCACGAGGAACACGGCGATCGCGGTCAGCGGCCAGCGCAGTGGAGCGTCGTGCGGGTTCTGCTGCGTGTTGTAGGCGATCGCGCCCGGCAGCGAGAGCGTCTGGAACACGACGAGGACGCCGAACAGCACCACGAGGAACACCCGGAGCGCGGCGACCGCGCGTCTTTCGGTCAACATGCGACGACTATCGCTGGATAGCTATCGAAAGTCAATCGGTATCTGGTGATCTACGATGCTCCCGGATCGAGCCGCACCGATTCGAGGGCGACGTACAGCTCGCCGATGTCGACGGGGTCGGTCAGGTCGCGCTTGGTCAGGTCCTGCACGCGCCGCAGCCGGTAGCGGACGGTGTTGGGGTGCACGAACAGCCGGTCCGCCGCCTCCTTCGCCGAGCCGTGGCCGGCGAACCACGCGAGCAGCGTGTCGAGCAGGACCTTGCGTTCCGCGCCGGGCAGGGCGAGCACGCTGCCCAACGCCGACCGCACGACGTCGCGGGCCATCCCCGGCGCGGCGGCGACCAGCGTCGTCACCGGCGAGTCGCCGAACACCACCACGCCGGCCGTCCCCGACGGCAGCGAGCGGCGGGCGATCCGGGCGCGGTGCAGCGCGTCCGGGACGTCCGGGAACCCGCTGAACGGCTTGCTCAGCCCGGCCGCCACCGGCAGCGAGCCCAGCACTTCGCGCAACCGCCGGACGTCCTCGATGCGGTCGATCGCGACCAGGCCCGCCTCGCCGCCGGGCCGCCAGGCCGAGCGCCAGCGGCGGGCGCGCAGCAACGCCTCGACGGTGTCGTGCTCGTCGGGCTCGACGCGCTCGGTGACCACGACGACGAACATGCCCGCGGTCGGCAGGCCCAGGTCCCGGGCGGCGGCCTCCATGTCGGCCTGGCTCGGGAGCCGGCCGCGGAGCAGGTCGTCCAGCCGGCGCGCGTCCGCGTACGACGGCTCGGCGGCGACCTGCTCGTACGCCGTGGTGAGGGCGTCGGAGTAGAGGTCGATCGCCTTCCAGACATAGGAGTTGATCTCGATCGTCCGGGTGGGGTTGAGGAACTCCGGGCCGGCGAGCTCGAGGAGGCCTTCGTAGACGAAGGTGCCGCCGATGCGGAAGGCGCGCAGCACCGCGGGCAGCGGGATGCCTTGGCGTGCCTGGACGAGCCCGGTCTTGCGGGCGGCGTCGAGAGCGAGGCCGCGGCCGTCGACCAGCGCGGTCAGCGCGCGCTCGAGGTTGGCCCGGCAGACCTGGCGGAGCTCACCGGGCGCGACGCTCTCCACCTGGCGGTAGAACTCGTCCTCTTCGCTCAGCAGGCGGGCGAGGCGGTCGGCGAACTCGGGCAGTCTGGCCAGCATCTCGCGCACCAGCTCGCGGTGTTCGCGAGGTACCGGCCTGGCGAGAGCTTCGATGCCCATTCCTCACTTTAGCTCGGCTCCGCGGCCCGGGGTACGCACGAACTTGAGTAAAATTCATGTCCACCGGGTGATCGGTCCGGTGAGGGGTTGACGCCACGATCGACTCACGAACGCTTGCACGCGGTGAAGTAGACGTGCGGCTCGGGCCCGGCTTCGGGGTGGTCGGGCACGAACAGGGCCTGCTCTTCGCGGACGATCTCCAGGCCGGCCGCGCGAAGTTTCTCCGCGAGGGCCTCGGCGGTGAAGCTGCTCGCGCGGACCGGGTGTCCCATGAAGACGATGTCGACGCCGTCCACGTCGGCGGGCACGGTGGCCAGGACGAGCAGGCCGCCGGGCTTCAGCCAGTCCGCGCACCGGCCGATCATCGTCTCCTGGTCGGCCCGGGGGAGCTGCAACATCGAGAAGAACGCCGTGATCGCGTCCCAGCCGGCGGCTTCGAAGGACAGCTCGCGCAGGTCGCCGACCTCGAACCGCGCCGCGGGCACCTGGGCCCGCGCGATCTCGACCATCTTCGGCGCGACGTCGTACCCGGTCACCGCGTAACCGGCCGCGGTGAGCAGGTCCGCGGTCGGGCGCCCGGTTCCCGAGCCGAGGTCGAGCACCGCGGCGCCGGCGGGGAGCCGTTCGGCCAGCGCGGTGATCGCGGCCCGCTGCTCGGCCAGGTTCCGGAAGGCGTGTTCGTAGTCCTTGCCGAGCGCGTCGAAGACTTCGGCGGCGGATTCGGGGCGCGTCATGAGCCCACCTTGCCAGACGTCCGGTTGCGCAACTTCCGTACTGATGTGTGCAATTACAGAGTAAGTTCCGGCAAAACCTTGTGTGAGAGGCGAGTCGCGACCTACTCTTCCGCGGCACTCCACTCGAGAATCGAGGTCCGCGATGGCGCGACGCACCTTCGGAACCGTGCTCGCCGCGGTCGTCACCCTGCTTTCGGTGGCCGCGCCCGCGTCGGCCGCCGATCGGCCGGTGGTGACGCGGGCCGCGCTCGACCCGGCGCTCGTCGCCGGGGGCGGCGCCAGCGTCGGCTTTCTCGAGCAGGAGGCGGAGAACGCGCGCACCGACGGCGTCGTGCTCGGCCCCGACCGCTCGGCCTACACGCTCCCGTCCGAAGCGTCCGGCCGCCGGGCGGTGCAGGTGACGGCGGGGCAGTACGTCGAGTTCACGCTGCCCGCCGCGGCGAACGCGATCACCGTCCGGTACAGGCATTCCGGACGCACCGCACGGCGGCGGGATCACCGCGCCGCTCGACGTCACCGTGAACGGCGCGCACCGGCAGCGGATGACGCTGACGTCGCAGTATTCGTGGCTGTACAACCAGTACCCGTTCACCAACGATCCCGGCGCGGACCTGCTGCACCCGGACTGGTGGATCACCGAGTGTTCGTGCGTGCCCGCGGCGACGACGCCCGCGCCGGTGCTCGGCAAGCCCTTCCGCCCCAGCCACTTCTACGACGAGCAGCGGCTCCTGCTCGGCCGTTCGTACCGGGCGGGCGACAAGGTCCGGCTCACCGTCCCGGCCGGGAGCGCGGCCGCGTGGACGGTCGTCGACCTGCTCGACTCGGAACTGGTCGCCCCGCCGCGGTTCGTTCCCTTCGCGGCCGACGCGCTGCTGTTCGGCGCCGACCCGACCGGCCGCCGCGACTCGGCCGACGCCCTCGACCGCGCCATCTCCTTCGCGCGGCGCGCGCACCTCAAGGTGTACCTGCCGCCCGGGACGTACCAGGTCAACCGGCACGTCCTCGTCGACGACGTCACGATCGAAGGTGCGGGCAGCTGGTACACGATCGTCAAGGGGCACGGCGTCGGCATCTACGGCGAAACCGCGGGCAGTCACGACGTCCACCTCTCCGGCTTCGCGGTCGAAGGCGACGTCCGGGAACGCGTCGACACCGACCAGGTCAACGCGATCGGCGGGGCGCTCGACGACTCCACCGTGGACTCGTTGTACCTGCACCACACGAAGGTCGGCCTGTGGTTCGACGGGCCGATGCGGAACACGCGGATCACGGACAACGTCATCGCCGACCAGATCGCCGACGGCCTGAACTTCCACACGGGAGTGACGGATTCGGTGGTATCGAACAACTTCGTCCGCAACACCGGGGACGACGGCCTGGCGATGTGGTCGGAGAAGACCCAGGACGCGCGGAACACGTTCGACCACAACACGGTCCAGACGCCGGTGCTGGCCAACGGGATCGCGCTGTACGGCGGCGTCGACAACACGGTCTCGGGCAACCTGATCGCCGACCCGATCCGCGAGGGCAGCGCGATCCAGGTGGGGTCGCGGTTCGGCGCCGAGCCGTTCGCCGGGACGCTGCGGATCGCGGACAACACGACCGTGCGGGCGGGGACGTTCGAGCTGAACTGGAAGATCGGGCTCGGCGCGATCTGGTTCTACGCGCTGGAGAAGGACATCGCCGCGGACGTCTCGGTGACCGGCGACCACTTCCTCGACAACACCTACAACGCGATCATGCTGGTCAGCGACTTCCCGGTGAAAGACAAGTACACGATCACCGGGCTGAAGTTCGCGGATCTGCGCGTCGACGGCACCGGGACGTCCGTGCTGAGCGCGCGGTCGGCCGGGTCGGCTTCGTTCCGGAACGTCGACGCGCGCCACGTCGGCGCGGTGGGGGTGAACAACTGCGGCTCGTTCACCTTCCCGCCGACGGGCTCGGAGTTCACGCTGACGGACCTGGGCGGCAACGACGGCGGCTGGCTGGCCCCGTGGCTGCTCCCGAACACGATCACCTGCGACGACCGGCCGCCGGTCGTGGCACCGCCGCCACCATCGGGGTGGTGACCTAGGGTTCGACCGTGGCTGGTTTGCGCGGGGTGTTCGCGGGGTTCGGCAAGAGCAAGGCGTTCGCGGTGCTCGGGCGGGCGCTCGTGCCCGCCGATCGGGTCCTGCTGCGGATCAGCGGTGGCCGGGTCGGCGTCGGCGCGGCCGTCGGGCTGCGGACGCTGCTGCTCACCACCGTCGGGCGCCGCAGCGGTGAGCCGCGGCAGGTGCCGCTGCTCTACGTCGAGCGCGCCGGCGGATACGTCGTCATCGGCTCCAACTGGGGCGACGAAGCGCACCCGGCGTGGTCGGCGAACCTCCTGGCCCAGCCGAAGGCGACGGTCGCGATCGGCGGCCGGACCGTCGAGGTCGCCGGGCGGCTCCTGGCCGGCGACGAGCGTCAAGAGATGTGGGACGCCGTCGCGTCGTACTGGCCGGCCTACGACCGCTACGCCGTGCGCGCCGGCGACCGCGAGATCCGCGTCTTCCTGCTGGAGCCGGTCAGTCGATGAGGTCGGTCTGCCGGATCCGGTACACCTGCAGCCGCAGGTTGTAGTACTTCTCCGTCTCGCCGACCCACTGCATGCCGAGCCGCTTCGCGACGGCGATCGCGCGCGTGTTGTTCGGCCGCGCGACGGCGAACAGCTCCTCCGTGTCCTGGGTGAACGCCCACTCGATCAGCGCGGTCGCCGCTTCCGACGCGTACCCCTGGCCCCAGACGCCCGGGCTGAGCTGCCAGCTCAGCTCGAGGTCCTCTTCGAACGGCGGCAGCAGCCGGATGCCGAGGCCGCCGATCACCACGCCGTCTTCCTTGCGCTCGACGGCCCACCGCCCGCGCGGCGGCGGCAGGTTCGGCTGCGTCTCCTGCCAGGCGTGCAGCACCGAACGCATCGCGCCGATGTCGCCGACGCGCTCCATGGCCGGGGTCAGCCAGTGCGTCACGTCCTCCGCGCCGTAGATGTCGAACGCGGCTTCGGCGTCGTCCACCGTCCAGTCCCGGATCACGAGCCGGTCGGTGCTCAACGGAGTCTCCATACCAGGACGCTACGCCGCGCGGCGTCCGATTGTTCCCGCGTCAAAGTGCTCAGAAGATGACCACTTCACCCGCGACGATGTGGGCATGGAGACTCTGGACGGTATTCCGGTGGTGGACGTCACGTCGGTGGCGCAGTGGCGCGCGTGGCTGGCGACGGCCCGGGTGCCGGCGGCGTGGCTGGTGATCCGCCGGAAGCACAGCAGCACTCCCGGCGTGCTGGTCCACGAGGCGATGGAGCAGGCACTGTGCTTCGGCTGGATCGACAGCAAGGCGCTGAAGCGCGACGCGGAAAGCACGTACCTCTGCTTCACGCCGAGGAATCCGAAGAGCACCTGGAGCAAGGTCAACCGCGAACGCGTGGCCCGGCTGACCGACGCCGGCCTGATGACCCCGCCGGGGCAGGCGATGGTCGACCTGGCGCGGCGCACGGGGACGTGGGACGCGCTGGCGGAAGCGCAGGACGGCATCGTCCCGCCGGACCTGCGGGAGGCGTTCGACGTGACCGCGGCCGCGCACTTCGCGGCGTTCCCGCCGTCGTCTCGCCGGCTGATCCTGGAATGGATCGCCAAGGCCAAGCGGCCGGAGACGCGGCAGCGGCGGATCGCGACGACGGTCGAACTGGCCCGGGAAAATGTGCGCGCCGCGCACCCGAAGGCGGCTTAGAGTCGGGCCGTGGACGAACTGCGTGATCTCCTGGCCCGCGCCGCCGAGCTGGCCGCCGGATACCGGGACGGGCTGGCGGACCGGCCCGTCGCCCGGGAAGCCGATCCCGCCGCCCTGCGCGCGGGATTCGGGCAGCTCCGCGAGGCCCCCACGCCGCCCGGAACCGTCCTGGAAGAACTCGCGCGCGCCGCCGAACCCGGCCTGGTCGCCACCGCCGGCCCGCGCTTCTTCGGCTTCGTCATCGGCGGCTCGCTCCCCGCCGCCACCGCCGCGGATATGCTCGCGACCGGCTGGGACCAGAACGGCTTCAACGCCGTCCTCTCGCCGGCCGCCGCCGCGGCCGAAGAGGTCGCCGGAGCCTGGCTGAAGGACCTTCTCGGCATCCCCGCCACTGCCTCCGTCGGCTTCGTCACCGGTGGGCAGGCCGCGAACACCGTCGGGTTGGCCGCCGCCCGGCACCACGTGCTCGCCGAGGCCGGCTGGGACGTCGAGCGCGACGGGCTCGCCGGGGCCCCGCGCGTCCGCGTCGTCGCGAGCGAGGAGCGGCACGCCACCATCGATCGCGCCCTGCGGCTGCTCGGCTTCGGCACCCGGGCCGTCGAACCGGTCAGGGCGAAACCGGACGGCTCGATCGACGTCGACGACGTCGGTGGCAAAGTGGACGGTCCCACGATCGTCTGCCTGCAGGCGGGCAACGTGAACACGGGCGCCTGCGACGACCTCCGGGCCGCCCGTGCGGCCGCCCCCAACGCCTGGATCCACGTCGACGGCGCCTTCGGCCTCTGGGCCGCCGCCAATCCGAAGACCGCGAGCCTCCTCGACGGCGTCGAGCTGGCCGACTCCTGGGCCTGCGACGGGCACAAGTGGCTCAACGTCCCCTACGACTCGGGGTTCGTCTTCTGCGCGCGTCCCGAGGTCCACGCCGGGGCGATCGCCTACCGCGCCGCGTACCTGACCGGCGCCGGCGAGGTGTCCGGCATGGGCGACCTCACGCTGGAGTCGTCGCGCCGCGCCCGGGGCTTCGCGGTCTGGGCGGCGCTGCGCGAGCTGGGCCGCGACGGCGTCGCCGAGCTCGTCGACCGCTGCTGCCGGCTGGCCCGCCGCTTCGCGGAAACCCTCGCCGAGGGCGGCGCCGAAATCGCCAACGACGTCGTCCTCAACCAGGTGCTGGTCTCCTTCGGCGACGACACCCGGACGGACGCGCTCATCGACCGGATTCAGCGCGACGGAACCTGCTGGCTCGGCGGAACCACCTGGCGCGGCCGCCGGTACCTACGGATTTCGGTGTCCGGCTGGACGACGACCGAGGCCGACGTCGACCGTTCGGTCGCGGCGATCCTCCGGCTGGCGGCTCAGTAGCCCTCGCGCACCGAAAGCGCGTCCGTCCGCCAGGAGATCCGCTTCGCCCCGCCGGTCGGCCAGCTCGACGAGAGCCGCCGCCGGAGGCTGCCGAGCGCGCCCAGCCGCACGAGGTCGACCCGGGATCCCTGCGCCGCCAACGATGTCCACTCGGCGGCGGTGAGCGGGACGAAGTCGAAGTACTGCGCGTCCTGGCCGCCGGTCCCGTCGACGAACTCGGTGAAGATCGCCGCGAACGCCTGGCCGCATTCCGGACACGCCCGCAGCGCGATGCTGAAGTGCGACTTTTCGACCAGGCGGTGGGTCTCCCGCAGGCGGGTCGTGCAGAACGCCAGCGCGGTCAGGGCGTCTTCGCCGGAGCAGCGCGCGCAGCCGAACTCGGTCATCGCTTGATCCTCCCACGCCGTGAATCCGCGCCCGGCTCCGGGGGTACCGGGAAACCCTTTGACCACAACGATTGACTCTGGTCCGCAGTGGTCTGGACCTGTTAGCCTCGGCGCGTCCGACCGGCCGCGCCCGACGAAGGGAAGTTCCTTGCTTCGCATGAGAAAACGGATCGCTGTCGCCGCGCTGGCGCTGGCCGGTGCTTCCGTCGTCGCGCCGCCCGCCGCCGAAGCCGGGCAGTCCCAGGGCAAAGTGATGGCCTACTTCGCCGACTGGGACGTCTACGCCCGCAACTACCACGTCAAGGACATCGAGACGTCCGGTTCGGCCGCGAAGCTGACCCACATCAACTACGCGTTCGGCAACGTGACGGGCGGCGGCTGCGCCGTCGGCGACCCGTGGGCCGACCACGACATGCCCTACGACGCCGCCACGAGCGTCAGCGGCCAGGCCGACAGCGCCGAGCCGGGTGCCCTGCACGGCAGCTTCAACCAGATCCTCGAGCTGAAGAAGCTGCACCCGAAGCTGAAGGTGCTGTGGTCGTTCGGCGGCTGGACCTGGTCGGCCGGCTTCACCGAGGCGGCGAAGAACCCGGCCGCGTTCGCCGAGTCCTGCTACAACCTCGTCAACGACCCGCGCTGGGCGGGTGTCTTCGACGGCATCGACATCGACTGGGAGTACCCGAACGCCTGCGGCAACACCTGCGACGAGAGCGGGTCGAAGGCGTTCACGGCCCTGGTCAAGGCACTGCGCGACAAGTTCGGGCACCAGCAGCTCGTCACCGCCGCCATCACCGCGGACGGCTCGAAGAACGGCAAGATCGACGCCACCGACTACGCCGGGGCGAGCCGCTACCTCGACTGGTACAACGTGATGACCTACGACTACTTCGTCGCGGGCGGCCAGCCGACCGGGCCGACCGCGCCGCACTCGCCGCTGCGGGCCTACCCGGGCATCCCGACCGCCGGGTTCTACGCCGACGCCGCCATCCAGAGGCTGCGCCACCAGGGCGTGCCGTCGTCGAAGATGTTGCTGGGCCTCGGGTTCTACGGCCGCGGCTGGGACGGCGTGACGCAGAAGCAGCCCGGCGGCACCGCCACCGGCCCAGCTCCCGGCACGTACGAAGCGGGCGTCGAGGACTACAAGATCCTGAAGAACAGCTGCCCGGCCAACGGCAAGGTCGCCGGTACGGCGTACGCGAAGTGCGGCTCGCAGTGGTGGAGCTACGACACGCCCGAGACGGCGTCGGCCAAGGCCGGCTACGCGAAGTCGCAGGGGCTGGGCGGCATGTTCGCCTGGGAACTGTCGGGTGACAGCACGAACGCGGAACTGCTGCGGGCCATCGCCGGCCGCTGCTGAAACACGAGCTGGAGGGCCCGGGCGCGAACCCGCCCGGGCCCTTCGTCCACTCAGGACGCTGCCGGGAAGCCGTGCCGCCGCGCGCCGAGCACCACGGCGAGCACCGGCAGCAGGAGCACCAGCAGCGTCCAGGGGAACGACGCCGGCCCGGCGGCGTCGAGCAGGACGCCGCCGAGCACGCCGCCCGCGGCCATCGCCGCGTTCCACAGCGTGACGAGCATGGCCTGCGCGTTGTCCGCCGCTTCGCCGCCCGCGTTCCCGGCCGCGGTCTGCAGGAGCGTGGGGACGCCGCCCCAGCCGAGGCCCCACAGCGCGACGGCGGCGTAGACCAGCGCCGGGCTCCCCGCGAACACCGCCAGGAGCGTCGCGGCCACCGCGACCAGGATCGTGCTGAGGACCGTCAGCGTGCGCAGCGCGTGGTCGATGCGGGCGCCGACGACCCAGATCCCGGCCAACGAGGCGACGCCGAACACCAGCAGGACGACGTCCACCGCGTCGCCCATCCCGGCGTGGCCGAGGAACGCGGCGACGTAGGTGTAGAGCACGGTGTGGGCCAGCACGAACACCAGCGTCACGGCCAGGACGGGCACGACGCCCGGCACGGTGAGCGTCCGCCGGACCGGCACCCGGCCGGCCGGCCGCCCGGGCTGGTCCGGGACGGCGGCGGAGATCCAGGCCAGCAGCACGACGGCGATCGCCGACATGACGCCGAACGCCGAGCGCCAGCCGAGCAGGCCGCCGAGGAACGTCCCGGCCGGGATGCCCAGCGACAGGGCCAGCGGGATGCCCGCCATCACGATCGCGATCGCCTTGCCCTGGCCTTCCGGGGGCGCGAGCCGGCGCGCGTACCCGGCCAGCAGCGCCCAGACGACGCCCGCGGCCACCCCGGCGACGAATCGCGCCACCATGGTCAGCGGGTAGGCGGGAGACAGCGCCGTGACGGTGTTGGCGACGGCGAACCCGGCCACCCCGGCCAGCAGCAAGCGTTTGCGGGGCCAGGCCGCGGTGGCCGCGGAGAGGGGGATCGCGGTGAGAGCGGTGCCGAGGGCGTAGATCGTCACGGCCTGGCCCGCCGCGGATTCGCCGACACCCAGGCTCGCGCTCATCCCGGGCAGCACCCCCGCGGGCAGCGCCTCGGTGAGCACGGTGACGAACGCGGCGGTGGTGAGGGCGAGGAGGGAGCTTCTCATGCCGTTATGCTCGAACCATCACATACGTGTGAAGGTCTACGTGAGGTGGCGCACATGCGGATCGGCGAGCTCGCGGAGCGCACCGGCACGTCCCGCCGGCTGCTCCGGTACTACGAGGAGCAGGGCCTGATCATCGCTTCACGCGCGGCGAACGGCTACCGCGATTACGACCGGGCGAGCGTCGACCGCGTGATCCAGGTGCGCGGCCTGCTCGACGCCGGGCTGCCCACCCGGATCATCAAACAGATCCTGCCGTGCCTCGACAAGCCCCGCGCGATCTACTTCCCGGACGCGACCCCGGAGATGATCGCGACCCTGGAGGGCGAGCGCGACCGGATGGCGCGGCGCGCGGAGTGCCTGCTGCGCAACCGGGACGCGATTTCGGAGTACCTCGACGCGGTGCGCGAGTACGACCGCGGTTGACGCGGCCGGGCGCCTCGAACGTCAGGGGCTCCGGCAAAGTCGGTGGCCGCGTGCGGAGTCGGGTGTCGCGAATGAGTCATTGGGGGCGCCGGAGGTCCCGAATGAGTCATTCGCGACGTTGGGCGGGGGTGGGCGACGTCATGAACGACTCTTTCCTGTCGTCCAGCGTCATGAACGACCCTTTCATGACGTCTGGTGGCAGGGCTCCGGCAAGGCGAGGTGCGCTAGCCGGGCGGGTCGTCGTCGGGGCGGGCCTGGACCCAGTGCAGGGTGTCGGCTTCGGGCCACCAGCCCACCGGTTCCGGCCGGGGCCGCGCGCCCTCCTCGGCCCACCAGCGCGGGGGCGCCTCCTCACCCATGCCCCGACGGTAGGAGCGCGCCGCGCCGGGCGCACCGGTCGAGGGCGGCCAACGTCCGGTTCCGGCCGGGCGGACGGTGGCCGGAAGCGGACAGTGGCCGAACCCGCCCCTGCCGCTGCGCGGGGCCCCGGCCTTAGGTTGGTCCGGGAAGATCACTTCGCGGAAGGACGAACATGCGCAAGCGAGCCTGGGCCGCGCTGGCCGCGGTACTGGCCGGAGCGGCGTCGTTCGGCGCGCTGACGGCGCCGGCGGCTTCGGCGGCCACCGGCGTCGGACCCGTCGGCAAGCCGAGGCCGACCTGCGTGTGGATCTGGACCGAGGGACCGCCGGAGTGCCGGAAGCTGCAGTAGCGCCCGGCGACGCGGGTACAGGCCTCAGCCCAGCCACCCCAGCCGGGTCGCCGCGAAGACCGCCGCCACCCGGTTGTCGGCCTGCAGCGCCTCCAGCAGCCCCTGCACGTGGCGGCGGACCGTTCGCTCGCTCACGTCCAGGTGCCGGGCGATCGCGCCGTCCGTCATGCCCGTGGCCAGCAGGTCCAGGACCTTCGCCTGGGTCGGCGTCAGACCGTGGCGCGGCTGGGACGCCGGTCCGTTGACCGCCACCGCCTGGCTCCAGACCAGCTCGAACAGCATCCGCAAGGACGCCACGATCGTCGGGCTGCGGACGAACAGCGCGCCCTCCATCCCGCTCGGGTCGAGCGGGACCAGCGCCGAATGGCGGTCGGCGATCACCATCTTCATCGGCAGCTCCGGCGCCACCCGCATGGTCCAGCCGGCTGCCACGCTCGCGTCGACGACCTCCTTCGCGCCCTCGAACTCCAGCGCCGCGCGCTCGTACACGTTGCGCAACGCCACCCCGCGCTCGGTCACCGCGTCGGGCAGCCGCATCACCGTGCTCGCGTCCGGCTTGCGCTTGAAGTGGCGCGTCGTGAACGTCAGGAACTCCTCGCGCGCGGACAGGCACAGCTCCAGCGACAGCGAGCCGATGCGCCGCGGGTCGGTCAGCACCTCGACGGCCGCGTCGCCGCCCGTGCCGTTCGCCGCCCGGTACACCGCCTGCAGCACGTCGAGCTGCTGGCGCGCGGCGACGATCTGCCGCTGCTGCTCCAGCAGCTGCTGCTGCGCGCCCAGGATGGCGTGGTCGACCGCGCGCACCGGCTCCATCGGCGCGATCACGGGGTCGTCGCGGTAGTCGCGGCGCACGAAGCCGCGGTCGAACAGCTCCCGCATCTCCGGGCTCTCGGCCCGCGGGTCGTCCAGCGGTAGCGGTCCGGTGCGCACCAGCGCGTCGTACAGCGCGCCCGCGCCGGGTGTCAGCAGCCCCTCGAGCATCCCGTGTCCCCTTCCGGCAGCGCGGGCGGGCCCGGCCGGATCCGGACATGACCGCTCTGCCGCCTACCCCACGCGCCGGTCGGGGGAAAGGATTAGGCCGCTCGCGAAATCGGGGCCGGACCCGTCGTGGGGGTGGGTCCGGCCCCGCGGACGGTCACGGGGACGAACTCGCGTCCAGCGCCAGCAGGCACGCCTCGAGCTCCTTCAGCCGCGCCCCTTCGGGATGGGTCCGGTAGCGGGCGCGCGCGTCGTTCAGGACTTCGCGCGCGTCGCCGTCCCGCCCGGCGGCGCGGTAGCAGTCGCCGAGCGCGACGAGGAAGAACGTCGCGTGCCGGACGTTCCCGAGGGTGCGCAGCACTTCGACGGCCCGCTCGAAGTGGCCGATGGCGGCGGGCCAGTCGCCGCTGCGCAGTGCGACGTAGCCCAGGTTGCCGACGGCGTGCGCCTCCCCGTTCAGGTCGTGGTACTTCCGCGCCACCTCGGCGGCCCGGTCCAGCCAGTGCCGGGCCCGGGGCCAGTCGTGCCAGCTGAGGTGGCAGAACCCGATCAGGTCGAGCGCCTTGACGTACAGGCGCGGGTCGTGGTCCGGCTCGATCAGGGCGAGGACGCGCTCGCCGTGGACGAGCTCGGCCCGGTAGTCGCCGCCGTGGTACTCGTGCGCTCCCGCCAGCACGTAGTGCAGGTGCGCCTGCTGCAGCCGGTCGCCGGACCGTTCGGCCAGCGCCAGCGCGGCGGGCAGGCTTTCGAGCGCGAGCTCCGGGCGGCCCGCGAAGATGCTGGCGCCGGCGAAGATCCGGTGCGCCAGGAGCTGGGCCGGGACGTCGCCGAGCAGTTCGGCCGCGGCGAGGGCGCTGCGGGCGCCGGCCTCCCGTTCGGGCAACAGGCCCTGGCGGGACCGGAACTCGTTGAGCAGCCAGACCAGCTGCCAGACCACGGTGTGCCGGCCGCTCCGCACCGCCAGTTCGGTGGTGGCGGTCAGGCACGCGTGCTCTTCGGCGAACCACCGCAGCGCGTCGACGTGGCTCGCGAACTCGAGCGGCTCGATGCCGGGCAACGGCGGCGCGATCGGGACGGGCGCGTCGAGCGGCTCGAGCACCCGGTTCCCGTGCCAGGACGTCTGGAGGAAGAAGTCGGTCACGCGCCGCAGCGCGTCGTCGCGAACGCTTTCCGGCAGGGTCCGCACCGCCTCTTCGGTCGCGTAGAGCCGGACCAGGTCGTGCATCCGGTAGCGGCCGGTCGCGCCCCGCGTCAGGAGGTGCGCGTTCTCCAGCGTGCGCAACACCGTGCGCGTCGCGGCGGCCGGGAGCCCGGCCAGCGCCGCCGCGGCGGCCAGGCCGATGTCCGGGCCGGGGGCCAGGGCCAGGAGGCCGAACACCGTCGCGGCGCCGCGTTCCAGGTGGCGCGTGGACCACGAGAAGACCGTACGCAGGCTCAGGCCGGCTTCGCCGGTGTCGAGGCCGTCGAGCCGGGCCGCGTGGTCCGCCAGCTCCTCGGCCAGCAGCCGGAGCGGCTGTTCGGGGGCGGTGACCGCGCGGGCCGCGACGATCCCCAGCGCCAGCGGCAGCCCGGAGCAGAGCCGGACCAGCTCGTCGACGGTCCCCGCTTCGGCGTCGAGCCGTTCCCGGCCGATGTGCCGGGCGAGCAGCTCCCGGGCTTCCGGCGCGGACAGCACGTCCAAGGAGATCGGCCGCGCGCCGTGCGTCGCGACGAGCGCGCCCAGCCGGTGCTGGCTGGTCACGACCACCCGGCAGGTCGGGCTGCCGGGCAGCAGGGGGACGACCTGATCCGTGCCGGCCGCGTTGTCGAGCACGACCAGCACGCGCTTGCCGGCGAGCAGGCTGCGGTAGAGCGCGAGCTGCGCGTCCGGGTCCGGTGGCAGCGCGGCGCCACCGACGCCGAGCGCGTGCAGGAACCCGCGCACCGCCACGGAAACCGGCATCGGCTCGGCGACCGGGTCGAAGCCGCGCAGGTTCACGTACAGCTGCCCGTCGGGGAACTCGTCGAGCCGGCCGGCCGCCCAGTGCAGCGCCAGCCAGGTCTTCCCGATCCCGCCCGCGCCGCCGATGGCCGAGATCACCACCGGGCCCGCCGGCTCGCCGGCGCGGTCGAGCGCCGCCAGCAGCTCCTCCCGGCCCACGAACGACGACGGCGCCGCCGGGAGCTGGTGCGGCACCGGGCCGGCCGGGACCGGGTCCGGACGCGGGTCGCCGCGCAGGATCCGCTCGTGCACCCGCCGCAGCGGCGCACCCGGATCGGCGCCGAGCTCCTCGGCGAGCAGGCGGCGCATCCGGTCGTACTCGCGCAGCGCGTCACCCTGGCGGCCGCCCCGGTGGAGCGCGAGCATCACCTGCCCGCTCAGCCGCTCGTCGAGCGGGTGCGCCTCGGCCAGCGCGGTCAGCTCCGGGATCAGCCCGCCCGGCCGGTCACCGCGGAGCCGGACGTCGAACAGGTCGAGCCGCGCACCGAAGCGCCGGCTCTCCAGCGTCTCGCGCAGGCCGGCGAACCACGGCGTGTCGAGGCCGGCGAACGGCTCGCCCGTCCACAGGTCCAGGGCCCGCGTCAGCAGCCGGGCCTTCTCCTCGTCTTCGCCGGCGGCCCTGGCCCCGGCCTCGCCGAGCAGGCGCAGGAACACGTGCAGGTCGACGTCATCGGGATCCGACGTCAGCAGGTAGCCGCCCGAGCGCTGCGCGAGCGCGTCTTCGCCGAGGGCCGTCCGCAGCCGGGAAACGTAGCTGTACAAGGCGTTGCGCGGGTTGACCGGCAGCCGGCCGCCCCAGATCCGCTCGGCGAGGACATCCGCGGGGACGACCTTGTTCAGGTCCGTCAGCAGCGCGGTGAGCAGTCCTCGCAGCCGCGGGCGCCGGATTTCCACCGGGCGGCCGTCGACGCGGACGTCGAGCTCGCCCAGCAGCCTGAAACGCACCGGCGCCGCCCTCCTCCGCGCTGTGCCCGTCCGGGCGCCCACTGTAATCGAAGCCCGGAAAGGATCGGGAAAGCTTCGCGCAAGGCCCGTCCGGCACCGTGGACCTCGTCGCCGTCGCCGGCGCGAACCGTCGAGGGGGCGGTTCGGGCCGAGCGTCCGGCCGCGTGACCGGATCGTCTTCCCTGCGGGCCGCGCCCTCCGGCGGCTTCGGCGGTCCGGTGGTGACGGACGCCCGGTAAACCCCCGACCGCCGGGCGGCCGTCACCTCACCAGCGGCGGGACGGGTCGATCACGTGAACGGCCGCTTCCTCCGCCGAAGCCGCGCCGCCGTCGATGCCCGCGTCGGACGCGTGCAGCTCTTCGTCGGTGTCCGCGCCGAAGCCTTCGTCCGTCGCCACCAGGCGGCCCGCGCGGACGTCGCCGACCTCGTCGTCGATCAGCTCGCCGTCGGAGTCTTCGCTGTCACCGATGCCGTCACCGTCGTCGCCCCCGTCGGACGCGAGATCCGGTTCTTCGCGGGCCAGCCGGCCTTCCCAGCTCTCGCCCTCGGCGGTCTCGCGCGCGGTCGTGCCCCACTCTTCGGTGCCCCGCGGGCGTTCCGGCGGTGAATAACCCTCCGCCAGCTCGTCGCGGTCGTCCAAAGTGTCCTCGGGATCCAAGATGCCTTCGTCGGCGTGGTCTTCGATGTCGTCGTCCATGCGTCCATCCTCGCGCAACTCCTTGGCCCCGCGCGGCTCGGGTGATATCACCGTGCAGGCACACCGCACGGGCGGTGTTTCCGGTGAAAGGTGATCCCCATGCCGATGAGACGCAGGGTGCTGGCCGCGGGGCTGGCCGGGGTGTTCGGTGCCGCCGTGTCCGGGCGGACGGCCCAGGCCGCCCCGGCCGTCACGCCGCCGGTGCGGCTGGACCAGCTGAAGCTGGTCAACCTCTCGCACGTCAACGACCCCGCCACGACCAACGTGTTCCCCGGCGACCCGGCCTTCACGCTGGAAACCATCGCCACGATCCCCGACGACGGCTACTACCTCCAGTTCGTCCGCGAGGGCGAGCACACGGGCACGCACTGGGGCGCACCCGGCCACTTCACCACCGGCCAGCCCCTGGCCGACGACATGGATCCGGGGGATCTATTCCGGCCCGCCGTCAAGATCGACATAAGAGCGAAGGCCGCGGCCGATCCCGACTACGGCGTCACGATCGACGACCTCAAGACGTGGGAGAAGCGCCACGGCCGGATCCCGGACGAGTCGGTCGTGGTGCTGTGGACCGGCTGGGACGCCAAGTGGGGCACCCCGGCCTACCCGAACACCGGCGCGGACGGCGTGCTGCACCAGCCGGGGTTCTCGATCCCGGCGGTCAAGTGGCTGATCGACACCGGACGGCTCGGGCGTCGCGGCGGGACGGGCACCGACACGTTCAGCCCGGACGTCGGCACGGACGAGACGTACACGGTGTCGAAGCTCGTGTACCAGCGGCACCGGATCAGCCTGGAGATCCTGGCGAACCTGAAGGCCCTCCCGACGACCGGCGCGTGGGTGCTGGCGGGCGGCCCGATCAACCGCAAGGGGGCCGGCTCGACGGCGACGATCTTCGGCGTCCTCCCGCCAGGAGTGCGCACGGACTGACGAAAGCGCCCCAATGTGGCCTTCGGTGCGTTGAACGCACCGAAGGGCCCCTTGGGTGCGTTGAACGCAACCAAGGCCACATTGGGGCGCTTGTGGCTAGCCCGCGGGGATCGCCGAGAGGCGCAGGGCGGACAGCGGCGCGGGGCGGCCGTACAGGTAGCCCTGCGCCGTGGTGCACCCGGCCGCGGTGACCAACGACGCCTGCTCGGCCGTCTCGATCCCCTCGGCGACCACGTCCAGCTCGAGGTCGGCGCACAGCCCGACCAGCGACCGGCACAGCGCCGCGTCGCGCTCCGGCTGCACGCCCGTCGTCAACGCCCGGTCCAGCTTGATCAGGTCGACCGGCAGCGCGTGCAGCACCGTCAAGGAGCTGTACCCCGCGCCGAAGTCGTCCAGCGCCACCCGCACGCCCAGCTCCTGCAACCGCCGGATCGCCGCCGCCCCCGCCGCCAGGTCCGGCACCGGCACCGTCTCGGTGATCTCGACGACGAGCCGGGACGCCGGCAGCCGGTAGCGGTGCAGCGCGGCACCGACGCTCCGCTCCAGCTCGGCCGCACCGAGGCGGCTCGCGCACACGTTCACGTGCACCGTCAGGTCCAGCCCGGCCGTGGTGATCTCGCGGCAGGCCAGGTCCAGCACCAGCGCGTCCAGCTCGGCCCCCAGGCCGGCGCCTTCGGCCGCGCGGACGAACGTCTCCGGCGACACCACCGTCCCGTCGCGCGTGCTCCAGCGGGCCAGGGCCTCGAGGGCCACCGGGGTCTCGTCGGCCAGCCGGACGATCGGCTGGAACACCAGGCCGAAGCCCTCCGGGATGCCGCCCGCGGCGCGGCGCAACGCGGCCGGGAAGTCCGGCGGGCCGTCCTGCGACGGGCGGTAGACCACGGTCGTGTCCTTGCCCAGCCGCTTGCCCGCGTACATCGACGTGTCCGCGCGGCCGAGCAGCACGTCCGACGTCACCAGCGGCTCGGCCGGGTCCGGCACCACCAGTCCCATGCTCGCGCGGACCGCGACGAGCGTGCCGTGCACCGCGAACGGCCGCCGCAGCGCGCCCTGGATCCGGTCGGCGACCGCCTGCGGCGCGTCCAGCTCGCCTTCGAGGAGGATCGCGAACTCGTCGCCGCCCAGGCGCGCGACCGTGTCGCCCGCGCGCACGCAGCTCAGCAGCCGCTGGGCGACGGCGTGCAACAGGACGTCGCCGCCCGCGTGCCCGAACCGGTCGTTGACTTCCTTGAAGTCGTCGAGGTCGACGAAGAGCAGCACGAGCGGCCGGGCGACAGCCTCACCAGCCTCGACGGCCCGGTCCAGCCGGTCGGCGAACAGCGCGCGGTTGGCCAGCCCGGTCAGCGGGTCGTGGTAGGCCTGGTGGGTCAGCTGCTGCTGTCCGTCGTAGACCCGGCGCAGCAGCAACCTGTTGTCCAGCAAGGAAAGCAGCTGCCGGGCGAGCACGAGGAACACCACCAGCACGCCGACGACCACCTCCACGCCGTCCGGTCCGGCGCCGGCCAGCAGCTGCCCGGTGATCAGCAGCGCGACGGCGGTGACCGGGACGTACGGCAGCGCGAGCTGCCACCAGTCCACCCCGCCCACCGGGCCCGCGTCGTCGTGCCGCCGCTGACCCGGCGTCGCCAGCAGGGCGAAGGCGATGAACAGCGGCCCGAGCACGAACCCGCCGTCCGACCACGGCTTCATGCTCTCCGCGCCGATGCTGACCAGGTAGGCGAACACGCTGTCGGAGGCGGCCAGCGCGACGATCCCGACGGCGGCCAGCAGCAGGTTCTTGCGGTAGGGCCGGTCCACCCGGTCGAACACGACCAGCAGCACCGCGACGACCACGATCACGAGGTCCGACAGCGGGTAGGAGATGGCGACGGCCCAGGTCAGCTTGTCCGGCGCGGTGGCCCGGACCAGCTGCCCGAGCGCGGCGGTCCAGGTGAGGATGAACAGCGACCCGGTGACGATCAGGCCGTCGAGCACCACCGCGACGCCGAAGTGCGCCGTCCACTGGGCGGGCTGGAAGCGTTCGCGGTCCGGCCGGATCCGCGCTCGCGCCAGGACGAACAGGGCGGCGAGCGCGAACACCGGGAAGCTGAGGTAGCCGACGTCGGCCAGCGAGGGCGACGGCAGCCCGCGCCCGTCGATCAGCTGGTACCACGACCAGACGCACTGGCCGAGCGACCAGCCGGCCATGCCGAGCGCGACGAGCACCCGCCACCAGCGCTGGTGCCCGCGGACCCGGCGCGCGACCAGGACACCGCAGGCGACCGCCGCGACCCCGGCGCTCAGCTGCATGGCGTCGTCGATCCACAGGGCGAAGGTGTCGCCCCAGAACGCGAAGCCGTTCACGACGACCAGGGCCACCGTCACGACGACGAGCAGGACCGCCACCGGGTACCGCCGCACTGTCATGGCACCTCACGTGGCTCACCCGCCGGTCGGACCGGCAAACACTACACCGCGCGCACGGCGGTACCGGCTCACCGCACCGGTGGCCGGTACCCCTCGTCAGGCGATGTCACGGCGGTGCAGCAGCCAGCCGCCGAGCACGCCGAAGGCCACCAGGTAGGCCGCCAGCACGGCGGTGGCCTGCCCGGATCCCACGATCGGGTCGACGCCCGGCGCGCTCGCCCCGAACGCCGCCGCGAGCGCGCCCGCGTTGGGCCCGGGCAGGGCTTTCTGCAGCTGCGCGACCCAGTCCAGCAGCGGCGCGGCGATCGACGAGAGGAGGTTCTGCACGGCGAGCAGCCACACCAGGCCGAGCCCGATCGGCAGCGCCACCGAGCGCAGGCCGACCGCGAGGAGCACGCCGAGCGCACCCCACATCGTCGCGACGAGCCAGCCGGCGCCGAGGCCCGCCACGACGTCGGACAACGACGGCCAGACCAAAGCCTGGTCCTGCAGCGACGCGACGAGGACGCTCGCGCCGGCGGTCGCCGCGAACAGCGCGAGCACCACGGTCAGCGTCCCGATCGCGACGGTGACCAGCTTCGCGGTGAACACGGCGACGCGCGACGGGTGCTGCACCAGCACCGTCTTCCACGTGCCGTAGCCGTATTCGCTCCCCGCCACCAGCACGCCGAAGATCAGCGCGAGGGCCCCGACGAAGATCGGCAACCCGCCCAGCGCGCTGCCGACGAACGCGCCGGGCAGCATCGCGTCCAGCCCGCGCCCGGAGCCCGGGGGACCGGCCGCGCCGCTCAACCCCGCGTACGGGACGGCGTAGCCGAAGGTCAGCGACAGCACGACGGCGACGGCCAGCAGCAGCCAGCTCGCGGGGCGGCGGGCCTGCTTGGTCAGCTCGGCCCGGATGTCAAGCAGCATGGCCGGTACCTCCGGTCAGGGCGAGGAAGGTCTGTTCCAGGTCGGGTTCGTGCCAGCGCAGCTCGGTGACGGTCAGCCCGGCGCCGACCAGCTCGGCGTTGACCCGCCCGGCTTCGCCCGGGTCGACGTCGAGTTCGAGGGCGTTCCCGTCGACGCGGACGCCGGGGTAGAGCCGGCGCAGGTGGTCGCGGGCCCGCTCGAGCGGCTCGGCGACGACGCGCAGCGCACCGCCCGCCCGCAGGTCCTCGACGGTGGTTTCGCTGACGAGCCGGCCGTGGTCGAGCACGCCGACGCGGTCGCAGATCTGCTCGACCTCGGCCAGCAGGTGGCTCGACAGCAGGACGGTGCAGCCCTCGGCGGCGAGCTTGCGGAGGGTGACCCGCATGTCGGCCATGCCGGCCGGGTCGAGGCCGTTGGTCGGCTCGTCGAGCACGACCAGCTCGGGCTCCTTCAGCAGTGCCGCGGCCAGGCCGAGCCGCTGCTTCATGCCGAGCGAGTACGTCGCGTACCGGTCCTTCGCGCGGTCGGCGAGGCTGACTACGTCGAGCACGGCGTCGACGCGGGTGCGCCGCACGCCGGCGTGGTCGGCGAGGACCCGCAGGTTGGCCCGGCCGGACAGGTAGGGGTAGAAGGCCGGGCCTTCGATCAGCGCGCCGACGCGGGCGAGGCGGCCGGGTTCCCCGCCGAAGAGCCGGACGCGGCCGGAGGTCGGCCGGATCAGGCCGAGCAGCATCCGCAGCGTCGTCGTCTTGCCGGCGCCGTTCGGGCCGAGGAAGCCGTAGACCTCACCGGCGCGCACCGACAGATTCAGGTCCTCGACCGCGGCGGCCGGTCCGTAGCGTTTGGTCAGTGCGGTTGTTCGAACGGGCAGAGCGACGGGCAGGGTCATGGGATTCCTTCCGGATGCGGCCCCAGGGCTTGAAGACCGAGAGGACGCCGGCGAACAGCAAGAGAGCGGGCGCGACGACGACGGGGTAGAGCAGGCCTTCGGGATTCGTGGTGGCTTCGCCGATCCCGGGCCGCAGCGCGAAGAGGATCAGCAGGGCCATCAGGACGTTGACGGCCAGCTTCACCGCCACCCACCAGTAGCGGACGAGGCCGTACTTGCTGCCGAGGCCGAGCACGACGCCGGTGCCGAGCGTGAGGACGGCGGCCGTCAGCATCGGCCAGACGGCGAAGAGCGGGAGCGCCTTCAGACTGGTCGTGACGACGTCGGTGTCGCTCGAGAGCAGCGCGGTGCAGACCAGGATGCCGAGCACGGCGTCGATCCCGATCCACAGGCCCGCCGAGACGATGTGCGCCACGAGGTACCACTTCCGGGCCCGGGGCTTGAGAACCATGGTGCCTCCTTTCGGGCTGGCTCCCATGGTGGCGACGCGGGTCGCCGCGGTCGTCCGCCGACGTACGGCACTTGCGGCTACGCCGGAGCGCGTACGCCTGTCACGAATTGCCGCCCGGGCTCGTCATAGCCGCGTGAGCGAGAACGACGTCATGACCGAACGGCCGCAGCTGATCGGGATCGCCTACCGGATGCTGGGTTCCCTGAGCGACGCCGAGGACGTCGTCCAGGAGGCGTACGGCCGGTGGTACGCCCTGCCCGGGCGGCAGCGGGACGCGATCGACCGGCCGGGTGCGTGGCTGACGACGGTCGCGAGCCGGATCTGCCTGGACCTGCTGGGCTCGGCGCGCGTGCGCCGGGAGCGCTACACCGGCGAATGGATCCCGGAGCCGGTGCCGTCGGAGAGCCTCACCGATCCGGCGGAACTGCTGCTGCGCGACGAGTCGATCACCATGGCGTTCCTCGTCGTGTGCGAGTCGATGACGCCGGCCGAGCGGGTCGCCTTCGTGCTGCACGACGTCTTCGCCTACCCGTTCGCGGAAGTGGCTTCGATCCTGGGACGCTCCTCGGCGGCGTGCCGCCAGCTCGCGACGTCGGCCCGGCGCCGCCTGCGGCCCGCTCCGGCGCCGTCCCGCGCGCGGAGCGCCGACGTCGTCCGGGCGTTCAAGGAAGCCTGGGAGGCCAAGGACATCCCGGGCCTGATCGGTCTGCTGGACCCGTCGGTCGTCGCGGTCGCGGACGGGGGCGGTCTCGCGAGCACCGTGGCGCGCCCGGTCGCGGGCGGGGAGCGGGTGGCGCGGTACACGGTGGAGATCACCGACCGGGTGCCGGCGATGACGCTGGTCGAGCGGGTGGTGAACGGGCGGCCCGGGCTGGTGGCGGAGCGCAACGGCGTGGTCGGGACGGTGTTCGCCTTCGACGTCGCGGACGGGGTGATCAGGCGGATCTGGGCGGTGCGGAACCCCGAGAAGCTCCGCCCCTGGCGGGCGGCGTAGCCGTCACGGCCCGCCGTCGACCGGTAGGCCGGCACCGGTGACGAACCGGGCGGCGTCGGAAGCGAGGAACACGACGGCGTCGGCCAGGTCGGTGGCCTCGCCGAGCCGACCGGCGCCGGGGTAGACGCAGTTGACGCGCACGCCGTAGCCGAGCTTCCCGGCCTCCGTCGCGGCCACCCGGGTCAAGCGGTCGACCGCGGACTTCGTCGCGGAGTAGGCGGCGATGCCGGGGAGGGCGGTGGTCGCGGCGACCGACGCGATGTTGACGACCGCGCCGCCGTGGCCGGCCGCGCCGCCCGGGCGCATCGCGCGGAAGGCGTGCTTGATGCCGAGCGCGGTGCCGAGGACGTTGACGTCGAGCATCCGCCGGACGTCGGCCGGGTCCAGGTCGACGAGCGGGCCGGCGAGCTCGACGCCGGCGTTGTTGACCACGACGTCCAGGCCGCCGAGCTCGGCGATCGTGGCCTTGACGGCCCGCTCCCAGCTCGCGTCGTCGGTGACGTCCAGCGGGACGAACGCGGCGGCGGCGCCGGTCTGCCCGAGCGCGTCCGCGGTCGCGCGGCCCAGGTCCTCCCGGAGGTCCGCGATCACGACGGCGGCACCGGCGCCGGCCAGCGCCGCCGCCATGCCGGCGCCCAGGCCCCGGGCGCCGCCGGTGATCAGCGCGGCGCGCCCGGACAGGTCGTGCCGCATCGACATCTCCTCCTCGAGCCGGGTCGGCGCTCAGCATCGCCAAGGTCTGGACGGTCGTCAAGAGTCTCTTGGACGCTTGTCAAGGAAAAGCTGGTCAAGTGCTCGATAGACTGGACCCGGCAACCACGACGTGACGGACGGTGCACGTGACAGAGGCGAAGGAGCGGGCCCGGGACCGGATCTCGCGCCGCCAGGTGGACAAGTTCGCCGACCGGCGCGCCCAGCTCGCCGTGTCGGCGCTGCGGACGCTGGCCGAGCTCGGCTACGCGCGCACCAGTCTGCGGGAGATCGCGCAGAACTCGGAGTTCTCGCACGGCGTGCTGCACTACTACTTCGCCGACAAGGTCGACCTGCTCACCCACTGCGTGCGGCAGTTCGAGGAAGTGTGCGTCACCCGGTACGACGAAATCGTCGCCCGCGCGCGGACGGCGGCGGAGCTGGAACGCGACTTCGCGGCGGCGATGGCCGCGACGCTGCGCGCGGACGCCAAGATGCACCGCCTCTGGTACGACCTGCGCAACCAGAGCCTGTTCGAGGAGTCCTTCCGCGCCGACGTGCTCGAGATCGACCGGCGCCGCGAGGAGATGATCCACCACGTCGTCGCCCGCTACGCCGAGCTGGCCGCCGCGTCGGCCGCCGTGCCGCAGGCCGTCGCGTACGCGCTGCTCGACGGCCTGTTCCAGCAGGCCCTGCTCCGGCACCTGGCCGGCGAGGAGGCGGCCGCGGCCGAGCTCGAACGGGCCGTCCCGGCCGTGCTGGCGCGCGTCGTGGCGGTCTAGGGGCCCAGGCGTTCGTGCGGGGTCCGCGGTGCCGGCACGACGAACGCGATCACCGTGGCGACCACGCCGACGAACAGCGACAGGTGCGCCGCGGCCGGCACGGCGCTGATCAGGAACAGCCGCAGCGACCCCGAGATCAGCAGACGCCACATCTTCGGGTTCATGATCAACAAGTACCCCCGCGCGGCCGTAGCCACGCCATGATCACCCGCCGGAGTGGCGGCCGTCATTTCGACGCGTTCGACACCAGTGGGTGAGGTTGCCCCGCGGTCCGGCGATTTTTCGCTGCGGAATCGGTGCGACCCCGCGGAATGCGGCCGCCGGGAAGGGTTTTCCCGTTTCGCGTGGCGGTGGGTCCGGAAACCGCGGGATAACGATCCGTTTACCGCCCCATGATCGACTGGACATCGGCGTCGGCGCTGACGAATATTGATGCCCGTGCGGGAACGGCGAGGGAGGAACGGTGGACCTCAGTGCGGCGGACGTGGTCGGCGAGCTGAAGGTCTTGCGCAAAGGGAGGGGAATTTTCACCACACCGCTCGCGGATCGCGTCGGACCCGCTTTGCGCGCCACATGTGGAATTTTGGAAGATGACGACTCCGTGGAGATGCGGCGTAAACTCACCGACCGATTGCGGCCACTGGTCGAGTCGTTGCCGGACGATCTGAAGATCGCGCTGCGGGCCGCTTTCGCGCTGGACGAGCGCGCGCGGAAGCCGTTCTACCAGGAACGGGTGCACTGGGCGGCGATCACGCTCGACCGCGACGACCGGACGGTGCGGCGGCGGATCGACGAAGGAATCGAGCAGGTCGCGGCAATGGCCGTGGCGGCCGGCGCGCGGGATCTCCGGCCGCGCTATCCGAGCCGCAGTTGGCACACCGAAGAACTGCGCGTGACGCTCGCACTCGACCAGCCGGTGGCCGAGGCGTTCGAATTCCGCCGGGTGGTCGCCGATGCGGACGAAATCGCCGAGCTGGACCTGGCACTGACGCTCACCGCGGCCGGCGAATCCGGCGATTCGGTGCGTGTGTCCGATCTCGTCGTCGACGTGTTCCACGGCGGAGTGCTCGCCGGCCGGGCGATGGAGTCGAGCGACCGGGTCGGGCTGGCCTTGCGGTTACCGGAGCCGCTGCGGCGCGGTGAGCGGCACGACATCGGACTGCGATTCCGGGCGAACATGCGGGAACCGCATTACATCTGCGTGCCGCGGCACCCGTGCGATCTGTTCGACCTGCACGTCCGGTTCGGCGACCGGGTGCCGGACCGGATCGTGCGGCTGGAGAAGGCGTTCCAGAACGACACGCGCTCGCCGCGCGGCGCGGTGCTGGAGACCGACGACGCGGGTGAGGTGCACGTCCGGTTCCGCCACCTCGCGCCCGGCTTCGCGTACGGGATCCGCTGGCAGCCGGCCGGCGCCGGCTGAGGGTCAGGGCCAGACCAGCCGCTCGAGGGCGTGGAGCGCGGACACGAACGGCTCGGGCAGCCGGACGACCTGCCGGGCGGCGCGCGCTTTGGCAGCCAATGCCGGGCCGGCGCCGGTTTCCGCGTCGCGGGCGGCGTCGTCGACGAGCTTCGTGGCTTCGCCGAGCGGGCCGCGGCCGCCGAGGGCGAGCGCGAGCCCGAGGTCGATGCGGGTTTCCAGGGTTTCCGGGTGGGTCCGGCCCAGGAGGCGGAGCTGCGGTTTCCGGAGGGGCTCGAGCAGGTCGGCCTGGCGGTCGAATTCGCGCAGCCGCGCGTGCGCGAGGCCCATGGCGTGGCGGATCCGGTGGTGCAGCCGGTGGTCGTCGCCCAGCACGCGGCGGACGACCTGGTCGGTCTCGGCCAGTTTCTCCAGTGCCTGCCGGGGCCGGTCCAGCAGCGTCCGGGCGACGTGGACCGACGCGGTCAGCGTGAGCGGGCTTTCGGTGCCGTGGTGGCCGGCGTAGGTCTGTTCGAGGTCGGCCGGGTCGTGGTCGGCGAGGGCGGCGTCGGCTTGGATCAGGTCGGCGTCGGGGCAGTCCGCGATCCCGGCGGCGACGTCCCGCGCTCGCTCCGGCTGCCCGGCCTGGAAGAGGTTGCGGGCGTACTCGAGGTGCAGCGCGTCGCGGATCGGGCCGGGGTCGGCGAGCGCGGGTTCGAGGAGGGCGATGGCCTCCCGCGGGCGCCCGCGCAGCCGGCGGGCTTGCGCGGCCCGGTGGCGCTCTTCGCCGGTGGTGGGGTGGTGGGCGTGCCAGAAAACCCGGTCGGCTTCGGCGTAGTCGCCTTGGGCGTCGAGGGCCCGGGCGGCGACGAGCGCGGCTTCGGGAGCGTCGGCGGTCAGTACGAGGGCTTGCCGCGCGTGCCCGAGGGCTTCGGCGTCGAGCCCGCAGGCGAGTTCGACCCGGGCGGCGGCGGTGAAGTCCGGGGAGGCGGCTTCGCCGGTCGCGAGGATGGCGGCGTGGATTTCCCCGGCGGTGGCGGGATCACCGTGGGCTTCGTGCGCGGCCGCGACGGGGCGCAGGAGGGCGACCCGGTGAACGGGGCTGTGGTCGGCGAGCACGCGGGCGTGCTGGAGCAGGAGGGGCCGGCCGGCGCCGCCGTCGGCCAGGCCCTTCAACACCGCTTCCGCGGCCTGCTCCGGCGTCGGCTCCCCGAACTCGCCGCAGGCCACCTCCACCACCAGGGCCTGGAGCCGCAGGTTCTCGCCCACCCACGTCGCGAATCCCTGCGCGACCAGCTCCGCCGCCCCGGATGAAGCACGATCCAGCACGCCCGGCGGGATCGGCGCCGGTGCCAGCACGCCGCCCAGCCGCGCCAGCTCGCGCGCCGGCCGGCCGAGCCGGACGAGTACCTCCCGGATCGCGTGCGGTGCCGTGTCCGGCAGGGCCTCCGGCGAGGTACCCGGCCGCTCCCGCAAGGTGAACGCCGTCGCCCGCAGGGTCATCGGATGGCCGTCGCAGCGGGCGACGAAGCCGGCGTCCGGCGTCCCGAGCAACCGCTGTCCCTCGAGGAGGGGAAGACCGGGCAGGTCCAGCGTCGCCCCGGTCCAGCGGGCGGCCCTGCTGGTCAGGAGCGTGCGAACCGGCAACGCCGCGCGGCCGAGGACGGCCGGGGGCAGCCCGGCCGGGACGTCGTCGACCAGCACCAGCACCGGCTCGCCCGCCGCCTCGATCCCGGCGGCCAGCCGCGCGCGCAGCCGGTCGAAGCCGAGCCCGGACGTGCCCGCCGCCGTCGCCAGGGCGAGGTGGAACTGGGGGAGGAAGTCGTCCGGGTCGAGGTGGCCGAACGGCCCCGTGCGCAGCACCCGGCCTCCGAACCGGCCGGCGAGCCACGCGTACTGCTCGGCCAGCGTCGTCTTGCCGATGCCCGCCGGCCCGCGGACCAGCACCGCCCGGTGCGCGACGAGTTCCCGGTGGACGGTCGCCACCGGGGAATGCCCCGGACCCACGGTGACGGCGGCCCGAACCCGCCGCACGAGGTCCGCGAGCGATTCCCCCGCAATGAATGCCAGTACGCGGCCGGTGCCCAGCTCGGGAGGAAAGTCGGCGAGCAGAACGCGCGACGCCGCGACATAATCGAAATCGTCGAACGGATTGCCCCGGAAAACACGCAGCCCACCGGTTCGCAGCGCTTTTTCCACCTGGCCGGCCGCGGCCGAACTCAGGAACACGTCGAACCGGTCGGCGGGGGCGCCGGTGGCGTTCAATGGGTGATCATGGCTTCGGTTCCTGACGGTCGGGTCGGGTCACGCGCCAAGGATCGGAACGGAGCGCGGATTCGCTACCGGACACCCCGGAACGGCAGCATCTGTCCACTATTTGACCCGCCCGCCGGGGGTGACCGCCGGGTAACACCACTGGACCGTTTTAAAGTAACGGACAATATCTGGACAAGAACCACAATGCTGCAACGTTGCTGGTCAGCGGCTCGATTACTCCGGTTGTCGGATCGGGAATCGTGGGAAGCGAACGGAGAATCGTCCCAGGACCAGTGTGGTCCATTGTGGGCGACGGGTTACCCGATATGGCGGTCCGGTGGACGATGCGAGGAGGGAAACCCGTGGACACCATGATGGCGGAGACGGCGGTCGAAGGCTACGTCGTGCTCGACGAGCTGCCGCGTCCGGACGGCAAGCTGACGAAGGAGCAGCTCGACCCGTTCGTGGCGGCGGCGCGCACCGGCGACCCGGACGCGATCCAGGCGCTGCTGCGGCTGATCAAGCCGACGGTCACGCGCTACTGCCGAGCCCGGATCGGCGGGCGCGACCTGTCGTACCTCTCGGCCGACGACGTCGCGCAGGAGGTCTGCCTGGCGGTGCTGAAGGTGCTGCCCGGTTACCAGGACCGCGGCGGCTCGTTCCTGTACCTCGTGCGCGCGATCGCGGCGAACAAGGTCGCCGACGCGTTCCGGTCGGTCGCGCGGGACCGGTCGAAGCCGGTGCCGGAGCTGCCGGACCGGCCCCTGGGCGGCAACGAGCCGGAGAGCCACGTGCTGGACATGGACCTCGGCGCCCGGCTGGGCCGGCTGATGGCGTCGCTGCCGCCGCTGCACCAGGAGATCCTGTCGCTGCGCATCGTCGTCGGCCTGTCGGCGAACGAGACGGCGGAGGCGCTGGGCATCTCGGCGGGCAACGTCCGCATCACCCAGTACCGCGCGCTGACGAAGCTGCGCGCCATGATCCCCGAGGGCGGGCTCTGAGCGTCACTCCAGCCATTCGGTGATGAAGTGGTCGCTCTCGTGGATGTGCACGGCCTCGTAGACGCCGGGGCCGAGCACGGCGAACTTGTGCGGGGTGCCGGCCGGGACGACCAGGACGTCCCCGGCCCCGCCGTCGCGCTCCTCGTCGCCGACCGTGAACCGGGCCCGTCCCCGGATGATGACGAACGTCTCGGTGTAGGGGTGCCGGTGCAGGCGTGGCCCGGAGCCGACGACGTCGCTGCTTTCGCGGATGACGGAGATCCCGGATCCGACGTCGCGTCCTTCGAAGTTCTCGCTGTCGCTCACCCGGCCAGCGTAGCGCCGGGAACGCGGCCTCCGACCACTTTGCGCAGCTGGCTGAGCGCCCGGTGCTGAGCGACCCGGACCGCACCCGGCGTCGAGCCGACCGCCTCCGCCGTCTCCTCCGCCGACATCCCGACCGCCACGCGCAGGACCACGATCTCCCGCTGCTTCTCCGGCAGGACCTGCAGCAGCTTCGCCATCCGCTCGCCCAGTTCGCGGCGCAGCGCGTGGCGCTCCGGGTCCAGCGAGGCGTCGACCTCCTCCGGCAGCTCGGCCGCGGGCTCGTCCCGCTGCCGCGCCGCGGCCTTGCGGGCCGCCGCGACCTGCTGCCGGGCGATGCCGCACACGAAGTTCGGGAACGGCCGGTCCGGCGGCCGGCCGGGCATCGCCTTGAGCACCGCGATGCAGACCTCCTGCGCGACGTCGTCGGCCGATTCCGCGCCGAGGCGGGCGCGGCAGTACCGGACCACCAGCGGCCGGGCCGCGGCCAGCAAGCGATCCGGGGCTTCTTCTACCGTGGTCATGAATCCCCTCCGAAGGTCCGGAAGGGGAACTACCCACTTTTCCCCGGTCCGGACCCAGGGCGCCCGGATTCCCCGTTATATCCGGGAAAATGCCGCGGACGGCATCGATCCCGAGGTCAACGCCCGAGATGACCTTCGGCCCGCACGCCGGTGTGCTCGTCGCTCGCCGGCAGCGCGACGGACACCACGACCGGTCAGGCCTGGGCGGTCGGCCGGACGACGATCTCGTTCACGTCCACGTCGGCCGGCTGGTCGATGGCGAACGCGATGGCCCGCGCGATCGCCGCCGGCGGGATGGCGACGGCGTCCCGCGCGCTGGTCAGCCGTGCTTTCTCGGCCGGGTCGGTGATGCCGTCGACGAAGTCCGTCGCGATCATGCCGGGGGAGACGAGCGAGACGCGCAGGTGCGGCCCGGCCTCCTGGCGCAGGCCTTCGGAAATCGTGCGGACGGCCGTCTTGGTCGCCGCGTACACCGCCATGGCCGGCACGGTCGTGTACGCCGCGGTCGACGCCGTGTGCACGAACTGGCCGGATCCCTGCTCGCGGAACACCGGCAGGGCGGCCGCGATCCCGTTGAGCACGCCCTTGACGTTGACGTCGAACATCGCGTGCCAGTCGGCGGTGCGCAGGTCGTCGAACCGCGAGAGCGGCGCGATGCCGGCGTTGCCCACCAGGACGTCCAGCCGGCCGTGCGTCTCCCTGGCCAGCCGGACGACGTTCGCGACGTCCTCGGCATTCCGGACGTCCGTCGGCAGGCTGATCGCGTCGAGCTTCGCGGCGAGCTCGTCCAGGCGGTCCTTGCGCCGCCCGGCCAGTACGACCTTCGCGCCGCGTTCGGCCAGCAGGGTCGCGGTGGCCGCGCCGATCCCGCTGCCGGCGCCGGTGATCACGACCACCTTGTTCTCGATCATGGAACCTCCTCGGGAAGTGGACATGTGTCCGCTTGCTCTTCCGAAGGTACCGGACAGTTGTCCACTTGGCCAGGGTGCGGGGTGGGGAAACGCGGGGGTGCGCATTACCGCTCAGCGGATGTGTTGCGAATGACCCATTTCCGGGTGGTGGGCATGGTGAAATGACTCATTCCTGTCGTCAGGCGACAGGAATGAGTCATTTCACTGCATCGGAGTGGGGTCGGGTCAGGGCTCCCGCGTGCGGAACGCGTCCAGCACGCGACGCTCCCTTTTGGTCGGCCGGCCCGCGCCGCGTTCGCGCCGGGCGACCGGGATCGCGGTCTCCGGGGGCGGCTTCGGCGTCCGGTCCACGAAGCACGTCGCGGCGTCCGCCGCACCCACGCGTTTCTGGATCACCCGTACCACGTCGAGGATCCTGGTCGTCCCGGCGATCCGGAGGCGGACCTCGTCACCCGGCACCACGGTGGTCGCGGGCTTCGCCGGCTTGTCGTTGACGCGCACGTGACCGCCGCGGCACGCCGCCGCGGCGTCCGGGCGGGTCTTGGTCAGCCGGACCGCCCAAAGCCAGCGGTCCACTCGGGTCGACTCCACAGTCGTCCATCATGGCCCATTCAGTGGAATCCTCGCACAACCCGCGGAGGTTACTCGCGGGTATATGTCGACTTGTCTGCACCACTGAGTTATAACCTGTTCTAATATACCTCAACGGTGAGGACAGCACATGCGTGACGAATCCGTGTGGAGAACAGCTTCTGGAACAGTTTCCCGTCGTCTCTTCATCGCTGGAACTGGTTCTATCCTGGCGGCCGCGGCAGTGGGGAGCCGAGCGGCCGCCTCGACAGCGTCCGCCACGTCCGCCACGTCCGCCACCATCGCCGACGCCGCACGCGTACCCGCCCTCGTGATCGGTTCGGGCTACGGCGGCCAGGTCACCGCGCTGCGGCTCGCCCAGGCCGGCGTCGACGTGCAGCTCGTCGAACTGGGCATGGCCTGGGACACGCCCGGCTCCGACGGCAAGATCTTCGCCAACACGACCACCCCGGACCAGCGCTCGTTCTGGTTGCGCACCAGGACGAAGCAGCCGCTGTCCAACTTCCTCGGGTTCCCCATCGACAAGGACATCCCGAAGTACACCGGCATCCTCGACGCCGAGGAGTTCAGCGGCATCACCGTGTACCAGGGCCGCGGCGTCGGCGGCGGCTCGCTCGTCAACGGCGGCATGGCCGTCACGCCGAAGCGGGAGAACTTCGGCGCGATCCTCCCGACGGTCAACGTCGACGAGATGTACAACACCTACTACCCGCGCGCCAACTCCGGGCTCGGCGTCGGCTTGATCGACCCGGCGTGGTTCGACACCGCCGAGTGCTACCAGTACGCGCGCGTCGGCCGGAAGCAGGCGCAACGGTCCGGGTTCCCGTACGTGTTCGTGCCGGACGTGTACGACTGGAACTACATGAAGCAGGAGCAGGCCAACACCGTGCCGCGGTCGGCGCTGGCCGGGGAAATCCTGTACGGCAACAACTACGGCAAGAAGTCACTGCAGAAGACCTACCTCCCGCTGATCAAGGCGACCGGCCGCGTCACCATCTCGCCCCTGCACCGGGTGACGTCGGTGACGCCCGCGTCCGGCGGCGGCTACACGGTCGTCATGGACCAGCTGAACACCACGGGCGCGGTAACGGCGACGAAGTCCGTGACGGCGGACAAGGTGTTCTTCGCCGCGGGCAGCGTCGGCACGAGCAAGCTGCTGGTGAAGCTGAAGGCCACCGGCGCGCTGCCCAACCTGAACGGTGAGGTCGGCAAGGGCTGGGGCGACAACGGGAACGTGATGTGCGGGCGCGCCAACCACATCTGGGACCCGACCGGCAGTCTCCAGTCGTCCATCCCCTGCGGTGGCATCGACAACTGGAACGCGGGCGGCGCGTTCGCCGAGGTGGCGCCGCTGCCGACCGGGATCGAGACGTGGGCGTCGTTCTACCTGTCGATCACGAAGAACCCGAACCGAGGCCAGTTCACGTACAACCCGGCGACGCAGGGCGTGGACCTCAACTGGCAGACGGCGTGGAAGCAGCCGTCGATCGACATGGCGAAGTCCATCTTCGACAAGATCAACTCGAAGGAGGGGACGATCTACCGCACCGACCTCTTCGGCGTGTACAAGATCTGGGGCGACCACCTGACGTACCACCCGCTCGGCGGCGCGGTGCTCGGCAAGGCGACCGACAACTACGGCCGGCTGGCCGGGTACCAGGGTCTGTACGCGATCGACGGGTCCCTGATCCCGGGCAACACGAGCGTGAACCCGTTCGTCACCATCACGGCTCTGGCCGAACGCAACATCGAAAAGATCATCGCCACGGACTTCTGACCCGCGGGTCGTGAAGGCCACCTTGAGGAACTACAAGTTCCTCAAGGTGGCCTTCACGAACTCTGGTGGGAGGGCAGGACGCAGACCGTGTCGATCCCGAGGACGTGGTTGAGCCGGCCGAAAGCGAGCCACGCGCCGAGGCTCATGCTCAGCTCGACGATCTCCTGCTGCGTGTAGTGCTCGCCCATCCGCTTCCAGAACTCGTCGTCCAGGTTGTGGTGATCCAGCGTGTACCGCTCGGCGTACTCGGCGGCCAGGCGTGTCCGCTCGTCGAAGAGCTCGGTGGTACGCCAGTCGAGGACCGCGTCCGCGAACTCCGGCTCGACCTTCACGCCGTCGCGCTCGGTGCGCCAATCGAGGCAGAAGATGCACCCGTTGATCTGCGCGATCCGCAGCCGCGCGGCCTCGAACTCCCGCAGTCCCAGCGTCGTGTGCGCGTAGACCGCCAGCGAGAACTGCGAAGCGGCGATCCCGATGCCGGGCACCAGTTCGCCCCAGACGTACCCGATCGGGTCCTTGCCCTCGGGGATGTCGATGTTCACGGACGCCTCCTTCCGAGCTTGCCGGCTGCCGGGCGCAGCGGGACGTCGAGTGCGTCGTAGAGGCCGGGTTCCGCCTCGGCCAGCCAGTCGATCGCGCCGACGAGCCGGCCGACGGCGGTGGCGTTCCCGCCCGCGGACCGGTTTTCGCCTTCGTCGCTCGCCTCGACGCTGACTTCGATGCGCGGCCGGCCTTCGATGATCACGCGGTGGGCGCCGTCGCCGCTGGGTGGCGTCGGCCAGTCCGGCGCGCACGACGGGTGGATGCGCGTGACGTGCTCGATGACGATCCGCGGCTCGCCGGCCACGATGCCCTGCACCTCGAACCGCACCGCGCCCTGCGTGCCCTTCTCGAAGTCGCCCATGGTCCGCGTGGAGACGGTTTCTTCGAGGGGACGCCGCTGCAGCGTCTCGCGGAGTTCGTCGGCCTCGACGCCGAGGCCGCGCGCGATCAGCCGGACCTGCCCGCCCCAGACCATCGACGGCACGCCGGTCATCAGCATCGGCGGGTCGTAGTCCATCGGCTGGCCCATGCCGACCAGGTACCGGACGGAGTCGGGCTGCTCGTAGGTCGAGTAGTCGAAGATCTCCTGGCAGCGGATGACGTCGACGTCCGTGCCGAGGCCGCTGATCAGCAGCGGCAGCACGTCGTTGCCCCAGCCGGGGTCGACACCGGAGACGAACAGCGAGCCGCCGCCTTCCTTGCTCGCCGCCAGCACCGGGTCGCGCAGTTCCGGGGGCGCGTTGCGCTGGTCGTAGAGGGGGTAGAGGGCCGGCGTCACGACGACCGCGCCCGTCCCGACCGCGCGGACGATGTCGGCGAGCGCGTCGTCGAACCGGACGTCACCCGAAGCGGCGTAGACGACAGCTCGCGGACTCGCGGCCAGCACGGCGTCGACGTCGTCGGTGGCCGCGACGCCCAAGTCACCGACCCCCGCCAGCGCGCCCGCGTCCTTGCCGACCTTCGCCGGGTCGTGGACGAGTACCGCCGTGAGCTCCAGCGCCGGATGGGCGTCGACGGCCCGGATTGCCGCACGGCCGACGTTGCCCGTGCCCCACACCACCGTGGCGATCATTTCGCCGAGTTTTCGCCGGTTCGTCCGGGCCGGGGAAGCGAATCGTTCCGGCCAGCGGACCGCGCGGACCCGGGTAGCATGCAGTGCGTCCGAACGTCGTATCGGAGGCCCGCTGAGATGACCATCGACCCGAAACCCCGCAGCCGCACGGTGACCGACGGGATCGAGGCCGCGCCCGCTCGCGGCATGCTCCGCGCCGTCGGGATGGGGGACGACGACTGGCGCAAGCCGATCATCGGCGTCGCCAGTTCGTGGAACGAGATCACGCCGTGCAACCTGTCGCTGGACCGGCTGGCGCAGGCCGCCAAGGGGGGCGTGCACGCCGGCGGCGGCTACCCGCTGCAGTTCGGCACGATCTCGGTGTCCGACGGCATCTCCATGGGCCACGACGGGATGCACTTCTCGCTCGTCTCCCGCGAGGTCATCGCCGACTCCGTCGAGACGGTCATGCAGGCCGAACGCCTCGACGGCTCGATCCTCCTGGCCGGCTGCGACAAGTCCCTGCCGGGCATGCTGATGGCCGCCGCCCGGCTCGACCTGGCGTCGGTGTTCCTCTACGCCGGGACGATCGCCCCCGGCTGGGTGAAGCTCACCGACGGGACCGAGAAGGACGTCACGCTGATCGACGCCTTCGAGGCCGTCGGCGCGTGCCGGGCGGGCCGGCTGAAGACCGACGACCTGGACCGCATCGAACGCGCCATCTGCCCCGGTGAGGGCGCGTGCGGCGGCATGTACACGGCGAACACGATGGCGTCGGCGGCCGAAGCCATGGGGATGAGCATGCCGGGGTCGGCCGCGCCGCCGTCCGCGGACCGCCGCCGCGACCACTACGCGCACCTTTCGGGCGAGGCCGTGGTCGGGCTGCTCGAAAAGGGCATCACCGCGCGGGACATCCTCACGAGAGAAGCGTTCGAGAACGCGATCACCGTCATCATGGCCCTCGGCGGCTCGACCAACGCCGTGCTGCACCTGCTGGCCATCGCGCACGAGGCGAAGGTCGAGCTGACCCTCGACGACTTCAACCGCGTCGGCGACCGCGTCCCGCACCTGGGCGACCTGAAGCCGTTCGGCAAGTACGTCATGAACGACATCGACCGCCACGGCGGCATCCCGGTGCTGATGAAGGCGCTCCTCGACGAGGGCCTGATCCACGGCGACGCGCTGACCGTCACCGGGCGCACGGTGGCGGAGAACCTGGCCGAGCTGGACCCCGAACCCATCGACGGCGAGGTCCTGCGGCGGCTCGACAACCCGCTGCACCCGACCGGCGGCATCACCATCCTGCGCGGTTCGCTCGCGCCCGAGGGCGCCGTCGTGAAGTCCGCGGGCTTCGACACGGCCAACTTCGAAGGCCCGGCGCGCGTCTTCGAGCGTGAACAGGAGGCGATGGCGGCGTTGAACGAAGGCCGCATCTCGGCGGGGGACGTCGTCGTCATCCGCTACGAGGGCCCGAAGGGCGGGCCCGGCATGCGCGAGATGCTGGCGATCACCGCGGCGATCAAGGGCGCCGGGCTGGGGCGTGATGTGCTGCTGCTGACCGATGGGCGGTTCTCCGGCGGCACCACCGGCCTGTGCATCGGCCACGTCGCGCCCGAAGCGGTCGACGGCGGGCCGATCGCGTTCGTCCGCGACGGCGACCGGATCGCCGTCGACATCAAGGGCCGCAGCATCGACCTGCTGGTCGACGCGGCCGAGCTGGCTTCTCGCCGGGAAGGCTGGGAGCCGCTGCCGAACAAGTTCCCCGAGGGCGTGCTCGGGAAGTACGCGAAGCTGGTCCGGTCGTCGTCCTATGGCGCCGTCACGAGCTGAATGAGAGCCCGTTTGTCCACCTTGCCGACGTCGGTGAGGGGCAGCGCGTCGACGAAGTCCACTTTCGCCGGGACGTAGTGCTCCTGGCCGAACGCTTCTCGCGCGTGCGCTTTCAGGTCGTCTTCGGTCACGTCGGCGGACGCGACGACGACGGCGTGCAACAGGTCGCCTTGACCGAACACGGCCGCGTTCCGCACCGCCGGATGCGTCTCGAGGGCGTGTTCGACGACGGTCGTGGGGACCTTCGTGCCGTGCTCGCCGACCACGACGACGTCATCGGCGCGGTCGAGGAGGTAGAGGTAGCCCTCGTCGTCGAAGCGACCGAGGTCGCCGGTGCGCAGCCAGCCGGCGCCGACCGGCGGGCCGCCGAGGTAACCATCCATCATGGACAGTCCGCGGACCTCGACCTCGCCGTCTTCGGTGATGCGCGCTTCCATGCCGGGCACGATCCGGCCGACCGAGCCGAGCCGCTCGGGGTGGCCGATCAGCTCGGCGGCGGAGATGCTCGCAATCATCGGCGCCTCGGTCAGGCCGTAGCCCTGGCCGACGACCGGGCCGAAGACGTCGAGGGCCTGCGCGAGCCGGTGCGGCGGCAGCGGCGCGGCGCCGAGGGAGAGCGAGCGGACGCTGCTGAGGTCGGTGCTCTGCCGCGCCGGGTGGTCGAGCACAGCGGCCAGGCGCGGCGGCGTCAGCGAGAGCGTGTCGATCCGGTGTTCCTGGATCGCGTCGAGGACCGCTCCTGCGTCGAAACCGTCCTGGAGCACCACGGTGTCGCGGCGCAGGAGCGCGCCGAGCACGGTGGCGTTGCCGGTCATGTGCGTCATCGGGGCGACGAGCAGGGTGCGGCCGGGGCCGTCCGGGTTCGGCGTGAAGATGTAGGCCATGCCGTCGTAGATGCCGCTGTGGCGGATGAGCTTCGGGGCGCCGGTGGTGCCGCCGGTGGGGAAGAGGAGGTTGACGGTTTCCGGCGGGTCCAGTGGTTCGGGCTCGCCGTCGAGGTCGTCGAGGGTTCTCGTGTCGGCGCCGGGCCAGTCGTGCGGGCGATCGGTGACGACGGTGGCGCCCCGGGCCGCGGCGAGCCGGTCCTGCGTCGGCGCCGAGGCCGGGACCATGAGCACGGTCGCGCCGCGCAGGAGGCCGGCCAGCTGCACGAGGAGCGTCTCGGGCCGGTTGCGCAGGTCGACGGCGACCGTTCCGGTTTCACCGAGGCCGCCGTGCAGCCGGCGCAGCCGGTCGCGGGCCTGGTGGTAGGTCGTGACGCCGTTCTCGTGGTGGAACAGCGGCCGATCGCCACCGTCGTCGAGCGCGGCGAGCACTTTCGTCAGGAAGAAGCTCACCCGGCGACGGTACTCAGTCCGGTACTCAGTCCTGGTAGGAGAGCTTCGCGAGTTCCTCGTCGAAGTCGAACCAGTCGGACTCCTCCCCGGCGGGGATGACGTCGTAGGTCCGGTCGAGGAAGGCCGCGATCTCCTTCGCGGGTGCCTCGAGCACCGCGGCGCCGTCGGGGGAGTTGAGCTCCACGACGACCAGGGCCGGATCGCCCGCGGGCCCGATGCGCACGTCACCGTCGCCGCAGCGGCCGAGCAGGCCGTCGGCGAGCAGGTCCCGTCCGAAAAGCCACCGGACGGCGCTCGGGCCGGCGTGCAGCACCACGGCGACCGCATAGGGGTCACGGGTGTCGTACTCCAGCTCGGCCGGCACCGGTCGCGGCGCCGCCCCGAAGGTTCGCAGGGCGAAGTCGAAGCCGGCACTGGTCACGCTGTGCGGGTCGGTCATGGGGACCGCCTTTGCTACTCGTCGGTTAAGTTCGTCTTGTTCCAGGGATAACCCACGGTGAGTTCAACGCCTAGCGTTCCGAAAAACTTTCACACTCTGGGGTGATCAAGAAGTGGCCGAGGTCACCGCCGGAGTGGCCGAACGGGCAAGTTGCCCACGCGGAGTGAGCAGTCGTTGCGGGGCCGGTGCATAAGTGCAGTCGCTACACCTTCGGCGTCGTTACATCGCCGCGGCTGGTGTGCGACTAGAGCCGCTGGATAGGTGAAGTGGTCACATAGCTGGAGTGACTGCACAACTGGAGTGACTGCACAACTGAAGCGACCACTAGCTGGAGTCGCTGCACAACTGAAGTGACTCCATCTTTGCAGTCGATGCGCGATTGAAGTCACTTCGGCATTTGAGCCGCTGCGCATCCGGACCGGGTTGCCGGCGCCCCGTGATTCACACCCCGACGCCAGTCTTTCGAAGCCACCGCGCCGCCGGATGGGTCCCGGCGCCGGAGTTGCACCGTCCGGGTGGGAATCCTCACGACAGACCAGTCCGAGACGCGGTCCGGCCGCGAACGCCTCCCGCAAACAGGGTGAGGTGGAGGGTGCCGGGCATGGGTGAGCGTGGGCGGCTGCGGCTGCAACCGGACGAGGCGCCGGTGGCCGCGGCGAGCGCCGAGGAACTCCTGCGGCGGGTCGCGGCGGGGGACGAACCGGCGTTCGCGGCGCTGTACGACCTCATCGCCGGGCCGGTGCTCGGGCTGGTCATGCGCGTCCTGCGCAACCACGCCCAGGCCGAGGAAGTGGCGCAGGAGGTGCTGGTGGAGGTGTGGCGCAAGGCCACGAGGTACGTCCCGGAGCGCGGCAGCGCGCTGTCGTGGGTGCTGACGATCGCCCACCGCCGGGCCGTGGACCGCGTGCGCTCGCACCAGGCCGTGCTCGACCGCGAGGAGCGGGCGGGCCGGATGGACGTGCGGCGGCCGTTCGACGAGGTCACCGAGTCCGCCTTGGCCACCCTCGACCAGCAGCGCGTGCGGCAGTGCCTCGCGCAGCTCACCGAGCTCCAGCGCGAGTCGATCGTGCTGGCCTACTACAACGGCTACACCTATCCCGAGGTCGCCGAGGTGCTGAAGGTGGCGCCCGGGACCGTGAAAACCCGCATCCGGGACGGTCTGATCCGGCTGCGTGACTGCCTGGGGGTGGATCGATGACCGCCGAGCTGCACACGCTGACCGGGGCCTACGCGCTGGATGCCGTGTCCGATGTGGAGCGTGCCGGGTTCGAACGGCACCTCGGGGAGTGCGCGGCGTGCCGCCAGGAGGTGGCGGAGCTGCGGGCGACCGGGGCCTGGCTCGGCGTGGCCGAGTCCGTGGGGCCGCCGTCGGAGCTGAAGTCGCTGGTGCTCGCCACGGTGGTCCGCACCCGTCAGCTGCCGCCCAGGTTTGTGGCGGCCCGGCCGGCACCCGGCCGACGCAAGGCTTTCGGGCTGCGCGTCGCCCTCTTCGGGGCCGCCGCGGCCGCCGTCGTCGCGGTCGGGGTCGGTGTCGTCACGACGTCCGCGCCGCCGGCGCCGGTCGATTCCGTGCTGTCCGCACCGGACGCCTCGGCGATCCAGGGCGTCGGCGAGGGGCACGCGACCCTGGTCGTTTCGCGCAGCCGCAACCAGGCGGTGCTGCTCGCCTCGGACCTGCCCGCCCTCGACGCGGGCCACGTCTACCAGGTGTGGCTGATCCGGGCCGGCGAAGCGCACTCGGCCGGGCTCCTGCAGCCGCGGATGCTGATGTCCGACATCCCGCCCGGCACCGACCGGATCGGCATCACGGTCGAGCCCGCCGGCGGGTCCACGGGCCCGACCACCCCGGCGGTCAGCCGGATCTCCCTCGCTTAGCCCCACGCGAACCGGCTATCCGGCCGGAATGCGCATCGGCACGCCCGGCGGCTTCGCATTCGCGTCCGGCAGAAAAGCGCGTGTCGCCGGTCTCGCGTGAGCGAAGCGTGCGGAAATTGTTGTGCAGCAGCATTTTCTGGCGCAGTGACCCGCATCACCCGAATGGGCGCCAAGCTGTTTCCCGGCCAGCCTCGAATGACCCGTAAGAAGAAGTTCACAGCCGCTTTTTTGGAGTGATTTTCGTGACCAAGCTTCGTGTCGCCGGAATCGGTTTCGCCGCCGTGGCCGCGCTTTCGCTGACCGCGTGCAGCGGCAGCGACACCGCTTCCTCCGGGAGTTCCAGCGCCCCGACTCCGTCGTCGTCGATGGCCGCACCGTCGTCCAGCGCCGACTCGGGTGCGTCGAACGGCATGACCACCAACGCCGACGTCTTCGGTCCCGCGTGCGGCCAGCTGCCGCAGGGGTCCGCGCCCGGTTCGCTGGACTCGATGGGTCCGCAGCCGGTCGCGTCGGCGGCGTCGACGAACCCGCTGCTGACCAAGCTGGTGGCGGCGGTCAAGGCCACCAACCTGGTCGACACGCTCAACAGTGCCCCGGCGATCACGGTGTTCGCGCCGGCGGACCCGGCGTTCGCCGCGTTGGGTGACGCGAAGTTCGCCGAGCTGGCGGGCAAGCCGGCCGAGCTATCGCCGATCCTGCAGTACCACGTCGTCGGCAAGCGTTACGACGCCAAGGGTCTCGAGGGTGCCGGCACGCTGGAGTCGCTGAACACGGCCGGCGGTTCGCTGAAGATCGAGGGTTCGGGCGAGAACATGACCGTCAACGGCGCGAAGATCCTGTGCGGCAACATCCCCACGAAGAACGCCACGGTCTTCGTGATCGACAAGGTGCTGACCCCGGGCACCAACAAGTAGGTCAGGACTTCCGGCCGAGTTCCGGGCCCAGCCGTTCCGCGAGGTCGGTGAGGATCTGCACGTAGTCTTCGTGGTCGAAGGTGAACGGCAGGGCGAAAGCCACCTCGTCGACCTCGCGGAACGCCGCGTGTGCGTGCAGCCGCTCGGCGATCTCGGCCGAGCTGCCGACGAAGTCGGGGGAGAACAGCATCCGCGCCGGGCCCTGCGGTTCCGCGGTGCGGGGAAGCCGCTTCGCGGCGTAGGCCTCGTACTTCGCGCGCTGCTCCGGCGTCGCGCTGTCGGTCGGGATGACGACCAGGCCCTGCGAGACGCGGGCGGCTGCACCGGCCGGGTGGTGCGCGCGGAACGTCCGGATGTGCGACAGCTGGATCTCGGCGAAGTCGGTGCTTTCGCCTTCGGCCTTGACGACGCTGCTGGTCAGGAAGTTCATCGCGTGCTCGCCGGCCCACTCGGCCGAGCGCAGGCTCGCACCGCCGTACCAGAGGCGGTCGCCGAGCCCGGGAGCCTGCGGCTGGACCCGGTCGGAGAAGACCTCGAAGCCTTCGGTGCCGCTGAAGCCGGTCGCCGGCTTGCCGCGCACGAAGTCCAGTAGTCGTTGCACGCGGTCGTAGGAGAAGTCCTCGGCGTCGGCGGTGTCCGGGTAGAGGGCGTGCTTGACCTCGTCGTAGCGCATGGGCGGGCCGACGCTGATCCCCGGGTCGAGCCGGCCGCCGGAGAGCAGGTCGACGGTGGCCAGGTCTTCGGCGAGCCGCAGCGGGTTCTCCCAGCCGAGCGGGATGACGGCGGTGCCGAGGTGGATCCGGCTGGTCCGCTGACTCGCCGCGGCGAGCACCGCGACGGGCGAGGAGATGCCGTGCTGCAGGTGCCGGTGCCGCACCCAGGCGCTGTCGAACCCGAGCTGTTCCCCGAGCTGGATGATCTCCAAGGTCGACTCGTGGCCCCGCCGCGGGTCGGCGGGGTCGAACAGGCCGATGGTCAGGAAGCCGAGCTTCCGCAGTGGTCGGGACACCTCACCGATTCTTCCCTGGTAAGGGAGGGTGTCCCACCTGGTGGACTACCGCTCCCGAAGCAGGTCCAAGCCGCCGAGGATGAGGTCCAGGCCGAACTCGAACTCCGCTTGGTCGTCGCACCAGCCCAGCGTCGAATCCGGGTCGTCGTGGGCGATCTCGCTCAGCATCCCCACCAGGTTCGGCAGCTGCGCGGCCAGTTCCGCCGGGACCTCCGCCGACGCGCCCGCGCTCGGGTCGAACAGCTCCTGGCTGAACCCGAGCGCCCGGCTGCCGAGGGCGTGCAGCGCGTGGTGGATCCGGTTGTGCGAGAACCCGCCTTCGTGCATCAAGCCGACCAGGGCGTCGTAGTACTTCAGCACCTCGATGCTCGTCGACGACCGCGTCTCGAACAGCGCCGGCGCCCAGCGGTGGCGGAGGAACACCTGGCGGGCGGCGAGGATGCGCCGCCGGGCCGTCTGCCTCCAGTCCGGGCCGGTTTCCAGGCGCGCGACGGTCTCGTTGATCTCCTGCGCCACGACGTCGACGATCCCGTCGAGCACGTCTTCCTTCTTGGCCACGTGGTAGTAGAGCGACATCGCCTCGGCGCCGAGCTCGTCCGCGAGCCGGCGCATCGTCACGGCGCGCAGGCCGTGCTCGTCGGCGAGCGCGACGGCCGTGCGCAGCACGCGCTCCCGGCTCAGCGGGATCCGGGCTTCGGTGGTCACGCCCAAGATCGTACAACGTAAGTCCTGCTTGACCCGGCGACGGCCGCGAAGCTACCTTACAACGTACGACTTACGACGTAAGGGAGATGCGATGAAGGCCCTCGTTCAGCGTGCGTACGGCTCACCAGACACCCTGACCTGGGAAGACGTGCCCGATCCCGGCCCCGGCGACGGCGAAGTGCTGGTCCGGGTGCACGCCACCTCGGTCAACCCGTACGACTGGCACTCCCTGAGAGGCCAGCCTTACGTTGCAAGGCTGATACCCGGCGGGTTCGGCCGGCGTCCGGAGGTGGGTGTCCTGGGCTGCGACCTGGCCGGCCGCGTCGAGACGGCGGGGACGAAGTTCGCGCCCGGCGACGACGTCTACGCCCTCCTGCCGAGGGGTGCGCCCGCCGAATACGTCTGCGTGCCCGAAGACCTGCTGGCGCCGATGCCGGCGAACCTGTCCCACGAGCAGGCGGCGACGATGCCGATGGCCGCCGTGACCGCCCTGCTCTCCTTGCGAGGGGTGGAACCCGGGCACCGGGTGCTGGTCAACGGCGCTTCCGGCGGCGTCGGCACTTTCGCCGTCCAGCTGGCGCAAGCTTTCGGGGCGCGGGTCGACGCCGTCTGCGGCCCGGCGAACGTCGACCTCGTCCGCTCGCTCGGTGCGGAGCACGTCGTCGACTACCACTCGGCGGACTTCACCCGCAGCGGGCGGCGCTACGACTTCGTGCTGGACGTCGCCGGTGGCCGGTCCGTGTTCGCCTGTCGCCGGGTGCTGGAGCGCGGCGGCACGTTCGTCGCCATCGGTGGCCCGGCCGGGCGCTGGCTGCAGCCCGCGGGGCACGTCTTCGCCGCGCTGGCCGCGGGCCCGTTCGCGCGACGGCGGGTCGTGCTCGCCGACGCGGTCGCCTGCCGGGACAAGGCGGCGGTCCTGGGTGAGCTGGCCGCGTTCGCCGAGCGCGGCGCGGTCACGCCGGTCGTCGACCGGACCTACCCGTTCGACGACCTGCGCGCCGCATTCGCCTACCAGGAAGCCGGGCACGCCAAGGGAAAGGTGGTCGTCACCCTCGGCGTGCCCGGCTGAGCGTCAGCCGCTGTGCGGGCAGTTGCCCCGGTAGTCCGAAATGGACAGGCTGGTGCTCGGGATGGGGCAGAGGAACTGTTCGTAGCGGGTGTCGTTGTCGATGAACCGCTTGAGCCAGGAGAGGGTGTACTTCGCGATCGTCGTGTTCGACGAGTTGGGGGCGAAGTGGCTGGCACCGCGCAGTTCGAGGTACGCCTTGTCCAAAGAGGACGGAAGGCTGGTGTAGAAGGGGATCGAGTGCGAGGCCACCGGGGCGACGGTGTCCGACTGCGCCCCGACGACGAGCGTCGGCACGCGGACCGTTGACCAGCTCTTGGTCAGGTTCCAGCCGGTCAGCGGGATCGCGGCCTGCAGCGACGGCCGGGAGCGCGCCGCCTCGAGCGTGCCGCCGCCGCCCATCGAGTGCCCGACCACGCCGAGCCGGCTGCTGTCGATGCGGGACCGGACGCTGCTCTGCTGGGTGAGGTAGTCGAGCGAGGCCAGCAGTTGCCGGCCCCGGCTGTCGGGCTGGTCGCTGGTGGTCAGGGTGTCGATCGTGAAGACGACGAAGCCCTGCGACGCGAGCCGCGGGCCCAGCCAGGAGATGCTCGACTGGAGCGCGGTGAAGCCGGGCGCGATCGAGATGGCTCCGAACGTGCCGGCGGTGGTGGAGGTGGGGTAGTAGATGGTGCCGCCGCCGAAGCCGGAGACGGCCACTCGCGACACGGTGGCGGTGCTGGTCGCGAAGCTGCCGCGGCTGGCTTCGATGCTGGAGTTGGTCGGGTCGGGGCCGCGTTCGTAGGGGTTCGCGGCGGCGGGCGCCGGAGCGGCGACGCCGGTGGTGAGCGCGAGCGCGGCCAGGACGACCCCGGCAGCCTTGGCGCGCCACCCTCGGCGGCGGCGGGAAACTGTCTCACCCGAGCCAGACGACGTCGGCGGGCTGGTGAGTACGGACATGGATCGCTCTCTTTCCCCGGGCAGGCGAAAGCGCGCCCGGAACAGGCGGGCGGACCGATGGAACCGTGGCACGGCAACCGAAGGAGGTGCCGCGTGCGGGATGCGGGGTAACCGCTTTCCCGTGGTGTTATGAAACACTTCGGCCAAATGTTCCACAACGGCCGAACGGGTGAGTGGTTGACCGCCTGGGCGGTTGCTCAGTGAACGCGACGCCCGGCGCTGTCTCGGGAAAGTGGGCGCGTCAGCGGACCATGGCCGGCTCCAGGGCGCCCCGGACCAGGGTGTCGAGCAGGGTCGTCGCCACCGTCAGGTCCACCGTGCGCGCCGCCAGCACGTCCGAATACAAGAACGACTCGCCCAGCCGCACCACCGCGAACGCCAAGTCCGGCAAGCCCACGAGCGGCGTCAGCCCCGCTGCCTCGGCGTCCGCGCGGAACAGTTCCACGTGCGCGTCGACCAGGGCCGGCTGGACCGCGCCGCGCGGATCGGTCAGCACCCTGAGGGCCACCGTCGACTCCGCTTCGATCAGCTTGCGCATCCCGTCGTTGGCCGCGACCTCGCGGCGGTACTCCTCCATCACCCACAGGCACCGCAGCCGGCCCTCGGGGGTGCGGACTTTGTCGCCGTACTCGGAGCGCCAATGGCCCAGCGCGCGTTGCCACGTGCGGTCGGACAGCAGCCGCAGCCCCGCGCCCATCAGGTCGTCGCGGTTGCCGACGCGGCGGAAGAACGTCGTGCGCGAGATTCCGAGCTCCGTCGCCATCCGGCCGAGGTCGAGGCGGGTGCCGGCGAAGAGCAGACGCGCCGCGTGGCGGACGATGTCGTCGGTCGAGACGGTCACCGGCCCACCCTAGCTTCGGGGGGCCGGGTGGCGGAGCCCGCGGCTCGGGGCGGGGCCCCGGATCTCACCGCGCAGGTCGGCGACGGTTACTTTGAAGTGCGTGCCACCGCGCGGTTAGCGTGGTGGTGTGCGCGTAGACATCTGGTCCGACCTCATCTGTCCCTGGTGCTACCTCGGCAAGCGCCGCTTCGAGCGGGCGGTCGCCGAGCTCGGTGCCGACGTCGAGGTCGTGCACCACTCGTTCCAGCTCGACCCGTCGTTCCCGCGCGGGACCGCCCGGCCGACGCGCGAGGTGCTGTCCGAAAAGTACGGCCGGACACTCGAAGAAGCCGACGCGATGGAAGCGCAGATGGAACAGCGCGCGGCCGCCGACGGTCTCGAGTACCACCTCGACGGCGTCCACATGGGAAACACCGTCGACGGCCACCGCCTGGTGCACCTCGCCGGCGAGCGCGGCTTGGCCGACGCCGTCGTCGACCGGTTCTACCGCGCGCACTTCACCGAACGGCGCTCGCTGTTCGACCGCGACTCGCTGGTGGAGCTGGCCGCCGAAGCCGGGCTCGACGCGGCCGAGGCCCGCGCGGTGCTCGAGTCGGACGCCTACGAAGCCGAAGTCGCGGCGGACGGCGAACAGGCGCGGGCGCTCGGCGCGACCGGGGTGCCGTTCTTCGTGATCGACCAGCGGTTCGGCGTCGCCGGCGCCCAGTCGCCCGAGGTGTTCGTCCAGGTGCTGCAGCGCGCGTCGGAGCCCGCGGCGGGCTAGCGCCGGCGGCGGCTGCGGGAGAACCGCGACCGGTCGGTGGCGACACCGGCCAGGTGCAGGGCGACGCACAGCAGCCCGGCGGTGGTCAGCGTGCTGGTGGTGATGATCGGGCCCAGGCCGAACCCGGCCAGCTCCATCAGGAGGGCGAGCCCGAAGAGCACGGCGGCGAGGATGGCGAGCATGACGCCTCGTTTCTGCTGCGGTGGGCCGGATGGTCCACACCACTGCGACATTCGCGGTACCGGGGGATCCGGCTTGGTGGCCAGTAATGCCCGCGGTCTCGCGGGTTCAAACGAGAACTTCGGGCGTGGCGGCGCCCCCCGTTTTCCACTTTACCGGCGGGCACCGACAATTCCGGTGCGCCGCCGGGCACCGGGAGGTCAGGCCGGCGGCGGCGCTGTGCTCGAGCGGCGCACCAGCTCCGTCGGCACCGTCACCGGCTCGCCCGCCTCCGCGCCCGTCTCGATCTCCGCCAGCAGCGCCGAAACCGCGTGTCGGCCCACTGCCTCGAACGACTGGCGGATCGTCGTCAGCGGGGGCCAGAAGTGGGCCGACTCCTCCATGTCGTCGAACCCGACCACGCTCACGTCGCCCGGGACGGACCGGCCCGTCTCATGCAGGGCGCGCAGCAATCCCAGGGCCATCTGGTCGTTCGCCACGAACACCGCCGTCACCGCGGGGTCGGCGGCCAGCCTCGACCCCGCCTCGTACCCCGACGCCGGGGACCAGTCGCCGACCAGAACCGGGGGGACGAACGCGCCCGCCAGCTCCAAGGTGGCCCGCCAGGACTTCCGGCGGCGCTCGGCCGAATACGACTGCGGTGGCCCCGCGATGTGCCACACCGTCGCGTGCCCCAGTTCCAGCAGGTGCCGGGTCGCCGTGGCGGCGCCGTCGGCCTGGTCCGTGTCGACCACCGGGTAGTCGTAGCGCGCGCTGGAATCGATCACCACCACCGGCAGCCCGTGCGGCAGCTCGATCGAGCTCTGGTCGAGCTGGTGCTGTTCGATCAGGATGATCACGCCGTCGACGGCCTGCTCGTTCAGTTTGCTGAACGCCCCCGTCACCTCGCCCTGAGTCGGGCGCGTCACCGGCATCAGGATGATCGAGAACCCCTCCGGGACGACCGCCGCCGCGATGGCGTCGAGCGTGCGGCTGTTGCCGAACGTCGGCAGTGCCGAAATGATCACGCCGATGCTGCGGAACTTGCCGTTGCGCAACGCCCTGGCCGCGCTGTTGGGGCGGTAGCCGATCCGGCGCATCGCGGCGAGGACGCGCTCGCGGGTCGCGTCGTCCACATTGGTCTTGCCGTTGGCCACGCGGGACACCGTCTGGCCGGACACGCCCGCCTCGCGCGCGACGTCCGCCATCGACGGTCCACGGCGGGGGGATGCAGCCGGCACGGGGTCTCCTCGGGTGTCCTGGACATGTTTACGTCAACACGTTACCCTCCGACCGTCCATGTTGACGTAAACATCTGCAACACCGGAGAAGACGATGACGTCCACCGCGGCTCCGCCCGTCCCGGTGCCCGCTCGCCCCACGCCGACGGCCCGCCGGCCGCGGCGGAAGTGGCGGGGCTGGCTCTTCGTCGCCCCCTTCATGCTGGTGTTCGCGCTGACGTTCATCGCGCCGGTCGTGTACGCGTTCGTCCTCAGCCTCTACCGCGACCAGGCCTTCTTCGGCGGCACGGTGTTCGTCGGCGCCGACAACTACGTGCAGGTGCTCGGCGACCCGAAGTTCTGGGAGTCCTTCCAGCGGGTCCTGGTGTTCCTCGCCGTGCAGGTGCCGATCATGCTGCTGCTCGCGCTGGTCGCGGCGCTGGCGATCGACAGCGCCCGGCTGCACGCCGCCGGGTTCTTCCGGATCGTGATCTTCCTGCCGTACGCGGTGCCCGCCGTGGTCGCCACGCTGATGTGGGGCTTCATCTACGGCGACCACTTCGGACTGGCCGCCGACCTGAACCACCTGCTCGGCACCGACGCGGTGAAGCCGCTGTCGCAGAACTGGCTGCTCACCTCGATCGGCAACGTCGTGACCTGGGAGTTCGTCGGCTACAACATGCTGATCTTCTACTCCGCGCTGAAGGTGATCCCCACGGAGCTGTTCGAAGCGGCCGCGATCGACGGCGCCGGCACGTTCCGCGTCATCCGGTCCGTCAAGCTCCCCGCGATCCGCGGGGCCATCGTGATCGCCACGATCTTCTCGATCATCGGCAGCTTCCAGCTGTTCAACGAGCCGAACATCATGCGCAACCTGGTGCCGAACATCATCGGCACCTTCTACACGCCCAACATGTACGCCTACAACCTCTCCTTCGCCGGCCAGCAGTACAACTACTCCGCCACGGTCGCGATCGTGATGGGCGTGATCACCGCGGTCATCGCCTACGTCGTGCAGCTGCGCGGTTCCCGGAAGGGGATGTGACGTGGCCACGCTCTCGGTGACGCGGCCCCGCAAGTCGCGCACGCTCACCGCCGTCATGGCGCTGTACCTGGTCTACACCCTGGTTCCGCTGGTGTGGCTGGTGATCAACGCGTCCAAGACCCAGTCGGCGCTGTTCTCGACGTCGGGCCTGTCCTTCGGCGGCCCGTTCGCCCTCTTCGACAACATCGGCCGGACGTTCACCTACAACAACGGGATCTTCTTCCGCTGGCTGGGGAACACCCTGCTGTACGTCGTGGTCGGCGCCGGCGGCGCGACGCTCCTCGCCACGGCGGCCGGCTACGGCCTGGCCAAGTACCGCTTCCCCGGTCGCCGGGCGGTGTTCGCGATCGTCCTCGGCGCCGTGGCCGTGCCCACGACGGCGCTCGCCGTGCCGACCTTCTTGATGTTCAGCAAGCTCGGGCTGACGAACACGCCCCTGGCCGTCATCATCCCGTCGCTGATCAGCCCGTTCGGCCTCTACCTGATCTGGGTCTACGCCGCCGACGCCATCCCGGACGAGCTGATGGAAGCGGCGCGGATCGACGGGGCGGGCGAGCTCCGGATCTTCCTCACCGTGACGCTGCGCCAGCTCGTGCCCGGGATCGTCACGGTCGCGCTGTTCACGATGGTGCAGACCTGGAACAACTACTTCCTCCCGCTGATCATGCTCAGCGAGCCGAAGTGGTACCCGCTGACCGTCGGGCTCAACCAGTGGAGCGCGCAGGCGAACGGCGCCGGCGCCCAGCCGATCTTCAACCTGGTGCTCACCGGGTCGCTGCTCACCATCATCCCCCTCGTCATCGCTTTCCTGCTCATGCAACGGTTCTGGCAATCGGGGCTGAGCGCGGGGAGCGTCAAGCAATGAGCCGTCACACCGTCGTGAAGGGACACTCGATGTCACGCATCCGCAGTCGCGCCAAGGCGTTCGCCGCCGTGGCGCTCGCCGCCGCCCTCGCGGTCGGCTGCTCGTCCGGGAGCTCCTCCGGACCCGCCGCCGCCACCGGCACCCAGGACTCCGTCGACGCCGCGCTCAAGGCGGGCGGCACGATCACCTACTGGAGCTGGACCCCGTCGGCGAAGGACCAGGTCGCGGCGTTCGAGAAGGAATACCCGAACGTCAAGGTGAACTACGTCAACGCCGGGACGAACAAGGACGAGTACACCAAGCTGCAGAACGCGATCAAGGCCGGCAACGGCGCGCCGGACGTCGCGCAGATCGAGTACTACGCGCTGCCGCAGTTCGCGCTGACCGACTCACTGGCCAACCTGGACCAATACGGCTTCGGCTCGTTCGAAAAGGACTACAGCGCCTCGACCTGGGCTCAGGTGAAGAACAACAACGGGCTCTACGGCCTGCCGCAGGACTCCGGGCCGATGGCCCTGTTCTACAACAAGGAAGTCTTCGACAAGAACGCCATCGCCGTGCCGAAGACGTGGGAAGAGTACGTCGCCGCGGCGAAGAAGCTGCACGCCGCCGACCCGGCCAAGTACATCACCTCGGACACCGGCGACCCCGGGGCCGTGCTGAGCATGATCTGGCAGGCGGGCGGGCGCCCGTTCACCGTCGACGGCCGGAACGTGAAGATCGACTTCGGCGACGCGGGCACCAAGAAGTGGACCGCGATGTGGGACCAGCTGATCCAGGGCAAGCAGTTCGCCCCGATCAAGGAGTGGTCCGACGACTGGTTCCGCGCCCTGGGTGACGGCACCATCGCGACCCTGGTCACCGGTGCCTGGATGCCCGGCAACTTCATGTCCTCGGTGACCGGCGGCAGCGGGAAGTGGGCGGTGGCGCCGATGCCGACCTACGACGGGCAGCCGGTGACCGCGGAGAACGGCGGCAGCGCCCAGTCGGTGGTCAAGCAGAGCGCCAACCCGGCGCTGGCCGCGGCGTTCGTGCGCTGGCTCAACCACGGCAACGGCGTCCAGCCGTTCATCAAGAGCGGCGGCTTCCCGTCCACCACGGCCGACCTGACCTCGCCCGCGTTCGTCGACGAGGCCGTGCCGTACTTCGGCGGGCAGAAGATCAACCAGGTGCTGACCCAGGCGTCGAAGGACGTCGCCAAGGGCTGGACCTACCTGCCGTACCAGACCTACGCCAACAGCGTCTTCAGCGACACCGCCGGCAAGGCGTACCTGAACGGCACCCCGCTCGACGCCGGGCTGGCAGCGTGGCAACAGGCGCTCGTCGACTACGGCAACCAGCAGGGCTTCACCGTCAGCGCCGGATGAGCGTCCACATCGAAGGTGACGCGGGTCAGGCCATCGGCCCGGTCCCGCGTCGCCTGTTCGGCTCGTTCGTCGAGCACATGGGCCGGGCCGTGTACACCGGGATCTCCGAGCCCGGACACTCCACTTCGGACGATCGAGGCTTCCGCGGCGACGTCCTGGAGCTGGTTCGGGAACTCGGGCCGACCGTGATCCGCTACCCCGGCGGCAACTTCGTCTCCGGCTACCGCTGGGAAGACGGCGTCGGCCCGGACCGGCCGGTCCGGCTCGACCCGGCCTGGCACAGCGTGGAATCCAACCGCTTCGGCCTGCACGAATTCGCCGCGTGGGCCGAAGCCGCGGGTGCCGAGGTGATGTACGCCGTCAACCTCGGCACCCGCGGCATCCAGGAGGCCGCCGACGTCTTGGAGTACTGCAACCACGCGGGTGGCACGGAACTGAGCGAGCGGCGGCGCGCGAACGGCGCCGACCGTCCGTTCGGCTTCAAGCTGTGGTGCCTGGGCAACGAGATGGACGGCCCGTGGCAGATCGGTCACAAGACCGCCGACGAGTACGGGCGCTTGGCGGCGGAAACCGCGCGGGTCATGCGGATGATCGACCCGGGCGTCGAGCTCGTCGTCGCGGGCAGCTCGCACGCGGACATGCCGACGTTCGGCGACTGGGAGCGCACGGTGCTGCGCCACACGGCGGAGCTGGTCGACCACATCTCGCTGCACGCCTATTACCAGGAGCTGCACGGCGACACCGACAGCTACCTCGCCAGCGGGGCCGCGCTGGACCGCTACATCGCCACGACGGCGGGGATCATCGACGAGACGCTGGCCGAGCTGGGCCTGGACAAGAAGATCGGGATCAGCGTCGACGAGTGGAACGTCTGGGACCTGCGCCGCTGGAACGAGGTCGACCAGGCGCGGCTCGCCGAGGGCGGCTGGCGCGAGCACCCGCGGATCATCGAGGACACCTACACCGTCACCGACGCGGTGGTCGTCGGCTCGCTGCTCAGTTCGCTGCTGCGCAACGTCGACCGCGTCACCATGGCCAACCAGGCGCAGCTGGTGAACGTCATCGCGCCGATCCGCACCGAGCCCGGCGGCCCGGCGTGGCGGCAGCCGACGTTCCACCCGTTCCGGCAGGTGGCCGCGCTGGCGAGCGGGGTGAGCCTGCGCCTGAATGTCGAGGGCGAGCGCCTGCGCACCGCGCAGCACGGCGAGGTCGACCTCGTCGACGTCGCCGCCACGGCCGGGGACTGCGGGCGCGGCGCGGTGTTCCTCACCAACCGGGCCACGGCGTCGCCGACCGAGGTGCGCTTGCGCCTGCGCGGCGCGCGATACGGCGTGTACGCCGCCGAAACGCTGACCACACCCGACGGCGAGACGCGCCACGCCGTCAACACCGCCGATGCACAACCGGTCCGGCCGGTGCCCCTGCCCGGCACCGCCGTGACGTCCGACCCCGGGGGGACGACCATCACCGTGACACTGCCACCCTTGTCCTGGACCGTGCTCCAGCTGTGCCCGGAGGCGGGCGGCCATGCCTGAGTTCGTGATCGGGGAGACCGACTTCCTGCTCGACGGCCGGCCGTTCCGGATCCTTTCCGGGGCCCTGCACTACTTCCGCGTGCACCCCGACTTGTGGGCCGACCGGATCGACAAGGCCCGGCGGATGGGTCTGAACACCATCGAGACGTACGTCCCGTGGAACGCGCACTCCCCTTCGCCGGGCACGTTCGACCTCTCCGGCGGGCTCGACCTCGACCGGTTCCTGCGGCTCGTCGCCGACGCCGGGATGTACGCGATCGTGCGGCCCGGCCCGTACATCTGCGCGGAGTGGGACAACGGCGGCCTGCCGGCGTGGCTGTTCCGCGACCCGTCGGTCGGGGTCCGCCGGTACGAGCCTCGTTATCTCGATGCGGTGCGCGAATACCTCGCGCGGGTCTACGAAGTCGTCGTCCCGCACCAGGTCGACCGCGACGGGCCGGTGCTGCTGGTCCAGATCGAGAACGAGTACGGCGCGTTCGGTGACGACAAGCGCTATCTGCGGGCGCTCGCCGAGCACACGCGATCGTGCGGGATCACCGTGCCACTGACCACAGTGGACCAGCCGACCCCGGAGATGCTTGAGGCGGGCAGCCTCGACGGGCTGCACCGCACGGCGTCGTTCGGCTCGGGCGCCGAGGCGCGGCTCGCGATCCTGCGCGCGCACCAGCCCACCGGGCCGCTGATGTGCAGCGAGTTCTGGAACGGCTGGTTCGACAACTGGGGCGCGCACCACCACACGACGCCGGCCGCGGACTCGGCGGCCGAGCTCGACGCGCTGCTGGCCGCGGGCGCGTCGGTCAACCTCTACATGTTCCACGGCGGTACCAACTTCGGGTTCACCAGCGGCGCGAACGACAAGGGCGTCTACCAGCCGATCGTCACGTCCTACGACTACGACGCGCCGCTGGACGAAGCCGGCGACCCGACGCCGAAGTACCACGCCTTCCGCGACGTCATCGCCCGCTACCACAAGGTGCCGGACACGGTTCCGCCGCCGGCGCGGCCCGCGCCGGTTTTCGAGTCGGTGCTGCGCGACCCCGTCCGGTTGCTCGACGCGCCAGAACGGTGGGGCACCTGGGAGTTCCACGAGGAGCTGCCCGCGTTCGACGACCTGACGCCGATGCCGCGCCTCGCGCTGCTGCGCACCCGCGTCACCGGTGACCGGCCGGGGATCCTGACGTTCGGCGAGGTCCGCGACCGCGCGACGGTGTTCTTCGACGGCGAGGCGGCCGGCACGCTGCTGCGGGAGCACCACGACCGCGCGATCGCGCTCCCGCGCGCGAGCGGCGAGCTGCTGGTGCTGGTCGAGGACCAGGGCCGCGTCGACTACGGCCCGCGGATCGGCGAGGCGAAGGGCATCATCGGCGGCGCGTCGCTGCACGGCGAGCCGCTGGCCGGCTGGGACGTGCTGCCCCTGGACCTGACCGCGCTGCCCGAGCCGGTGGATACGTCCACAGTGGACGGCCCGGTGGCCGGGCCGGTGCTGCTGCGCGCGTCGTTCGAGATCGAGGCGTCCGCCGATCTGTTCCTCGACACCGGGGAGTGGGGCAAGGGTCTCGCGTGGCTCAACGGGTTTCCGCTCGGCCGGTACTGGCGGCGCGGGCCGCAGCGGACGTTGTACGTGCCGAGCCCGGTGGTCCGCGCGGGCGCCAACGAACTCGTCGTGCTCGAACTGGACACGATGCTCGACCCGGCGGCCCGGTTCGTGCCGCGGCCGCTGCTGGGACACACCGAGGCCTGAGAAAGTCCCCACCGGAACGAAGGGCAGTTCGACGATGAAACGAATGCTCACCGTCCTTTGTGCACCTCTTGTCGCGGCCGGGCTGCTGGCGGCACCGGCGGCCGCGGCGACGACCGTGACCGTGAAACCCGACCCGGCCTACCGGCAGCAGCCGTTCGAAGGCTGGGGCTCGAGCCTGGCGTGGATGGCCGAGGCGACCGGCGGCTACCCCGACCCGGTCCGGAACAAGCTGGCCGACCTGGTCTTCGGTGCCGACGGGCTGAACCTCAACATCGCCCGCTTCAACGTCGGCGGCGGCAACGCCCCGGACGTCCCGGCGTACCTGCGTCCGGGCGGCGCGGTGCCGGGCTGGTGGAAGGCACCGGCCGGGACGACCCGCGCCGACAAGGACTGGTGGACGCCCGGCGATCCCGCCGAGTTCGACGCCGCCGCCGACCCGAACCAGCGCTGGTGGGTGGATCGCATCAAGAAGCGCGTCACCAAGTGGGAGGCGTTCAGCAACTCGCCGCCGTACTTCCAGACCGTGTCGGGGTACGTCTCCGGCGGCTTCGCCGCCACCGACGAGCAGCTGCGGCCGGACAAGATCGGTGCCTTCACCGCGTACCTGGCGCAGGTGGTGCGGACTCTGGAACGCGCGCACGGCATCAAGTTCTCGTCGGTCGACCCGCTGAACGAGCCCAACACGAACTACTGGAAGACAACCCTCGGCGCCGACGGCAACCCGACCGGCGGGCGGCAGGAAGGCGCGCACATCGGGCCGTCGATGCAGTCGCAGCTGATCCCGGCGATGGCCGCGGCGCTGCCGGGAAAGGTGGTCTCCGCACCGGACGAAACCAACCCGGACATCTTCGCCGCCGACTGGAACGGCTGGTCTTCTCCGGCGCGCGCGGCGGCGGGACGGCTGAACGTGCACACCTATGGCACCGGCAATCGGCCGATCCCGCGGGACATCGCGAAGGGCGCGTCGAAGCCGCTGTGGATGAGCGAGGTCGGCGGCAGCTGGCTCGACCGGCAGGACTTCACCAGCATGGACCCGGGGCTCGGGCTGGCCGGCCAGATCACCGACGACCTGCGCCTGCTCGAACCGAGCGCGTGGGTGAGCTGGCAGCCGATCGAGGACTACGACAACATGAAGCCCGGCGGGGAGAGCGCGGCCGGGATGAACTGGGGCGAGATCCAGGTCCCGTTCGATTGCACCACTTCGGACTGTCCTATCCGGACGAACACGAAGTTCGACACCATGCGGAACTTCACCCACTACATCCGGCCGGGTGACCGGCTGATCGCGTCGGACGACACCGCCTCGACGGCCGCGATGCGCGGGGACGACCTGTCTTCGGTGGTCCACGTCAACTCGGGCACGGCGGAGCAGGACGTCACGCTGGACCTGTCCGGGTTCGGGTGCGTCCGGCCCGGCGCCTCGGTGACGCCGGTCGTCACCGACGTCACCGGTGCCCTTCGCCGCGGCAAGGCGGTCCGGGTGACCTCGGCCCACGCGACGCTGCGGGTCCCGGCGCGGTCGGTGACGACGTTCCTGGTCGACGGCGTCTCGTCGACGGCCGCGGGGACGGGACTGGGCTCGGGCGAGCCGTTCACGTTCACCGGCGTCCAGAGCGGCAAGTCCCTGTCCGCGGAGAACGGCGCACTGGTCCAGCGCACGACGGACGCGTCGGCGGCCGCGCAGCGCTGGACGCTGACCGACCGCACGGGCCGCTACGGCAACCGCGACCGGTTCACGATCGCTTCGGCGGCGACGGGCCAGGTGCTCAGCACGAGCGGCGGCGCGGTGACGCTGGCCCCCCGGGGAGCCTCGGGCGCGGCGGCGCAGTGGACGGTGTCGACGACGGGCGACGGGACGTGGACGTTCGTCAACGCCGCGGACGGGCAGCTGCTGGACGTCACCGGCGAGTCCCGGGAAGACGGCGCCCGCATCGGCCTGTACCGGCCGACGAACGGGGCGAACCAGCGCTGGCAGGCGGTCGCGCGGTAGCCAGAGCGCCCCAATGTGGCCTTGGTTGCGCTCAACGCACCCAAGGGGCCCTTCGGTGCGTTGAACGCACCGAAGGCCACATAGGGGCGCTTGACC